>DUEZ01000067.1 GCA_011174825.1 Anaerolineae bacterium | reverse complement strand
CCCTACCTATTCCTCGAGGGTAGTTTTTTCAGTACACTTTTTTTGATCAGGTGACTAATTTCTGACGAAGGGCCAAGGCAATCGCTTCTGCACGGTTGGAGACACCCAGTTTAGAGAGGATGTTACTGACATGTGCCCTAGCTGTGGAGCGACTGATGGTAAGTCGCGCAGCAATTTCAGGATTGCTCAATCCTTCGACCATGCATACAAGAACCTCATGTTCGCGTGGTGTTAGATCATGACCCGGTGAAGGATCTTCTCGAGAGGCTTGAATCAATACCTGTGTCGCTTCCGGGGCCAAGGTCGCTTTCCCTGCATATGCTGCCCGGATCGCCTCGGCAAGCTCATCGACCGTGACGTTTTTTAACAAATAGCTTATCGCACCTGCTTGGAGTACTTCCTGGACCAACTCTTTCTCCTGGAAGCTCGTTAAAGCAATGACCTGTACTTCAGGCCATCGCTCACGGATGATCCTTGTTGCGGTTATGCCATCCATCACAGGCATCATAAGGTCCATCAAAATCACATCCGGTTGTACATTCTCACATATTAGGATGGCTTCTTCCCCATTTCTTGCTTCTGCGATCAATTCCAAGTCGGGCTTGACCTTAAGAAACATGATCAGTCCTCGGCGGACCATATCATGCTCATCAACGATCATCACTCGAATGGGTTTCGCTTCAGTCATAGATTTATCCTTATTACGATTATCGCATGAAGGGCACACAAATGGATAGAAATTTCACTCACTCCTCCGCCGTTTCAGGCATAATACAAACGTCGTGCAAGTTGATGCGTCCATCTGAAGCCAGTTCCCAATTCTCGATACGGATCGACGCCGCTCCAATTTCCTCGGGGAGGATCAGAAACACCGCTGGCGCGTCCACATAAAGGATCATCTGGGCTTCATTGTATATTCTCTCTCGCTCGACTGTCCAGGATGTAGTCTCACCCATCCGAATAAGACTATCCACTCTTTCGTCGCTATAGCCCGAATAATTCGCACGGCCATAAGGCTGATCCTCGATATACGTGTGCCATTTAGCCTCGAAGTGCCCCACTGGATCAAAGGCAGAATCCCCCCAGCCCTCCAGGAATGCCATTCGCTCTCCGGCTAATAAATAAGGACGGATGACGGATCGCTCCCAGTAACGGATCGTTGTCCGGATACCTATCCTCTGCAGCTGTTCAACGATATTCTCAGCAAGCGGACGCCACCTCTCCAAGGTATCGATGGTAAATTCGAATGGTTCACCTTCTCTATCCGGAAAGCCATCACCGTTCATGTCTATCCAACCAGCCTGGGTTAGAAGGGACAAAGCTCTCTCAGGATCGTAGGGGTACGGTTCCAATTCTTCATTGACGAAGTTATTGTACGGTGACAGAGGTCCAGGTAAGGCAATCGCCCGACCGAAAAATACCTCCCAAATAATCTCTTCTTTGTCCACCGCATAATTGAGCGCCTGCCGGACCCGCACATTCGTAAATGGGGCCAAGTTGACATTCAAATCCAGCCATACCGGTCGAGTACCGGGTGCTGTCCGCACCGAGATGTCGGGATCTTCGGTTAAGACCTCGATCAAATCCAGAGGTACTTCCTGAATGATGTTAACCTCGCCGGCTTTCAACGCCGCCGCTCGGGTCATGGCATCGGGGATCACACGGAAGATCACTCGATCTACACAAGCAGGTCCCACCGGAGGCAAGCCTGGCGCACCACCATAATAATCATCAAAACGCTCCATGATGATCTCTTTCAGGTCCTGCTCAGCTGATACAAATTTAAATGGCCCAGTGCCGATAGGATGCTCGAGGAAACCTTGCGTTCCGACTTCCTCCAAGTAATGCTTAGGCACGATTTGTTGGTGAACAAGCATCTGCATAACAGGTGGCCAGGGACTACTAAAATGCATCACCACGGTATATTCATCAGTCTTCTCTATTGAAGCTAAGGGGGTGATGAGCCCTTTACGTTGAGAGGTATGAGGTTCAGGGTACTCAATTGCATTCTCACCAATAATACGTTCGAAGGTAAATACCACATCATCCGCGGTCATTTCTACGCCATCGTGGAAGAGCACCCCTCTTCGTAATCTGACCTCTAGTGTCTGTTGGTCTAGAAAAGTAATCACTTCCGCTAGCTCAAGATGGATACCACTGCGGATATCCCGTGTCACCAGCCCGTCGAACATGTTCCTGATTACGGTCTCAGATTGACGCTCACGGTGGTCGGCGGGATCCAAAGATGTTGGAGTTTCAACCAGTGCCACGACGATGGTTTGAAGTTCCTTCGTTGGTGTCGGAATAACCTCTTGCGTTGAGGATTCATCATTGGTTGGTGAAGCAGGTTGCGAGCAGGCACCGAAGGTCAATGCCAGCAAAATAATGGAGAGCATCGCTGTTCTCTTGTAGAGAATACCTTTCATGTTATCTCCCACCAGGTGATGAATACACTCAAAGTCAAGAGGCTACGGCTGCACATCCTTGATGGACACCTATACACCTTCCCAGACAACCCAAATATCCGTCCCATGCCCAATCTCGGTATCGATCTTCAATGTAGCCCCGATCGCTCTCGCGCGCTCACGCATGATCCCGATACCCAAACGCTCAGACGAGATATCACCGGGATCAAATCCGACCCCATCATCTATTACGTGCAATTCTACCCTTCGCTCATTCTCATCCCCGAGAGGTATACATCGTAATGCGATCGAAACCTGACTAGCTTGAGCGTATTTGACGATGTTGTTCAACGCTTCCTGAGCGATGCGATAGAACGCGGTGTGAACGTCGGGAGGTAGTTCGTATGGGCCCTCAATTGTCAATGTGACAGGCACACCTATCCTCCCAGTTACGGAATCACGAAGTTGATTCAACAATTCTTCCAAACTCGCCTCAACCAACGAGGCGGGGCGTAATTCCATCAACAGAGTCCTCATCTCGGCTAAAGCGCCTCGACATAATTGGCGAATTTCATTTAGAAGCCTTCGCCCCTCGGCTTGATCTTTATCCCATAAAACAGGTAAAGCTTCAGCGAGAAGGCTGGACGAGAAAAGAGTTTGAGTAACGGCATCATGGAGGTCACGGGCGAGGCGATTTCTCTCTTCCATGGCAGCCAGTTGATGAGTCTGCTCGAACAAACGTGCATTCTCTATTGCGACGGCCGCTTGGTTTGCCAGGGTCTGTAGGATCACAATGTCACTTTCGTCAAATGCATCTAGCCGGTCGCTCTCCGCATCCAATACACCGATAACCTCGCCCTTCGATATGAGTGGCACACATAGTTCCGAACAGACCTCGCTACCCGGCACGGCAAAGTACCACGGATTCTTGCTCACATCGGGTATCAATAACGGCTCACCGGTTTGAGCAACCTGACCCCAAATCCCCTCCTGGCCAACTTTAAGACGCACGGAATGATAGGCTTCTCTTAAAGGACCGAGCTCGGCCTTCGAGGCAACCTCATCCCCTTCGATTAATCCAAATCCAACGTGATAATAATCAAACGTATCTTTGATCATTCTGGCCATCTGTTCGAGCAACTCGTCGACAGTTAGGATTGTGATGATACGCTGTCCCACCTCACTGATCAAACGGAATTGTTCTGCCCGTCTTTGTTCAGCCTCGAAGAGAGTCGCATTTTCGATCGCCACACCTGCCTGATAGGCTAAGGATTGGAGAACGGTTAGGTCAGATTCATCGAAAGCGTTGAGTTGGTCACTCTGAACATCGAGGATGCCAAGAACTTTCCCTCTGGCACTGATCGGGACCGTTAGCTCAGAGCGGGTTTTGCTACCTCGCATTTCAATGTAACGCGGTTCCTTGCTCACATCGGGCACATAAAAGGACTCACCTGTTGAAGCCACCCAACCTGTGATCCCCTCGAGGCCAACCTTGAGCCTTGCGGGCTCAAACTGAAAACCAGGCTCATCCGAGAGTTCCCCTGATCCGGCCTTGTAAATTACCTCATCCTCCTCGATCAACCCGAAAGCCACATGATAATAGCCAAAAGCCTCTCTAATTAGGCGGGACATCTCCTGCAACAATACTTCAACATCCAAGATCGAGCTTATGTGTCCTCCCACCTCACTGATCACGCGAAATTGATCCGCTCGTCGTTGTTCACCAATAAATAGACGAGCGTTCTCAATGGCGATAGCCACCTGATCGGCCAATGATTGTGTCAGCACCAAATCACTCTCGTCGAATGCATCGAGCTCTCGGCTTTGTATATTGAGCACGCCAATGACTAGACCTTTGCTTTTGAGGGGGACTGCCAACTCCGAGCGGGTATCATCGTCATCAATATTGACATAGCGCTGGTCTCGGCTCACGTCTGGCACGAGAAGCGTCTCACCGGTTGCTGCCACCTCACCAGTGATACCCTGCTCTCCGATCTTGATGCGAAAACTCTCCAACTGAGTATCAGAAAGTACTTTCGCTCGACGCTTGAAGACCAACTCGTCCCCCTCAACCAGGCCGATCTCGACCACATCATATTTAAATGCTTGTTGAATCAACCGAACTACCTGATCGAGCAACGCATCAACGGCCAAAATAGAAGTGAGTCGACGCCCCAACTCGCTGAGCACCTCAAATTGTTCCGCTCGCCTCTGTGCAGCATTGTAGAGGTTGGCGTTCTCTATGGCCACACCGATCTGATGACCGATGGAGGTGAGCAATTGGACATCTTGGTTGGTAAATTCCCGATCACCGCGTGTAATTGCGAAGAGCGTTCCTAACACTTTCCCTTTGACTGCCAAGGGCACGCTGGCCATCGATCGGAGCCCCTCATCACGGACGACCTTCCTCGTCAATCGAGGATCGGTGGAGACATTGTTCACAACCAAAGGCTGACCAGATTGGGCAACACGACCCGAAAAACCCTCACCGATTGTTAAATTGTCGACTTCTGATACAAACTGGGGGCTAAATCCTCGCTGAGCGACGATGTTCAATACCCCTGCCTTTTCATTCAAGAGATAGATCCCCCCGGCTTCGATTTCCATCACCTGCAGGGATTCATCTAAGGCGCTATACAATATCTCATCCAAGTCCAAGGACTGGCTCACCACAGAGGCGATCTCGTTGAGCGCCGATAATTCTTCAGTTCGAGCGGCTACTCTCCGTTCTAATTGTGCATATGATCCCTGAAGTTGAGCCGACATGAGACTGAATTGTTCAGCCAACTCCTCAATTTCATCACCGGTCTGCGCCTTAATCCTCTGGCTGAAATCACCCCCAGCCACCTTCTGAGCTGCAGTGATGAGTTCAATGATAGGACGCGTGATGCGCCTAACTCCAAATGCGACCACCAGAGTGGGGATAACAACCCCTAAGGCAAGCAAGAGAAAGAGAAACTGTCGGTAGCCTTGACTGGGCTCGATTAAGGAAGCCCAATTTTCCTCCGTAACCAGACCCCAGGAGGTATTAGGTATCGGCGCATAGCTGGCAACAATCTCCTGACCATCAAGATCGCGTATGCGTACTGCCCCCACTTCCCCCCCCAAGACTGGCTGTATTACATCTTGGAGGGAAAAATCTTCTCCAATGTAACCAGGATCGGAATGGTAGATCACCTTCCCATTCCCATCCACAATGTATGCACTTCCACTTTCCACGAGACGGAGTTTTTCGATATCGTCGTAGAATGCGCTAAGTGCAGCCTGTTCAACACCAAACATACCCACCAGCGTGCCAAAGAATTCCGCTTGAGAACCCAGAATAGGCATTGCGATGACGATGACATCCTCCCCTTCTAGCCCGTCGGTCACAACATCTGAAATAACCATGTCTACCGCACCGAATATTTGAGATCGAAGCAGCTGGAGATAATAGCTTCGATCGGACCAATCCTGCCCGACGAGATCTCTTCGTTCCGGTTCAGCGGCCACGACGATACCGAAGGTGTCGAGGATAAGCACTCCAGCATCAAAAGCAGCCAAACGATTACTGGCTGCTTTGAGAGCATCACGCTGCGCTGCAGGGTCTTTTTCATAGATCGCTGGCGAACGTGCCTCGGCACTTAGGAGATCGACATATTTCGTCAATTCAGCCATGAATTTATCAGCCGTTAATCTCGTTAGTTCCGTATCCCTTTCGATCACAAGATCTTCTGTCACATCCTGGTAGGCGTAGAACATGACGATGGCTACTGCAACCAAGATGATCACCGTGGGGACAAAAGACCAGGCGATGATCTTGTTCCTCAATCCTCCCAAATGGAATCCAGGTCGCATGACAGTTCTCCTACCCTATCTCCTCTTGAACATTATGGATCTGTTTTCAGATTTCTTCCATCCTCACCAGTGGATCCTGATCCAAGACAGCAATCATTTCCCACGCTGCCCTAGTAATTCTACCTCCCTCCCCTATCTTGGATATCTCGATCGTTACAGAATCGCCTACGTTGTGGCCATCGGTGAGCACTTCGTGAAATGTATCCTTGGCTTGCTAATGCTCTTTCAATCAAGCTTTAATGCATACTAGCGGATAAAGCACCCTGAGCCTGCATTCTCCCGAGCTTGCCGAGGGGAGCATGTCGAAGGAGCGAAGGGTGCGCACCAAAGTGATCCTTCGACAAGCTTCGTCCTGAGCTGGTCGAAGGATTGCCGAAGGACTCAGGAGAGCTTTCGTTTTTAGGATCCATATTATTCATCGTGATAAAGCACTAGGACAGCTTCGTATGTATGTATATCACTCATTCATCTAATGAAGCTAATACTATCTGAAGGAAATTAACGCAGGTGTAGCTCTACTGATATTCACCTCGCGCCCATATTTTGCGTGAAGAAATGACATGCTAGAGCGATCTACCAAGCTGAAGCTGGGTAAAGAAATAAGATCACTAGACAAATGATTTCTCCTGCTTTTGGGACTCTATCATTAAAGAGCGTTTCACCTCAAACCTCTCACTCATTGGTAAAATAAACGAGCTTATGGATCTCTTTGATCACGCCCACCAGAAACGAATGGCGAAGGAAGCCCCTCTCGCTGCTCGTATGCGACCCCGCACGCTGGAGGAGTTCGTCGGGCAGAACGACATCGTCGGGGAGGATCGACTATTACGGCGCGCCATTGAAGCCGACCGTCTGTTCTCTTCCATCATCCTCTGGGGCCCTCCAGGCACAGGGAAGACTAGTTTGGCGATGATCATCGCCAATACCACCGAATCCCACTTTGAAACCATCTCCGCCGTGCTGGCTGGCAAACCAGAGCTTCGGCGCGTCATCAAGGAAGCAGAAGAACGTCGTAAACTGTACAAGAAGAGAACGATCCTGTTCGTCGATGAGGTCCACCGCTGGAACAAAGCCCAACAAGATGCCCTTCTACCACATGTCGAGAATGGCACGATCACGCTCATCGGTGCGACAACTGAGAATCCCTATTTCGAAGTTATCGGTGCCCTCGTTTCGCGCTCGCGAATTTTTCAACTTCGGCCTCTCGAAGATAATGAGGTGGAGCAGATCATCGAGAATGCACTGCGGGAAAAAGAACGCGGCTACGGAAAACGATCGGTATTAATCGACGACGATGCGCTCGCCCACATTGTGCGTATTGCAGGAGGCGACGCGCGTAACGCCCTCAACGCTTTAGAATTAGCTGTCGAAAGCACGCTACCCGACTCCCAAGGCGCGGTGCACATCTCGCTTGAAGTAGCCCAGGAATCTATTCAACGTCGGGCGGTTCTCTACGACAAGGATGGGGATGCTCACTACGATACCATCTCAGCCTTCATCAAGTCAGTACGTGGCTCCGATCCGGATGCGGCCCTCTACTGGTTGGCCAAGATGCTCTACGCGGGCGAGGATCCACGTTTCATCCTGCGCCGCCTATTAATCCTCGCCTCCGAGGATATCGGTCTAGCTGATCCGATGGGGATGGTCGTCGCCGCAGCCGCTGTACAATCTTTCGAGTTCGTTGGACTCCCAGAGGGTGTTTACCCAATCGTAGAGGCCACACTCTACTTGGCCACCGCTCCAAAATCTAACACCTCAGGCTCATATTTCAAAGCTTATAAATTATTCGAGGAGCGAGGCATCGTTGAAGTGCCGCGACACCTGCAGGATAGCCATCGAGACGCTGCCGCACTAGGACACGGAGAGGGTTACGAGTACCCTCACGAATTTCCGGATCATCACATCGGTCAGCAGTATCTTCCGAGCGCGTTGCTTGGAAAATCTTTCTACCGCCCTTCTGATCAGGGCTACGAGGGACAGATTAAAGATCGGCTCGCTCGATGGCGTAGAGCCCAACGGGAAGCTCTCGGTATCGCCGAAAGTGATGAATTGCCTGATTTGACACAGACGGAGATCGATGCCATCAAACAGCGTCACTCTCGCCGCGGATCTGGAAAGACATGAGTGAGGTGTAATGACAATCATTTATCTCATCCGACATGCCGAAAATGATTATCTGGGAAAAAGACTTGCCGGATGGCAGCCCGGCGTTCATCTCAATGAACGAGGAGCGGCTCAGGCTGAGGCACTGGCAGAGGAGTTGTCCGGAATCCATTTCCAGGCGATTTATGCCAGCCCACTCGAACGGACGATGGAGACAGCCACACCCATCGCACAACGACTAGGTCTTCAAGTCATCCCCCGACCTGGGCTAGGTGAGGTCCATTATGGCCGCTGGCAGGGAAAGACACTTAAGGCCTTAAGGCGCCGCAAATTGTGGCCCATCGTTTTACATAGCCCTTCTCTGGCTAAGTTTCCAGAGGGCGAGTCTTTCAATGAGACTCAAGCGCGGGTGGTCACGGAACTCGAAAGCCTACGTGTCAAACATAAACATCCAAAAAGCAGGATCATCTGTGTCTCGCACTCCGACACGATCAAGCTTGCCCTCGCACACTACCTCGGTCTTCCTTTGGACCTGTTTCAGCGATTGACTGTTGAACCAGCCTCGATCAGCATCCTTGCCATTGACCGAGGACACACTCGATTGATTCGCCTCAATGACACCCATGCCAGCCATCTGCCTCCTGAGAGATGATATACTTCAGCGTATGTTGGTCTCTGATTAAATTCAGGTGAATTGATGACTCCACTGAAAAAAGGTCAACCACGAGAAGAGGAACGGTATATGTGGGGGTGCGGGCTGCGCCCGCACCCCCACATATTCCACTCCCTACTCCTCGAGGGTAATTTTTTCAGTGCACTCATTAATCTCGGAGCCTGGAATGCCAGCGACTGAATACAATCTTAAACCTGTATCCAAATTAACGACCGGTGCGATCGGACCGCCCGGTAAACGCGTTTTTTATCTTCAAGCTCAAGATGCTGATCAACTCGTGACATTGATCGTAGAAAAGCAACAGGTGCAATTGCTGGCCGTTAAAGTGGAAGAATTTCTCGCCGAATTAGATGAGAGGCTCCCTGACCTTCCCAAAGCTTCAATCGAATACAATGAAGAGGACATGGCCCTCGAACAACCCATCGATCCTGCTTTCCGAATTGGCTTTCTGGGCCTCGGGTATGATGACGAAGATGATCTCTTGGTTCTGGTTGCCCGCGAAATTGAGACCTCCGATGACGATGATCAGATTTCCTCCGTTGCCCGTTTCTGGTGTACACGTTCTCAATTGCTTGCCCTGTGTCACTGGGGCATCGAGGTGGCCAGCCGGGGGCGTCCCATTTGTGGAAACTGTGGAGAGCCGATAGATCCAGAAGGTCATTTCTGCCCGAAGAGCAATGGTCATAAGCGGTAGTCGTCATTGGAAATCCCTGCCTAATTTATGGGTCAAAGGGGGAAAATCTAACGCCTGTGCCAGGCTCCTCCAACCCAAATATGATTAAAAATTCACAAGATCACCACCTCCAAATCCTTCATACTGGCAGGATCGAAGTCGCCGGCCAGTTCATGTGGGGCTCGAATTACACCTTCTTGGTCAAAGTGGAAACCGAGGAGGAAGCCCTCCTGGCGGTTTACAAGCCCTTGCGAGGTGAACGACCCTTGTGGGATTTTCCGCCTGGTTCTCTCGCTGCCCGAGAGGTCGCTGCTTATCTGACCTCAACAGCTTTGGGGTGGGATCTGGTCCCGCCGACCGTACTGCGTGACGACGGTCCAGCTGGTCCTGGCTCACTCCAACTCTATCTGGACATAGATCCGGAGCGTCATTATTTCACCTTCACCGATGAAGAGCGCCAACGGCTTCGACCCGTGGTCGCCTTCGATGTTTTAATCAACAATGCCGATCGCAAGAGCGGACACATCCTCTTGGGATCAGACAATCATCTGTGGTTGATTGATCATGGCGTTTGTTTCCATCGAGATAATAAATTACGCACCGTCGCATGGGACTTTGTGGGCGAGCCCATTCCCGAGGCCATCATCAATGATCTCAGCGCGTTTCATCATCGCTTAACAACAGACGCCGATCTTCACGCCGATTATTCAGCGCTCCTTTCTCAAACTGAGATCGAAGCCATGGCGATGCGTGCTGAAGAACTGATCACAGAAGGACATTTCCCTGAGCCTGATGGTGTCAGGCCATACCCTTGGCCGTTGGTTTAATCCGTAATCGCTTTCCAGTCTTTCCAGGTGAACCTATGAAGAAGATGAAAATTGCGCTCCTAGGATTCGGCAACGTCGGTCGTGCTCTGGCTCAACTCCTGATCGCTAAACGCGAGGTATTGCGAGAGCAATACCAGATCGAATGGAGCATCGTGGGAATTGCCACCCGGCGCCACGGAAGCGTGCTCAAGCCGAGTGGCATCGATCTCGAAGCAGCGTTATCGCTTGCAACTGCAGATAAAGAGATTTCCACCCTCGCTCCTAATAACTCTGATATCGATGGTGTAACCTTCGTCCGCATGAGCGGTGCTGATGTCTTGTTTGAGAACACACCGGTAAATTATCAAACGGGCCAACCAGCCATAGATCACATCACGACCGCGCTCGAACTGGGTATGCATGCCATTACTGCAAATAAAGGACCCGTCGTGCATGCATTCGATAGGTTAGCGGAGCTTGCACAAGCAAAGGGGGCACGGTTCTTGTATGAGTCAACAGTCATGGATGGCGCACCGATCTTTTCACTCTGGCAGGAAGTCCTGCCGGTTGCCAAACTTCATTCTTTCCGTGGCGTGCTCAACTCGACCACCAACCTCATCCTGACCCTGATGGAAACGGAGAAATCCTTCGATGAAGCCCTTGCTCATACCCAAGCGATCGGTATTGCCGAGACAGATCCCAGCGGTGACATCATGGGTTGGGATTCCGCAGTTAAAGTCGCAGCGCTTGTGACAGTGTTGATGGGGATTCCACTCCCCCCCGACATAATCAAGCGGGAGGGCATCGAGCACATCTCGCTCGAGGATGTGATCAAGGCGCGTGAGGAAGGTCGTCGATGGAAATTAATTTGTCAAGCTTGGCGCGATGGCAAAGGGGTGAAGGCCTCCGTGGGACCTGAGCAGATTGACCCCAACGACTCGCTTTACAATGTTATGGGGACATCCTCTGCAGTGACCTTCGTGAGCGATGTGCTTGGGGATCTGACCATCACCGAAACCAATCCCGGACCTCACACGACAGCGTATGGTTTGTTAGCAGATTTCATCCGGGCCGTTCGCTAGTATTTAAGTTCGCCAGTTGCTTCAACCTATCCACCTTCTTCTTTAACAAACGCGCTTCATCCATCAAACTGAAGATGTAGAGGTCTACGAAGCAACGCTATGTAACACTCAGCTTGACGGCATCCCGCTTCGCTAATTGCGTCTACCGGGGAATACGCTCGTCCTAAGTCTTCAGCGTAATGAGACCATCACCGTCCCTCACGGAGATTTTGTGATTAGGTTGGGCGATCGTTTGGGCATCATAGGAAGCCCTGATTCTATCGAACGTGCTACCGCGATTTTGACTGGTTAGAGTTACGGTTGATAAATCCCCAACACCTGAGCATAGGCTAATTGAGTTAAAGAGACATATCCTTGGTTAAGGAGAAAACAATGTCTCGAGGGGCAGAACTCCTCTTTTCATTGGAAGCCTCTTAGCAGAGCCAGTCCATGCAGCAGCAGAGCCGTAAACAAATCCATTAAGCGCACTGAAAAACCGGATGCAAAATAAAAAACATTTCCTGGTAAGAGCTCCCACAAACCTACCCTGGCTCCGCCGCCTGTGGGATAATTCCGCCCGTATGAACCTCTTAGGAAATTCGTAAGTATTATCTAAGATGGGGGGAAATATTTCGATTCCACGTGGACAACATTACAAGGAATGCTCATCATGATCCGATTCCTCATCAGACGAACCCTCTGGGCCGTGTTGGTCATTTTCCTCTTCGCCACGGTGATGTTCTTCCTGATACAAATCATCATTCCCCAAGATTTCACCGTTCAATTTGCGCTGTCGCAATCTAGAGCGCAGCGTGAGGCGATGCAAGAGGAACTCGGATTGAACTTACCGCTTTGGCAGCAATACTTCAATTGGATCAGCAACTTCTTTAACGGAACTTTTGGAGAATCGTTCTACGGCTACCCCGTCATTGAGATTCTCAAAGCTACGATCCCGGCCAGCTTGCTCATCTTCCTCACCGGAACTGCCCTCGCTTTTGTCATCGGACTCGCGTTGGGTCGTTTCATTGGCTGGAGGGGATCTGGACCCGTCACCAGTCTTACTACTTTCGGTGGGATCGCACTCTATACCACTTTTCCTCCGTGGCTCGCATGGCTCGTCACGTATTTCATTGGTCGGCGAATAAGATTCTTCCGCACTGTCTTCGGATCCCGCTCATTTGATAGTCTTGACTTCAGAATCTGGGGGGATTCGCCCCTATCTCCGTCGATGGTATCTTGGAGGATGATCCTTTCATTGATTTTTGTAACACTTGTGCTGGTGGCTCTCAACACACTACTACAGCGGATCATTCGTCGTGGACTGCCTACCTGGATCATCATTCCCCTGATCGGCGTTGGGGCCATAGGAAGCTGGTACGCTCTCGGGTTTAACATCCAAGCACTCGATATCCTCTCGCGCGCTGCGATTCCCACTTTAACCTACACTGCCCTCTCCTTTGGTGAAACAATGCTCATCATGCGTACCAGCATGGCAGATACCCTCGAAGAGGAATATATCACCGTAGCCCGTGCTAAGGGGCTTCCCGAGCGTATCGTGCGGAACAAACACGCCGTGCGAAATGCCATCCTCCCCGTGGTGAGCCGATTGGTCATCACATTGCCTTATCTGATGACAGGTGTAGTGATCATTGAGGATGTTTTTGGCTGGCCTGGGGTGGGAAGCGTTCTATTTGACTCGCTCAACCAGCAAGATATGCCCATCGCGATGGCGATCATGCTCTTCGTAGGGATATTCTCCTTGATATCACGTCTACTGTTAGATATCCTACTTGCTTATTTCGACCCGCGGTTACGCTATCAAGAACCTGCAACTTTTCCATCTTCATAATGAAGGATGATCGATGACTGACGCCATGGGAACAACTTCCAAACCGACATTGATCATCCGCTTCAAACACTGGCGGGTGAGAACCGCCTTGGCATGGGGACAATTAAAACGTGCCTGGGACATCTTTCGCGGCAATCGTCTCGCTCTGATTGGTCTACTCATGATCGGAATGTTCGGTATCATGGCTATCGCTCATCCGATCTTGCTGAACACTGTCTGGCCAAGAGGGATCTACGATCCCGTCACCGGCTTTGATATGGAGATGTTCCCTCACCCTACCTCACCCTCAGCAAGGCACCTGCTTGGAACCGATTCACTTGGTCGTGATGTGCTCAGTATGCTGCTAAAAGCAACTACTCCTACCTTTGCCCTTGGATTGACCGCAGCCATTGCGACGGCTGTCGTGGGCACGATACTCGGAGTTATATCTGCTTACTACGGCGGAATAACCGATTCGATCCTTTCTCGCGTATCCGATATCTTTCTGTTATTCCCGGCACCGATCCTGATGGTCGTCATCGGATCCCGATTCCGCGACATAGGTTCCGTCCCGCTTGGATTGATTTACGGTGTTGTCGCCGGAGCGGGAACAACGGCCGTCGTCATGCGTTCTCATGCCCTCAAAGTAAGAGTGATGCCATTTATTGAAGCCTCGCGCATCGCTGGGGGTGGGTCTCAACATGTCATCCTCAAACATGTCCTACCACACATGCTCCCCATGGCTGGCCTGCAAATGATGATCGCCGTCACCGGTGCAGTCGTCGCAGATGGGTTCATCTCGTTTATGGGTTTTACGCGCAACACCAACAACTGGGGAACCATCATGTATGACGCGTTTACCTATGCTCAGCAATTGGGGTCCATGGATGAAGCATGGCATGTGCTTATCCCCTCGGCAGTTTCGCTCTCCCTCTTCGCCTTCGCCTTCTACCTCGTATCGAGGGGCATGTATGACGTGGCCGACCCACGTATCGCGGAACGTCGTGCGAGAGAACAACAGAATGGACTGCTTCTCCAGTTGAGAAGGAGATTACTCAAGGTTGCACGGCCCGAGATTTCGGTCCCAGCTTTTCCTAGTCCTCTTAGTGCAAAGAGTCAATTGCAACCAGGCAGGATCATCCAAGCCACCTTGCTGTTCGCCAAGCTGCACAAAAGTTCGCCAACAGATGTGAGTTCCCAAGATGAGGCGATCATTAGATCACCCGGGAAACCCTTCCGAGATGCGATCCCTATCATCTCCCAATACGGTGGATTGGTAAGCCATATCAATATCTCCACAATGGTCGCTTCCTTCGGAATCGCCCCAGGAAGACTTCCCCCGCAGATCAGCGCTCTGCTCGCAACCCACGCCGGCTTGGAACTTTTGGATTACGTTACTGAGCTTAATAGAGAAAGATCCAAGCAAGGTTTACCAAACTTGAACCTCAGTGTTGGCATCGCCACAGGATTGGTCCGTGGTCATGAAAAGGGAGATACAGCGGATACATCTTTCCCATTCACGGGAGACGTTGTGAGAACTGCGCAACGCTTGCAGCAATTCACGGTCTCCTTGAATTCTGGGGGAGTGTTGATCAGTGAAGAGACCTACAACTTCATGAAGACGGTGTTACATCAGTTTTCCTTCGGCCGCCAAGGTCCAGTGAAGTTCCCATGGGAAAGTGAACCCAAAATGGTTTTCGAAGTGGTGGAAAGAAGCCAACAGATCTTTGAACCCAATTGGGAGCTTCATCGCTTACCGAAGGTAACATCCCGAAAAACACTCGCTTCACAAACTCACTGGACGGGCATAGGGCGAAGTTAAACGACTGAAGTCAATCTATACTTCATGCGTAACGATCACAACGATCGTCGAAATCCTGGATGAGCAAAATGCAATGTTGAAGCAGGATCCAACTTCGGACCTAAGTTCGCACATCATTAGCCTAAGATAGTTTAAACTCTTGTGTCATTCTGAGCCGGTGCAATACGGAGGCGAAGAATCCCTATGATGGAACTAACAAAAGCATCATCATAGGGATTCTTCGGCGCTTCGCGCCTCAGAATGACATATTGTTTTTGTGCTTCACTTCAAACACTAAGAGGCGGCTCCTCGCGAAGCAACCCGTAGCGAAGCGGAGTGGGCATGCCGCCGTCGGGTTGGGCGTGGGAGCCCAGCCTACGGAAAAGACCCGAACTCCTGTCCAAAGGCCAGCAGTAGGGTTGACTGACCCTCAATTCCGTTGTAGACTATCCAGGTATCCTGAAGAAAGGTGGCGCGACGCATGCCTAACTTTGCCAAAAATCTTAAATGGGCAATTCGCATCCGAATCGTGAATGGTTCGGTTGCTGAATTTCCTTCGCGGAGCGCGCCTACTGCCAGAAGATAACGGTCTTAAATTGACCTGACTGCGGGCGCTCTCCAGCGCCCGCGGTTTTTATTTTCGACACTGATTCGGCCGCGGGGTTCCCGCGGCCGATTTTTTTGGAGAACATCATGGACGAGATTGCCATTCACGTACAAGACGCGTACAAGGTCTTTCAAAAAGGGAGCGACTTCCCATGGAAGCGAAAGAACGGGCGCGAGTCATCAGGTCCGGTCGTGGCGGTGGATAACGTTTCATTCGATGTGGGAGTAGGCGAGATCTTCGGGGTACTCGGACCTAATGGATCTGGAAAGTCGACCCTCGTACGGCTGATCGCTACGCTTCTTCTACCCGATCGTGGATCGATTAAAGTTTTCGACCACGATGTGGTGCGCGAGTCAATGGCCGTCCAACGGCTGATCAACCGCGTCTCGGTGGAGGCATCTTTCTTCAAGAAGCTCTCACCAATGGAGAACTTAAGCTACGGCGCTCGATTGTACGGTCTCGACATCCGTCAAGCTCGTCTCCAGATCCGAGCGATCCTAGATCGTCTTGGACTAGAGCACAGTTCGATCGATAAACCAGTGGAGGAGATGTCGCGGGGCATGCAACAAAAAGTCGCCATCGCACGCGCCTTACTCACCCGCCCGGCGGTGCTCCTTCTAGACGAGCCGACAACAGGACTTGATCCTCGCTCGAAACGTGAAGTCCAATCGTTGGTCCGTGAGCTGCGAGATCAGGATGGCACCACGATGCTCCTCACCACACATGACATGGTAGAAGCCGACACACTCTGTGATCGGATCGCCATCATGGATGTTGGGAGAGTAGTGGCTCTGGATACGCCAGAGAAATTGCGCACATTCGTGTCTTCCCAAAATGGGAATGAACCTACCCTGGAAGACGTTTTCCTCGAATTGACTGGGAAGATACTCCTAAATGAGGAAAACAATGTGTAACGCAAATTACCAGCGAGATTCAACAAGGGTCCACTGGATCGAAAGATGAGGTAGTAATGATAACTTCAGCTTCACAACAGCTTCGTGCTTCCTATGCCTTTATTGAGCGAAATGCTTACCTGGTGAAACGCTACTGGTCATGGGAGCTCGTTTGGCTCGCTTACTCCATCGCCAATAGCTTGTCCGTGAGCTACATCGGGCTCGGCATGGAAAGAATAGCGGGGCAAACGATAGATGGTCGTCAACTGGTGCTCTACTTAGTAGTGGGGACACTCGTATGGCGCTACCTTTCTCTGATCTTCTACTGGATCACCGATGTGATCGCGCTCGAGCGCTGGGAAGGGACGATCGAATATACGCTCATGGCACCTATCCACCGCCTGACCCATATGGCAGGTCAGACGGCTTTTGCAGTGACATATAGCCTGTTGTTCACTGGAGTCATCTTGGCGGTGACGGTGAAGCTGTTCCAGATTGACCTTTCGAGTGCCAATCTTGTCGGAGCGACCTTGGTGATGCTCTCCGGCAGCCTGTCCTTTATCGGTGTCGGTATCGTGGGTTCCATTCTGCCTCTGCTGTTCCCTGAACGAGGCGCTCAGATGACCCACGTGATCATTGCTTTGCTCTTGCTGGTCTCCGGTGTGTACTACCCGGTGGAGGTACTTCCCCAGCTCTTACAGAAAATCGCTGTGGTAAGCCCTGCCACCTACGTGCTGGAGGGTACACGCAGTGCCCTGCTCGATGGCCTTCCTACCCTTCAGTTATGGACATTCGTGAGACCCGCCTTGATTGGCGGGGGAATCGCCATACCCATCGGTCTCTGGATTTTCGGAATAGCCGAACGCTATGCAAAGAAAACAGGGAAACTGCATCGCAATGGATAACAGATCAAATGTAGGAATGCTACCGACCTTAGCGACGATAAACCAAGGTCTACGATAAGGAAGCAACCAAAATGGCCTCAATGGAGCGATCGACAACCAAACAACCTTTGCTCAGCAATACGCTCAAGCTGTTTATGTTTGCGATGGTTTTGGCCAACATCGCGGGCAACATGTACGGTGTTTTGCTGCCTTTGTACTTAAAGGATCTCAATGCCAGTGTGGTCCAGGTGGGGTTATTCTTCACCTTGGCGAGGATCATCCCCCTCGCGCTGCAAATCCTCGGTGGTTGGATCTCAGATACCTTAGGCAGGCTCCGCAGCATCGCAATCGGAAGTATCGCAGGAGTCTTCTCCTACATTGGATTGATCCTCGCCCCCACCTGGCAGTGGGTTTTGGCGGGTGAAGGACTGGGCGCGATGACACGCTCGTTAGTCGGTCCTAGCTTCAGCGCCTTCATTGCTGAGCAGTCAACGGAGGAGACCCGTGCACGGGTCTTCGGGATCACCACCACCATCTTCATGGTGTGTGTTGTGATTGGGCCACCTTTGGGTGGATGGCTGGCCGGGGCATATGGCTTCAAATTTATGCTGCTATGCTCTGGATTGCTATACACCGTTGCGACGATTGTCAGGGTCGGCATGGCTCGCGTTGCAGCAAGACAAAGCGAAGTCAAGACAGAAAAGCTATCGATCCTTGGTCTACGAGCCAAGCTAGGTGGGGTGGCAGTTCTAGCCTTAGCTGGTGGGGTGGTGACTTGGATTCTCATCACCGACGGCGTGCGCGACATCGCGTTCTCGATGTCCTTCACCCTCATGCCGCTCTACCTCGATGAAATTGGTGGGATGACGATCCAACAGATTGGTCTGTTGGATGCTGTATTTGGTATCTTCCACATGATCACCACCATCCCAGCAGGCTGGTTGGCGGACAAGAAGGGCGAACGAGTAGCGATCGTGCTCGGTTTCCTGCTCGAATCGGTTGCGGTAGTGGCTATCCTACAGGTTAACAGTTTTGCAGGTTATTCACTCGCTTGGGCGTTGTTCGGGGTCGGTGAGGGATTGATGTCGCCGGCGTACCAATCCTTGATCAGCAAAGCCGTGCCCGAGAGATTGCGCGGCACCGCCTTTGGTTTCCTGCACTCCAGCCTGGGCCTTTTCTCACTGCCGGCACCTGCCATTGGTGGTCAACTATGGGAACGTTTCAGCCCACGCGCTCCCTTCACACTCACCGCAGTTGTGGCTTTCGTGACGACGATCCCTGCCTGGTTCAAGTTCAAGCTCTCAAAGAACGACAAAGTATTTGAGACGCAGAAGGCGCCCGTCAAAGAGTAAAATCTAAGGAGAAATTCATAATGATTATTCAGACAGAAACACGAACAAATGATGTGCACTTACTTGATGCGCCCAAAATACCTGGTCTAACCTTTCGTGCATTTCGAGGAGAGGTTGATTATCCTGCCATGCTGGCTGTGATCGAGGGGAGCAAAGACGTTGACGGAATTGAACGAACGGACACACTCGATAACTTCAAGATTGCTTATGAATCCCTGCACAATTGTGATCCATATCAAGACGTCCTCATCGCTGAAATCGAGGGGGAGATCATTGGGTACAATCGTGTTTTCTGGGACAAGTTGGATGATGGAACACGAACCTATACTCTCTTCGGTTTCTTGCTTCCCAAATGGCGCCGACGCGGAATCGGGCGAGCGATGCTACACCGCGCAGAACGATGTCTTCGTCAGATCGCTGCCGACCATGCTGACGATGGGTCGAAGTTCTTTCGCTCTTGGGCTGCTGACACCGAGCTTGGAACGGTGAAACTGCTGGAGGGTGAAGGCTACGATCCTGTCCGATATTCCTTTAGCATGGTGCGAGACCTAAGAGAACCGATCATCGATAGACCTATGCCTGAAGGATTGGATGTTCGGCCAGTGGAAAAGGATCACATCTGGTTGATTTTCGAAGCCATGAATGAGGCGTTTCAAGATCACTGGGGTTATCGACCCATGACGAAAAAAGAGTTCAAACAAAGTATGAAATATCCACAATTTCAACCGGAGCATTGGAAGATAGCTTGGGACGGGGACCAAGTGGCCGGCATGGTTCAAAATTTCATCAATGTGGACGAAAACAAAGAATATAAACGCAAGCGGGGTTACACTGAGGAGATCTGTGTACGTCGTCCATGGCGTAAGCTCGGGTTAGCTAGAGCACTCTTGACGCAAAGCCTGGTGTATCTCAAGCAACTTGGGATGAGCGAAGCCGCCCTTGGTGTAGACGCCGATAATCCCACCGGAGCCTTGAGATTATACGAGAGCGTCGGATTTCGTTGCGTTAAACGCTACACCGAATATCGTAAACCACTCGCGTGATTCGCCTCATCACTTGGAGGTGAATGAGCGCGTTATTTGAACCGTGGAAACATATAGGGTAAACATGATATCATCCCCAGAATTTGAGGGGCTATCCAAACTAGGCTTCACGGCTCGACCCGCTACGATGGCAGATTTATCAGCTGTCATCGACCTGCTCAACGCGTGTTCCCTGGCGAGTATTGGCGTGCCTCAGTTCAATGAAGATGAAACGCTTATCATTTGGGAAAACCCAAGCTTTAACATGGAAACCGATACCCGGATCATCCTATCACCGCAAGGGGAGCTCATCGGGTATATCGATGTAACGAGACTTACTGATCCCCCGGTTCACCCTCTGATCTGGGGCCAAGTCCATCCTGAATGGGAACGTCAAGGTATTGGCACAGCTTTGATGAGCTGGGCTCTGGCACGTGCGCGCGTAGCAACCGCTAGCGTTCCAGATGGCATTCGAGTATCCATGATGACATACACTCCCAGCACTCATCAGCCCACTAAGGCGTTGTTCGAAAACTTCAAGATGAAGCCCATCCGCCACAACTGGCGGATGGTGCTCGACCTCGATGACGCCCCGGTCGCCCCCGTTTGGCCTCAAGGGATTGCCCTCCAGCGTTACATTCACCCGCAGGATGCTGAGGCCGTTTACCGCGTGGAGGACCAAATCTTCAGGGACAGTAGGGGACACATTCAAGAGCCCTTTGAAAGCGGCTTTAAACGATGGTTGCACCACGCCACAGGTCGCTCAGATTTTGATCCTAGCTTGTGGACTTTGGCGATGGATGATGAGGAGATTGTTGGCTTGATACGATGCAGACCAGCGGACGATTCCGATCCTGAGACGGGCTGGATCAGCGTCCTCGGAGTGTGCCGCCGATGGCGAGGGCGTGGATTGGGATTGGCCCTTCTCCAACACGCTTTTGGCGAATTTCGTCGTCGGGGGAAAATGCGCGCCGGCTTGAGCGTTGATGCCGAAAACATCACCGGAGCATCTCGATTGTATGAAAAAGCAGGCATGCAGATCGAACGGGAAAATCTTATTTATGAGCTTGAACTCAAGCCTGGAAGGGAGATCACCACTCAGGTGATCCCTAGATAACATCACTTTCATCCATCTAAGGTTATCTAATATTAACAATCCACAAATGAATGCTAGCGCGATTGAGACAAGCCGTTTGAATCGATAATGCTCTATAAATAAGAATGGATATTGGGCGGATCCACGAACATATTACGCTAATGATTATACTTGTGGTAGGTTGAGTGCCCGTAAACCTTGACCTGGCTAATGCATCTAGCAAAAATGTCAAACAATCCACGTAAGCCGGGGAGCGATGTATACATCATGAGCAAAGAGAAGAACATCAAAGCCATTTTCTGGGACATCGGCGGTGTGATTGTTCGCACCCACGATTGGAGCGGACGCGCCCGTTGGGAAAAGCGAATCGGTCTCCAACCGCACGAGCTTGAACGTATCGTCTTCAGCGGTGAGATGGGAAAACGAGCTACCCTGGGTCAAGCTACTTCAGATGATGTTTGGACTTGGGTCCTCAATCACTTAGGTTTACCTGAGAGCGATCGCCGATCTCTTCAGCGCGACTTTTTTACCAGCGATAAGGTGGACGAACAACTGGTTGCTTTCATTCGAAGTCTACGACCCAAATATCTGACGGGTATAATTTCCAACGCTTGGCCAGAAGCTCGTCAATGGATTGAATACCAATGGCGAATAGCCGATGCATTCGATCAGATTGTGATCTCCTCTGAGGTCGGCATGGCAAAGCCTGATCCGCGGATCTATCACCTGGCCCTCGATGGTCTTGAAGTCACACCCACAGAATCGTTTTTTATCGATGACTTCATTGAAAATGTCGAAGCCGCGAGTGGGATTGGCATGCACGCGATCCACTTCCAGAATACAGAGCAGACCGTCACAGAGTTGCGGGAATTACTGGGCTTGAGTAGCTGAATGTGGAAAGCTAGCTTGGGCTGCAGGTAAATTGGACGGGGAGGACGAACGGGGGATTCTTTATCCAGTCGGTATAGTGCATCTACCGATTATTTGGAGTGCGCAAGCTCTACTTGCGCCCCTTCGACAAGCTCAGGACAAGCAGGACATCGCAGAAGCGGAGCTTCTGGACTCCAAATTAATGCTTCCCAGGAGCTTAACACTCGCGGGAAGCTTTCTTGACCAAGCAGATCTATCCATGAACAGGGGGTTCTAAGACAACAAAACGGTTAAACACTGCGATAAACACACGCTCATACAATTTGTCCTTGCAACGGTATCACAATGGTGGGACAATAACTGCTCATGTTGGGCAGCTTTTGTGGTCCGATCTGGCCCCTGTGGCCTTGTTTTTTAGCTGAGAATGAGTGTCTCACGCGCATAGGAACCGATCAAAGCTTCGATGCATGAAACGCCTAAACGGCCACTGATATCCCTACCTCTCGCACTGTTCCTCGCAGGAATCGCGTTCGCTGAACTCTCGCGCACAATGACCATGGTGCAGGTGCCCATCTTTCTGCGCGAGCTTGGTGCCGATATCCGTCAGATCGGCTTATTCTTCACAATCTCACTTATTTTTCCATTCATTTTACGCATTATTGGTGGGTGGCTATCGGACACCATTGGGCGGTTGAGAGCACTCTGGCTGGGCAGTCTTGCTGGAACATTCGCATATGTCCCTTATGCCATAGCTCCTTCCTGGCAGTTTGCTCTGTTAGGACCTGCACTGCTTTCGGTTGCGGTGGGACTGATCTACCCTTCCTATCGAGCTTACATCGCGGACAACACAGATGAGGAGAGGCTTGGTCGCGTTTTTGGCATCGCTGAAACCGTTCGCAACGTAGCGTGGATCATCGGACCCCTCTATGGAGGTCTTCTGGCGCAAAACATTGGCTACCGATGGATGTTCATCGCTGCGATCATGTCCTTCGGCGTAGCAACGACGATCTTTCTTTCCTTAACTCTCACCATGGATAAAGTAGCCTCAGCACCTATCGGGAAGCCAAGTTTGGTCGCCCTTCGAAAGTCCTTAAGTGAGATTCTCATCCTTATCATTTCCGGAGGTCTCATCACCTGGTTGTTGATCACAGACGGCATCTACGATATCGCTTCCAGGTTGTCATTCGATTTAATGCCCGTCTACTTAAGCGACATCGCTGGCCTCAGCAAGCAAGCTATAGGTTTAATGGATGGTATTCACGGCTTTGCGTGGGTCGCGGCTAGTCCTCTGGCCGGTATACTGGTAGACAAGACCAGCGAACGGCTTGCGGTTGTTAACGGCCTCATCCTGTTGATCGTCTCACGTCTCGTTTTCGCGATAGCCACTGGCTTCTGGGGATTCACCTTCTCTTGGATATTGCTAGGATTAGGCGGCGCGGTGATGAATCCTGCATTAAACGCACTGGTCGCTAAAAGCGTACCTTCACGGCTTCGAGGCCTTACCTATGCTTTTCTCGTTACCAGTGTGAGCCTGATCGCCTTACCCTTTCCCTGGATTGGAAGCTTGTTCTGGAATGCTATTAACCCCAAGGCACCCTTTTTAATTACTGTTTTCTTGGGCAGTCTGGCGATCGTCCCCGCTTGGATGAAACTGAGGGTTTCAAAATCGACGCCATTGGAGACCGATTCCGTATCGATGGACATCGATTGAGGTAAGGAAACCTACAACTCCCAACGCAACTTGGTGTTAGAAGCAATGAGGATAAAATTCATTACTTACACATGCATTCGGGCTATACCCAATACGAGGAGAGCACTCGCCTCAAATGCTTCTGCCGAGAAACGAATGTGAGGGCATGAATTACGTTTTCACGTGAGGATTGATATCCAGAAACAGATTGTGAAAAGGTGGGAAAAAATGAGCCCCCTGCCATCCTCCGGACGGCCGGCACTGCCGCTCTCGCCGGTATGTCTATCATCGTTCAACCGTAACGGAAGGGCGCTTCTCCGACCAGTCGGCGCTATCTTTTTCCTGACCTCTTCTTCCAAGGGGTTCAGGTCGGTTGGCCGGAGCTAGCCACGGCCGATGATGACAAGCAGTCCGTTGGTGCCCTGGGACTCAGTCTACCATCAATTTAAACAGCCATTTAGCGTAAGTCAATGAACGACTCGCTTAAAAAAAGTACTAGGGAAGAAACCCGCTTTTTTATGACAGAGGGATTATTCTATAATCACCACGACTGCATTCAATAAACGCCAAGGAGATCATCGATGAGACATACCCGTTCCTACAAGGAAACTGCACCATGAGCCGCCGTATAAAATTAATCTTCAATCCCCACGCAGACCGTGGCCGTGCTTGGGACATCGCTTCCACTTTACAAGCGATCATCGAACATCATGGAGGCGCATCCTGGGCATCAAGTGAATACCCAACCCATGCAACCGAACTTGCAGAGCAGGCAGCGTTGGAAGGATACGATGTCATCGCCGCATTAGGGGGGGATGGTACCGTCCACGAGATCGTGAATGGTTTAATGCGTATCCCTGCTGAGAACAGACCGACGCTTGCCGCCGTTCCTCTCGGTTCGGGCAATGATTTCAGCTCCAATGTGGGCGTACAACAAGATGTTGATGTTGCGATGGAGCGAGTGTTTCATGGGGAGGTTAAAACCATCGATCTAGGTCAAATATCTGATGCTACCGGACGAACAGAATTTTGGGATAACACACTCGGCATCGGATTTGACGCTTCAGCTACAATCCACTCACGCCAAATCACTCGCCTCCAGGGTTTTATGATGTACTTATGGGCCGTAATCTTGACCATCCTACGCAATCATGACGCGCCGCTCATGAAGATCATCACCGATGAGGAGACCATCGAACAGAATGTGCTTATGATGGTCCTGTGTAATGGCCCACGCGAAGGGGGTGGCTTCTTTGTAGCACCTGGCGCTTTACCAGACGACGGTGTATTAAACTACGCCATGGTCGAGTCTGTCTCACGCGCGATGATGCTCCGTTTAGTTCCCGAGGTGATGCGAGGCACCCACGGTCGGTTCAAACAGGTCCGATTGGGCCAATTTCGAGAACTCCGATTAACTTCTGAAAGACCGATCACGATTCACACAGACGGTGAGGTCTTCGCCGGCTTCAGCTCCGATGTGCAGGACATCCATGTCAAGATCCTCCCCGGTGAATTAAAAATGATCGTGTAATCTCCAATCTTGAGAATCGACCTGTTCGCTTCGCTCACCACGATCGCTCAATAAGCGATAAGAAACCTATGCGATCACTCCTGCACACACTCCAGGATTATGATCTGGGGCACTTGCGGATCGTAGCAGAACTTTGGGGAATAGACCTCCTACAAGGTCCTGCGCGACAAGCCGCAGATGCTGTGGCGCGAACAATGCTTGATCCAGCCACAGTGACAGAGATCACCGAAAGCCTCCCTCCACCCATCCGCGAAGCGCTCGATTATCTACGTCTAATGGGTGGACGGGCGCCTCTATCCGATTTCGTCCATCGCTTTGGCCCGCTTCGAGAAATGGGCCCAGGTCGTCGCGATCGTGAGAAGCCATGGCGCGACACAGCCTCGCCTATCGAGGCCCTTTGGTATCGTGGCCTGATTGCACGCGCTTTCATCGATACACCTTCCGGTCCACGCGAATTCGTTTTCATTCCATCAGATTTAGCAGCCCTGCTGCCAATAACCGCCCCACACCACTTAGGACCGCCAGGTAGGTCGATTGATCCCCCTCCTATTTCGCAGCCAGCGACCTCAGTTGCTGTGGACGATACGACGACTCTCCTTGCCGCCTTACGCCGTCATTCAGGCGCTGAGAGCGATATGCCACAAGATCAGCGTGAAGTTTTGTCTCCTTTCCTTCACCAACCCGATAGCCTGAGCCTTCTCCTAGCCTTACTGCTCGAAGAGGGGGTTCTGATTGAACCTTCTTTACACCCGGATCCTCAATCGGTGCGGTCGTACCTCGATGCTCCACGAACAGAAGCTTTGCGAAGGTTAATCCTGGCATGGAAGCGGTCATCAGCCTGGAATGAGCTTGCTCACGTCCCTCACTTGACATACACAAGCGAGGTGTGGCCCAACGATCCCCTCGCCTCACGTCGAACTGTGCTCGAATACATAAATCAAATCCCGCTGCGCTCATGGTGGGACTTGAATAGCTTCATCGCAACGATCCGAGATCTCCAACCCGGATTTCAACGCCCGGCAGGGGATTTCGATTCATGGTATTTACGTGACATCAGAAGTGGGGCCTTCCTGCGCGGATTCGAATACTGGGACGCTATCGAAGGCGCGATGTTGCGTTATCTGATCACGGGACCAATGCACTGGTTGGGGGTAGCTGATCTGGGAAGATCGGTTCATGAAGGACAGATCACCGCTTTCCGTCTCACACCAGCTGCTGCAGTTCTCTCCGACCCGGAAGCTCCCCTAACGATCAAGGAGAGCACCGCATCCGCTACGATTCATTCAGATGGCAGGATTGTCGTACCCCGCCGTGCGTTACGCGCTTTACGTTATCAGATCGCGCGCTTCACCTCCTGGGAACCTATTGACGACGTCAATTATTCTTATCGCCTAACACCCATGGGCCTCAAGATGGCTTTCGATCAGGGCCTCGAGCTAAGCCATGTGTTTGCCATCCTCGAGTCCGCAGGAGAAGAGCCGACACCGACATCGTTGAGAAAAGCTCTCGAACGATGGGAGAGTCGCGGATCAGAGGGACAATTTCGAAGGGAATTGATCCTGCAATTGCGGGATCCCGGTGTTTTACCCGAGTTGCAAGGGGATCGAACTACCGCTCGCTACCTAGGGGAGATCCTCGGTCCAACGACTGTGACCGTTCGCGAAGGTGATCTCCCACGACTGTGCTCTGCTGCAGCCCGTTTGGGGATTCTCCTCGATCCCCCACCCACGCTACAGGAGTCAGAACCATGATCCCACCCACACATCTCCTCTCTAGCTTCACGAATATCTATCACCACCCTCCAACGTTGATCGCTTATGCCCCAGGGAGGGTAAACCTTCTTGGCGGGCATACTGACTACAATGATGGATGGGTGGTGCCAGTTGCAATCGATCGTTATGCTTGGCTCGCTGCTCGCCCTAGCACTTCGGACATGGTAACGATCCATGCCCTCGACTTAGATGAGACGGCATCGTTTAACATCCATCAATTGGATGACAAGCTCGATACACAAGGTCGCCCGCTTCCCAAATGGGTCCACTACCCGGCAGGGGTTGCGTGGTCGCTTCAGCGCAATGACCTGAAGCTTACAGGCTTCGATGCCGTTCTCACGTCCACGGTCCCCGTCGGAGCTGGTCTTTCGTCCTCGGCCGCTGTCGAGGTCGCATTCGCGGTCATCTGGGAATCTATGATGGGATGGCAGGTTGACCGGATGAGCCTAGCTCGGTTGTGCCAAAGTGCTGAGAATCTGTACGTCGGCGTGAATAGCGGTCTGATGGATCAGTTCGCAAGTTTGCATGGCGTCCTTGGAAATGCGCTTTTCTTTGACTGCCGGACGCTTGCGTGGGAGGCAGTTCCGCTTCCGGAGAATATCGCACTGGTCATTGCGGACACGAACGTTCGACGCAGTTTAGGTGATTCCGCTTACAACGAACGCCGCGCGGCGTGTGAAGAAGCTGTCCGCATCCTCTCTGGGCACCTGCCCAACATAACTGCTCTACGTGATGTAGAGGTTCATGATTTCGAGACCCACCAACATCTTCTTCCACCCATTATTCAACGTCGCGCGGAGCATGTTGTCCGTGAGTGTGCCCGCACACTGAGAGGCGTTGAGAAGCTTCAAGCAGGCGATGTCTCAGGTTTTGGGACCTTGATGATCGAAGGCAATGCTAGTTTACGGGATCTGTATGAAGTAAGCTGTCCTGAGTTGAACGCTCTCACCGAGATCGCGATCAGCCTGCCTGGTTGTTACGGATCGCGGCTCACAGGGGCTGGCTTCGGTGGTTGTACGGTTAACCTAGTCGAACAAGCGCATGCCGAGTCGTTCGCTCAAAAACTATCGACAGCATACAAAAAGCAGGTTGGGAAGGACGCCACCGTCTGGATCTGTCAAGCGGCTGAAGGAGCAGGGGTTAGAGGGATGGAAGGAGAATAGGTTGTCGCTTTAATCTACATCTATCTCAGTGGATGATACTCCCTGAAACAAAATTGATCTCACTTGATCCTCAAGCAAATCACGTTCCAATACCTGATCATTAACCAGCAGACCGGGCTCCCACGCCCGGTCAGATGGGAGCCGACTCTGCTGGAATTAGCACATAATCAAAAGGGCAGTTCACAAACTGCCCCTGACAGTCTGAATCGAATTGTGCATTATTGAATGATTACAAAAGTCAAACGCTCCCCGTCTCGAGTTCTTATTCGCTCCCTATCGCCCGTTTCAGGGCTTCTTCCAACTCGTCGATCGTCACTGGTTTAAAGACGAAACCGTTCGCTCCGAGTTCCATTGCCTCATCTACTTGAATGTCCGTGGTTTCCGATGAAAGCATGACAACCGGGATTTCTTCCAATTCGCTTCGCATACGAAGAAACTCAAGGAAGTCGATCCCACTGACCTCGGGCATGTTGATGTCAAGCAAGATCGCATCCGGTCGATCGCCGCTCATTAACTGGTGCGCTGTGCTCCTTGCGTCTCGAAAAATCTTCACTGAGAACTCAAGCAACTGCAACATTAACTTGACTGCGTGGCTCATCTCATCATCGTCGTCAACGATCCAAACGACCCGCATTCTCTGCTCCATCTAGAGCTCCGCCTTCACCCGCTCTGCGAGGCTCTTGGTCACCCCAGGGATGGCGATTAATTCCTCTACCTCTGCTTGACGAATTCCCTCCAGATCACCGAAGGCTTGTATGAGCGCCTTACGACGAGCTGGACCAATTCCTGAAATAGCATCCAATCGTGAAGCAAGACCCTGACGGCGACGTTGCGTTCGATGTTGTCGCAGAGCAAACCGATGCGCCTCGTCTCTTATCCGCTGCAGGAGGTAAATGCCCTCAGATCGTCGTGGCAAGATCACCGGATCAGTTTCACCAAGCCGGAAAATCTCCTCATGCCCTTTAGCTAAACCCACCAATGGCACTTCCTGCAATAGGCCATACTTCTCAAGGACCTTGGCTGCCCGTCCCAATTGACCCTTTCCTCCATCTACGATAAGCAAGTCGGGCAGTAAACCAAATGCTTGATCCAATTTCCCGCCAGGCTCACGGGCTTTCTCATTCGAGGTATACCAACGCCGGAAGCGACGAGTCAACACCTCCTCCATACTGGCAAAATCGTCCTGCCCGCTCACCGTTTTGATCGTATATTGGCGATAGAGTTTTTTATTCGGCGCTCCTTGCGAGAAAACCACCATCGCACCTGCTGCCGCTGTACCCTGAAGATTAGAAATATCGTAGCATTCAATTCGATTCGGGGGTTCGGGAAGCTCAAGCGCTTCCTGAAGTTCAGCTAACGCCTGGACGTGCTTGCTACGATCGGCTTCCCAACGAGCTCGCAGTGAAGTGAGTGTTTCCACTGCGTTCTCGGTAGCCAAACGAACCAGTTCCTTCTTCACCCCTCTGTGAGGGACCAACAATTTAACTTTTGGACCATTCTGTCGAGTTTGTAGCCATGTCTCGATGATGCGCGCTTCTTCAATTTCCGTTGGCAATATCACACGCCGCGGAATATGTGCCGCTTCGGTGTAAAACTGCTTGACGAAAGCCTCGACCAATTCTTTGTCTTCGGCTTGATGAGTACCCGCTAACACGAAATATTCTCGGCCGATTAATTTGCCTCCGCGGATGAAAAAAACCTGAACGCAAGCATCTTTCTCATCTCGGGCAAATGCGATTACGTCAGTATCCATCTTGTCCTGGGTGATGACTTTCTGGCCTTCGACCACCTTTTCGATCGCGATCAATTGGTCACGTAGCGCAGCAGCTTTTTCATAATCCAATGCCGCCGAAGCGCGCTCCATCTCTTCCTTCAACCTCCCAACGATCGGTTCGGTTCGACCACGGAGAAAGCGACCCAGATCATTGATCATGATCCGGTAGTTCGCCTGATTAATTGCCCCAATACAAGGTGCAAGGCAGAGTTTTATGTCGTAGTACAAGCAAGCGCGGGTATCCTCTCCTGTTATCACCCGATCGCATGTCAGAAAGGGAAAGATCTTACGCAACACATCCAGCGTTTGGTGTACCGCCCATGCGCTGGTATACGGTCCGAAATAACGACTGCCGTCATCTTTCACCCGTCGAGTTACCGTTACCTTTGGGAAAGGATCGGCCCAATGTACTTTGATGTATGGATACCGTTTATCATCCTTAAGGTGCACATTGTACTTCGGTTGGTGGCGTTTGATCAGATTCATCTCGAGGATCAACGCCTCAAGCTCTGATCCAACCACGATCCACTCGATATCTACAACATGCGAGACCATTTCGCTTGATTTTTTCCCTAGGTTGGCAGAAGGTTGGAAGTATGAACGTACCCGATTGCGCAAGTTTATCGCTTTACCAACGTAGATCACATGCCCGGATTTATCCTTCATCAGATAACATCCGGGTTTCGAGGGTAGCCCTTGAAGAATAGGTGAAATTCGCTCAGAAACCATCATCTTCTTCGATTTTAGCACAAGAATATTGGGTGGTTTCATCCTCAACGCATGAAAGGGACCGGATGTGATGATCCAAAACCTTGGGATCGTTAAAGTCGGCGATATCACCTTCAGATCTACACGTCGCCCAGCCTTTGTTTATTTATAGGATGTAGTCTCTGCTCTCCCCCTATTGGTGATCCCAGTCCTAAAACTGCTAAGGCGATCAGGACGAGGCAGAAGGAGTGCCTCTGAAGTCTAAAATCCTTCGTTTCAATGCAGGATCAAAAAAGACGCGTTTAATAAAGTTGGCTTCATTATCCACCCAGAGGGCAGTATAATCCTGTAAGCATGCGTATTCTCACAACCTTACCCTTAGCAGTAATCATACTGTTGCTTTCATCTTGCAGCCCACCTGTTGTACAGACAACCCCTAGCACCCCTTCGGTGGATGTAGAACCTGGTACACGAACACCTCAGGTGATACAACCATCTCCAACCCCCCAAAATAATTTAATCCTCTGGCTTACTCCAACCTTCGCTCCTGATCCGTCCACGCTAGTTGGCTCCCTGCTCGAAGAAAGGTTGATCGGATTTCAACAGGCCCACCCCGGTATCTCCATCACCGTACGGTTAAAAGAAGAGCAAGGACCTGGGGGGCTTCTGGAGGCACTGCTAGCTGCCCACAATGTCGCTCCATCAGTATTACCCGATGTGATAGCTATGGATCCCATTGCTCTCAGAAGTGCAGCCTTGAAAGAATTGCTTATCCCTCTCGATGGGTTAGTTGCACAACCAAACGCCCCTGAGTGGTACGACCACGCTATTTCAACGACCTATGATCTTGGAAGTTTCTTCGGTTTACCTTTCGCCAGTGATGCAGAAGTATTGGTCTATAAAACCGACAGATACCCTGAAGCGCCATCCTCATGGGCTGACTTACTCACTTCCTCTGCCACGTTCATCTTTCCAGCGGGTGATCCTAACGCTGCATTCACTTTGTTTCAATATACCGCACTTGATGGTCTACTATATGATGAGAGTGGTATGCCGACGCTTGATCCTGTCGTTCTGAATGATCTATTCACTTTTTATCATTCCGCTCATGTATCTGGAGTCCTCCCCACATCCATTTTTCAGTACCACTCGCCTGCTGACACATGGGATTCCTTGAAATCTGATCAGGTATCTAGTGCAGTTGCTCCTTTGAGCTCTTTTCTAGCAGATGGAAATCCAGAGACCTACGCCGCCGTTCCCTTACCATCTCGTACTCAGCCAGGTATCAGCCCCGCTGAAAACTGGTCTTGGGCGATCGTAACCCCCGACGCTGTGCGCCAAAGTTTGGCAGTTGAACTCATCACGTGGCTCACAGAACCGGAGTTCCTCGGACCCTGGACCTATGCTTTGGGCATGCTCCCACCTACAACCTCGTCCTTAGCGCTGTGGCCTGAAGGCTCTGAAGCCGCGTTGGTAAGCAGTTTGGTTACTGTCGCCCAGTCCAAACCAACAGCAGAACAATTAGCCACCTTCGGACCCACACTTCATACGGCCATAGAAGCATTCATTCTTGGCGGAGTAACGCCTATTGAAGCTGCTCGTAATGCATTGGCGGAACTTCAAAGTCCCTAACTTGAGAACTCCATAATGAGCGAATGGAGATCCATGCAACCTCAATTTTGGGACCACATTACTCATCTTGCGGAGATTCGGGAATCAGCCCTAAATGCCGCTGATCCCAAGCTGGCTGTCGCTCGCAATCTACGTCTTCATGGATCAATACTCATCGCGGGAACCCGCGAGATCCAAATCCAACCAACAACCCGGATTTTCCTCGTTGCCGTGGGGAAGGCCGCCCCTGCAATGAGCCTCGCAGCGGTAGAAGTCCTTGGTAACCGAATAGGAATGGGTGTCGTAACGGTTCCCCACGGTTTTAAGGCTTTATTGCCCTCGAATATCTCCGTCATTTACGCTGGCCACCCGCTTCCGGATAAGGGCAGCCTTACAGCAGGTCTCGCAGTTCACGCGATGCTTGAGCATGCGAAGCCAGACGATCTTGTTCTGGCTCTGATTTCCGGCGGCGGTTCAGCCATGCTTGAACATCCAGTGCCGGGAGTAAGCCTCAATGATCTTAAAGCGATAAACAACCTCCTTCTCCGCTCTGGAGCACCGATCGAATTCATTAACACTGTTCGCCGGGCGCTCTCGCAGATCAAAGCTGGTGGTTTGGCGCGCGCGGCTGCACCTGCGCGCGTCGTCTCGCTTATTATGTCCGATGTCGTCGGCGATCGTTTAAGCGCAATTGCTTCCGGCCCTACTGTTCTATGGAGAAGAAGTAAAAAACAACATGAAAACGCGACGGATAGACCCCTTTCACCCCCTGATATCTTGAAGTTCTATCAGATATGGGATCAAGCACCAGAAAGTGTTCGTGCCGCTCTCAGTCGTTCTAGCCAATCTCCACCTCGAGCGCGACGCCCGTTCAACATCCTGGTAGGAACCAACAGACTCGTCATCGAAGCCGCAGCTACCCGAGCCACGAGTTTGGGATTTAAACCAAAGGTGATCACAACCCGTCTACAAGGTGAGGCGCGACTTGAAGGGCAACGATTTGGCAAGACACTCTCTCGTACAAAAGGACCTGCTTGCCTATTGATGGGAGGGGAAACGACGGTCACCGTGCAAGGTGGCGGCAAAGGTGGTCGTAACCAAGAATTTGCACTCGCCGCTGCTCTTGCCATTGAAGGTTCCTCAAATATTGCCGTGATGGCAATGGCAACGGATGGCATCGATGGTCCAACCGATGCCGCTGGAGCGATTGTCAATGGTCAAACCGCATCAACGGCCCGCGCCTTGGATCTGGTCCCCGAAGCCTCGCTTGATCAAAACGACGCTTATCCACTACTGAAAGCGGTTAATTCCTTGCTTATCATCGGCCCAACGGGGACTAATCTCAACGACTTGGTTGTGGGATTATCCTATCCCTAGCTAGGCTTGCAATCATTTATTCATTCTTTATTTAAAAAATAGCTACACGTATGGCTGTCAGGGTTATCTGTAAATCTCTCCCACACTGAATTTGATAAGATGACTTTACTGAAAAAAGATCAACCGCTAGAAGAGGATCGGCACATGTGGGGGTGCGGGCTACGCCCGCACCCCCACATATGCCCCTCCCTACTCCTCGAGTGTAGTTTGTTCAGTATAATCATCAAATACCCTTGGGTTGACCGACCGTCGGGTGACTGCTACAATCCCGGCGTTTAATCATATGCAAAGGAGAGCCAATGCCGATCCATTTCGGAACAGATGGTTGGCGTGCCGTGATATCCGATACCTTTACCTTCCATAACCTGAGACAGGTTTCACAAGCGATCGCCGATGCTGTCGCTTCCGAGGAATGGTTGAATGGAATCCATGTCAGCACGCAACCTGATCCGCGAAGAATGGTCGTTGGCTTTGACACTCGATTCCTCTCCGATCGTTATGCTGTTGAGGCTGCCAGGGTTCTGGCTGCAAATGGCTATAAGGTCTACCTCACTTCTGCTGATGTTCCCACCCCCACCGTCTCCTACTCAGTTCGTCACCTCGGAGCCATCGCCGGGCTGATGATCACTGCTTCCCACAACGCACCTCGATACAACGGTGTCAAGCTTAAAGCCGCGTACGGAGGTTCTGCTGTGGGTGAACAGTGCCGCCGCGTGGAGGTCTACCTAAATGACAATGAAGCCCGCGGGCGAGGTCCGAACCTGATGGACTACGACCAAGCCCGTGACACTGGATTGATCGAGCGTTTCAATCCCACGCCGGCCTATCACGATCACCTGAGGACCTTGATCGACTTCGATGCCATCGCCGACAATCCTCAGCATTTGGTGGTTGACTCGATGTTTGGTTCCGGTCGAGGTCAGATCAAGGGTTTCCTGCAAGGCAGTAGTTGCGAGGTTTTTGAGGTGCGAGGAGAGATGAACCCTGGCTTCGGAGGCATCCACCCAGAACCGATTGCACACTATCTCGGTGCCTTGGCCGGTGCGATCGCGGCAGGACATGGGCAATTGGGCTTAGCCACCGACGGGGACGGAGATCGCCTCGGGGCCATGGATGGTCGGGGGCAATTTGTCGATCCACATCGCATCATGGCCCTGGCATTGAAATACCTGGTTGAAACACGCGGCTTGACAGGTAAAGTGATAAAAACCGTCTCCACCACCCAAATGATCAACACATTGGCAGAGAAATTCGACCTGGAAGTCATCGAAACGCCAGTTGGTTTCAATCACATCGCTGATTGGATCCTGCGGGATGACGTACTCATCGGGGGTGAAGAATCAGGTGGGATCTCTTTCAAGGGAAACATCCCTGAAGGCGACGGCATCCTCATGGGATTGCTCATCGTAGAGATGGTCGCTTCTTTGGACACACCCCTGGATCAGCTGGTGGCTGACTTATTAGACGAGGTAGGTCCCAGCCACTACAAACGTCTTGATTTACGTTTGTCCCGACCTTTCTCGAAAGAGAACATGGTCCAAAGATTATCAGATGCCGCGCCAGATCGCATCGCCGATGTACCTGTGACCAACATTCAAACACTTGATGGCGTGAAGTACTTACTTGACGACGATTCCTGGCTGCTGATCCGTCCCTCAGGTACAGAGCCAGTGCTTCGTATCTACGCTGAAGCTAGGGATCCGTCAAGGGTGAAAGCGCTCATGGGCTATGGGAGATCGGTCGCCGAGGTGAAGGGATAAGTACGACGATTCTCTTGCTTTCGTGTCCGGTCAGAGGGTCATATGCTCCAACCGAGCTTTTATAAAATAGGCCGGCGGGGATATGAGCCACCGGCTTTAACAGATAATCTGTTATTCAAGTGAAGCCATCCGATCTCACAAACGCCTTCTCCCCTACGACTTTTGAAATCCAGTATTGTAAGATGATCCCGAGAACGAATAGGATTGGGATCACAAACGTATTACCCTGGATGCCCCAAATAAGCATTGTGGCGCCGATCGCAGATGAGAGAAATACCATCCAATGCCTTGATAAAACCAAAAGGATCAACCCCCCAAAGATAGCGCTCAGGCCTCCAATGAGAGGTTCTGGCGAACCCTCTGCGAAGAAACCCCAGAGATTATACAAAACATAAAGTCCCCCAATTGCACCAACTGCGAACACCGCAATGTCGTGCACCACTCGCGCCAACCAAGCACCGATCACACCACCGAGTATGAGCCCGAACAAAGCCCAATATAATTCTCCGGACAATCGGTACCCAAGCCACGCGCCGAATACAGCACCCACCAAGAATCCCGGAAAGGTCACCACAAAACGGTAAATCTTCCAACCAATAACCAATAATACCAATCCAGCTAAAACAGCACCCCCCCTTAATATTTCATTCATCGGTCCAAGCCTACCCAATAGTTCCTCGATTCCAAGCGTATCCATGATTTCTGCACGGCTGCATGCTGTGAGAAATAAGGTGACCATGAGTAGCATTAAAAGGGATGGGCCACGTGAATTGAATACGAGGAGTCGCTCATTCACAGCTCTCAACCAGGCGTTGATCATCACTTTACTTTTCACCATTGGACTCCAAATCACTCAAGCCTCTCATTTGATCCAAATTTTCATCTACCCGTGAGATCAAACTCAATAGCTTCACATGGTCGTTATCTATGACTGCAGTCAATCAGTCTCAAGGAAAAGGATCATGGTGGCTCGCATAAGATCATTTCGAGGTCGTGTCGTCCCCGCGGCAAAAAAGGTAAGGGGTTTGATAGAACTCCCCACTTCATCGTCGAAGTACTCCCTCTCATCAGGGGACATGGTTTCTCGAATATTGGCGATAAAGCCTTGGATATCTATATATACCATTGGCGCGATGTCCCTAGGAAACGACCGCCAAACTCGTTGATAATGTTCGCTTTCGGAGAGCGAGGGTCGATCGTTAAAAATCTCCTCCAGCACGTCCTTCGATGTTGCGATGACAAATAGGTCGTCACCCACACCATAGGTGAAGATAGCTGTACCGGAGAACATATCGATGAGGTCATAATAAGTACCATGCTCGTCCTGCCATTTTTCTACCTCTCCCAGGCCTTGAAGTTCAGCGTTGGTAGAAAATGCTTCACTCACCTCCATTAACCCATTGGGATCACTCGTCTCAGCGAGGAGGGAAAAACCAATTGGAACATCAAAGAATTCAGACAAGTACCCTGATGAACTAGGCATCATCGCAATAGCCCATTCACCGTCTAATGTAGCAAAAAGGTCATCGCCAAGATCAAAGCCAAAGGTAAGCTCAATCATTTCCATCGACTCTTCAAAATCTTCACCCTCCATCGCAGAGATGGCATCGATCATGCTCTGCCAGACCAGATCGAGATGATAACTGTAGAAGTGCAGGAGTGTATCCTCAGGTAAGATGTTTGCCGTCCTGGATTCCCCTTCTGCGAAGCTCTCAGGGATCTCATCGGAGATCGCCTCGGGATTTATTTTATAAGCCATATCCATGCGTATGCCCACGTCAGCAATGGAGAGGCCCATGGCGATATCCGACATCATCTCTGTCGACTCGTTATACAGATCCGATAAATCAGGACCATACATCCACGAGAATGTCTCGGAAAATATGTTAAAGTACCTTTCCCCATTGATGAACATGGTAAAAATCCGATCGGAAGGTAGATTCCCAATGACCTCGCGGAATTCTGGAGAGTCTCCCAAGGATTCTCCCCTCTGGGCATCGATTGCCCCTTTGAGTGCGCTTTCACGTAGACTGAAAAGAATGAGGTCGTTCGAACGACAAAACGCGATGCGCTCGTATTCATGTGGGGTGTCCAGTATATGGATTGTTACGTCTTGATATGTCTGCTCAGAGAATCCCTCACCCGATTCTTCCGCCAAGCGATCCTTAAATTTCTCCAGGAAGCTATCCGCCCGCCCATTATCTCGAACTTCGAAAGCGAGGATGATTTCAGCACCCTCGGCATCAGCCCACATGTCCATTTCGAGCCCAGTCATCCCGAAACCGATCGCCCCTCCAACCCAAGGTTTCACATCTTCAGTGTAGGACAACCCCAACGCGTCTTCCAAGATCCCGTCAAATTCCTCTTCCATCTTGTCGATCGCGCTCACCTGGTCTCGCTTGAGTTCCTCTGAAAACGCCCAAACAATTGTATCCAAGTCCTCACTCTGCAGTTTCCTAAGATCCACACCCATATAAAACACGACATCAGGAGGCATCGCTTGGGCGGCGAGCTCCATGCTTCGGCCAAATAGATTCAGCCCAAAGGGATCAAGAAGGATAAATGCTGCCACTGCAATGATCAATCCGATGCTCACCCCAGCAAGCATGGTGATATTTCGTATTCGATGATTGTCCTCAACCGGTGCTTCTAGTAACTCCTCATTCATGGAGAATTCCTTTCCGACCAAGAATTTTGCAGCCTGACTCCACTGAAAAAAGGTCAACTGCAAGACGAGGGCCGGTATATGTGGGTGTGTGGGCTGCGCCCACACACCCACATATACCCCTCCCTGCTCCTCGCAGGTTTTTTCAGTGCACTCTTAACCTGATAATCGGATAGATTGCCAGAGCACAAGCTATACCGGCGATGAGAAAAGCCTCATCGATGACAGTGGCCGCAACCTCCATTGAAACCCTGGCAATTTCCACCAAATCTGCTGTCGCGCTTAACAATCGGGAACTCAACATCTCCACGCGATGTAATCCATAGGTGGTGATGCTGGACACACCGATCGTCATCCCCACGAGACGGAAGATGATCACCAAGGCAGATGCAGTGCCTCTGTATTCCGCTGGAGCTGCATCAACCACCGCAGCCGCGATAGGCGCCATGACTAATCCGAAACCAAGACCGGTTACAGCAAGATGTGGAACCATTGTTGCATAAGTCGTATCCACCCACCAATGGTTCATAAGTCCAAAACCTGCCAGAGCCACAACCAAACCCGCCAGAGCTGGCCAGCGATAACCAATTCGAGCGGTCAACCATCCCCCTGGAAACGCTGCCATAGCCATTGGAACCGTTAGGGCAAGGAGTATCAATCCACTGTCCAGCGCACCCTGGTCCAAGGTTTCAGCAACAATCGTGTTGATGAACAACGGCACATTTGCGATGGCAACAAATAAGCTGTAACCCACGAGAAAATTAGCCAAGCTCGCGGCAGAGAGGTTGCGGTTTTGGAAAAGATGTAGTGGAACCAGAGGGTGTTCTGCGCGCGCTTGACGCCAGAGAAAAGCTCCGATCAGGAATACTGCAAGGATCACAGCGAAAGTTGCATATGGCGGCCAGGCGACCTGTTGTTCGACCACCCCTCCTCCGGTCTCCGAGCTCACTCCAAGACCGAGATTGAGAGCCGTAAGGGCGAGTGTGATCAACGCAGCACCCAACCAGTCCATCCGTTGGATAACTGTCTTCTGTTCCAATTCCCTCAATACAAAGTAGATCAATAAAAAGGCAATGGCGCAGATGGGCAAATTCAGCCAAAAGATTGTCCGCCACTCGAGATGATAGGTGATCACTCCTCCATAAAAATGCCCGACAGCCCATCCAGCAGTATCTACCGCCGCAATCATCCCGAGAGGTTTCGCGCGCTCACCTGCAGGATATAGATCCCCAACGAGTGCCATACCAACCGGCACCATTGCTCCCCCACCGAAGGCTTGGATCATCCTGGCTACGATGAGCGAGAGGAGGGTGATACGTGCGGGGTCAGGGCGACCAGAGGAAAGCAGGTAATGGGCTCGAAGTGCAAATCGGGTCGGCCAAGTATGAGCAACTGCTACCAAATAGGAGCCCACGGCGAAAATTGTCAGCGCCAGCAGATAGATCTTCCGTCTTCCGTAGATATCAGAGAGGTGACCCATGAAGGTCATCGCTACACTGTAAGCCAGGAGGTAACCACTCACCAACCATGCGGCGTCATCGAGCCCAGTCTGCACAGGAATCTCTAAATCATAGATGACATGGGGAAGCACAGCTGAGACAACGGTGAGATCAAGAGCACCGATGAAGATAGGCACGCTGACCAGAATGAGAATCAATAAACGATTGAACCTCGGGGGGCGGTTAGACATCAATGAACGTGACCTTCATCTTCCGGGAGGAGTAATATCAACGACCTGGTCATAGTTCCAGAAATCGACCTGCCAAATGGTTGACTCATCCTCTCCATGCGGTGCTTCAGTAATCAGCATACGGTACAGTTCAAAGGTCTCAGGAGCGATCCAAAGGTGAATGGCCATCTTCTCGGGACCCATCATCCCGAAACTCAATTGGTACAATCTCTCGCCATCGACTTCACCTGCAAGGGCGTAGAGCAATTCTCCAGGAGCTTCTTCAAGCTCTTCCAAACCTACCCATTCAAGCCCGCTCAGATCCTTTTCGAGGATGGGTTGGATACCCACCTCTGCATCAAAGAGAGCCGCTGGATTGAATCCCCAATCGGGTGGTAACTCTTGCCATTCCCCGGTTAGGAAATTTGTCTCCCATTGAATCTCGCCGATGTTGATGACCTGAACCTCAGCTACCAACCCAGGACCGATTACCCTAATCGTTGCTTGAGCTCGATCGGGTGCAACGAAATCACCCTCCGCCCTTCGAAAAGCAAAGGATTGTTCTTCATTGAGGAAGGCGAGCGCTCCACTGCGTTCGATCACGAAGTGGAAACCAGATAACGATTTCATTCGATCTACGGATCGGAAAACGATCTCTTCCGGATCCATGGGTTCAGGCGTCGGACGAGCACAAGCTCCGATGAGTGTCAGGAGTAAAACGAGGGTTATTGGATTCCACCAAGCAGCGATTCGATTTATCAACATCACATGGCCCACACGGGTTTTCGGATAAGATCACATGTCAAACATATTGATTAACAATGGCCCGGGATCGGGAAACACACCAAAACCGTATGTTGAACGATTCTCATCTTCACCCAGAAGGTAGCGAGCAATTCTAGCAGCCTGATGGTTGAATGCAAAGTGAACCTGATCTTCTTGAAAGGGAGAATAACCATACACCTGAAATCAGACCATACGTTATGGAAGTATTCAGCTATCATCCTGATCATATAGGAGTGGATTCTTGCCAAGATTGGGTATTGAGAGTGTTATACGGCTACTTTTCCAGTCGTTTCGAGAGGTAATTCAATTGTGAAGACGCTGCCCACACCAAACTCTGAATCCACCGTCACCCGACCTCCGTGCAGATCGAGGAGGCCCTTGCATATCGCTAAGCCAGATCCAGTTCCTTGTTGCTCATGTTTTGCCCGATCAACCTGGTGGAAGACGCTAAAAAGTGAGGGGATTTCACGCTCCGGGATCCCTACACCCTGATCTTCTACGATGATCTTTAATTTCGCGGAATCGGATTCCGCTTTCAATCGCACCCATTTGCTATCTACCTTCGAGAACTTGATGGCATTATCCAACAATCGGCTGATAGCATCACCAAGGTATGATTCGTCTGCTAATATTGGAGGCAGCTGTTCTGGTACATCAATGATCAGTTTAAGCCCTCGGCGTTCCGCTGCCGCTTGATAGCCACGCCCAATTACACGTAGCCACGCACTTGTATCCGAAATTTGATGTCTTCTGAGTCGATAAGCAGTAACTGCCTCCCCTGTCTCAAGCTCTACCAGCTTGATGAAATCCTCAACAAGCCGGTTGAGACGTGATGCTCCTTTGCGAATGCCCTGCATAAACTGCCGGAATTCCTCCGGGGTAAGCGCTCCACTATCCATTTCGAGCATCTCGGTATAGTTGAGGATATACGCTAAGGGGGTGCGAAACTCATGGCTGAGTGCTAGGAGTATCTTTAGTTTTAGGTCGGCCATCTCCTCGTCACGGAGTCGGCGTAAATCTCCCCAACGAGACAGCTTCGCGCGTACAGCTATCAGCAGATCCTCTTCATCAAAAGGTTTGGTGATGTAGTCATCGACACCCATAGCTTTACCGCGACGGATATCGGCCTGTTCCCCACGAGCGGTGAGGAAGATAAACGGCACCCGAAATAGATCCGCTCGCTCACGGACCTTGGCATGGAATTGATACCCATCAACCATCGGCATCATGATGTCGGAGATGATCAAATCAGGTCGTTCTTCATCGATGAAGGTTAGTGCCTCCTGACCATTGACCGCTACCTTCACCCTGTAGCCGGACATCTCCAACAAATCTCGAATACCTTCGAGCATAGTAAGGTTGTCCTCCACAACTAATATCAGTGGTTGGGACATATCAACTTCAACCTTATCGCTTTCTACCTTACCTGGTACGTAATCAGTTACAGCGGCCTATGCAGCTAGACGGATGGGCTTTTCTACCCACAGGAACAATCTAGCTTAGGTACCATGTGTGTTCTCCAGTGGGTCCTGCGTGATGATCACTATTCATCTCCCACCTTGTATCAAAAAATGTAATATTAATTAAAGCGCGGTACAGAGAGTAATTTGTACCCCCTCCCCCGTCGTGTAATCAAATAGCGAGGATTTGCCGGATCTGATTCGATCTTGCTCCTCAATCTACTGACTAGTTTCTCAACCCGTGCGTCATCAACCTCGCCTAGGTATTCCTCCCCCCATACGCTGGTCACAATGTGGTATTTGTCCGTCAGCTTATCACGACGGTCAAAGAGAAGCGCCAACAATCGAAATTCTAAGTCCGTAAGCACCGGGATACGAATGCCATCCACCCAGACATCCCCTGAGTCCAGATCAAGGTAAACCCCTTGAGTCTTGACATCGGGGCCGTGTGCCTTTCGGTTCAGGAAATCAGCGAATAGGGGGGAAAATAAACGGTCCTGGCGTAGAAGAGAAAGCCTTTCCAGATGATCCATCTGCCGTTCAGGTAGACCGGCTTGGGGGTTGAGCGTCAACGTGATTAAACTATTTTGCTCCTCGACGGTGAGTTGACTCCAAATCTTCAGGCACTCGGCTCGAGGTTGTGGTTCGTGGTAGACAATGTGCTCCTCATCTCCCTTCTGATCTTTTGTCAATCCCGATAGCACTTGAGCTATCGCGATTAACAAGCCAAGGTGCCCACCGGCTAATCGAAGGCAGATCTTCTCAGCCTCTTTATTCATCGATGGTAAATCTAAAGCGTGGAGCAGATTGAGCGCTTCGGCGTCGTCAAGGAGAGACATCGGATAGGTCGAGTGAGAGAACATTTCGGCAAATTCATCAGCGAAGGCTTGGCCACGCAGCTCAAGTAGACTGCGTACAGTTGCCGTAGCAAATACAAGTTGAGAACCAAAACGATCCCGTAGCGCGCGTAAATTTAGAAGCGCTCTCTCATCTAACGAAGCGTAGATTTCATCGAATTCATCAAGTAGAAGACATAAATTGTCACCTAACTGCTCACATAGTTCAGTAAGCGCCAGATTAAACGAGAGAGAGGCAGAGAACGCGGATTCAGATTCTGTAACCGATTGATAATAACTATGTATGCTGCTTGCTAACTCTGAGGGTGCGTGATCTACTAGACTTTCCAGTGCGGAACGAAGGACAATTTCATAGAAGGCTTGTGCCGAGTTCGCCACGGCACGATTACAATCGACGTAGATCATGTACGCAGATTTGTCGCCAAGCGCACCATAGATTTTCTCAGCTTCTGGACTTGCAAGCGCTCGCATCAGTGTCGATTTACCTGTATTGCTCAAACCAGTGATGGCAACACAATGATCTGCTGCTAGGTCGGCCAATAGTTGCTGCGCGAGAGATGAGAACGGGAGGTCAGCTTGGGGCATAACACCCCCATACAGACGAACAGGGCCAACGCGAGGTTGACCCTGTATAGGGCTGATATGTTCCTACGAAGGACACCAGCAGGATCATCCTGTAGCGGTACGCGTGCGCAAGCCGCGAGCGACGAAAACGACGATGACCAACAAGGCTCCAAAAAGTATCAGTGTCGGTATACCAGCTTCGTCAGCAAAGCCAGTCGCTGGCAAGGCAGTGGGCGTTGCAGTGGCCTCTGGCTCACCCCCCTCCGCATCTGCTGTCGCCTGAGCAGCGGCTGTAGCTGTCAGGGGATCAATAGTAGGTAGAGTTGTAAAGGGAGTTGGGGTATCTGACGGAAGAACCACCACCTGAGTCGGTGTGACTGTCACAGTAGGCAGTGGCGTATTTGTTATCGTCGGGATCGACGTGGGAGTATCCTCCGCAGCCTCTGCCGTTTGGGTTTGAGCTACCTCAGTATTTTGCAAAATAATGAGGGCTGCCTGGGTTGCCCGTGCCTCTTGCTGCCTCGGTGCTAGGACCAAAGCATATACAGCAAGACAAATCATGCTCAGGATTAGCAGGCCTCCAAGGCCAGCAGCAGCCATGATGAAGGTCCGGTTCGATGATTCCTCCGGTAGTGGTCCACCCATCTCAAAGTCTTCTGCCATTGTCCCTCTCCTCGCTCTCTAGGCTGATCTAAGATCCTTGATGCCATGCATCAATCGGTCTCGTCTGCCTCATTGCAACACTTCCAGATTCGCAACAGGTACGGCAACAATGTTACCGCCCGCTAATTCAATCTTCGCACTCATCGCGCGGATACCGCTTGGGTATTCCACCGCTTGATCAATGATACTTTGCACGGCTCCTACTTCACCCTGGTGGGGCGCACGTACAACCCTTACCCTGACTCCCAGTTTCAGTGGGATAACCTCATCGGGGAGCTCAATATCGCGAGTCGCCGGGAGTGGGATGATCACCTCCGGTCGTTGAAGCTGATATGGACGGGGCTGTTGTCCATCGATTGCTACTTCTCGCCCAATATTGCTACTCAGGAGATGAAAAGTTGGGGCGTTAATCGGCCGCTCCCCAAAACCCTCTAGCACAACAATCGAATACGGCAACCTTTGTGCAACTGGGATCAAATCGGATGCTAACCCACCTAGGATCACACCGCGCACCGATAGCTCCGTTGCTTGATGAAGAGGCGCAGGGTGATCACAAATCCCAGCCACCAGCACCGCACTACGCAGATTCACGTCGAGTTGATCGGTCTTGAGACGATCAGCAGGACCTTCTCCCACCATACGCATTACACCGTAATCCTGTTTGCCATTGCCCCAGACAGCCTGGATCAACGCTCCGGTAGCCTCAATGGTCACGGAACGCGTGCCATCCGTGGCGATAACCACTCCTGGGAAGCCGGCGCGCAACGCAAAAAGCTCTCCCCGGGCCTCAAACAAGACCCTACCGCGTGATATGGTGATGATACGGCCGTTGGCTGGTGCCCTTATCGTTCGTCGGGCGATGCCGACTGGTCCAGCGATGACCTCACCCGCATCCACACGGTCTCCCTCCCGGCGCACAATATATCGACCCACATTTTGTTGTGATACTCCCAATCCACGTACGATATCCAAGAAAAAATGGCGCGGCACGGTTTCCGCTTCCGCTACAACGTGGGAAGCTTGAACCTTCTCATTCACCCGCACAGTCACCGCTCCCGGAACGGGGAGAACCCGCTCGCGACGGATCGTGGTTAAAGGGATGACGTGCGTCACCGGAGGAATATAGAAATTTCTCATCGCTCAACGCCATCTAAGTTGCAAGGTTGATGCCAAAACATCATTCCATCGCACCTATGTCCCACAGCCATTTCTGGTTCAACTCTCGCCTTCGATCGGGGTCTTTGGGCATAAATATTGGGCGTCCACGAGCATCGATGATAAGACCAATCGCCCCACCAGCGACACGTAAGGCTCCTGCTTGCCCAGGACCACCAAAACCGACATCAATTCCCCTCTCAGGTCTGAGGGTCAAACGCGCTTTCTCACCTTGTGCGAGCGGCAAGACGACTAACTGGCCCATCCGTATCTCACCAGTCATGTCCTCCCCATCTGCTTCTCGCTCCAGCTTAACCCTCAAGATTTGACGACCAAACCGCGCACTCCCTACGGGCGCGACGACTGTCCCAAGACTTGCATAACTACCGGATTCAAGAACCTGAACCGGGAGTACGGGCAAGGGTCCGGCAGCAACGCCTAAGGCCGGTGTCAAATTATGCGGATCCAGCACCAGGGTAGAGATGCCGGTTGGTTGCAATGCGTCGAGGATCGTCAACAATGCATGTGCAGGTCGTGGAGCACGTGCCAACACGCCACCACTTACCACAATCGGTTCAAGCGGAGGCAACAACATTAAAGTGCTGCTGTCTTTCCCGGCAGGCCACTCACTGCGCGCAAGACCCAAGGCCAATCGAATCACTTCCCTAGCTAATGCATACTCTATGTACAACTCTTCGGTCTCAGCTGGCACGGTGCCAGGTTGGAGCGCCTTATTACAGATGTAGTCCCTCACCCTATACTCGGGCACCTCAACGGGCAGCCAGCGTGTAATATCCGCAATTTCTCCGTGTTTCAGTAATCCGGGCAGCGAAGCCCCCATCCCTAGATCTGAATTGACCGTTATTCGTAAAGCACCATCAAAGGCCGCAGCCACTGTTGTCTGACTGGCCCCAAGATCAATCCCCAGGACACCCTTGTCTGGTCCGTAGATGTTGCTGAGGTAACGAATTACGCGACCGAAGGCATCCGCCGTTGGCAAAAGAAAGCCACGCGACCAAGTCTCCAACTCATCAAAACCAGCGACGCGTGAAGAGCGGACCTCAGCGATCACCTCTGCTAAATGCATCCGTGCTGGGGCTAGATCCTCTTGCCTCAAGCTTGGACGTACATTGGGGGTCATCGTCACAGGAAGCCGCTCTCCAAAATACTCCATGACAGAAGCCCCCAGATGACGGTTACCGGCGAAAACGATACGGGTCTGTCTTCCCCCCGGCAGCAAATTTGCGGCCAATCCGACCGTCTCGACCATCTGCAGGACAGAATCAACAGCCCCTCCGTCCGTCCCACCAGCCACGATGATCAAATCTGGACGAGCAGCAATGATTAGATCAATCCTTTCAGCGTCCCGACGTCGATCGGTCAAACCGATCTCCCCAACAATTTCAAGGAAAGCCGAGGACGCTAGCCTACGGACGCTTTGTAGTGAGACACCCGGCATCAAACCGACCAAGACCGTTCGAACCTTGGGACCAGCACTGGTTGTCGAAACGAAAACGTCAACACCTGCTCCTTCATTGGTAACAGGAATGATTAAAGAATCAGATTCATCCATCAATGGTCGACCCGTGATGGATTGGATCTTCTCCAAGGACATCCGGACGCTTTCACTAATATCAAACAGAGGAGGACCTGCCGTCGACGGCGCACGCCCGGTTGCGATCAATCGATAGCGGCCATCCACGACATCGAAGAGGCTCGCTCGTGTATTCACTGTACCGACATCGACGGCCAATAGGGCGTCGGCATCCAAGACGGTGTTCATATCTCGATTACCATAGTGAGGAGACGGCAGTCCATAAGAACTGCAGCCGCTCTGCTAAGATTACGATCGTCGCCGAAAGTGCCCCAGCATACATCACGCCAAAAGTCACGGCTATGAAGAGGCGACCCACAATCGAAACCCACTCCATGAGAGGCGATAGGTCAGCCCTACCACTTGGTGCACGTTGGGTACTAAAGCGAAAATAACTCAACGTGCTTATTGTTCCAACCAACATGATCAGAACATTAATGATCCGTTCAAAACCGGTCTCACCTGTCGCTGGGGCCACTTCTGCTGGGTTGAGACTGTCCATAGATGCCAGAGATTGAGGGATCAAGGTGCCTGTTATCGCCCCTCCCACGACAACCGCCGCTCCTACCCCCACCAAGAGCGCGAGAGGAAGACCACTGTAACGAGAGGTAAGCGGTGAGATTCTTAGGAGTAAAGTTATGACTAACAACCAGGGCACAATAAGGGTCATGATGCTGGAACTGTCCAAGATCCCAGCTAGACCTTGAGAGAAAAAAGGATCGATAAGACCTGGTTTGAGTACGTTGTGCCAAGCGATAGAACCAGCATAGCCTGAGGCGGCACCGATGAAGAGATAGACCGCAAACCGAAAAAGGAAGTTATCCCTGAATAAGTAACTGAGCACCATAACTGTCAGTAAGGCAGCGACGATGGTTCCTAAAAGATCAATGATTGAGACTTCAGTCATCCTATACGCCTACCATCTTTGCCGCGTCGTGCATTGAGAAGCCAACCCACAACACCGTATATCGCACCGGCGATGAGGATCAACTCTACCGAAAGCATCCCCGCCCCAAAAGCGTTCCAACGAGTATGCGCACCAGCCCGCGATCTAATGAATTGTTCGTATGCCACTGCTGCAGGCAGACTGGTCAGGATCGCGTCAACTTGAGGTTCGAGTGCCTCATAATAAGGCCGCACCAACGGCTCAGCCCCCGTACTTAGCACCATAACCAACGGCGTCTCACCCTTCCAAGGAGAGGCTTGTTCTACCCATGTCCGAGCGTTCTCTGGACCTGCAGTGATCACCACAACCATACTGAAATCAGAAAGTCTCGACACGCCCTCCAGAATCGGTGATTCCCAGCTGGTTTGTCTTTCCAACTCCTCCGGCAGGTTAAAGCCCTTGGGTGCAGCTTCGCGCGGGGAGGCCACAAACAACTGCACCGCTGTCGGACCACCCGAAAGATAGCCTAAATGTATGTACTCTTGACCGTTTTCACCGAGACGGCTTAGCATTTCGTCAGCCAAAGCAGGACCTGTGGGTTGAGTTGAAAGGGTAGCCACGCGAAGGCCACGGGTCAGAATATGTTCGAGCAAGGGACTTGCGACCGCATCCAGCTCTCCATAGTAGCCGGGTGTGTAGTCGAAGATTACCAACACCGGTTGATCGACAGACGCTCTTTCCACCAGATCAAAGAGGGGGTCGAGATCGCGCGGGCGAAGAATGGGTAAGGGAAAACCTTCTCCACTTTGCAAAGACATAACGGTGGGCAAGGCCACCGCGAGAATCAAGAGAACACCAATAACCCATCGCAGGAATGGCAATCGGCCACGCTCCGCGCGGGCTTCAGGTAACTCTCGATCCTCCTCCTCCACCATGCGATGTAGTAACTCGGCTTGGGCATATTGACGCTCAGTAACTTCAAGCCTTGCAGCGCTTACAGAGGCGGCACGCGGCATGGCCACAACTGGCTCAGCCATGAGTGCCCCCCTTAAACCGGCCAGGGGTCCCGCAGACTCCACGATTTGTTCTTCCTCGGCCTCAATCTCTACGACCGAGCGGAATGTATCAATCGGTCGCATCGCCTCTAACCACGATGGCAGTGTTGCAGGCGCTAAATCTGGAGGACCTTCTTCTACGGGTCCCTTCTCTGGGGGAGCCGTCTGCTTCAAATCGGCCAGCCAATCGGGGAGTTCTATCGCATCCAAATCGAGATCAGGCGCGTCATCTGGCGGTCCCTTCTCACCCTCCTCGAAGATCAGAGCCGGTACTTGGGGAGCTTCTTCCTCAATAGGCTCAATTACCTCTTCAATCTCCGACGGTCTCGGCTCGACCACTTCTTCGATTTCACGCGGTAACTCAACCTCTGGTAGTTCAAACTCGGGGATTTCAGCTGGTTCGAGATCCGAAGGTTCGGGAGCCGGTGGAATCTCTGGTTCCTCTACTTCATGCGGCATCTCAAATTCTGGTAAAGCAACCTCAGGTACCTCAGTGGGCTTAAATTCCGACACTTCAGATGGGATAGGGGCAAGCTCTGGTTCCTCGAACTCCGGCTCTGGTTCGATAAGTTTTTCTACTTCAGCTTCAGCTTCATCAGCCATCCAATCTATATCAGGTTCGAGGGAAGGAACTTCTTTGAAGACCTGTTCAGGAGGTTCTTCTTCCTCCTCCGTGAGCCTAGCTAGCCAGTCCTCCTCTTCCTGTTCCGCCTCCCCTACCTCTTCTTCTGGCCCTAATGCCTCTTGCTCCCTGATTCGCTCCAACCAATCGGGTTCCGGGGCCTCCGTAGGTTCACCCTCGACCCCGGCCTCTTCAGCAAACGCTGACAGCCAATCAGGAACTTCACCCTCTGGGGGTCCCTCCTCACCAGGGATTTCAGCTTCACGTAGCCGTCCAAGCCAATCTGGAGCCTCAGCATCCTCAGGTGCTTCTTCAGGGACCTCCTCCTCAGGCAGCTCGCTCTCAGCTTCTGCCCGCACCCGACGCAACCAGTCCTCCTCCTCTGGCTCTTCTCCCTCGATAGGCTCCGGTTTTTCCTCCCAATCGGACGGGCCTTGAGGAGAAGGTTGATCAGCTACGAGTGGTTTCAAGCGAGCACCGCAGGAGGCGCAGACCTCGGCATCTTCTGGATTGGGGGTGCTACACATCGGACAACGGACGTCAGACATTTCTTCAATCCCCATACGGTCGATCGACTGCTAACAGAATTCGCAATCCGGTCAGTACGGCCCCCAAGGCTACTCCTAATACGATTCCACGCGCGCCACCTGAGGCCCATACTTGGACCAGCCAATTCCTAACTTGTCCAACCAAGATATAGAACGAGCTTTCTCCTCCTGTCAGCCATGGACCTGTTCCCAATAAAACAAGAAGCGCCGTACCAACAAAAACTAAGCTGAAGAGATCCCGGCGGCGTGACACCAGACGAAAACCGGCCACTGCAAGTGAAACCGTTAACAACGCCATCAAGCTAGCCTCAACCGGGAGTTGGATGTATTTGAACAAACCAAGGGATACTTGATTGTCCGGACCAAACACCATGCCCAAAATGAGGGTGACCAAGAACGCGAGAATGAGAACCGCACTGTAGGGCCAACCAGTGACCTGTTCGCTGACCTTGCTCCAGTGCACAGATAACAAATTGAACAATCCCAGGAACAACGCCACAGCAGCTAGGAGTACAGCCCAACGGATCAAGACCAGACGAAGGTTGTTAATGACTTGATGGTCAACAAAGTATCCCAGCAAGACGAAGAAACCCGCGATAACAGCCGCAGCTGCCCAAATCAGACTTGTCCTGACCCTCACAAGCTTACCCCCAACGTGCTTAAGATCGTTCCAATCAGGATCAATGCCACAATAAGCACTCTAACCATATCCTGAGTCCTAAGACTTGCGAGGTGGAATGGGCCAACCTTGAGATAGGCTCCCCCGGCGAACACCTCCTCGCCGATCAACGGGTATTCAGCCGTTGCATAAAGCAAGGCTTGGGATTGCGCATCATCTGTACCGGCGAGCACAAATGCTTCTTGATGTTCACCAAAATCTGCCGCCAATGCGCCTTCTGCCCCAAAGGATCCTGCCAACAAATGGACCGAAACACCTTCCGTTGAGATCAAAATCGGTAAGCTTGCTACATACGAGAAGGGTGTTGGTCCCAACATACGTCCAGAGATCGGTTGAAATCGTTCACTGGCCTTCGCGCGTTCATAGGCAGCCCGTAAGGTATCTTGTGCCAACAACGCCATAGCACCATCCCCAGCAGTGACCACAACCGGCTTATCGCTCATTGTCGTCGCCGTCGCAACTCTAGAAAGCATAGCCAAGCCTGCCAATGCTGGCGCGCTGTCTGAACCAATCACAGATCCTGTTCCCAAGGAGAGATGTACGCGCTCACCCGCCTCTACTGCCCGTTCAATCGCGGTATTTAACTCATCAAAACCACGGATGGAACGTAAGACCATGGGCCAACGATGTCCAAACGCCGCGAAACCTATGAGCAATCCTAGGAAAAGCAGTAATACTGCAATGCCGAGATAATCGAAGCCGATCACGTCTTCCCCTCCGCACGTAGGTTTTCTACCAAAAGTGTTACCTGGGCTGGGTCTTCCAGCATCTGGGCAAGGTCATTTAGCGAGTTCTCGGTTGTTCCGAACAGTGGTTCAAATAGAAAAGCTACCTGAGCTCCAAAGAGCAACAGAGGTCCAACGGCCTCAAGCAAAAAAGCTGCCGGCTCGTTGAGACCCGCTCTGTGCAACCAGCGTGTAATTCGATCGGTAGATGATTCGTCTCTACTCATCGTCGCGCAGTATAGCACAACCCCTTTGTGTCAGCCACATACCCCAATTTTGAAGGGTTAGGGCCGGTCTTTTCACACTCCAGATGCGGATTGTAGCCCTCGCTACAGGTAGGGTCAAGCGTGTTTAGCACAATCCTATCTATGAACTTGCGACAGAGGCTCTGCAATAAAAGGTGAGAGGCAGTTTTATTGCGTTGAGAATGGCTTGGGATATAATCGGAACAGTTGTTCGAAAGGTTGTTCACATGAGTTTAGACCTACTCCAAGTACTCCCCCAGGTGCAAGAACTAGGCCGAGATGCAGTACTTCGTGTTAAGACAAAAGCGGACATGACACGAGATTCTCTTCAGGTGCTGCATGAGATTGCCGAAATGGATCCCCACCACTTGCTCGATACTGTAGAGCGAACGGCAGGCCAATGGCGCGGCGCAACTCCCACAACAGAGCGGATGGATGAAACTTTCCCCCCGCCGCCCATGCAACCCCAATTGAATGTCATCGGATCCGACGGCTCTCAAATCTATGTCGATCGGCACAGTCCTTTTCTTTACTTTCTCATCAATATCGGCAGCATATGGATCCGCTATGGGAGCGGATCCCCGCCCCAAACCTTTAGTCACCCTCATATCTTTCACCACGAGCTTCAACTTCGAGATGACCGAGGCCAGCTCATCTCTGCAGCAATCATCGACAAGCTCCGAGATGCAGAAGAAATGCATGAATTAGCCAATCTCGCCGAGCGTTTTTCCGGTAAGCCAATTCTGGCTTTGCTTGACAATAATCTCCAGATGCATAACGGGGTGTTCCTCCGAAACCACGTCTCCACGCTATTGGGAAACGCTTTTGAGCGTTATCAGAGAAGCATGGACCGGTTACGAAAGGCAGGAGTTGCGCTTGCCGGCTTCATCGATCGATCACAGAGCAGCGACCTTCTTTCATTGATGAGTTTAGCAAAATGGAATGAAGGTGATAACCGATACCCCGGCCTGACAGATCGAGATGTTTTTCTGAACCTATTACCTCCTAGACATCGCAGCGCTATCTTCCAGCTCCATTTACCGATTAACGCCCCACAGCAACAACGCGATCGTACGATCTACTTCATCTATCTCAACACCGGTTCAGGAGATCAAATTGCGAGGATAGAAGTTCCAGAATGGGTGGTTATGGATCCTGCCCTCATGGAACTTGTCCATGCCGGCATTCTTACGGAATGCCAGGCCACAAATGGTTTTCCATACTCACTGATCCGCGCGCACGAATTAGCTGTAGTCACCGATCGTGAGCGTCAAGCATTGGATCATTGGATAACGACGATATGCCTACAGCATGGATTACAGCTCCAGCCTTCACAAAAAGCTACGACCAAACGTTGGTTAAGTAGGCCACGTCATCATGGTTTATAGAGGAGGATGGTATGGATGATTTTGGACCTCTGATCGGCCTGGTAACCCGATGCAGCAGTCGTGGATTCGTGGGAGCAATGCGCTTGCCAGAGACTGATTTGCCCGTCTTTGGTGCTTTTTGTAAGGCTGAGGCACAGCGAGGACACAGCAACGTGATCGGTCTTATCTACGACATCAGCATCGAGGATGATGAATTTGCACGTCAAATGGCGATTGCGGAACAGCTAGAACCAGAGAATATCGCTGACCAGCAAGCCCGCCTCCTGCCGGTAGAAATCAGCGCCCTTTCTGTTGGTTACCTGCGCGGCGACCAATACTTGCAGACACTGCCACCACAACCACCGATCTCCATGGCTTCGATCTATTCCCTTTCTATGGAAGAGGTTCAAGCTTTCACCACAAAGCTCGACTTCATTTCACTCATCTTGAGCGCATCGCAAATGCCCGTTGATGATCTGTTGGTGGCGGCTCTACGTCAAGCTGCGCAAGCCAGATCAACCGACGAACAGCGATCATTCTTGCTAGAAGCCGGGCGTGAATGCGCCCGTTTGCTCGCCCGAGATTTGACCAGGTTGGAAGGTGTCATTTTCAGGCTCACCGAACGGGATGATAGGTTCACTACAGACAGCTAAATCCTGTTCGCAAAACATCAAGGAAGCATGCGATGAACGAACGATCAAGACTAGAAGAATTTTTCGGCTCTCGGGGCGGTGAAACAGCACTTGGGATCGTCGTGGATGGATCGCTCTCCACAGGGCTACGGGTCAGGATTGATCCTCGATACTCGATCGAAAAATTAGCCGTTGGACGCTATGTCGTCATCAAGGGCAGACAAACAGGACGCAAATTCTTTGGCATCATTACTAACCTTGCGCTCGATGCGAGTAACCCTGACTTAATTCGCCGTCCCCCACCCTCATCAGACGATTTCATCGCGGATGTCTACAACGGATCGGTCGCCTTCGGCATGATGGAAATCAGCCCAATGCTCGTGCTTGACGAAGAGCTAGGGGAACCACGACCTGTGAAGACCATTCCTTCTCACTTCTCGCTCGTCTCTGAGGCCTCGCCGCAGGACGTTGAGCTTGTATTCGGTGAGGAGGATAGAGAGCACTTCTACATCGGCACGCCACTGGACATGGAAAGCGTCCAAGTCAACCTCGACCTAACGCGTTTCGCCGAACGGTCTTCGGGTGTGTTTGGCAAGAGCGGCACCGGTAAATCCTTCATCACCCGAACCCTTCTGGCAGGAATTATCAAGTCAAGCTTAGCTTCGACTTTGATCTTCGATATGCACAATGATTATGGTTGGGCAATCAAAGATGAAATCGGTCGTGAGCACAAGGGGCTGCGTCAATTATTTCCGGATGGGCGAGTAAGCGTGGTCACACTCGATGAAGACACCTCGCGGGCACGCGGTAGCAAGATCGACCGTGTATTAAAGATCGGGTATGAGCAGATCGAACCTGAGGACGTTGAGATGCTCTCTGGTCTACTTGGCCTCAGCGACGTGCAAACCGGGGCTCTTTATTACCTGCGTCGCGTGTTAGGACCTGCATGGATCGCTAAACTTCTTGAGGAAGAAGAAGCCCAAGAAGAATTACAAGACCTGATCGAGAGTGGTCGCATTGTCGCAGGAACACTGGGCGCTATTCAACGGAAATTTGAGTTCTTTCGGCGGATGGGTTTCTTAATCCCCGGCAAAGGTGATGACGCAGTTGAGGACATCTTCAATCGATTGAACATGGGAACAAGCGTAGTGCTGGAGTTTGGAAATTACGGCAACACGATGGCAGCATATGTCCTGGTGGCCAATTATCTTACACGTCGCATCCATCGTCGTTACGTATCCCAGAAAAACCTCGCGAGTGGCGGAAAAGCTGAGGAACCCAAACCACTTGTAATCGTCATCGAGGAAGCTCACAAATTCCTCGACCCACACATCGCCGGCCACACCATCTTCGGCACCATCGCTCGCGAACTCCGAAAATATAACGTTACATTGCTCATCGTTGACCAACGTCCAAGCGGGATAGACGATGAGGTTATGAGCCAGATTGGGACCCGGGTGACCTGCTTACTGGATAACGAAGCCGATATTCGTGCTGTTTTTTCCGGTGTGAGCGGTGTGAGCGCCCTGCGAGAGGTCCTTGCTCGGCTCGACACCCGTCAACAAGCTCTGATCCTCGGTCACGCTGTGCCAATGCCCGTCGTTGTTCGTTCTCGCGATTACGATCAAGATTTTTACGCAGCTATCGGCGTAGCTGACGATGAGACACTCAAAGAAAGGGCTCAGAAAGGTTCGGAAACCCTTTACGGCGAATAATGAAAGAGTGCACTAAGAACTGCCTGTGAGGAGTCTTCCCTCAATCTGTCATTGCGAGGAGCACGTACGTGCGACGAAGCAATCTTACCGTTGAGGAGATTGCTTCGCCCCTGCGGGGTTCGCAATGACATAGGGATGTGGACGTGGCTCACACCTCCACATATACCGAACCTCTTCTCGCGGTTGACCTTTTTCCAGTATAGCCATGAAAGAAACCGCCATCCGGTGGATCCGGATGGCGGTTTTCATATCAATTACCCTTCATACATTTTGTGGGATTTATCCCCCGCGCCTCATACGATATGTCGCTCCTTCACTGTGTTCATGGCGGACTCAACGATCACTGGAATTTTTCGACTCAGAGACATTTCCATGTATCGAGCCGTAGTCTCACATTCAGGGAATAGTGGTCTCCTCAACGCTGCTTGAGATGGCAAGAATACAAGAGCAACATAGAGCACAATGGCGATCAAGAAAAGAATGATGCCGATGGTGATGTATCTTCGACTGTCTTGCTCCTCCCGCGCTCTCCTCCAGATGCCGTAGCCGCAGAATAGAATCGCCAGCAACCCAAATGTAAAGATGCTGAGGGATGATGGTAATCGTAAGCCTTCAAATCTACGCTCAGATTCCCCTTCAACCATAAAGCAGACCGTATTTGAAGGTTCGGATTGTGTGATGCCGTCGCTATCGTATGTTAGAGAAGCGGTGTTCGGCACCTCGGCACTAAAGTCAATCGTGTCATTGACTTCTACAACGATGGTAATGATGACAATTTCATCTGGTTCCAAACTACCGATGATCACCGTGACCACATTTTCATCCGCATCAAATGATGCCGTGCCCTTCGTCGATGACGCTTGCAGGATGTTAAAGTACGAGAGAATCGGATCGATCAGGATCACGTTCTCCAAGATCTGATCACCGTTATTGGTGACCGTTAGGACAAAGGTCACCTCATCCCCAATCTTAGCCGGAATGCCTTCGACGGATTTTGTAATTACTGGACCGAACCCCACGACAAGAGGTGCCGTCGTCGAGGTCTGCGAAGGTGTGGTAGTCACCGATGGGGTAAGTGTGATGGTCGGCGTTTCCGAAGCGGTTGGTGTTTCCGTAGGAGTCGAAGTATCCGTCGCTGTCGAGGTTATGGTCGACGTTGGCGTATTGGATGGACTAATGGATGTGTTCGTCGCCACGGGCGTATTTGAAGGTGGAGAGGTAGCTGACGGTACCAGAGTATTCGTCGGCGGTGAGGTGTTCGAAGCTGTGGGTGTGATGCTCGGCGTGTAAGTAACCGTCGACGTGGACGTATCGGTGGGTGTAAGGGTTTCCGTGGGTGTTTCGCTCGGGGTCGGCGTATCGCTCGCGGTTGGCGTATTCGTTGACGTCGACGTATCCGTAGGTGTGAGTGTCTCCGTCGGCGTGAGCGTCTCTGTTGGGGTTGATGTGTCCGTCGGTGTATCGGATGGTGTCGGCGTATCCGAAGCCGTGGGTGTATCCGATGGCGTTGGCGTGTCAGTAGGCGTCAGTGTCTCCGTCGGCGTGAGCGTTTCTGTTGGCGTTGATGTGTCCGTCGGCGTATCGCTTGCGGTGGGTGTATCCGATGGCGTTGGCGTGTCAGTAGGTGTCAATGTCTCCGTCGGCGTGAGCGTCTCTGTCGGCGTTGATGTGTCCGTCGGCGTATCGGATGGTGTCGGTGTATCTGTAGCCGTGGACGTATCGGTTGGTAATGGTGTGTCGGTCAGGGTTGGCGTGCTTGTCGGGGTAGGCGTAGCTGTCGCGGTTGACGTCGGAGTATCTGTCGGTCCGCCGGGTGTGTTCGTCGACGTTGGGGTATCCGTCGGGCCTGAAGGTGTATCTGTAACCGTGGGAGTATCCGTCGGTGTTGCCGTGGAGGTGGCCGTTTCTGTTGATGTTGACGTATTTGTGGGCACAATTGTATCTGTCACGGTCGAGGTCGGTGTATCCGTAGGTCCACCTGGAGTATTGGTAGCGGTCGCTGTTGGTGTATCTGACGACGTTGGCGTCTCGGTTGGTGTATCTGAAGGTGTCGGCGTGTCAGATGCCGTCGGTGTATCGCTTGGAGTCGGCGTATCCGATGGCGTTGGCGTGTCTGATGGTGTAGGCGTCTCAGTCGGTGTATCGGACGCCGTTGGGGTATCCGATGGCGTAGGCGTATCGGACGCAGTGGGGGTGTCCGACGGTGTCGGTGTATCGCTTGGAGTCGGCGTATCCGAAGCCGTAGGCGTTTCAGTTGGTGTATCGGACGCCGTTGGGGTATCCGATGGCGTAGGCGTATCGGACGCAGTGGGTGTGTCCGACGGTGTCGGTGTATCTGAAGGAGCCGGCGTATCTGAAGCCGTAGGCGTATCGGTCGGTGTGTCAGACGGCGTCGGCGTATCGGAAGGTGTCGGTGTGTCAGAAGCCGTGGGCGTATCGCTCGGAGTCGGTGTATCCGATGGTGTTAGTGTCTCGGTTGGTGTATCCGACGGCGTTAATGTCTCCGTAGGTGTAGGCGTTTCACTCGGAGTGGGTGTTTCCGAAACCGTGGGCGTATCGCTCGGTGTTGGCGTATCCGATGGTGTCAGCGTCTCGGTGGGCGTATCGGACGGTGTAGGAGTATCCGACGGTGTTACTGTCTCTGTAGGTGTGGGTGTTTCACTTGGCGTCGGCGTGTCKGAAGCCGTGGGCGTGTCCGTTGGCGTCGGCGTATCCGATGGCGTCAGCGTCTCGGTGGGCGTATCGGACGGTGTAGGAGTATCCGACGGCGTTACTGTCTCTGTAGGTGTGGGTGTTTCACTTGGCGTCGGCGTGTCGGAAGCCGTGGGCGTGTCCGTTGGCGTCGGCGTATCCGATGGTGTCAGCGTCTCGGTGGGCGTATTGGACGGTGTAGGAGTATCCGACGGCGTTAATGTCTCTGTAGGTGTGGGTGTTTCACTTGGCGTCGGCGTGTCAGAAGCTGTGGGGGTGTCCGTTGGCGTCGGCGTATCGGTCGGCGTATCGGAGGGTGTAAGTGTCTCGGTTGGCGTATCGGTCGCAGTCGGTGTATCGGACGGCGTGGGCGTGTTTGAAGCCGTCGGCGTATCCGACGGCGTTGGTGTCTCAGTTGGTGTATCGGACGCAATGGGTGTGTCTGAGGCTGTCGGTGTATCGGATGGTGTGGGCGTGTCGGAAGCCGTGGGCGTGTCCGAAGCCGTGGGTGTATCCGATGGCGTTGGTGTCTCCGTCGGTGTATCGGACGCAGTGGGTGTGTCTGAGGCTGTCGGTGTATCGGATGGTGTGGGCGTATCGGAAGCCGTGGGCGTATCTGATGGTGTAGGCGTGTCAGTCGGTGTATCGGACGGCGTCGGTGTATCAGACGGCGTCGGCGTATCCGATGGCGTCGGGGTATCTGAAGCCGTTGGTGTATCGCTCGGCGTTGGCGTGTCCGATGGTGTTGGCGTCTCAGTTGGTGTATCCGATGGTGTTGGTGTATCCGATGGCGTGGGTGTATCCGACGGCGTCGGGGTGTCCGACGCCGTGGGCGTATCGCTCGGGGTGGGTGTATCCGACGGCGTAAGTGTCTCGGTTGGTGTGTCTGATGGTGTCGGTGTATCAGACGCGGTTGGTGTATCTGAAGGTGTTGGCGTATCCGACGGCGTCGGGGTATCTGAAGCCGTGGGGGTATCGCTCGGGGTGGGCGTATCCGATGGCGTCGGCGTGATGGTGCTCGTTGGAGTCGGCGTCGGTAGATCGACGAGCGTATCCTCCACTTTCGTGTTGTTGCTCACATTGTTGTCGTTCTCGTGCCCCGAAGCAATCGCTGTGTTGGTAATCGTTCCCGAGGTCCCAGGATTAATCAAGACGTTAATCAAGATCTGCGCATTATTCATGCTGGGAATCGTTCCTAGATCACAGGTCACGATCCCGCCGATCTCCTCGCAGCTACCTTGATCAGGTACCGCCGACACGAAGGTCACTTCATCCGGTAGGATATCGTCGAGCATGACCTGCGTGCCGGCAGTGAAGCTGTTGTTGCTGACAAAGATGGTGTAGGTTAATGGATCACCAGCCACCGCTGGATCTGGTGAATCGCTCTTGAAAAGGGACAGATTCACAGGGTCCGAATCATCAAACAAGAAAGCCCTGTTGATCCGCTCACCTTGGATGGCCAGCGAACCACCTGGAACACCACACTCGATATCTGCTACCTCATCGTAGACCCCTGTGAAGATATCGCCAGCGTAACCCAACCAATCCATGTTGAAGAACTTCCATTCCACACGGCCGTCATCAAAGAGGGTCACCCGAAAACTGAGGTCATGGGTCGGCCAGTCGGTATCATCGTCCGTCGATCCTACCCAGGTCACTTCCACGTGGTCCAGAAATCCTTCGAAAATGACCCCACTAAAAAGGAGATCATTGGCGGCGAAGAGGGCATCGATGTCAAGCGTCACATGGTTGTTATTAAAGTGGGTTAAACCTACCTCACATTCAACACAAAATTCGCTATTCTCGAGAAGTTCAATCAAGCCATGCGTATTGACGCTGATGGCCTCAATAGATCGACCTTCGAATGGGAACACGAAAGGTAAGGGATATTCAAGATAGGCTTCAGGTCTTACCGGGATGCTGTCATCATCGCCGTTCCAGACGATTTCTGAAATACCTGGGCCGGTTGGATCGAATTCATACGCCTTATAGATCCCCTCTCCGGGACCCGGTGTTCCCCCCGGAAGAGCAAATTCGACTTCACCCTCTCCATCATAAACACCGGAGAAGAAATCACCATCATAGGCTACATAATCCAAATTGAAGAACTTCCATTGGACCTTACCGTCGCTGAAGAGAATCACCTTGTAGCTGAGATCTTGGCCATAGAAATTGCTATCGTCCGAGGTCGTACCAGCCCAGATAATTTCAATGCGATCCGAGTGCCCACCGATGATCACCGTGGTGAGCAAATCATCATTGGCCCCAAAGATCGTATCGAGATCCCAAGCTTCATGCTGGCCATATTCGTGAGTCAGGGGATTCTCACACTCAATACATGCCTCCCCTTGCTCCAGGAGCTCGATCAAGCCGTTCGTGTTGACATTTATCTTAACAATCTCGCGGCCAAAAAATGGAAAGATGAACGGCAGAACATACTCGATATCATCGTCAAGCGTTGCTGGGATGCTCGCATCCCTCGGACGCCATGGCATTTCCGAAACACAATCTTGATATGAAGTGAATAGGGGAGCTGCGTTTCTTACATCTGGGTGGATTCGGTTCCCTGGATCAGAATCGTAATCCCCTGGCGCTGATCGCTGATGTTCACCAGGGATCGGCAGAACAATCCCCCCGCTTGCTGCCCTACCGGGTGACGCTCCACCCAGAAAGAGGAACGGCAGGAGGATCACGATGATGATCAGAACGAGAATACGACGTAATCTCACGTGGTGGTTACTTCTCAACCCTATCATTTAAGCACATAGAACCAGACCAACTCATTGCTATCGCCGAAGAAATCTATCCACTCGAGCGATCATCTCGAGCCGCTCTATGGTCCTAATTCTCGGACACCTTAGGGTACCTGCCGCGTATACCCATTGTATGTGCCGAGGAATAGCGAGACTCCTATCTATATTAGCCTGAAAATGCAACATCTGTACCAGTAAGTAAGGTCTACTGTCCCAGATTTGAGGTTCCAAACACCACGACTCAAGCGTGGGGAAGAAAACCAGGATGATCCATGAATGATGAGATATGGTCTACCAGCAAGTGAGGATCCAAAGGATGAAAGCAGGTTGCATAAATAGATCATTTGTGCTAATGTATAGATGCTGATGGATGATCTCAATAAGCTTGCGATGACCGCTGATGCGGCGAGGTTCGAGGCGACTGGGGAAAGCCCACTCTGTGGGGGATTTATCCGTGATACTCGCAGGACCTCTGGATACACTCCTTCAGAATTGCGCGATCGCTTCAGTCGCCGTGGCATCTCGAATCACATCGAGGTCAACGGGAGGAAGATCCCGATCCAAAACGCCGTAATGCCTGGCGGTCGGCGTATACCCCTACTCAAGGCAATGCTCACCACTGCTTGTGAACGTGATTGCCACTATTGTGGTTTCCGTGCAGGGAGGGACGAACGTCGGATTACCTTCAAACCGGAGGGAATGGCAAAGACCTATCACAATATCTTTCAAGCTGGTCTACTCGACGGTCTTTTCCTTTCATCAGGCGTCTTTGCGGGTGGTCCTAACACCCAGAATCACATGCTCGACGTGGCCGAAATTCTGCGCGTTAAACTTGGCTACCGCGGATACCTCCACCTGAAAATCATGCCCGGCGCTGAACGTGATCAAATCATGAGAGCGATGCAGCTTGCGGATCGTATATCGATCAACTTAGAGGCACCGAATCCTGATCGTCTTTCATGTCTTGCCCCAGCCAAAAAGTTTACCGATGAACTCCTCCAACCCCTCGGATGGATTGAGGAGATACGGAGGAGCACCCCCGCGTATCGCGGCTGGGGAGGTCGTTGGCCTTCAAGCACCACCCAATTTGTCGTCGGACCTGCTGGTGAGAGCGATTTGGAGATCCTGAGCACGGTTTCGAAACTTCATCAAACCCATGGACTCGGCCGGGCATTCTTTGAAGCCTTCACTCCCGTGCAAGGTACGCCTCTCGAGAACCATCCAGCTGAAAATCCCCTCCGTGAACATCGTCTATATCAGGCCTCGTTCCTATTACGTGATTACCAATTTGATCTTGAGGATCTACCTTTCACTCACGAAGGACGGCTACCCATCTCTACGGATCCCAAGCTGGCGTATGCCCGTAATACGTTGGCCGAAACCCCCATTGAAGTCAACCTTGCCGACCGAACAGAATTACTGCGCGTTCCTGGCATTGGGCCTCGAGGTGCGGATGTCATCCTACGCTCGCGCCAACATGGTCGTATACGATACTTAAGCGACTTACGCAAAATCGGCATTATGGCGGAGCGTGCTGCACCCTATATCACCCTTGACGGGCACCGAGTCCCTCAACAACTGAGATTGTTTTAAACAAAAAACACATAAATTCTGTTGAAAGTCTATGCAGCCAAATAGGCATTATCCTGCTAAGCAATATGATGGATAAAGCAAAGCACACCAAGCAACTTTCACCCTCACCCCACCTTCTTCCTAAATGGAAGAGGGAAAAATCCCCTCACCTCGGCACTCTCCTTTTTCAATCTCATATGCAAACGAGGCTGTCCAACAAATAACGATAGACAACCTCGGTTCATGGTTTTTAAAACTCAGACTTGTATCCGCTCACGCCTCTGCGTGTGGGTCACCGCGTCGCGCGAGGTATTCTTCAACAAACTGAAGTTGACCTTCACCGGAACGTTGTATCACGGTCAACAAAGCATCCATCGTGGAGACTTCCTCAAGTTGCTCATTGACAAACCAACTTAGAAATTCCCGCGCGATATGGTCGCCCTCATTGATAGCCATGTCCATCAAATTGTTAATCTGTTTGGTGACTTCAAGCTCCCAATCCAAAGCCATCTTTGCGGCCACTTCGGCCGATTCGATAACCGTGGGTGCTGCACCAATTGCAGGGATTTCTACCTTACCACCAGCATCTAAGATGTAACGTACGAATTTCAAAGCATGCATACGCTCTTCATCGGATTGGCGAAAGAAGAAGTCCGCTAACTCGGGAAGTGTCTCGCTATCAAAGTACGAGGCGATTTTAAGATATTGATTGGACGCACCCAACTCGCTACCAATTTGTGCGTTCATCGCTTGATTTAAGGTTTCACTGATCAGCATCGGTATATCCTTTCATTATTGGATCTCTATTATCACGGTTATCACATCGTCACTAGGATGTGTCAACCGAGATCCATTCTACCATTATGGATAATAGTTATCCATTATCGATAAGTTAATGTTATATAAGCGGGATTATTCAACGCCCCGCGCCGACAAAATCGAGGGCATATTGAGCGTCGAGATAGTTCGGGTTAACCACCAACGCCGCGCGAAAATCCTCAATCGCTCCATATAGATCCCCCAAACGGTAACGAGCCCAACCTCGCCAGAGCATTGACTCTTCGGCTTTGTTTGTCCGATAGAGGGTAGCCTCTGCTAAGTCGATCACGTCCTGGAAACGTCCTTGATTGAAATATGCGATGTAGGGGCCAAACTGGTAGCGCGTAAACCTCCACGGTAAGCCAAGAGCTAGTGCATTGTCATAAGCCTGTGCTGCTTCGCCGTAACGTTCGTAATAAAGCAGGTTGGTTCCCAAATTAAACCACGCGAATGCGTCCTCCGGATCAGATTCGATCATGCTTTGTGCTCGTTCAAGGGCACGTCTGCGATTGACATCCTGGTCGACACCCGCTCCAAATAAAGCCTCTACAGCATCTGCCTTCTGTGCGGGGAAGATCACGATGTACACATAGTTGAATGCTCGCCATCCTTCCTCAACCTCCTCATAGGACACGATCTCATCTGGTCCTTTGAAGCTGTCTTGAGCGATGAAAACCTCAAGGGTGTCGTCGTAGCCTGTAAACAGGAGATAGTGTCCGGCCCAACCAGCATCAGGGCCTTCGCTCTCAATGATGTACCCCTTTTCAACGATCACAGGATAACCCGCTGCAAGAAATCGTTTTAATGTCTCCAACGTGCCGTCCACCCTGTACTCGGCCATCAACCATCCGGCCCGCGTTCGTACAAAGTAGACCATTTCCTCGACGTTTACATTCCTATCCCCTCGATCGGGTTTAAGCAGATCGGAGATATCAAACTGATCCCCTTCCCAACCGAAAAACCGCAAAGCGAGGGAAAGAGTCGCTGGACCACAATTATTCCAATCTTGCTTTTCCCAGGAGGGAGAGGGTAGATTAACTGCTGAGGGAAGAGGTGTAGGAGTAGGGTCTGGTGTTGGTGAAGTATCGAGTCCTTTCGTGATTTCTATCTGAGGCAATGGGGAGATCGTAGTAATTTCGGCCCATTTCGCACCTTCGGGTGTGGGTAGGGTATCCCCTGGATGCAACCAACCCCGCAGGATACCCGCGGCGGCATCCAAACGCCATTCGAGTTGGTACTTCACCGACGGGATTTGATAAACGCCTAAAAGGATGAGCGCCGCCAACGCGGCACCGAAAGCGAACCAGGCAAATCGAGATCGCATGCGGCGATTATAACAGTTGGCTCCTCACCTGAGCATAGCTTTTACAGCCAACGAGTACAATTCTCCTGCCTGCTCCCTGCCTTTGTTCAATCTTGATGTGGATCGAGCGAAGAGGTATCCTTGGAATATGATCCGCATCACACCTACGATCAGCATTGATGAACGCGAATTACAGCTAGAATTCGTCCGCGCCTCCGGTCCAGGCGGGCAGAAGGTCAACAAAGTCGCCACAGCCGTACAGCTCCGATTCGACGTGATTAATTCACCATCCCTACCGGACGATGTCCGTGAGCGCCTAATTCGTCTCGCCGGCAAACGTGTGACCGATGACGGCGTCTTGGTGATCGAAGCCAGACGCTATCGCACGCAGGACCGCAACCGCAAGGATGCCATCGATCGATTGATCTCCCTGCTCCAGAAAGCGACAGTTCAACCGAAACCGCGACGAAAAACGAAGCCAACACTCGCGTCTAAAGAGCGCCGCTTGGAGAACAAACGGCGCCGTAGCGCAATTAAACGCCGACGTCGTGAGATATCATCCACCGATGAGTAGCCTTGCTTAGTGTGAGTAATTCAAACTTTTTCCCCCACTTACTTGACTAAGCATTCGATATTACCATTTACACCTTCACCACAATGTCCCTCCAAGATCACAATCGAGATTATTCTCCGCTCGGTCATCACCTGTCAAGACCCGCGAAAATTCAACACGGCTTATCTGGTGCTCTATCACGATGAAAACGATGGAACCAAAACCTAAGTCATCCTGAGCCCTGTCCTGAGCTCGTCGAAGGGCTGTCGAAGGATCACTGTTGTACGCACCCTTCGATCCTTCGGCAAGCTCAGGACATCGCAGGCTGAGGGTGCTTTTTTGTTCGTATGCATCCAATCCTGGTTGACAGAGCACTCGATTTATGTGATGCAATACGATCTTCAGACCGCGTGACTCAGCCATCACGGATCGAACAGGAAAACCAGCGTATGATCTTATGAACTTAGAAGGAACCTTGGCAGTATCCCATACAATGGAAAGGGAATATATTCCGATAGAGAACAGTTCATTTCGCGGTAAGATATCTGGGTCACCGACTTAAAAATTAAACATGATCGTGATGAAACCTGCTCTCTCGATCACACGTGCAAGGACGGTGAAAAATGATCAGATCTCCGAAATCTAGAACATTTCAAGGCAGATCGACGATCAGGATTAATGTATGCTGACGAGAAGTAGGAGGCTCTGGGCTCTTATCTTTGTATCTATCGCACTTGTCGCGCTGTTTCTTCTATCCGCTGGCCTCTCAGACCTGGAGCTCAGTTACGGCGAACCTTTCTCGATATCGAGAGAAGCGGAAGCTGAGGGGGGAGGACTTGAATTACCCTCACTCGGAGGGGGATACGTTCGCATCATTCTATATATCTTCGCCGGCTTACAATTGCTTTTACCTCTCGCCATCATTTATTTTCTCATCTCACAAGAAGCCAGAAGGCGGGTAATACGGACCCTGCTTTCTCTCTCATGGATCGTCGCTCTATACTTTCTCATTCGCTCAGGTGTGTATTCTTTTTCCCAGCCCGGAATAGTGCCACCTGATACCTTGCCGCTTGGTGAAGCGCTTTCAACGGAGTTTGAATTCACCTATCGTCCATCCCAATGGCTTGTGATTGTGATGACGATAGGTTTGGCGATCTCCATCGCATCTCTCGTGGTGGGAATTGCCCTCTATATCAGACGCAGGATCCCGCGAAAGTCGAGCCCTCTCGAACAGCTGGCCCAAGAAGCCCAGGAGGCCATCGATGCATTACAAGCCGGGGCAGATCTGAAGAACACTGTCATCCGTTGCTATCATGAAATGAGCCTCATTCTCCTCGAGCAACGCGGGATTAAACGAGCCGCAGCCATGACCCCGCGTGAATTTGAACGAGATTTGGAGGACAGCGGTTTACCTGGCGAGCAGGTTCGCAGGCTCACGAGACTCTTCGAGATGGTGCGTTACGGCACGAAAATTCCTGACGAACAAGAAGAGAGTTTAGCCATTAAGAGCCTCTCCTCGATCATCGATGCCATCAGGAGCTCGGCATGAGAAGACCCCTCATTGTGGTCAGCCTGATCCTCCTCATTTCGATCCCGCTGGCGGTAATTCTGCATGAGTTTACACGCGAAGTCTTTCTCTCCTTTCTCTTTCGCCTCTCATGGTTCGCACGCCTCTATGTAGACAGCTTACCGCAACCTATCCTATGGGCGGTTTTTATTGCGATCGCCATTGTCATCGCAACTCGATCGCTCCTAAAGCGTAGAAGCACCACCGAAGTTACCACTAAAGTCTCGAGAGTTCGAATGGGTCGAGTCCACAACTTGATGCAAGCGATCAACCGCACCTCAGAAGGTCTTTACTTCAAGTGGCGTCTCGCGCAGCATTTGCTTGGTTTGACCCTAGAAGCGGTTGCACATCAAGAAAGGACATCTCCAACTCTGGTGAGAGAACGTTTAAAGTCAAGAGGCTTGGACGCTCCATCTGAAATCGAAGCCTATCTCCATGCTGGATTGACACCTGTCTTATCGACACGATCAAACCTGATCACAAGATTAAAAGGTGCCATAATGCCAACCCATCACATTTCTCCGTTGGATCTTGATCCAGAGAGAGTCATCCAATTCCTAGAGGATCAATTGGAGATCGATTATGAATGACGAAGCTGAAAAAGTGTCTAATCGCACCGATAAGGTCATCCAAGAGGTTGAACGGGCAGTCGTGGGTAAGCGATCGCTTCTTGAGAAGATCATGGCAGCCATTTTAGCCGGCGGACATGTCTTATTGGAAGATTACCCTGGGCTGGCTAAAACCCTTATTGCGAACAGCTTCTCAACGGCTTTAGGACTTGAATTCAAACGTATTCAATTCACGCCTGATCTGCTGCCGGGTGACATCACTGGTGGCTATATCTACGATCGCAACCAGAACCGATTCGATTTGCGAAAGGGACCCATCTTCGCAAACATCATCTTGGCCGATGAGATCAACCGCGCTTCACCAAAAACACAGTCCGCACTTTTAGAAGCGATGCAGGAATATCAAGTTACGCTTGAGGGTACCACCATGAAGCTCCCCGAGCCCTTCATCGTCATTGCCACCCAGAATCCGATCGAATACGAAGGCACCTTCCCTCTCCCCGAAGCGCAACTCGATCGGTTCATCATGAAGCTCCCTGTTGGCTATCCCTCACAAGATGACGAGCAGGAGATCCTTCGTCGTCGACAAGATCGACGACACGACGCATTTCATTTAGAACAAGTAACAGATGAGGAAGAGATATTAACCATGCGCCAGGCTGCTGAACAAGTCCACGTAGATCCGGACATCGAACGCTACATCGTAGCCTTGACATCTGAAACACGAAAGGCGAGGCAGGTAGCTGTCGGAGCCAGCCCAAGAGGCTCGCTGGCCTTGTTGAAGTTAAGCCGAGCATGGGCCGCTATGAAGGGGCGAGACTTCGTGCTACCCGACGATGTTAAGCTCTTTGCCATCCCAGCTCTCATCCATCGGCTGATCCTTGAGCCCGATCTCTGGATGAAGCGTCATGCAGCTGACGATGTGATCTCGGAAATCCTGCGGTCGGTCCCTGTCCCGGTGATTGAGGGTAGCTGAAGGTGAGAAGACTCCTCCTCTTGAGTGTGCTGATCTATGCCTTGCTCATTCTGGGTCTCGCAAGCGCGAACGGTTTAATCATCGCCTCTAGCATCCCGCTCGTGGTCCATCTGACCGCAACATTATTTTTCGCGCCCCAGAACCTTGATTTGCAGGTCATCCGCACACTGAGCGCTGATCGAATTTCCCAAGGTATTCCTGTGACTGTAACCGTTTCCGTCACCAATCACGGCTCACATCTGGAGGAGGTGATGTTGGAGGATATTGTCCCCGCTGGCCTGGAGGTGATGGAAGGGAGCCCATGTGTACTAAGTGAAATGTCGCCAGGCCAGTCGATCCTCCTTGAATACACTGTGTGTGGAGTACGAGGTAGACATGCTTTCCAAGACTTCAAGGTGAGGGCTGGAGATCGATCGGGTCTTTTCCATCGGCAAGCGGTACTTCATGCGTCTGCTGATCTCATCGTCCTTCCTCATGTCAGTTGGTTAAGACGGGTGTCGATCAGGCCCCTTCAAACACATGGCTACGCAGGACCCGTCCCTGCTCGATTAGGTGGTTCTGGAGTGGATTTCTTTGGCGTTCGAGCATATCAGTCAGGCGATCCAATGCGTTGGATAAATTGGAGGTTGAGCGCCCGTCATCCACATGCTTTCTTCACCAATGAGTTCGAACAAGAGCGCATAGCTGATGTAGGGCTGATCCTGGATGCCCGCCTACGAAGCGAAGTGAGAGTAAATGGTCAATCACTTTTCGAGCATGCGGTCCATGCCACAGCATCCTTGGCAAACGTTTTTCTCACCGATGGCAATCGAGTCGGTCTGCTCGTCTACGGTGGATTCTTGGATTGGATTTTTCCCGGGTACGGAAAGATGCAGCGTGAGCGGATACTGCAAGCTTTGGCCCGGGCAGAGCCTGGCGAGAGTATGATCTTTGACAAACTCGATTACATACCAACACGTTTCTTCCCAGCTCGTTCACAAATCGTTCTGGTTAGCCCTCTCTGGGAGGAGGATTTACCGATCCTCATCCGCCTTAGAGCGCGAGGGTATCAACTCCTCGTCATTAGCCAAGATCCAGTATCCTTTGAGGCAAAAGCCATAGGATCTGATCCAAGAGCATCTTTAGCTACGCGCATCGCACGATTGGAACGGACGTTGTTGATTCGGAAAGCCCATCAAATTGGCATACAGATCGTCAACTGGCAGGTTGACCAACCATTTGACCAGGCGGTTCACGCGACTCTTGGCCGAATCCCACTTTGGTTCCGTGCGGTTGGATTGGGACAACGAGGATGACCCGCAGACTTTGGTACGTCAGTCTTGGATGCGCCACTTGCGCTCTTGTGGCTGGTTACGCTATAGGCGATCTCTGGATTTGGACACTCCCAATTCTCGGTCTTGCGGTATTACGGTTACTTGGACAGCCGAAATGGGTTACCTCGCTCGAGCTCCTGCTCTTTGTTGGGCTGGCAGCCATTGGTCTATGGCAAGGATTACCTTTTGGATTGATGCTGCTTGGGATGATCGCAGCCCTTATCGCCTGGGATATAGAGAGTTTTCACCAACGCATGGAAGTCGCAGAGAGGGTAGATTACAGAGAGGCTCTGGAGCGAAAGTATCTCCAACGTCTGCTTATCATCGAAGGTTCTGGAGCGCTGCTCGCTGTCGCTGCTGTGAGTCTCACTGTGACCTTCAGCTTCGGCTCAGCGCTGCTGTTGGGTTTGCTTGCCGTGATTGGCCTTAGTCGTACAATCGGGTTCCTGCGGCGTGAAAGTGATTGAAACCAATCCCATTTGATTTATTTTCAGATGCGAGTATCCTGATTAACTGAGCTCCTTCTCGAATATTGACGTTCCTCATCGCAGCCTGTATCCTAATAAACCGGTGAAATCAGCGATGGAATACGAGACCGCACTCCTTATCATCCCCCCTCCGAAAGTGCAGTCCTTTGCTTTCTCTATTCGTGAACAATACGACACCGAATGGTTCAATCGGGTGCCGGCACACATCACCTTACTTTACCCCTTCGTACCCTCCGATCAAGTCGATGCGACGACCGCTCGATTGAAAACGATCTGCGTTGATCTTTCTCCCTTCGAACTCACGCTCGACAGATATGGAGCATTCGAAGACGCATTGTTTCTCGAGCCGTCAAATCCCGAACCGATTCTCGAGTTGTACCAGCATCTATCAAAGGCCTTCCCCGAATACCCGATATACGAGGGCGAACACGGTGATGACCTTCATCCACATATGACCTTGGCACGCTTTGAGAACCCAGAAGTTGCTGAAAAAATTGAGCTTCCCCCTACCCCTACCTTCACCTTCAAGGTCAACCGCATCCATCTCTATCTCGGTTCACCAGAAGCCAGTGAACCCTACATCCCTATCTCGGTGATCCCCATAGGGAGTGAAGATTAGACTAATCCGGTGGATTCACATGGTGCGACCTAAAAGGAAGCATCGAAGTATTCCATGGGTCGCTCCATTGCACGTCTGAACAGTATGTCCATCAAAGAACGGAGGGGGAATTCATCCAATGATCGAGGTCATCAAAGAATATTTTGTGCTGGGTTCGATCCCTTTCCTTCTCTTTGGATTGACCATTGGGGTGATCCTTCTCTATCGCCGCTCTCTCACGAAATGGGGAGTGCGTTGGCTCACACTGTTGGTCGCGGTCTACATGGTGTTAAGCATGCCATTGAGCTTTAAAGCGATGGAAGCCGTTCTCAGCCGTGGCTACACCGAACACGTCGATAGTACAGTTCTGGAGGGCGTTACAGGGATCGTAATCCTCGGAGGAGGCAGCGTTACGATACGATCAGGCAGTGAGGAGATGAACACCCTTAGTAATGCTGGGATCCTGAGAGTATGGGAGGGTGTGCGCCTATATCACAAACTGGATGAGCCCTGGGTCATCGTGTCCGGAGGGGTGAACGAGCGCATTGGGATGACAACTCCGGAAAGTTTACCCATGCGGGATATCTTGATCAAAGGCGGTGTACCAGCAAGCCGGATCCTGCTTGAATCTTCCTCAAGCAATACTTTCGAGCAAGCATTAAACCTGGGTCCGATGTTAGAGATGCATGGCGTGGAAAAATTTTTAATGGTCACCTCACCTAGCCACATGCGGCGTGCGATGGGGACTTTCAAGGCTCAAGGGCTCGTTCCAATCCCTGCACCGTCTGAGCAACATCCCGATGATTTCTTGGCAGACCGAAGTGTTATCATACCCAACAGCGAAGCCCTCGAAGAGAGTCGTATGGCGGTGCGGGAGATCATGGCATTGGTTTACTACGCACTTCGTGGTTGGCTATCGTCCCCTTGAAGCCACTTAAGGCAATCAATCGAAAAGTACGCAACATTTCACGAATCCAATCCTCATACGGATGTCTTTCATCGACCATAGCCAATCAGTCGCAGCATTGGATTCCAGGATACTTACTTCAGGGTATGATAGACTCTCCTGAACCTATTCACCGCCCCATTTTGCTTATGAAAGCTTGAAGATGTCCGATCTTAAACCATGGAAAATTATCCACCGGAAGTTAATTCTTGATCGTCCACCCTGGTTGCGGGTCCACGAAGATCAGGTCGCGCTGCCCGATGGTCAGATCGTCGATGGCTACTTACACCTAGAACAGCCAGCTTTCGTCATCGTCGTCCCTGTCCAAGCTGGAGGGTTAATCGGTTTGATCCGAAGCTACAAGCATGGTGTCAGTGCGGTTGACCTTCACCCACCTGCCGGATATATTGAGACAGGTGAGGACGCATTGAGCACCGCGAAGCGCGAACTGCTCGAGGAGACAGGATGCGAGGCGGAGATTTGGGATGAGCTGGGATCCTATGTTGTTAGTGGAAACCGAGGGTCAGGACTAGCTCACATTTTCCTAGCCAGCGATTGTCATCAAGTAACCCGACCAGATTCGGGGGATCTTGAAGAGCAAGAGGTGGTTTGGCTTCCTGCGGACGAGGTGTACCGGCTATGGACCGCGGGTAAATTCCGTCAGCTAGCCACCGTCGCTGCGATAGGATTGTCGCTCGCTCGTTTGAAGATAGAGCTACCATGAACCATAACCAAGAGAAAGCTGCCCTGCGAGGGGAGCCCTCTTATGTGTGGCGAGCCGGGCAGGAACGACGCCTGCAAATGATCCGAGAAGCTGCGGGGACTCGAATTCATGGGCGGGTGCTCGATAACGGTTGTGGCGTAGGAGCTTACCTGTTGAGATTGGCCCAAGACACGACTTCTGCTTATGGTCTTGAATTCGATAAGGAACGGGCGCTTGAAGCCGCCCAAGATCTTAAAACCGTCGTTCGTGGTGCCGGTGAACATCTACCCTATCCCTCGGATACGTTCGATCTCGTCCTCTCCCATGAGGTACTCGAGCATGTCCAAGATGACCGTGCTGCACTAGAGGAGATCGTTCGCATCCTGCGAAAACCCAGGGGAGACTCAAGTGAAATCGGTGGTCGATTGATCCTTTTCGTCCCCAACCGTGGCTACCCGTTCGAAACACACGGGATCTATTGGCGAGGCCGCTACCGGTTTGGCAATATCCCTCTGATCAATTACCTTCCACAGAGACTCCGGGATCGATTCGCGCCTCATGTGCGTGCCTATACGCGAAAGGATTTACGACGTCTCCTTGACGGGCTACCTGTACGCGTTTTGGCGTACACAACGCTATTCGGGGCATATGACAACATCATCGCCCGTCGGCCTACATTTGGTCGCGCGCTACGAGCCGTCTTGCACTTTCTCGAAAGAACGCCTCTGCGCGCATTCGGTTTGTCACACTTTTGGGTTATAGAAACAATATAGCCAATAACCATGACCTCATGGAACAACCAATTCGCAAGCTTGAAGGTCGGTAGGTAGATGAGGGCGATTAATTCGTTTATCGGGGGTCAAAAAAACATCGGGAATGAGTTCCCCTCGGATCGCCCAATTACCTCCCCGAGAGCTACAAGCTCGCGGGGAGGTTAACTCACAAAGTCATTCATAAAACAACCTTTCCGAGAGCTACAAGCTCCCGGGAAGGTAAATGTACATTGCTTCACCAAATTTAGTCCTGAACCTCGAGCTCCCCTACCTCCTGAACATCCACTGATACACCCTCGATCTCGTTTGGGATGAGGTCCTCTGGTGCAAGCTGAGCTTTAGGAACCTTATGAGATACAAGCACGACCAGCGACAAACCACCTGTCGGCTTTCCCTCGCGCATATGAAGACCGATCCCAACCCCCTGCACGTTCGCCTTTCCCATTAACTCTTCACCATATCGCTCCTTAACCATTAAGGCCCTTTGCAAATCCGCTCGTTCACCATCTTCCTGGGAATCCGATGCGCTCATATCACCGCCTCCAGGCCGTTAAGCACCTCTTGAATCGGATTGTACACCGTCGCCTGCGTTGAGCCAGCGAAAAGTAATCCAACAGCAAGAAGGCTGTCGCCAATAACCAACAACGAACCTGAATCACCAGGTTCTGACATCGGTCCAGTTACAATCTGACCCTCAAAGCGGGCGGTTCGATCACCATATTGGATATTAACTGTGGCTTCGAGGACAATTATTTGGCCCGTTGTCAAACCCGTCGTTCGACCTGATTTACGCACGTTCAACCCGAGCGAAGCCGGAGTGACACCGCCGACCACCCCAATTTCGAGTATCTCGTCCAGAATCTCGACCCCATCCAACGGTCGAGCTAGAGCTGCATCGATCCGGTTGGAAGCTTCCGGATCGCTCTGAAATGCCTCAATGCGATGTTTCGACTTCAATAACTTTCCCGCTACATTCCCAATCTTGGCATAACCTTGAGCCCACCCACATGTCGCCGGCCCAGTGCTAAACTGAATCGGCTTGAAGCGCTCTAACTCTGCGATCATATCTCTCGCCACCCGGCCTCCATCCGCTGGTCCCGGCTGGAGGATCGGATCCCCCGGACGTGCGTCATTGCTATTGGCCAAGACATGATTGTTGGAGAGGATCAAACGAACACCTGATGATCTATCTCGTACAATACCCCCCAGAGTCCCAGCGGTCACCTTGTAATGGCCAACGCTTACGCCTCCAGGAACTGGTCTTTGGCGTTCCGTTCGGCCTGCTAAAGCCCTCAATGTGCCCACTTGCATGACATCGGTCGATACCCCTTCTAACTTCGTGGGAACGAGAGATTCGGGAGTGAGTCCCGCCTTTGGTATCTTCTGTCGAACCAGAGCTACGACACACATCTCATCCGTTATTCGACCTCTGATCTCCCTCAAGCCAACCCCAACCCCGATAACGTTCGGTTTTGAGAGAACAAGCTCTTTCTGGCGATCTACAACCCCCGCAATGTCACGGTGATCTACCATCGATTTCCTCCATCGACGATCCGCATAGGTTCCACTATCTGAATACGACAGTGCATCCCAAGAACAAACGAGTTCCTGGCTTTATATGTGGATCGCATGTCCTTCAGCGTTATGCGCGGCTTCCATAATCACCTCGCTCAATGTCGGATGGATATGAACATTTCGGGCGATTTCAGCCGGGGTTAGCTCCATCAACTGCGCTAGCGTGATCTCTGATAGCAACTCAGTCACTTCTGGGCCGATCAAATGAGCACCCAGGATCTCTCCATACTTCGCATCAACCACTAGTTTAGCCCAGCCGTCGTAATCGCCCAAGCCAAGCGCCTTCCCGCTTGCTCGGAAAGGAAAACGACCTAAGGTCACCTCGTACCCTCGGTCCTTGGCCTGTGCTTCTGTTAGACCAAAGGAGGCGACCTGTGGGTGGCAGAATATCCCGCGCGGCAACATCTCGTAATCCAACTTCATTGTCTCGGCGCCAGCGATATTTTCCGCGCATACGATCCCCATAGCCGTAGCGACATGTGCCAGCATCAACTTGCCTGTAACGTCTCCAATAGCCCACACACCAGGGATGTTCGTCGCCATGCGATCGTCGACCACGATAGCCCCAGCATTACCCAGCTGCACGCCAATCCCTTCCAAACTCAGCCCTTCAGTGTTGGCCTTGAAACCAACTGCTACCAATACCTGCTCCGCATCAAGTGTCTGGTCGCCTTCAGGACCTGAAACATTCACTTTTACTTTTGTCTTCAATGATTCGGTGCCGACTACTTTCGTGCTTGTCAAGATCCGAATCCCCTGTTTACCAAATACCTTGGCCAATTCCTCACTGACCTCTTCATCTTCTAGTGGTGCAATACGTGGCAGCATCTCGACCAACGTCACTTCTACGCCATAACGGTTCCAAATTGTGGCAAACTCAAGCCCAATTGGGCCAGCACCAATAATCACGACCGACTTAGGAAGCTGCTCCTGAAGGATGGCCTCCTCATAGGTAACTACGCGCTTTCCGTCAACCTCCACACCGGGAATCTTCATTGGCGAAGCGCCTGTGGCGATTACGATGTCGCTTGCTGATAAATCTCTCATGTTGCCATCATCACTCGTTACAGTGATCGTATTCGCATCCGCAAACACCGCCGATCCCATGTGGACATCGATTTGGTTTTTCCTCATCAAGAAAGCGACGCCCTTCGTCAGACGATCCGCCACACGCCGGCTGCGTTGTACAGCTGCGTTGTAGTCGAGCTTTAAATCCTGGATCTCAAAACCAAACTCCTTACCCCCGTTGCGCAGAATATGAGCGATTTCAGCGTTTTTAAGCAGGGCTTTGGTCGGAATACAGCCAACATTCAAGCAGACACCACCCAGCCACTTCTTCTCAACAATGGCCACCTTTCTGCCAAGTTGAGCTGCGCGGATCGCACAAACATACCCACCGGGTCCTGCTCCAATTACAATGACGTCGTTTTCTGACATAGGAAGCCCTCCTCACTCACTTGTCCCCTATTCTATCGCACTCATTGGAAAAGCGAAGATCACTTGGTGGCTTGGAAGGTCTGATGTTAGGGATCAGGGATTGGGGATTAGGGATGTGGGATACAGATCGGAGATCTCGCTCTTGTACCCAGCATCCCATTAAAACGAATAAGATAGATCCCGTGATAATCAAAAAGGGCGCCATCTGGCGCCCAATAGTCCAAACACGAATTAAAAAAATCTCAGGCCGCTTTAGCCGATGGGGCTCGTTCCAAAACATGCTCAACCGGTTCGGCATGGAGATAAGCTTGGATCTCATCAAGGGCAAGCTTATAACGCTCCATAAGTTCCTGGTCCGGTTCTTTATAACGCCGCAATGATTGCCGGGCACAAGCTGTACAACCGCGCATCGCCCGGTAGGAGTCCGTCTCGCATCTAAGGCATCCGTTCAGATGGATCATCATCAGCGAGAACGCGAGACTTTCTGGATCATCTTGCGTTAAAAGCGCGACCCGGTCAACCAACTTCTGCCAGGTTTCACCTTTGGAGTTTCTCAAGCGTGGGACGACATAAGGTGGGAAAAGTAGTTCGTTATCGGCATACATAACGCCACGTCTCCAAATTCTGCTTAGTACACCACCGGTTTTAACTGACTTCATTGTAGATGGGGCAAGCGACTATGCGCAGAGTACTTTGGTCCTAGAATCCCCCAAGGAAAGCGGTATGACCAACCAAGGTGGCTATATGTGGGAGCTTCCCCCTAAAGGTCGACTCTCCTGATAACATAGCTATCTTCGAATGCACAAACCCCCTTTGCATCTTATTAGAGCAACTTGAGGTTGAAATGTCAACATGAATTCACTGAAAAAACCAACCACGTGAAGAAAACCTGATCACGCCCCTCCGACACCATATTGCTCAACGTCGGTTGGGGTCTCACCTGACGGATCGAAGACGTACACCCAGGTGCCCTCCTCCGCCCAATTGAAGAGCCAATGTGCATCAATAAGGGACAGGTTGACACAGCCGTGGGATCGGGGGTAGCCGAAGCCGTTATGCCAATAGGCACCATGCAGCGCCCGCGCTTTGTCATAATAGAGTGTCCAGGGCACGTCTTCCAAATAATAATAATCAGAGCGATCCACTTCAAAAGCACCCATCATGCGGTCGCCATCTAATTTCGTATACACCTGGAACACGCCTGGCTGGGTCCACCAACCTTTCAATCCACTTGAGACGAGGGTGGCGTACACCAACTGACCATCCTCATACACCATCAAGGTTTGCTCGTACAGATCGATTGAGATCCAGCGATTATCCTCAACCCCTTCAGGTACCGTCGGATCCGGATTGACCACGGCGAGCAACCGCTGTTCAAGCCACTCGTCAGGTCCTATCTGATACCAATCTAAATTCCCCACCCGCTCGACATCGTAAATCCAGACCGTTTCATAGCGGTTCACCCAGTGGTTGGTAAGAGGTTTGCCAAAACCTGGTTCACTGACTGTTCGCGTGGATGCCAACACCCAGGCAAAAGGTCTATCCGGAGTCTGACGTAAAGCTACGCCATGGAAATTTGGTAGGGAAATACGGCTGAGGCCATCTCCATTGACGTAAGCCCCCGGGGTTATCATGTAAACGATCTTCCCGTTCTCATCAAAGCGATCGATCCACGAAAAGAACACAAAACCTGGTTCAACGGTCCAGGCCGGGTTTTCCTCGTTAAGTGCATCCTGGTAGTTGCCATAGACATGCGTGCCATCTTCTCTCGTCGATCTCAGATAGAAATAAGGCACATTTCCTAACTCAGGATCTATGCTGTAAGTAGGCAGTGGTCGTTGGGGGTAATAACCTTCAATCGCAAGCCGTGTCAGCTCTTCACGCGCGCCACCCCTTGAACAGAGTTGTGGGTGGCGGAGTTGAAGTCGAGACGGACAAAGCACCCCTAACTGTTCAATAGAGGGTTTTGCCTCAACGAGCGAAGTTGTGGCAACGATCAACAATCCCAGTACCATCCCAATCAATCGTAGAAACATATGCAATCTCCGCAAATACCTCGATAGGTTTGTATTATAGCCATCCCTTAGCGCTCTGTCAGCAACCTTACACACCTTTCAGCATAGCCCTTTTGAGCTAGTCTCTCTCGTAGAACAGGTAAAAGTAGGGCGGTTCATACCGTCTCGCACCCTGGCTGGTTCTCGCGGCACGAACGGTGAATTGCCCCTCCATGCATTGAAACATGACCCCCAACGCTGTAGGGGCGGTTCGCGAACCGCCCCTACCTTTTCTCCGATGTCAAGCGCTATCGCTTAGCTTGGATGTCTTCCTCGGCGTGACGAAGGAAATCCTCGATGGGCATCGCACCTAAATCCTCGCCCGACCTAAGACGGACGGCGACGGCTCCCGTTTCGACTTCCTGATCCCCGATAATCAGCATATAAGGCACCTTCTGGAGCTGAGCATCACGGATTTTGGCATTCATGCGTTCGCTGCGCTCGTCGACATCGATCCTCAAACCCGCTTTCTTCAGCTGATCGCCTACCGAGTTTGCGTAGTCGACGTGGCGATCGGCAATTGGGATCAGGATGGCTTGAACTGGTGACAACCAAACCGGGAAAGCCCCTGCATGGTGCTCAATGAGTGCCCCCATAAAGCGCTCCATGGATCCTACCAACGCGCGGTGGATCATGTAGGGTCTATGTTCTTTACCGTCCTCGCCAACGTACGTGAGATCCAGGCGCTCCGGAAGGATGAAGTCGAATTGGATCGTAGAGAGTTGCCACTCGCGGTTTAACGCATCCTTGAGCTTAAGATCGATTTTGGGTCCGTAGAACACCGCCTGGCCTTCATCGATCTGATAGGGGAGCTTGGCTCGCTCGAGTGACGCGCGCAAAGCTTCCGTCGGTGCGTCCCATTCTTCTGGCTCTCCGGCAAATTTCTCTGGATTGCGCGTCGACAGGTACGCATAGAAGTCCTCAAAACCAAATGCTCTCAGGATACTCAGGCTAAATTGTAAGGCCATGTCGATCTCTTCGGGCATCTGATCCGGTCGGCAGAAGTGATGGGCGTCATCCTGCGTGAAGCCCCGTACGCGCAACAAACCATGAAGCACACCACTCCGTTCATACCGATAAACCGTACCCCACTCAGCATACCGCAGCGGCAGGTCCCGGTAGGAACGCGTTCGGCTCTTATAAATCTCTACGTGGAAGGGACAGTTCATCGGTTTGATGTAGTACTGCTGGCCCTCAATGTCCAACGGAGCGAACATGCCCTCCTGATACCAATCCAAGTGACCACTCTTCTCCCACAAATTCGCCTTTCCGATGTGCGGTGAGTAGACGAATTCGTATCCGGCCTCCAAGTGTTGGGCACGACAGTAGTCCTCAGCGATCTTGCGCACCATTCCACCCTTGGGGTGCCAGAGGATCAAGCCAGGACCGACCGCATCGCTGATACTGTAGAGATCCAGCTCCTTCCCCAATCGTCGATGATCCCGCCTTCGAGCCTCGTCGAGTCTCCAGAGGTATTGCTCCAGTTCCTCTGCCGTCTTCCACGCTGTCCCATAAATACGCTGCAGCATGGGTCGTCGTTCGTCGCCTCTCCAATAGGCTCCAGCGACGTTGAGAAGTTTGACCGCATCTGGGTTGATTTTACTCGTGTCCTCGACATGGGGGCCGCGACAGAGATCCGTGAATGTGTCGTGCGTGAAAATGGATATTTCCACCGGGCCCTCAATCGGCTCGCCATACTCGTCTGTGCCCCCACTCTCTAACCCTTCGATCAACTCGATCTTGTAGGGTTGGTCAGCGAACAACTCGCGCGCTCTATCCGCCGAGAGCACGTCTCGCTCATAACGGTAATCGCCGGCGATGATCTCACGCATTCGATTCTCGATCACCTCAAGGTCTTCAGGGGTTAATGGTCGAGGTAGATCAAAGTCATAGTAGAAACCGTCCTCGATCGGCGGCCCAATGGCGATCTTGGCCTCACCGGGAAACATCTCCATCACCGCCTGGGCCATGACGTGCGCCGCCGAATGCCGGATGCGATAAATCTCCGACTCCTCGTACCTTTCACGTTTTTCAGCAGCCATAATTACACCTCCTTGGCTGTATATCTTTAAACAAGCAACTCTCGCCCTTCTGGGGCGAGAGCCAATACTCACGCGGTTCCACCCAGATTAACTGGAATACCAGCCATCTCTGACAGCTGTTAACGGAGCTGACCCGATCCCCTTACTCAGTCCTTGACCTTCAAGAACTTTTCCGGTTCACGCTCGTGGGTGGTTTTCAGCGGGTGGATTTCGTAGGGGATTCTCAGCTCTTGATCCCCTCTCCCTGTCGGATCCAAGCACCGCTTACTCGTCCCGGTCGTCGCGTCGTTTATTCCGATGTTGAAACCATTATACTGAACCGGTCAAAGAAGTCAACGTAGGAAATATCGGCTGGACTTCATTCATCCGAGATGAACACATCGTCTGGCTGGTTTTGATCGTAGGTGTTGTCATCCGGCGTCCTTAGGATCGGCGTGGAATCGTTCGACATCCAGATCGCACCACCGACTTCCGAGGCGATATTCAGATGAAACTCGTTTGTAGCAACTGGGAATGTTGCCATTCTTGATGCATATATTGCACCACCTAATCTCGCCTGATTTTCGCGAAAGATATTGTTTTCAACGAATGAAGAGTTACCTCCGTGGATCATGATGGCTCCCCCTAACTCCGCCCGGTTACCGATAAAGGTGTTACCATCCACCGTTGCTATGCAATCATCTGGCAAATCGATGCCACCTCCGCTGAAAAATGCCACATTTTCGGTGAAGGTATTACCCGTAATCATCAACTCGGATGCGATCTCCATAAAGATGCCAGCGCCGATACTGGCTCGGTTCCCTCGAATGGTATTGTTTTCAATTGTCAGCGAAGATCCTACCCCCACAAAGATAGCGCCCCCACCTTGTCCACTTACGTTATCAATGATTTCGTTGTCCCTGATTGCGGGTGAGGCATGATTAAATACCATTATCCCCGCGCCAACCACGGCTTCATTGTCACGGATCGTGTTAGCCTCAATTTTGGGTGCAGACCCTATCTCCACCAGTAAACCGCCGCCTGGGTAGTTAGCTTTATTGTCGCGGATCAGGTTGCCCTCGATGATCGGCCAGGATTCGTAAACCACATGAATGCCTGCCCCCCCTGCGGCTTGGTTTTCTCGGATGGTGTTGCCCCGGATGGTCGGGAAGGCTCTGGAGGCGACAAAGATCCCTCCCCCACCATGTTGGACGGCATTCCCACGGATGACATTGTTTTCGATGGTCGGCCATGATCCATCCACCACGATGCCCCCACCACAATAACGCCGCTCTTCACCCGAACCAAAGATACCCCCACCACAGGCGACGATCACCTCTGCCTGGCTCCGCAAGTACAGGTTGCCACTGCCATTGGTGATGGTGAAGCCGGTCAATTTAGCCCTGACCGTCTCTCCGCTCTGAAAGGTGACGACGCTGCCATTTCTACCCCCATCGATGATCGTTGTGGCCACGATCTCAGGGTCATCAGGGTCCATACTTTGCAGGGTGATATCTTTCCCATCAAAATCGATGTTCTCCTGGTAAGTCCCTGGTAAAACGATGACGATGTCCCCTTCGCGCGCTGCGTCAATAGCACCCTGAATCGACACGTGATCCTGCGGTACGCGCAGGATCATCTGGGTGGGTGATGTCGGTGTAATCGTTGCCGTTTCAGAACCTGAGCGAAAAGTGGGAGAAGGCGTGTGAAGGGACACACCTCTGAGGGGCGTCCCCGTCGCGGGCTTCTCCTGAACGGGCGAGCAGGCGCTGAAGAGCAATGCGCTCATCACCAGTAGCACGACCTTGTTCATCGTGTTTTGACGAATATACAAAGCTGACATATTTCCCTCATTAAACACATGTTGATGCACATAGAACTGATGTTGCCTCACCCTTACATTTCAAGTTGGCGGAATTGGATACATCCCTCATTGCCTGCCCCAACTTTTGGTGTTTTAAAAAAACAACGGAGCTTTGAGTCGCGATGAAATGATCTATCAAGAATAATAATGACTCTGCTAAAAATCAACAAGTAATGTTGCTGTTACCAATATCTTCCACAACGAGGATGAAAGATACCCTGCAATGATCAATCAGAACCATTATCATTGGTAACCGGCGAGCTTAGAAATTCTTTCATGTCAACTCAAATTCTCACCACAAAACTTCATATTCCCCATCCAAGTTCGAACCTGGTTTCACGCACCCGTTTACTTGAGAGGTTGAATGAAGGATGGAATCGCAAGTTAACGCTTGTCTCCGCACCTGCTGGTTATGGGAAAACCACACTGCTTAGTGAATGGATCAGTAAGAGCGAAATGCCATTCTGCTGGCTCTCTCTTGATGAACAGGACAATGATATCAATCGATTCCTGTCTTACCTCCTTGCCAGTTTGGATTCGATCCATTTCGAATCCGACGATCAAATTCTTAGCGAATATCAATCTCATCCACAAGATGAATTTTCAGGGCTTATGATCCCTTTGATCAACCAGATTTCAGATTTTGAAGGTCATTTTTCCCTGGTCCTGGACGATTATCACCTGATCGAAAACCAACAAATTCACGAAGCCGTCATCTTTTTACTGGAAAATATCCCTAAGAATATACATTTGGTCATAGCCAGCCGGGCTGATCCACCAATTCGATTGGCGCATTGGAGAGCGCGAGGAGAGTTGAGTGAAATCCGGGTCGCAGATCTGCGATTCACGATTGAGGAAGCTATAAATTTCCTCAATCAAAGTATGGGGCTGGACCTAACGGTTTCCGATGTCACCACATTAACCGATAAAACCGAAGGCTGGATTGCGGGTCTTCAACTGGCTGCCATTTCCCTTCAAAACCACCCGGACAGACCTACATTTGTGAATACCTTCGCAGGCGATGATCGCTACATTGCGGATTATCTCCTCGATGAAGCCTTGCGATGGCAACCAAACCATATCCAAACCTTCCTGCTGCAAACATCGATCCTCGATCGGCTGTGCGCACCGTTATGCGATACTGTCACCGATCGAAACGATAGTCGAGGGATTCTGAAAGAACTTGAGCGTTCCAATCTCTTCCTTGTACCCCTGGATAATCAGCGAAATTGGTATCGTTATCACCATCTCTTTGCCGACCTACTGCGCATCCGCCTAAAACAAGAATACTGTGGCGTTGTGGCAGATCTATACCAACGCGCCAGTTCCTGGCATGAGCAGCGGCAAATGCTCTCTGAAGCTGTAAGACTTTCATTACTAGGAGGCGACGTTGAGAGGGTAGCGAAGCTGATGGAAGGGCATCTATTGGCCATAGTTTCTACCGCCGAATTGTCCACACTTAATCGGTTATTGGCATCCTTGCCCGAAGACACGCTCAGCAACAATCCCTGGTTGGCATTGGCAACGGCTTGGGGAATGGCATACGCATGGAATTTAAAATCCACAGAACCTTTACTCGATAAAGCCGGATCAACTTTGCAGGATTTCGATGAGAACACTCAAAAGCGGCTAAGGGGGAGAATTCAGGTGCTCCAATCCTACATAACGGGATCAAGAGGAGATTACACGCATAGCATCCGAATCGCCCAAAATGCGCTGACAGACTTACCAGAAACCGATGTATCGATGCGAAGCTTTACTCTCCTCATTATTGGCAATGCACATCGATTTGATGGAAATCTTGAGGGCGCACTCGAGTTTCATAATAATGCGCTTAGCCTCAGTGAAGAGGCAGGAGACACACTTCTCTCGGTGATGATCCTCAGTCGCCTTATTGATATTTACAGAACAATGGGGCAGCTAAATCGATCCTATAAGACTGGAATGCAAGCGCTTGAGATGGCTGAGAACTATCAGCATCAAACCGGTATGCAATCATTCATCCTTGGATATCTCAAACTTCGCTTGAGCGGCGTATATTACGAACGCAATGAATTAGAAATGGCCCTGCAATGTGCAGAAGTCGGGTTGGATTTAGCCAAAGCATGGGGAGCATACGATAGCATAAGTCTGGGATATTTTAATTTCGCGAAAATATACCAAGCCTATGGAAACTATAGACAAGCCAATGACTACCTGAGTCAGTTAAAAGAATCATATCCATTTGAACAACGCTTTCAATACAAATTCGCTTCAGCACTCGAAACGCAGATTCACTTACGCGCCGGGAATTTACAGATGGCGGAGGATTGGATGAAATCTTGTGGATTACGCCTCGACGATCACATTAGATTCCTGGATTTCCAGTCTTATGATGTGCTGGCACAAGTTTTAATCACTGGAGGCCAATTGTCGGATGCTCAAGTCCTGTTAGAAAGGTTATTGAAGATCGCGGAGGAAACCGGGGCTGTCGAATACGAGATTCGAACGCTGGGTAGAAGAGCATTGGTTCTCCAAAAGCAGGGTGATGAAGATACGGCCATCGCTATGCTAACGCGCGCGCTTGCTCTGGCTGCGCCCGAAGGCTATCTCCGCACCTTCATCGACCAGGGGGAACCCATGGCTCAGTTGATCTATCAAGCATCGCTGCGAGGCATACATGCCTCTTTCTGTAATCAACTACTCGATGGATTTTCGATTTCTGTAGTACCTGATCAGCTTTCGCAAGATGACCTGGTTGAACCGCTCAGCAATCGCGAAGTTGAAGTCCTGACGCTTATCGCTGAGGGTTATTCCAACCAGGAGATTGCTCAAGATCTACATCTATCGCTTTATACCGTGAAATCGCACGCCCGTAATATCTACAGCAAGCTGGGGGTCAAGAACCGCACTGAAGCCGTTGCCAAGGCGCGCTTGCTAGGCATCCTGCCAAAAAACTCGTAGTCATCCAGTTATCAGCTCCACGTTCACCCCTCTTAATAGCTACTATGGTTTTCACCCATAAATCCCTCTTAACTCATCCTTAAGAACGTTTCATTCAACCCCTGATTTCACTATCCTGTAGGCAACCTTTTAATTTGCCTGGCGCGGTTCTCCACTGCCTGGAACTGGAAAATAAAATGGATAGCGAAGCTTCTAACAAAACAGACACATCCTTTCCAACAACTTATCAGATCACGATCAAAGGCCTGCTCAGCGAGCATTGGGCAGATTGGTTCAACGGCACACTGATCAGCTTTGCAAATGATTCAACAGGAAAACCACACACCATTCTGACGTGCCAGGTTAGGGACCAGGCTGAACTCTATGGGATTCTGAATCGTCTAAACAACCTCAACATGGCATTGCTTGAGGTGACTTACATCAGTGATAAAGGAGAAGATCATGTCTGAAAAATCAAGCAACCAATCCTCAATGAAAATCACTTACAAGGGCATCGGCATGGCAATTGGTCTGATCATGGGTGGCTGCATCGGGTTACTGATCGGTAATGTGGTCATCTTCGCTGGAGGTGGCATGGTGGTTGGCCTAGCCATCGGTGCCGCTCTGGACTGAAGGGACAAAGATCAACAACACCTAAGTTTACAAGTAGTTCTCTTGCTACACGGAGGAAGAACCATGACAAAGTATGCTATCTGTATCGAAAACCTTACTAAAGATTTCAAAAATGTGAGAGCGTTGGATGCCATCTCGCTGAAAATTCCAACCGGCATCATATTCGGATTCTTGGGGCCGAATGGCGCCGGAAAAACCACCACGATCCGTTTGTTGCTTGGCTTACTCGAACCTACATCCGGACAGGCGAAGGTTTTAGGATTTGATACCCAAATCCATTCGGATCAGGTGCGCGCCTATACCGGGGCTCTACTCGAACACACAGGCATCTACGAGCAAATGAGTGCCGAAGATAACCTAGAGTTCTACGGGCGAGCGTTTCGCATGTCCACCGCTGCGCGCAAGGCGCGCATTCAGGAGCTGCTCACGCACATGGGATTGTGGGAACGTCGCAAAGATCGGGCGGGAAACTGGAGCCGGGGGATGAAGCAAAAGTTGGCATTGGCCCGCACACTTCTCCACCGGCCAAGTCTGGTCCTCTTGGACGAACCTACTGCGGGTCTCGACGTCCGATCAGCGGTCGCCATCCGTGAAGATCTGAAAGCCTTGGCTTCGCGTGAGAATGTCACCGTCTTCTTAACCACCCATAACATGGAGGATGCCGAGAAACTTTGTCATCAGGTGGCGGTGATCCGTGAAGGCAGATTGGTGGTAGTGGGAAGTCCCGATGATTTACGGGCGCGTGCAGGTGGTCCGCGGGTTGAAATTATTGGCCGCGGGTTCAGTGAACATGCACTGAGATTGTTACAGACGCATCCTCAGGTGGGAATCATTGAGAGTAAAAACAATCACCTGGTGATCGATCTGCTCACGGAAACAGATACGGCTGCGTTGGTCAACATTCTGGTGGGCGCTGGTGCTCAAGTCGAAGAAGTCCGCCGCGACAAAGCCAGTCTGGAAGAAGTGTTCTTGTCATTCACAGGAGAGTAAGATGACTGAAGATATTTTGACCGTCATATGGAAGGAAAACAAAGGATTGCTCCGCTACAGCAGCAGCCGTTGGAAGGCAATAGCAACGCTATTGACCCCGATTGCCGTATTTGGCGTCATCTTCCCGATCCAATTTCGGGATGAGTGGTTGACATCAGGCTGGTCCATAGCAGTTTCAGCAATCACCCCTTTGTTGTTGATTGCCTCCACCATTTCTGAATCCTTTGCTGGTGAACGGGAACGGCATACCCTGGAGACATTACTGGCAAGCCGCTTGCCAGACCGAGCCATTCTGTTTGGCAAGTTGCTAACGTCTATCCTCTTTGGCTGGGGTGTAACCTTGTTTCTGTTACTCGTTAGTCTGACGGTGGTGAACATCATGGAATGGAATGGTGGTTTCCAAATCTATCGGCCCACGATTTTGTGGATAAACATCTCCGCGAGTCTGTTGATGTCTGGGATGGTAGCCGGTCTGGGCATTTTGATCTCACTACGTTCACCAACCGTACAGAACGCAACCCAAACAATTATGCTCATGCTCTTCATGCCCTTTCTGCTAATGCAAGCCGTGGTGTTCGTGCTCCCAACATTCCTGCCGAAAGATGCGGTCAAGGCATTTCTCGACCGGATGGACCTTACCACGATTTTTGTTGTTTTCATGGGTATTTTGTTACTGGCGAATATTGGATTATTGCTGGGCGCCATAGCGCGCTTCCAGCGTTCTAAGCTGATATTGTCTTGATATCTACAATCGGAGCATAGAACATAGTTAGCCAGAGATCCTCAGCTATGGATCGGCCCCGGATCGATATTGAGGCAGAAGAAGGGATCCCAATCGAAAAGACGGACCAACCGTTCAAGAAATTCTGTAATCTTGGGAAGTGGAATGCAAGCGAAACACCGCGCAGCAAGAGAATGGTGCGTGGGGGAGGGTCGAAATGCGGGGTGGAGAACGAGTAATGGAAACGAGAGTTGAGCAACATGCATCACAAACATGCAAGTCAATTCTATTGTTGGCCGGATCTTTTACATTCACTTTCCTGCTGGGTGAGATGATCCACGAGTTCGGCCACTATCTAAGTCACCTTGCCTACAGCTCTCCGGGTGTCCAGGTTCACCTGGATCCATTCGGAGGTTCCAGAATCATGGGTGTCACGTCTTTGCCAGAAGACGTAATGGGCATAACGTCCGCTGCCGGTCCTCTTTTCAATCTCATATTGGGTGTGACTTTTCTTCTTTTGCTATGGCGAGAGCGTAAGCCAGTGCTGCTCCCATTGATACTCTGGGGTCCCGTGGCGATGGTTCAGGAAGGTGTTACTTTTTCTCTGGGTTTACTGACACCCGGCGGCGATGCCCAATGGATTGCCGCTGCGGGTGTCCCAAAAGTTGTCATACTTGCAGCTGGCATTCTCCTAATGTTTGTTGGCATCGCTTTGATAGCCCGGTTAATACCCTTGATTGGGATCAAACGACGCGATTCTTTTTGGAGAAAGTATTCCATCTTGATCGTTGGCATGTGTTCATTGATGTTTATCCGGTCTACTAATTCTACCCTGGCGTCCCCTGAAACTATGATGGAAAACTTGATCCCGCTGGTATTTTCCCTCTTGCTGGCTGTTGGTGTAGTGCTGTTACACATACCGCTCACCAGTTTTGTGAAACCCATGCTAATAACTCAACACAACCCGGTTACCTGGCCAGTGGTTGCACTAGCGTTGACACTGGGAACGAGTCTGTTCTTGTTCCAAATCGTTGCGCTGAACTAATGATCAGTATTTAAGGCAATCGTTTCCCTACTTTAACTGCGAAAAGGACGCGACCCAGAATCTGTAGATGAAGAACGCATTTTCCCGTAAAAGATTTCTATAGCTCCCAGAATTTCTCTCTCTTATTGAACCTAATCAAAGAGAAAAAACCGCTCGACAGGCATGTCAAGCGGTTCATTTTCGAGTTGTGGGCGGTATTGGACTCGAACCAACGACCTTTGCGATGTCAACGCAACGCTCTGACCAACTGAGCTAACCGCCCTAAGTGTCCGCATTATAATGGCGCGCGGTCGAAATCGCAATATTATCCCTTCTCCCAGCCACATTACCACATGTTTATAAGCCTTGGTACATTTCATCATAACGCGACAGATCACTTTGAGACGATGACCGTACCAATAATGTCCCAGGAACTTCCCCCGGATCAGACATTTCCTTACCCCATGGTATACGCTTAACAGAATCCCATCTCCCCAAACCAAACAACGATGAAAGCAGTATTAATCTTAACCAGATCCATCACAACCGCTACCTGGAGAACGTAAGCCTATTCCTACATTTTCGTCAAACATCACCTATACTAACCCGATTGCGATTTCACTCTATGCTTCAGTATCTAGTTCGATATCAGCCAAACATCCCACTGAGGAGTCCGCCACATGGGTCGTTATCTTCTAAAGCAAGCTGTTTTGAGTGTCCTCAAGCTCTTCCTCTTCGTATCGATCATGTTCTTCCTCATCCAATTCCTCATGCCGGGTGATTTTGTCGATCAATTCGCACTGGGCCTCACCAGAACCGAGAGAGAACGGTTGCGCGTTTCTCTCGGGATAGATTTGCCTCTCTGGCAACAATACCTCAATTGGATCCGCGGCGTATTCACTGGCAATTTGGGGACCTCAGGCTATGGCTATCCTGTATCGAATGTGTTTCGCTTCATCCTGCCCGCCACACTGTTTGTTTTTTTACCGGGGACGTTGATCGCCTTTTTCATCGGGCTACGGCTTGGTAAGGTGACAGCTTGGCAGGGTCCAACCTCACTTTCAAGCGCCATCACACTGGGTGGCATCACGTTATCAACCTCCTTCCCTCCTTGGTTAGCCTGGCTCATTGCTTATCTCTTCGGGCGTCAAGCAACCGTTTCCAGAGGAGGGACCGGTGGTATTAGGACATTCACCTTCCCCAACATCACCCGATCTGTTTGGATGAACACGGACCTCCGCCCTCATATGATCACGAACTATATGTTCTTCAGCTTGATTGCTGTAATGTTCCTCCTCATCGTGGGGAATGCCATCCTCAAGCGCCTGAAGAAACGAAGTATCCCGGGTATCCCGCTCGTGATCCTGATCGCAATACTAACCATCGGCAGTTGGCACCTCTTTGGATTCGAAATCCTGGCACTCGATCTTCTTCAATCCTCCGGTCTTCCCTTCATCACGTATGTATTGCTCACATTTGGTGAGACCATGACCATCATGCGATCCAGCATGACGGAAGTCCTGAAGGAGGAGTATGTCACCACCGCCCGCGCGAAAGGACTTCCAGATGTCACGATCCGCGAAAAGCACGCAGCTCGTAATGCTTTGCTGCCTGTTTTAAGCAGGCTCGTCATCACGCTCCCCTATCTGCTCACGGGGGTCGTGATCATCGAGGATTCGTTGAATTGGCCAGGTGTGGGCAGTTGGATGTGGCTCTCCCTCTATTGGCAGGACATACCTGTTGTAATGGGAATCTTATTGGTCGTCGGTTTTATCTCTTTAGTTGCGCGTCTCTTCCTAGATATTCTTGCTGCTTATCTCGATCCACGCATTCGCTACGCTGAAATCCAACCCAGGATTAACTAAGAAGCGAGTTCATGATGACCAAACGGGAATTCACCCCACTTACAGAGACCAATTTCACTCGATGGGAGAGGATCCAAATTCGCATCACACTAGCCAGAAAACGCTTGAACATCGATTGGGAGATTTTCGCCCAGGATCGTCTTGCGGTCTTTGGGCTTATCCTCATCTTGATATTCGCGATGATGGCCATCGCTCACCCCATCCTGATGAAAACTGTCTGGCCCAGGCGCATCTACGATCCTTTCACCGGTTTCGATCTCGACATGATGCCGCACCCCACCGCACCATCCGCGACACACATCCTCGGAACGGACAGTTTGGGGCGCGACGTGCTAAGCACGTTGTTGGCTGCAACCACACCAACTTTCGTCATCGGTCTCACCGCCGCTTTCACCACGGCATTGATCGCTACATCCTTCAGCATGATCGCAGCCCACTATCGAGGCAAGATTGACCTTGTCATCACCAACCTGGCAGACGTGGTCCTCTTGCTTCCCCCTCCCATCCTGATGATCATTGTTGGTGCACGTTTCCGCGATTTAGGCCCCCTACCGCTGGGGTTGGTTTATGGCATTACCACGGGTGCTGGAGGTGCAACGCTCGTGCTTCGATCTCAGGCCATGAAGGTGGCTGCGAAACCGTTTATGGAAGCATCACATATCGCTGGTGGAGCGGGTGGGCACATCATCCTGAAACACTTTCTGCCCAACATGCTGCCAATGGCCGCGCTGCAGATGATGCTCGCCGTTACCGGCGCTGTGGTTGCGGATGGGTTTATTTCCTTTTTCGGACTTCGGAGGCTGACCAGCAACTGGGGGACGCTGATCTATGACGCGTTCCTTTATGCCAACATCGGTGGCTCCGGACCACAATGGCACGTTTTGATCCCCACTGCAATGGCTTTCACGCTCTTCGCCCTCGCCTTCTATCTGGTATCTAGGGGACTGCACAAAGTGGCTGATCCAAAAATCAGGGAGGGTTAGAGGTAATCATATCAGTGGGAAAGGAGTTGCTTAGCCACAGGATGAGGGATCTACCTGCTTAGCAACCGACACCTATCCAATAAGCTATCTAGACCGCTGACTTAGCCTTGAATTGAACTTCGTGGTTCAAATCCCCCGTAACATGGACCCGGATGGCCGCTTCTCCTTCGACGGGGCACTTGTACTCACAAATACCACAACCAATGCACCGATCTACCAAGACCTTAGGGCGCTGCACTGTAAGCGTGTGCCCATTGACTTGATTAACCTCTACCACCTCTAGCACAATCGCCTTCTCAGGTAAGGGACACATCTCCTCACACACGATGCAATCCTGCTCCTCAGCCCATGGGATGCATCGGTCTTGATCAATTACCGCTTGACCAATCACCTGAACACGCTTCTGCTCCAGGCTAAGAGTCGGGATGGCATTCACGGGACAGCTCTCCCCACAGGCGTTACATGAATAATCGCAATATCCCAGTCTGGGGATTAAGATCGGCGTCCACAGCCCCTCGATACCGGCGCGAGTCATAGCTGGGTGCAAGCCACCCGTTGGGCAGACCCTGATACACTGCCCGCATCTAACACAAGCGGACATTAGATCTACCTCCTCCGTGCCCGGTGGACGAATGAGATAGGAAGCGCTTCGATCAGTTGAGGAGCCCATTCGCAGCAAACCAACGCCAGCGATTGCGGCTCCGACAGATAAAAGGACTTGGCGTCGATCCGGGTCATAGGACTGAAAATCAGCCAAACCGAGATGAACCGGGAAGTGCGTCGCACCCACCGGACAACTCTCCAAACAATCCATACACATGGTGCACTCGGCCGGATCGCTGGCATAGCCAAGCTCGGGATTGATCGTTCCTGTTGGGCAATCTCGAACACACAAGGCACATCCGGTACATTCCGTTCCCACCCGACGTCGAATGATAGCTAGCTTACTGATCCATCCCAACAACCCTCCGAGTGGGCAGAGATAACGACACCAAAATCGCCGAGCAACCAAGTTGAGCAACACGATGATGAAAAACACAACCACAAAAATCCCTGCACCACGCAGGTCTTCAGGCGTCAGAGGGAACAGCGATGGACGGATGAGCCTGTCGAAGGATGATATGCCTTCACGCAACCCTGGGTATCGATACAAACTTGTCTCGGCAAAGATCACCAGCCGGTCTAGCATCGGCCAAAAGCTTTCCGTAAAGGTGCGAACGAGGATGGTAAGTGGATCAAAAATCAAAAGTGTGAGATTTCCGAGCAGAGCGGCAAAGATGATGACGAGCAGAATGCCATATTTAACCTTTCTCCAACCTTCTGGAGGAACCCGCACCGACCGCCAACGTTCAAATGAAAAAAGATCAAGAAGTGTGCCCAGTGGACAAATCCACCCACACCAGGCTTTGCCGAAGATAAGTGTTAGAACGAGTGTTACGAGCGCCAAAGCCGCCCCGGCTACGAGGGCACGACTAGCTAGTAGATTTGCGAATCCGATCAAGGGATCCAAACGGAGGAATGAATTGGTAAGTGATCCTGACCAATCGCTGTGTGGTGCTGCGATAAAGAGGACGAGAAAAACAAGCAGGCTCAGCGTCTGGACGATCTTCCGGGTAGTTGTCCAAGCTCGTTTGGGGAGAATTGTCTTAAGATTAAGCTTAGGCACCGAGAGTGATCTCCTCAATCTTCATGCCACTGAGGTCACTTCGTCCTAAGCCCATCGCTGTCCCAGCTACAACATAGCTGAGATGCTCCGGTTTGAGGCCAAACAAGGTAGCAGCGTAACTGTCCGCAGCCACGATATCAGGGCTCGCGATCAACGTGTCCAATTTTTGGACATCATTCAAATTCCCACCGGCAGGTCCATTATCCCTCAAGATTCGCACCGCATCCACAATCGTCAAAGCAGGTCGTATCCGGCTTGAGAGATCAGCCAATCGTTGTCCAAGGTTGCGATGCATGGCCGGTCGATCTTTGATGACCCCCATGAGGTTTTTCATACCGAGTGTTAAGCGGGCCAAACTGTGATGCTTTGCAATCGGCACATTGATCACGACATCCGCTGCTAGAACGTCATCATAGATGTCACAGACGCGCAGATCGACTGCTTCAGGAATCTCCGTCCGTACGAATTTAAAGGATGAGAGCGTCTCCATCATACCGCCGGCCGCAAGAACTTGATCTTGAATGCCGCTTCGGACATATGCCCGATCTGCACTGCCTCCGAATGGGTAATCCATCACCCGCACCCGCCCCGCACCGGCTTCCCAACAGAGTTTCACCAACGCTCCAACGACCCATGGGTTGGTTGTGGCCGCATATTCATATGTGTAATAAGCGACACAGATGTTTGGCTTAATGATCACATCATCCCCAGAGCCTACATATCTCCCCATGCCACCTAACGCAGCCAGGGCCGCCCTCACCAGCTGCTCTGGCTCACCTGCACGCACAACGGCTAAATCAGGGTAGCTCGGTGTCGATGTTGGTTCAGGGGTCGCGCTGGATACTGGTGTCGGGAATGTCTCAGGAGAAGGTGATCCTGCCTCAGGAGGGAGCGTAATCGTAGACTTGTCCGGTGGCGCAACAGCTTGGCGCTGGTCGTCCGCTTTTCCACAAGCTGTGATGAACCTCGCTCCAGTCAAGGCTCCTGCTTGTATCGCAATCCAACGTAAAAATGACCGCCGTGACATCCGCGCCATACCAACTCGCTCCTTCCTCACCGCTGAACACGTAGTGGGCAAAAGGGGAATACCCATTCCGAAATTATTCGTGTCCCATGAATTTCCGAATTGTACCCTAAGCCTTGCATTCTCATCCGAGATGATTCCCCTTAACGCTCCTCACGTCGAGTCAATCAGTGACGAGCCCGAGCATGACGTTCACGTGTTAGTGGATAGAACCAAGCCGTAGCGATTGCAGTGAACCAGCATACTGTAGCGACGCTACAGGTGCAATATGGCCATCCATTAACCTTCCCGCGAGCTTACAGCTCGCGGGAAGGTTAAAGAATAAGGTCTAGGTTTTCTGTTCAGAACAAATCCAAATGGGAATTGAAATGACCTCCTGCGTGAGTACCTCAGCATGTCACATGGAACGATCCGATGACCTTCCCATTAAATTTATTCCAAATGTGTATGGCATCTGGTGTGGCTGCTCATTCCACCCTGCAGTTACGCTTCTTGACCTCACCGTTCAAACTCAAGATGACATCATTGCGGATCTTCCGACCGCCAATCGTGATCGAGCCACATGTCGTGGCTTCGATCTTTGGTTTCATTCTCAATCAGCTCTGTCTACTACTACCGAGGAGAGAAAGCGAGCTTCTACTTATTCAAGCCGTGAGCTGCCTCAGACAAGGCAGCGGTAACGGTTTCAATATCCCCTGACCCATCCACTTCTGTCAATAATCCGTATTGGCAATAAAAATCTATCAACGGCAATGTTTGCTGGCGATAGACGTTCAGACGCGCCCGTACCGTCTCCGGCTTGTCATCTTCCCGTTGATATAACACTCCAGCGCATATATCACACACCCGGTGATTTTGTGGCGGATTGAATTGGATGTGATAGGGTGTCTGACATCGGCGACAAATCCGCCGACCTGACAGGCGGCGAACCAACTCCTCATCAGGAACTGCGATGTAAAGCACACCGTCTAATGTCCGGTCCATCCCAGCCAGGATGTCCTTAAAGCCCTCGGCTTGAGCAAGTGTACGAGGAAATCCATCAAGGATAACGCCGTTCTCACAATCGGGTCGCTCTAACCGATCTCGTATCATCGCGATCGTGACATCATCAGGGACCAATTCGCCTTCCACGATGTATCGATTTGCCAACAAACCCAGTTCTGTCTTGTTCTTCATGTTTTCACGGAAGAGGTCACCGCTCGCCACATGAGGTAGCTTGAACTCCTCCGCTAATCGTTCTGCCTGAGTGCCTTTACCAGCTCCGGGTGGTCCAAGCAAGACAAGAATCATAGTCATCTCCCGGGTAAGAATGAAACCTCTGTATGTCGATCAAGAAATGTACAGATTAAATGAAGATAGATACGTGTGCAGTTAAACACAAACTGTATATACATAGGAACCCAATAATTGTTCCAAACCCCGACATCCCGCATCCGTAACAATAGCACATAATGCTTCGACCCGTTAATCTTCTCACCTTAACCCTCTCCCGCATGGAAGAAAGGGATCGTTCACCCTCTCCCTTTCAGGGAGAGGGTTGTGGTGAGGTTGAATGATACTTATCAACCTCACCTCACCCAGGCCCTCTCCCCACAGGGGAGAGGGGACAGTGTGTTAAGGGATGATGATCGCATCCGCTGGCATGCCGGGTTTTAATCGTCCATCAGGGTTGTCAATGAAGATCTCGACAGCGAAAACGAGCTTTACCCGTTCCTCTTGTGTCTGCACCTCAGTGGGCGTAAACTGCGCTTGATCAGCGATGGTTCTCACGCGTCCCTCGAAGACATCTTCAGGATAGGCATCGACCCTGATCTCCACCTCATTACCCACTTTAACTTTGGCAACCTGAGCCTCAGGAACATAGACCGTCAATGTTAGGAAAGATGGATCAAGCACGGTGACCAGCGGCGCGCCAGGGGCAGCCACCTCTCCCACTTTTACCAATAATTGGCTCACGATTCCGGTGACCGGAGCCTTCAAAGATAGCTCAGCCAATTGCGACTCAACCCATTGCAGGTTTGCCAGCGCTTCTTCGACTACTGCATTTGCGATATCTATCTCACCTTCGAAGGGACCTGCTTCAACTTGTTCGAATTGGGCTTGGGCGAGCGCTACGCCTGCGCGCATCACCTCCACCGTTGATTCTGCTCTATGTAACTCAGCCTCAGGCGGTTTGTAGGGTTTGTAGCTCTCCTTCAACAAATCTAACGCCGCTTGCGCAGCATCCAAATCTGCCTTGGCTGTGTCAAGTTGGGCTTGGGCCATTGTAAGATCCTGCGGGCGCGGCAGGCGCTCTTGCGCGGTCAAAGCCGCTTCTGCAGCTGTCACGCCAGCCTGCGCTATGTCGTACGCACGATCTAGTATCGTCCTATCAAGGAGCACCAAGGAATGACCCATTTGGACCCTCTCCCCCTGCTCCGCCATGATTTCATTAACCCGCCCACCAAGGGTCGAGGCGATCGTGTACTCCCTTCCCTCGATGAAACCAGATGCAAGGATTTTGTCTTCTTCAGCCGATGGACTGGCACGACACCCCACCTGAAGGGACAATAAAATAAACGCAATCAGGAATGTGATTACACGCCTTGAGGTCATGGACTTACTCCGAAAGTGACGTCCGCTGGCAACCCTGGTTTCAGAGCCCTGCCCGGGTTAAGAACGAGGATCCGAACTTCGTATACCAGGATCACTCGCTCCTCCGGCGTCTGAACATTACGCGGTGTAAACTCAGCTTGATCCGAGATGTAGATGATCAAACCGTGGAAGGTCCTCTCCGGGTATGCGTCCACGCTTACCTGCACGGGGTCACCTACATTCGCCCAACCCAAGTCCGCCTCAGGTAAGTATACGGATATCTCAAGCTGATCTAAGTCAGCGACGGTAGCAACTGGCCAGCCAGGCATCACCAATTCGTTGGGCAGGAAAAATCGATCAAGCAGCACACCATCAATGGGTGATCGAATCTCAGCGCGCGATATTCGGTCCTCGAATTGGGCAAGTTCGGCTGCTGCAGCATCGACAGCAGCACGCGCGGCGTTCATCTCATCTTCTGTCGGGCCATCTTCCAATGCCTTATATATTGCCTCACTAGCTTCCAACGCAGCTCGGGCTTGGTCAACTCCTGCCTGGGCGATAGCGACCTGTTCATCCCTTCCCCTTAGTGGTGTGTCCTGTGCGTCTTCTAACGCCTCGAGTGTACCGTCTAACACTGCCTGCGATTGAGCGACGGAAGCCTGCGCAACGGCTAGATCAACATCACGCGGTCCGGCTTCGAGCATCTCCAATCCCGCAACCGCTGCTTCGTAGCGTGCGAGGGCGGCGCCCCTCTGAGCTTCCAGGATCGATGTGTCGAGTGAAATCACGATCTCACTTTGCTTGATCATCTCCCCCGGATCTACAGCAATATCGTCCCAACGCTCGCCATCAAAGCGCGAAACCCCCTCGTTGGTATCGAACCAAACCATACCTTCGTCGTCGACCACGATCGAACTTATAACGTTACCTGCCAATCCATCGTCTGTGGTGGTTGTGATCCAATTCTCCCCGTCAAATCGACTGACACCTCCACCATCTGTCCCGACCCATACACCGCTCTCTGAGGTGACTGCAATGGCAAGGACTCGACTCGCTCCCAAGCCATCTTCAATTGTGTAATTGACCCAAGTACGTCCATCAAAACGAGTGACACCGTTTTCTGTACCAAACCACGCATCTCCGTCGGGGTCTACGGCGATGGCTTCTACCTCGTAGCCCCCTAGACCATGTTCGGGTGAGTACATCTCACTCCTCTCACCATCAAAGCGCGAGACGCCTCCCTCAACAGCCATCCACATCACACCGTCAGGCTCCATCGCCACAGGCCATCCAGGATCCTCCCCCATGAGCTCACGAAATGGCACAGCTTTTACCCGACCTCCATCTTCAGGGGCCAAGGAGATGATCTGTGCCTCAAGCATTCCCATCGCGGTATATCCCCGCGCTGCGGGAGTGGCGAGCTCCAAATCCTCTAAAAGCCGCTGCCCCGCCTCCGGAACGGACACGAAATACCCGATCACGATCAGGATGATCAGGACAGTAGCGAGTATGATAATCGTCGATCTACGCATAGAAACCTCATATCCAGCTTCGCGAGAGCTTAAAGCTCCCGCGAAGCTTGTATTAATCACCGCATACAAGCGACAAAAACATCCTCCAAGGAAGGTTCGATAATGGCCATTTCGCCAGGTTCAACCGCAACGGCTCGAAGTTCAGCCACGATTGTAGCCATATGTTTCTCGATCTCAGGCGCGACAACATGCACCAATGCCCCATAGAGAGCTACTTCCTTCAGGGGCAGGCGACCAGCTTCCGAAGCTGCACGTAAGGCTCCAACTGCCCGACCGGGATCGTCGGACGCGATCTCAAGTACCTGGCCCCGCATCATGTCCTGCTTGATTACCTCCGGTGAGCCGCTAGCGATGATGTGGCCGCGCTGCAGCAGTGCCAATCGATGACAATGTTCGGCCTCGTCCATGTAATGGGTGGTTACAAAAACTGTAATCCCATCAGCTGCCAATGCATATAACAAATCCCAGAACGCCCTTCGTGAAAGAGGATCGACACCAGCCGTCGGTTCATCAAGGAAAACGAGTTCGGGTCGATGAAGAATGGCAGCGGCGAGCGCTAGGCGTTGGCGCCAACCACCTGCGAGGTCTCTTGTTCGTACGGACTCCCGTCCCTCCAACCCCGCCATGTGCAAGGCATCATTGATCCTGGCCACCATTTCATCGTTCGTTAATCCATACACTTGTCCATAAAATCGCAGGTTCTCGATCACCCTCAAGTCATTATAGAGACTGAACTGCTGTGACATGTATCCCACCCGCGGTCGAATACGTTCAGGGTACCGAGCAACTGGTACGCCCAAGACCTCAACTGTCCCCCCCGTGGGTTGCAGTAGGCCGAGCATCATCCGTATGGTGGTCGTCTTGCCAGAACCGTTTGGACCAAGGAAACCAAATATCTCGCCATAGCGGACGTCAAAATCGATCTCGGAAACCGCGGTGAAATCACCGAAACGTTTCAGTAAACCGCGGGCGTGGATCGCATGTCCGTTCGGGACCATCGCACCTCCTAGGCCAGCGCTCTGCGAACAAAACGCAAGGAGAAACCACCTATCACTACACCCAACACGATCAAAGCCAACACATGTGGCCAAAGTACCTCCAGCCCCACACCTTTGAGCAGGATCCCTCGCAGGATCGCTAGCCAATGGTGTGCCGGGATGAAGTTAGCAACAACTTGTAGGACACGGGGCATCGACTCCACCGGCGCAGCATACCCGGTGAACATGAAATCTACCATCCCGATCAACATCACCGACAGGAAGGCCTGATGCTGTGTGCGTGAAGTTACCGAAATCACCAAACCTTTCCCTAACTCCACAATAAGATACCCAAACGCGATGATCAAAAGGAGTAGGAGTGAGCCTCGGACAGGGACTTCGAAGGCGAAGTGCACAATACCTAGCATGGCCGTGAAATCGATAAAGGCAACCATGATGGCGGGGATGGACTTGCCCACGATGATCTCTAAGGATGAGAACGGCATCACAAGAAGTTGTTCCAGCGTGCCCAGTTCACGTTCTCGAGCAAAAGATAATGCTGCGAAAACAAGCACTGTAAACTCCAACATCAGAGCTAACTCGGCCGGTGTTGTGTACAGCGCCTCGCTCAATGCTTCGTTGAACCATACCCGTATGCTGGGGGTAAAACTCGATAAAGAACCCGGGGGAAGGTTCAAACGAGTCAATATGATTTGCTCGTTCCACGATCGAACCACGCCCTCAACCGAACGGAGGGCGGAGGTCGCGGCGATACTTTCGGCTCCATTAAGCATAACGATAAGCTGCGGCTTTCCCATGATCGAGGCGATCTCTCGCGAGAAACCTTGGGGGATGAGCAGAGCCGCGTTGACCGCACCTCTGTTAAGGGCATTTTCGATGTCCTCAAGGTCGGACACCCACGCAGTGATCTCGAAGGTTGTCGTATTTTCTAACGCAGTTACGATCTCCCTACTGGCCTTGCTATGGTCCTGATCGAGAACCATCAGGGGCAAGTTTGTGATCGGTCGAGAGGTTGCCCATCCGATGAGAAGCAGCTCCATCGCACCGCCGATCACCATAAAAGCCGGCATCCACCAATCACACCTCAGGTGGATGAACTCTTTTACTACCAACGACCAAATCCGTCGTATCATGCGAGCTTCTTCCTGAAAAAGAACGCCGCAATGGCAGTGAAGGCAAATCCTAAAACGATCAACGCTATCCCGTAGGGCCAAAGCACATCGAGGCCAACCCCGGTGATGAACAAACCACGAGTGATAATTGCATAGTGTGAGCCGGGTAAAAACAGGGCTTCCATGCGAACAATTGGGGGCATCGAAGCAAGAGGGAAGAAGATACCCGTCAAGAAGAACCCAGGCAAAAAAACCACCAGGAAAGAGAGCGCCATCGCTGCGGCCTGGGTGCGTATGAACACGCCAATGATCATCCCCATACTAAGAAGGGCAAAGAAGAAAAGGGAGGAGAGAGCTAAAAAGAGTGGAAAGCTACCATGAAAGGGGACACCGAATAAAATCATCGCAATCGCGCTTGTAATAACAACATTGATCATGCCACTGATCATATAGGGCCCCATCTTGCCTACGAGCAGTTCCGCACGACCGATAGGCGTAGCGAGTAGCTGCTCCAAGGTGCCGTGCTCATGTTCTCGCGCCAGTGTCAACGCCACTAGCATCCCTGGGACACCGAGGATCATGGAGACCAATCCGGGTATCAGGTCAACCCTTGCCTCTAAATTTGGGTTGTACCAGGTTCGAACTCGTAGCTCGATCGGTGTCATTGCCTGCGGATCGATCCCTAGAATACGGAGCTGATTCGCGAGTATGTCTCCGGCAAAGGTCTCAGCCCTTCGAGCGATGTGATCGACTGCAAACCCGCCTGTTTGTGGTTCGGTGCCATCGATAATGACTTGCAGCGGCATGCCCTTCAACGCAAGCATATCGTTTGAAAAACCAGGCGGGATGATGACCGCAACATCCACTTCCTCACGCAGAAGGGCGCCTTCGATCTCGTCCATCGATTGAACTCGAGAATGGAGGTCCAGGTCATCTCCTAGCGTTATTTGCTGGATGAAAGCGCGCGACGTCGGGCTTTGATCTAAATCCAAAACCGCCAATGGAACATGCTCGACATCGGACGTGACTGCGTAAGCAAACAATAAGAGCAGCAACGTCGGCGTAAAGATGACCAGGAACAGCGTGGCCCGATCGCGCTGAATGTAGCGCAACTCTTTACGGGTGACGGCCCATACATGACGAAACGACAAACTTATACCTCCATCAACGATCTCGGGGTGCTTTTCGTATCATGGTCAAAACATTCATCCTGAGCCGGCATTGTCCTGAGCTTGCCGAAGGGTCGAAGGATGACGACTTTGTATTAACCTACCCTTCGACCTTCAATCCGTTCAAAGTCTTCCATACCAATGTTTATGAAGTACAGTTTCTATTCAACCAGGGCACGATTTTGATATTCACGAAGGTCCTCTCATGATATTTCCGGTGAGTCCATGCCGCGAATGAGCGAGATGAAAGCTTCCTCCATCCGCGCCGGCGCTCTACGTAAACCACGATACGAGATCCCAGCGTCTCTCAAAGTGGCCTCGATGATCGGTAGACGCTTCTCGACCGAATCGAGAAATACATGCAACATCTCACCATAGGTCTGCACCTCAAGCACACCTGGAAGGTTTTGGATCATCTTCGTCGTCCGGCGCCAATCGTCCGGTCGGAATTCAATGATCTCACCTTCAACCATCCTGCGGATCTTGCGCGGCTCGTCGCATATGACCAACCGTCCATGGTATACCAGGCCAACCCTCGAGCATCGGTCAGCTTCATCCATGTAGGGGGTGCTGATGACGATCGTTGTTCCAGACATGTACAGGTCCGTGAGGATATCCCAGAATTCTCGACGGGAGACCGGGTCAACCCCCGTGGTGGGTTCATCGAGGAGAAGGATCTTCGGCTCATGGATCAGCGTGCAAGCCAACGCTAATTTCTTCTGCATACCACCTGAGAGGTGAGCCGCCCGACGATCCTCAAACTCCGTCAGACGGGCGAATGTCAACAGCCGTCGGACGCGCTCTTGTCGCACTTCCCCCATAACATCGAAGATATCGGCGAAGAAAGCTAGGTTTTCCTGTACAGTGAGTTCACTATACAAACTGAATTGCTGAGCCATATATCCGATAAGTGGCTTGACAATCTCCGCGTCACTTGCGAGATCGTGACCATCCACGGTGAGGGATCCTTCGGTGATGTCTAACAATCCCGCGAGTAAACGCAGGATTGTCGTCTTCCCCGCACCATCAGGACCGACCAACCCGAAGATCTCTCCACGTCTGATGGACAGGTCCAATGCATCAACCGCTCTGGTCTGACGGAAGGTGCGAGTGAGGGATTTGCTTTCAATAATGAGTGGGAATTCGTCCATGAGTAAAATTAGGGATCAGGGATTGGGGATCGGGGATCAGGATCGCGGATGTGGTCTCCCGCAATTCCTGATCCCCGATCCCTTCTTCATCACCCCTTCCTTATAATCCTCATGATCCACAGTGCGAGCAGCGCCACGAGTGCCGGCTCTAACACTGCGGCGACAAACTTGAGCGTTCCCGTAATGCCGATCATCGGCAACACATACCAATCGAGCAATCCTGTAATTACAGATGCGATGATCGCGACTGCATAATCCGCGAGTTCACCATACGGTCTGCGACCCTTCCATATCGGGTCGGCGAGGGCTCCTGCCAGCACGCCAATCACAATCCAAATCAAGAAGAAAACCAGTGGGGGCATTATCCTCTCTCCTTTTTATTCAAGATCAAGGTTCATCTTGGACACCGCTCCTGCGAATTTTGGCTGCAACACGTTCTAACCACAACCGCCATTCCGGCAGGATGATTAATGGTTCTTCGTCCAACCTGCTTTGAGCTAATTCCCGACCACGGCGGAGTAAGAACTCCGGTTGTTCGTAATCCCAGAACTCCATCTCATCCGGCACAGAAAGGTCGATGAGGTAAATAGGACACCCGGCTGCCGTCACCCACTCGACCTCCATCTCTTTTAAATACTCCATCATGAGAGAGAGGGCATAGCCACTGATGCCGATTATGCCATGCGCACCCTCGAGTGTGCCTAGTGGGTAACTGATATCGAGGGCGACAATTTGTGTAGCCCCTCGCTCGATCGCAGCTCGCAATGGAAGTTTAGAAAACACACCGCCATCCAGGTAACGCTGCCCCCCAACTTCCCACGGAGGGAAATAAGGTGGGATAGCCGTACTTGCCATCACTCCGTCCAGAACGCCATCTTCCGCACGATCACCGAACACCACCAATCGACCTGTGTCCATACTTACAGCTACGGTATAAGCTTGTATGCCATGCATGCCAACTAGTTGCCCAAAAGTGTCCACATCTTGCGGGAGTTTCTGCTTGAAGAACTCGGCCAATGGTTGGCTATCGATCAAGCTATCCTGCCTGGTGATTAGACGTCGGATGCTGCGAAATAAACTCGGCATCCCGACCTGCTCTTCCCCAATCTCACACCATGATTCTGACAAACGGCGGAGTCCTTCCAACGTCGGATCTGAGGCAAAAGAGACCGCGTTCAATGCGCCAGCTGATGTCCCAACCACTAGCTGTGGGTGAAATCCTTTTTCCAGCAGTACTTCCAATGCGCCCACCTGCATGGCGCCAAAATTCCCCGCTCCACTCAACACCAGTGCTAACACATCCATTACCCTCCAGCGCTTCTACCCTCGTGGTAGAAGGGGTCAGCCTCCTCGTGATCGGAAACGAACAACGAGGAGATGTCGAGCTAGTTCACGATAGCCCTCCTCGGAGCCATCCACCCGGTAGCCAATTAAGCGAGGTAATGTGCGCGCGGCGAGTGGAGAACGACGAGCGTATTCCAAAACCTCGCCTTCCGCATCACCCTCGGTTAAGAACTCCGCCGTCACATTTATGTGACGACCTCCAGTCGTGATCTCCACGTCCGGATGAGCGCGGAGATTGCGGACCCAATCAGATCCCTCGCCGAAAGCTGCAAGCACGTAATACGCCTTTCCAATCTCGTCGCGCCGAATAATCTCAAGCACGGCATTACGAGGTCGTCCGCTGATTCGACCGACATGCGTCAGCATCAGGAAGCGTCCCCCAAACAGCCTCCCTAAGCCAATCTGATAGAGAAAAATCGGAAAGCGGTAGAGGAGTCGACTGAGACCCCGCGGGGGTTTAACCTTTCGGATTTGTTCAGCCACCAGGAACCTCCAATTCAATGGCGCCCTCTGGACATTGGAGCACACAGGCACCACAAGCGATGCAACGCTCCCCATGATGGAAGACGACCACTGAGTGCTCATAATCCGGTTCCCAGCAATCTACCGGGCAGACCTCGTAGCACTCCCATACACCTGTACACCGTTCTGGATGAAAGTGAATTTCTAATTGCCTCAAGGTGCGTGCGAGCTTCCAATGCTCGCCTATCAACGATCGCAGCGTTGGTCCTTCGGTCATAATCCTCACCTCCACCCCAACACATGAGGGAGCACCAAGTAGGTCAAGCCAAGCGCTGCGCCGATGATCACTTCCATTCCCCAATTAGCCTGTTCGCCACGCATCAGCGGAGACATCCCTTGCAGTTCAGCAGCGGTAAATACCGATAACCCGATGAGACCCAGCGACCAGTTAAAGACCTGTGGCCACGGCAACGGGTCCCAAAGCACGATATAAAGCACCAAGCCTGCTAAAGCGATCAATGCCATCGGAAGGCTTTTCATCAGCCCATCTCGACCTGGCAACCATGGATGAATGACAGCATAGAAGTACGAGAGGCCAACCAAGCTAAAAAAAACTGACCAAAAGAGCTCCCTCCAAAAGAAGGCGACCGGGATCAGGATGATCAAACCGTAAAAACCGAGAGTCACCGTTACCATCTCCAAACGGTCCTTGAGCGGGAATCGTACCCAACGCATGGCATCGGTTTTATCCCTGCCAGCTGCGAGATAATCCAGGAGATCCTCAGCGCGCACAGGTCCCCAATGGACTTCCCAACCCGTCTCGCGGCGGATACGCCAGCCGTCGACGCCGTTGGCGCACAATTGCGGCAGGACAAGGTCACGATGGTGTACGATCTCCTCTAATTCGCTCACGCGCAACGCACCGGTCACTTTATCGGCGCTGAAAAAACCTCCTCCGGCCGCACACCATACGTTGATCCCCGCTGAGTCAACGACCAAAACCCACGCGTTTACCCTCTCATCAATCGCCTGCACAAGGCGACGCACTGTCAAATCAAAATTGCCAGTCACCAGAACTGTCGAGTCAGGATCCGGTCGACCTACGGCGTACAAACCAGGTTCAATTTTCGGATAGGGCGGTAGTATTCGAAAGAATGTCGCCCAAAGGTCGATAAAAAAGGTGCGTAAACTGGTGTGGTGCTGAAGTCGACCCCTGACTGTGGCCGGGAGGGCGTCTGGGCCGTTCTCAGCGCTTGGGGAAGCGATGATGAGCTGTAGGCTTCCACCAAGCTCGGAGGCGACCACCTCGGTGGTGTATCCAGCTCGCGAGAGGGAGACTGTGAAATCCCGCAACGGATGTGTGGTGGTGCGGGTCAGCAACCATGTTAGTAACCTGAGGGGAAGTCGGACGGCGAAATATACCAGCCGAGCTGTTAGGCTCTCTGGCAGCACCTCGTCCAAAATCACTAGTCTTCCACCCTGAGCGAAAAGAGTCAGGCATGTTTTGAGCACATACGCTCGTGCCTGAGATGACATCTCGCTAAAGGCTAGGCTGCTTACGACCAAGTCGAAAGAGCCCTGATCAAAACGATCACCTACCAGCGCAGCATCCATCAATTTGAGTTCCACCTTGTCCGCAAGTCCAGCCCGTTGAACCTTTTGTTCAACCTCAGCCAGCATAAGCGGGGAGATATCGATCGCCGTCACTTCGGCGCCCGCCTTTGCCATGGCTAACGTAAGTTCGCCGGTACCGCACCCGATCTCCAGGACACGTGTCTCTTCATGGATCAGATGGCGAACGATCTGTGCCTGAAGGGTGCCCAATCTGCCCAATGTAAGCAGTCGGATGCCTCGGTCGTAATCCTGTGGTCGTTTCTCGAGCCACTTCATGAAGACCGTCGCCATCTATCGCTCCGGAGATCGAAAACGATCCAAGAAAAGTTTCGTGGGCAACTCGCTGATGCCCTCCCAATCGACCCAATCTGGATCGACAAACCAGAGCATCGTCAGACCTTCCCCAAGACCGATGAATGCCAAAGCTGCCTCGTCAGGATCGAGGTCAAAAAACTCGCCCGAATCCAGACCCTGCTGCAAAATCTGGGAGAGCAATCGATGGTAGCGCTGATAATATCCACCCAACTTCGTTCGAACAGACTTTCTTCGTGCAGCCAAGGCGACGAACTCATAGATCAAGGGCATCAAGTGTTTGAAGCGCGCCATCTCCTGCACCATGACGCGCGTAAGCTGTTCGAGCCGCTCGCTGGTCGTACCCTCGGCGTCAACAAGCTTCTCAAACTGGGCTATCTCCCCCACGAAAACACGATCGAGCAGGGCCAAGATGATGGCGTCCTTGCTCTTGTAGTACCAATATAGAGCGCCCTTGGAGAGACCCGACTCCACCACGATGTCATCCATCCTGGCTTTGTTGAAGCCGAGACGATTGAAGACCTTCTCGGCGGCGTCGAGGATTTGTTCTCTTCTCTCGGCAGTGAGGTCCTGCTTAGGGGACATTATCGACTGACCAGTCGGTCTGCAATCAGTATAGGGCTCTTTCTTCCGCTGTCAAGTTGGATATTGAGAAAGGATGGATATCCATCCAGGATGCGTTACTGAAATATGCGGTAGAGTCTTCAGCTTGACGGTACGCGTGAGCTGTCCCGGAGTTCCCCACCTTACACTCCTACAAGGTTTGTTGAACTGCTCCAGCTCCGACACGCTGTGCTATAATCCCGCCATGTCAAATCAGAGCAAACGACCCGATGATGCAGATCCATCACCCGAAACACCCATAAAAGAATTGGGACTCCGGATCCCTCAGAAACACCTCTTCAGCGGGCTGTTGGCCGTATCGGCCTTCATCGTCGGGTTGGCCGGGGGTTATCTCATCTGGGGCCGAGGAGCCACGAGTCCGGAGGGAGAAACGGTCGCTCAAACGTCACCACAACCAGCGGAAGGCCCCAACGAGCCACAGGCTCCCATACCCCTGCAAGTAAGCGTCGACGACGACCCCGCCTTTGGACCAGTGGATGCCCCAATCACGATCATCGAATTCGCTGACTTCAATTGCGGATATTGCCGCCGATTCTACCAACAAACCCTCCGTCCATTGCTGGACGCTTATCCAAACCAAATCCGGTTTGTGTTCCGCGACTTGCCAGTTGTGGGCGGCTTCGAGGCAGCCCAGGCGGCTGAGTGCGCCGATGAGCAAGGCGCATTTTGGGAATTCCATGATTTGCTTTTCACGTCAGGTCTGGGTGAAGGACGATCATCCTATATCCAATATGCCGAACAATTAGAGCTGGATTCGGAAGCACTGTCAGAGTGTCTTGACCAAGGACGGTATGCGGCTGAAGTTGAAGCGGACGCTCAATATGCCATCAACCTGGGGGCAACAGGAGTTCCGCTCTTCTTCATCAATGGAATCCCCATCGTCGGCGCGCAGCCGCTTCCGAATTTCATGCAAGTCATTGATCAAGAATTGGGAAGGTAATTCGGCTCGTAACGAAAGGTGGATCAAGATCCCAAGTCCAATGGACTTGGGATCTATATATTTTCCTTCATAAAAACAAGAACTAGGGCCGGGGTAACCCCGGCCCTACTTTATAGACCACGATCTCTCCTTCAGGAGCCGGGACTCGTCCTGCCAAAGGCACCTTCTGCAAGCCGAACTTCTTTCCAGGTAGCTGTCTAGGGTAAGGATGGATCTGGGATACCCCACAGCACAATTGTCCCATCCTGCGAGCCGGAGACCAAGCCGGTTCCATCCGGGGAAAATAGGACGCACTGGATCTGCGCATAGTGTCCTTTGGCTTCCATGAGAAGCCTGCCGTCAGCGATCTCCCACAGGCGCAAAGCCCCGTCGAGGGAACCCGTGGCCAATATCCGGCTGTCCGGAGAGAAAGCGATGCTGACCGCGTCCTCTACATCTAGCTGGGCGAGCTCTTTCCCGTCCAAGGCGTTCCACAGCTGTACGAAGCCGGCCAGCCACCCGTATTGATCGTATTCTTCGTTAACCATAACCGTCGCCAGGGTGCGCCCATCCGCCGAGTAGGCCACCTGCGTGAAATGCCCGCCGGTCAATATGAAGGAGGGTTTTCCGTCCGATAGCTGCCAGACCTGCACCAGGTAATCCGGAACTCCGTAAGCGGCGGCCAGGGATTCCCCATCTGGGGAATATGCCAGATCTTCAACCCAACTGCTGTAGCCACCGATTCTTCTTAGCAATTCTCCATCAGGAACTCTCCATAGGTCGAGCTGGCCCTCGAAACAGCCAGTCGCCAGGGTGTTCTCTTCCGGGGAGAAAGCCACGCTCATAGACCAGCAGGAGGTCTTTTCACCTATGGCATGCTCCATCCCGCTCAGGTGAGTACCGGTTGCCAGATCCCACAGGTCTCCACCCACCGCAACATATTTTTCATCCAGGCTGTATGCAGCTTCGACGTTTGACAAGTTGGGAGCCTGTTGGCTCTGAACTGAACGGGTCACGCGGCCTGTTTCGAGATCCCACAGGCGCAGGGTGTACGGGTCTGTTGCATGGGCTGCAGCCACAGTCTTTCCGTCTGGTGAGAGAGCCATACCGGCGATTGGGGCAGTCAAGCCGTCGATCTGAGCAACGATCGATCCGTCAGCGGTTTTAACAATCTGCACGTTTTCCAGCTGTAAAACAGCCAGCAGGATTCCGTCCGCTGAATACCCCATCCAGCCGTCCTGATGCTCCATCTTGGCGATGATCGAGCCATCCACTGCTCCCCATAAAACAAGATAGCGGTCCAGACCGTCTAATTTAGCACAGGTAGGGCAATGCAGGGTGTATACGTCCCCCGCCAGGGTCTGCGCATCCGGAGAAAACAGCACTCCGTCTATCTGCTCATAGTTTCCTTCCAGCACCTGGGTTCGCCGTCCTTTTTGATGATCGTAAAGTGAGATCTGCCCGTTCGCAAACAGAGCCATCAGCGTACCATCCGCCGAAAACGATGGTTGTATCCCCTTGAAAGGGGCTGTGATCAGATCCCGATCGATATACGCCAGACGTACGCTCTCATCGTCTTCCAGCCAGAGCTGCCCGCCTGGGGCAAATCCAGCATGGTGGACGTTCCATTTGTTCACTAAGGTGCCGTCGCGGGTCTCGTACAGGTGGACCCGGTTTTCGCCATATACAACGACCACCGCCAGTTCTCCGTCGGGGGAGAACCGCAGGCGGTCTCCGGGGAAGGTGAACAAACGTTCGCCGTTCGCCACCGACCAGACGGAGACCTCCCGGTTCCAGGTGACGGCGGCCAGCAGCGATCCGTCCGGCGAGAAGGACAGCTCCCAATGCCCGTCGTCCGGGCCGCCAACTAGCTCGCCTGTCTGGACGCCCGTGGCCGGGTTCCAAAGGGAGACGGTGCCGACTTCGCTGACCGCCATAAGATCCCCCTCAGGCGAGAAGGCGATGAAGGGCGTCCCCACGGGAATCCTGTGCAGTTCCTCCAATGTGACGGGGTCGTAAATATAGATACCAGCTGAGGTCGGGATGGCCATCCACATACCGTCGGGCGAGTAGATCGGCATACCCTCTGGCGCGTAGCTCGGGTGTGAAAAGATGGTCCCTTTGCCCAGCCGTGACAGCTCTACAACCTGCCCAGCATTGGCCGGCTCGATAATTTCCGGGGTGGGAATAGCTGGTTGAGTTGGCGAGAGAATGAGTGTGGGAGAAGGGACAGGAAGAGGCTTGCTGGAAGTGGCCGTAGCCGAATACAGATTGGTAGTTAATGAGACGCCTCCAGAATGGCTCCCCCCACAGGCTGCCACGAGAAACATCAGGGTCATTGCGGTCAAGTTTCGAAGTAGACCTTTCCGAGTCATGATGAGTTTCCTTTGGATCGAAACAGATATCTAGCGCGTCAAGCTAGATGTATCGATGGTCATGGATCTTACCAGTGCATCCAAGCATTCCAAGTCCGGCTCAAAATTCCCTGGCTCAAGCATCTCTATTCTGGTGGCGATATCTGTCATGTACTCTAGGTAGCTTTGATTGAAAGCATCCCAGTCCTCAACCTGGATCTGATTTGGCAAGACCGAAACATACAGTGGGAAGAATACGGCCACGTACAGGCTTCCATCCTCGGTTAATCCCTGGAAGGTGTAGAAAACGCCTGGATTGACAACCGGGGCAACCCCCTGGGAGTAGCGGGTAATGAAGCGCAGGCCGCGCCCCACCTGAAACGCCAGAGGTTTTGCCTGACCGCGCAAATCCTGAGCGCTGTTAAAGGTAGGCAGCACTGGCAGCTCTCCGCCCGTAAGAACTGCGTTGTCATCCAGGAGAATTTTCAGAGCTTCAATCCGTTCGCCAGCCAGAGGGTTGATTTCGGCGTAAGCCGCTGTTGGGAAGATGAAGATTAGCGGTTGGATCTCTGGACCCGCAGGATTCTGATGTCTTAACCAAGGTATCCAACTAGGCTGTAAACCAGCAAACGGATCTTGCGTGGTGTATGGGATGGAAAAGTCAAAACGCACGTGCTCCGGGAGGTCATCGTACATAAAACCTGATGGATCGATATAAGCGGGAATGGTCTTGGCGGTTGCTCCCTCCGCTAGCGAGGATGGGTACGTAAAGCCAATCCCTTCGAACACGATTGTTTTTTCATCCAGACTTCCTCGAATACTTGTTGCTGATGGGGGAGGCGGAGTAGCCTCTGCCTGAACGAATCGCATCGAGGAGATCACCTGATCGAAATACTCAAGAGAAGCCGCGCCATGGTTAGGCAAAGCCTGAAGGTAGTAATCTCCGATCTCCGCAAGGATAACAATCTCAGGTAACCTACTCTCTTTGTTGACGCCAGATATCCGCTTGACCTTTACATCACCCAACCATAAAGGTTCCGACAAGTAGTCATCGAAATACTTTGACTCCCAATCGGGGGAGTGATCCTCGCGGGTAAAAATGAGCACGATATCAGCCCTGGAGTCAGTTTGTGGTTGGGGAAGAGTCTCGCTCACAAACCAAACTTGATCCGTGGCGGTTAGGTATTCTGTGGTTGGCAACTCTAGTACCTGCCAATCCGAAGGGTATTGAATGGTGAAGTGATATTTGGCGTTTGTGTAAGTCTGCCATCCATTTTGATCGCCAACGTCAGGCTGTAAACTTTGCCTGCCAGGGCTAGCACTACAGGCAGCTAACAGGGAGACACTCACGCAAAGAAGCATCACAGGCTTTATTGTTTTCATCGTACACCTCGTTAGACATATTTTCTTTGTTTATCGCTCTCGTTCATGAGAGCCATTTATTCTTAGCTCTATTCTTATTCAGCTGACTACTATTGATCCCAACGGTTGTTGAAGGGACCACCATGATCTTGATGTCGACAATCTCAACAGGAGCGATTGAGTAGGGAAGTTCCACCAGTGGTAGGGCATGATAAATTCCAGCAAACCATCCGATCACCAACACGGATACGATCTATGAGTAATTGTGTTCTATTTGTGCCATGCTGGTACACCTTTTCTATTTGTATCTTTCCTTGTTCAGTCGGATGGTGGTTAATGTCGATTCCGATGGGTCTTAGAGTTCTTCAAAGATTCCCCTACCAAATTCGAGATCCGGAAACAGGGGGAGGGGTCTCCTGCGGGAGTTGTCTCTCCCCACAAGAGACCCCTCGTAATCTCAGCAAACTCTACTCCACCGGCTAAGGTGCTCGAGATCTATCAGCGCCAAATACTTGGTCGCAACCAAAAGACGAGATTCTGAAAGGAAGCGATCTCTCCATGGCTCTCGAAGATGAATGCCACCGATTTGCCCGCGAGCGGTGAAAGATCGATAGTAACCTCGCGAACACTTCCGTCGTATCGTTCCTGCCAAGCTCCCAGGGTCTGAAATGGAACACTGCCCATTCGGATATCTTTTTCCTCATCACTCGTATTTCAGTGCCATGACAGGAACCAACGTCGCCGCACGTAAAGCGGGATAAAGACCGGAGAGAGTGCCGATCAGTGTTGCGAACGCAATCGCAAAGATCGGTAACCACGCGGGGATGTGAACCGTGATCGTAGAAGGGAGGTAGCCCAACTGCTGTGCCTGATTGGCAAGGTACACCATCCCGATGATGTTCAGGACCTGGCCTGCGCTCCAACCCAACGCTACACCTCCGATGCCACCAAGCAGACCGATACCGGCTGCCTCACCCAGGAAGATCCCCATGACGTTGCGGTTGGTGGCGCCGATGGCTTTCATCAATCCGATCTCGCGTGTGCGTTCAAGAATCGCCATGGTCATCGTATTGGCGATGCCGATGGCAGCGACAAGCAAGGAGATCCCACCGATGCCACCGAAAATGATTTGAAACACGAGGAAGAAACTGTTAATGCCTTGGACGAAGGACTGCGGCGTGTAAGTTTGGTACCCCAGCGCTGTGATTTGATCGGCGATGTCCAATACCTGCGAAACGTCTTCGACGGTCACCACAACGAAGGGATAACCTTCACGGTTGCGGTCTATTCTTCGACCCATGGACCATTGGTTGAGGGCGGTCACCTCCTCCAGGGTCATGTAAATCTGGTAGTCGTGTTCGCCGCGTGTTTCAGCGATGACCCCTGCCACCCTCAAGCGCAGCGTCTTGCGAATTTCTTCGCCGTCCTTTGTGTACTTCGAAATGATAACTTTGAGCGTTTGCCCCATCAGATCGGGCGGCGGTGGTGGTTCTTGACCAGGGCGTAAATAAGGCGCATAGAAGTTGGTCTTGACCTGGGTGCCAATCACCACCGTACCTTTGGCCAGATCCAACATCCCACCCTCGGCATCCAGACCGAGTTCGTTCAGCATGTTGGGTTTGACACCGACGATGCCTCCATATCCTTCGAACTTCCCGAATTGGATCAAGCAGCAGTTCTGCAGAAAATCGCGGGGGTAGACGCCAGTAACGCCCGGGAGCGCTGCGATCATTTCCAGAGAATCATCTGTGATCATTGTCAGGCTGGGTGGTGATCCGAGTCCGCCCCCACCTCCAGCAGCGGGGACTTCCTCGTAGTTGCCTGTCATGTAATTGGGCATGACCTGAATCTGTGTCAACTCGCCCATGTACCCGACCTGCGCAGCAGCGTTGCGCTGCAAACCCAAGCCCAGACCCACGAGGACCACCACGGCCGCCGTGCCAATGACGACACCGATGGCGGTCAGGAAAGCACGTCCTTTCCGCCGACCGAGGTTCTCCAGACTGAGGCGAACAAGATCAAAAGGGGTCATGTTCTACCCACATCCTTCGTCTCTAAACCAAGCGGTCCAATTTCCTCATGCATCTCCTCGAATGGTGGCGGAGTCGTGTAATCCCCAACCACTCCTGAGCCGCTATCGAGGCCAAGAAAACCTAACAGAAATCGCTTGATTTTCTGCCCGAGGGTTTCTTCCTGAGTTGGCAAAGGCGCGCTATCCACCCCGCCCAGCTCATCGGACGAAATCTCAGGCACAGGACTCTCCATGACCTCCACGATCATCTCTCGCTGTATGGTCTGCGGCTGATTGAAATCGTCCAGATAATCAATCCTGATGACGATCGTCAAGGGTCCTGGCTGAGAGGGGATCACCAGCGGATCGAGGGTGAAGAACCCCCCAGGATCCAGATAGCCGATCGATGAGCTGTTGTTTTCCAATTGTGCGCCAGCAGCCATCACCTCTAGCTTTCCGACGAGCATGATGCTGTTACGATCGAGGTTTACGATTTGGAGTGGCAGGATCCCCGGCTGACCCACAAAAAATGGATCCGCAGGGCGGTAGAGGCTGATGTCGAGAATGGGTGGAGAGACGACCAGCAATGTGATTACCTGATCATCAGCCAGATTTTTCCCTTTGTCATCGGCGTAGAGGAACGAAAATCTGACCGGGTAAGCACCGGGTTTTGTACTGTTGTTTACGATCAAGCGCTGGGTCGCAGTCAGGGTACCCTGTGCTGACAGGTCTCCAAGAAATTGGACATTGGACGACCCGATCGGGGCGAAGCTATTGTAATCACCACTCCCTCCGGAAAGTCCACCACCTGAACTGTTCCCGGATGATTCATTCGACCCGGATCCTGCGACGGATGTGCCTCCGCCCATGACCATCGTCACGCGGCGCGCGGTACTACCACCGACATTGAATACCTCCATGGAGAGCACAAATTGAGTGCCTGGTTTAAGGACCTGCTCGTCGGTCTCGTAGCTCAAAATGAGCAATTGGGGAGGTGCTGCTGGTGTTGGTGTAGGTGTCCGAGAGCTTGAGATGATGGGACTTGAACTGGTTCCCATTGTACTGGAAAGCGTGATACCGAGAGAGAAACCATCACTGAAGCTCGTACCGAGATCATCGGTATAGCTCACCTGCATCGAAAGTACACCCATCGAACTCCCCTGTAAATTATTGCTAGCGGTCAAGGGCTGTTCATAGGTTGTAGAGGCATCTGGTGAGATTGTGCCAGCCACAATCATGCCCCCATTCTTGCGCGGGATGAAATCACCGGTGGCAAAGGTAATGACGATGTTGCGCGCTTTGCTCCGTCCCTCATTTCGCAGTTGAAATTTGAGGGTAAAGTCACGGCCAGGATATGCAATACCAGATCCGATGTAATAGTTCACCAAGATAATCTGTGGGCGGGCGTAGACTGGAGGCGTTGGAGAGTAGGTTGGCGTTGGGGTCTCCAGTGTTTCGCTAGGTGTTGCTATCACAGTGGGTGATGATGTGGGGGTTGGCGTTGGTGTTTCCGACACTTCGCTGAGCATCCCTGTCTTAGAATATTCCTGGGATTCAGGCGCGGCTAAAACCAGCGTAGCCTCACTTCCCACAAAGGACCAGATGCCAAGGAATATGACTGGTATGGCGAAGAAAAAACGTAGGTTGGGATTAGTTTTCATTGGGAAGATTTCTCCGTTTGAGTTTGTAAGACGGCGGTGTTGTATTCCTCCTGCTCGATATTCCGACCATCGAGCAGGTATGTAATGTGTGTGGCAAAGCCTGTTACACGTGGGTCATGGCTCACAACGAGCACCGTTCGGCCCTGCTGGTGTAGATCATTGAGGAGCTGTAGGATCTGCAGCCCGCTCTGGGTATCCAGGTTGCCTGTGGGCTCATCTGCCAGGATAAGCTCCGGTTGGTTGATTAATGCACGCGAAATGGCCGCACGTTGCTGTTGCCCTCCTGAGAGCTCCGTGGGACGGTGGTGAATGCGATCGCCTAAGCCAACTTGTTCGAGCACTTCCATCGCACGCCGCTCTCGCTCTCGACGTGGAACTGAACAAAACCGTAGAGGGAAAGCAACATTTTCTAAGGTGGTCATGCTTGGGATCAAGTTGAAGGACTGAAAAACGAATCCCACCGATGTCCTGCGATAGAAAGCCAATGCATTTTCGTCTATCTCCTCAAGTTTCTTACCGTTTATCTGAATGCTGCCTGCGGTTGGCCGATCGAGACCTCCGAGCAGGTGAAGCAGGGTACTTTTCCCGGAGCCTGATGGTCCCAAAATGGCGACGAAACTGTTGGACGGGATGTCCAAATCAACACCCTTCAATGCGTGCACCTTCAGGTGCCCCATGGGGTAAGTTTTTTGAAGGCCTGCAATTCGCACAGGATGGCTGTTCATGATATTAGAAGAAGAACGGCTGGATGATGCTAAGACCAACCAGCTGCTGACTTAGTAATCCGGGCACGATCTGGATCAACAGCGCAGCGATCTGGATGATCAGTACAGCCACGACCCCCTTGCGTAGTGTCAGATCGCGATATGTTTTTACGACGACAAACAGTAAGATCACGTGCCAAAACCAATAGACATCGATCAGGCTGAGCAATTCAGCGTATCCACTGGTAAGGATGCTTACCTGGTTGGAGGGCGCAAAGCCCGACAAACCTGGATACATGATGCTCTGTTGTGTGATAAGGACATAAGCGATGCGCAGGAGATCTCGTAAGGCGAACGGCAAGCCTGCCCAAGCTGTCATGTTCATCACGGATCGATTTGAGCCCCGACCGCCCATCAGCGTCAGTACAAAGTGCAACCCCGAGGCGACGATCAACCATCCAAGCCAGACCCGGGCCGTGGTGATAATCGCGGGAAAGAGATAACGAAAGATCGGCCCATTGACAACCTCCATCGCCTGACGAATTTGATCCTGACTTTGAGGGGGAAAATATTCGAAGTTGGGCGGTAATGTCTGGTCGACCGGCAGTCCTGCTTCGATTGAGACGTGAGCCGTTGCTATAACGAGAAGCACCGCGCTTACAGTCAAGAGAGTAAGCGGTAAGAACCAGACACCGTTCTCTAGCGTGAGAATCTTTTCAAATGTCGTCTTGGGCTTGATAAGTATCGAGAATATCCAATCAAAGCGGATCCTTGGAAGGGATTGCATTGCGTCGGATGTAAGTTCAATTTGTGCCATGCTGGTACCCCTTTTCTATTTGTGTCTTTCCTTGTTCAATTGGATGGTGGTTAAAGTCCGTTTTAATGACATCTTCAAGTACTTCCAAGATCCCCCCTCTAAATGCAGGGCTTGCAGACAAGGAGGAGGGGTCTCTAGGGGGGAGTTGTCTTCTCCTCAAGAGGCCCCTCGTATTGTCAGTACACTCATCTCCAGCAGCTAAGGTGCTTGAAAGCTTTCAGCGCCAAATGCTTGGTCGGAGCCAAAATGCGAGATTCTGAAAGGAAGCGATCTCGCCGTGGAGCTCGAAGATGAAAGCCACTGATTTACCTGCAAGCGGTGTAAGATCGATGTTAATCTCACTGATCTTACCGTCGTAACTTTCCTTCCATGCTCCCAGGGACTGAACTGGACCGCTATCCACTCGGATATTCAGATCGAAATCTACATCGCATGCGGATTGTTCATCAAGGCAGCCAATGGTGGCTCGAAAACGATCACCCTCTTGTACATGGAAGATTGGGAAGAAACCTTTAATCCAACCGGGTTGCACCATTTCCGGTCGCATGGCAAGCACCGATTCGTTCGGTCGGGTTCCATTCTCCAAGACAGGGTTCTCAAGGATATAGATTGTTCCTCGCAAGTCATCCCCCATGCTCGGGCAGGGAAGATCACCCGTATTGTCCTCCCAATCCGCATCACAGATATGATCGATAAAACTATAGACTACGACGGCTCCCGGAGTGGATGTTGGTGTAGGTGTGGGAGTCGATGTGGCTACCTGAGTAGGCGTGGGGGTCGATGTAGCTGTCGTAGTCGAAGTGGGTGTACTTGTAGGTGTAGGTGTAGCGGCGATGCGTTCCCACCCAAACTCGACCAGCGCTCTACCGGTGTGCTCATAGTACTCAACCTTCAGTTGATGCGATCCAGTCAAGGTCACATCTGTGGTATAGACCTCGGCGCCTCCACTCAAGTGCCACTCGTTGATGAGGAGATTGCCATCCAAATAAACGCGAATCCCATCATCGGCTCTGGCAAAGAAGCGATACGTACCGGGTTCGAATGCCACACTACGGCTCCACCGGGCAGAGAACCCATCGCTAGGGATACCTACCGCCGGGGATTTGTTGCCCCAATTGAAGTTGATCACCTGATCATCGCGCACCAATGCCCAACGGCTATCCAATCCGGGGGTAAACCAATACTCACCCTTCCAAGCTGAATAAGTCGCAGTTTCAAGCTTGGTCCACCTCAGGCTTACACGGGCCTCGCCACTATGTTCGTAGTACTCTAACCTCAAATCATGCTTACCTTCTGACATCCAGAGATCCAGCTCAGCCACACGGTTGGTGCCGTCCTTCCATTCATCGACGACAAGTTTGTCATCAATCCAAAGCCGTGCACCGTCATCCATGCGGACTCGAAAGTGATAGATCCCAGCGTCAAACCTTACCGTACGCGTCCAGCGGATCGAGAAGTTATCGACAGGGATCCCTATCGCAGGCGAGTCATTCCTCCAATTGAAATCGATCACTTCGTCGTTGCGGACCAACACGGGATTTCCGCTTAAGCTAAGGTTGTTCCAATATGCCCCGGTCCATTCAGGGAAAGATGGAGAGGAGACTTTCTCCCAAGTGAGTCGGATGCGGGCGTCGTTCGTGTGTTCATAATATTCCAGCCGCAGTGAGTGGGTGCCTTTGGCTATTGCAACCTCAACAGCAACTTCCCGCACCGCACCATCCTTCCAGGAGTCCAGCACAAGCTTATCGTCAACATATAGCCGGGCTCCGTCATCCATCAAGACACGGAAGCGATAGGTTGCCGCTTCGAATTCGGCCTTTGTCGTCCAGCGTATGGAGAAGTTGTCCGCAGACAGTACAGATGCCGGAGAATTACTCTTCCAGTCGAAGTCGATCAGAGCATCGTAGCGGACCAGATCGGGTGTTCCCGTTAGGCTCCGGTTGTCAAAGTACTCGCCGCGCCAACTCAATGGCCCACCTGCACCTTGAGGACCGACGACGATCTGCACCCAAAAGAATTTATCGCCATTTTCCCCGATACCAAAGAGCGCACCTGTTGGGTTTGCCAACATCCAATTGCTGCGGTAGGTTCCATTGGTCATAGGCGCAACCATATTGACCTTTAAGTCCACGGTTTTCCCTGGAGCGACTTCAGAAGGCATGGGGACCGAAGCAAGCGCACCCATGGAGTGGCCGCTGTGGAAAACGAGATTATAGGCTGTGGTCCAGGTGCATGTGCCATTGTTCCGCAATCGCCAAACTTTCTCGAAAGCCTTGCCGGGTTGGATATTGGTGTTGTCTGGAATGGTGACATCTTGCACAAAGGTCGCCCGATTCAAACATGAAATACCGGTCGGGATCGGTGTGGGAACTGGGGTCGGGCTTGGCTCAGGCGTCGGTAAAATGGGAAGGTATAGAAAATCCCACCCAAAGTTAATATCGCGCCTGATCTCACCTTCCCCAATAGTTACCGTCACAGCCGATAAACCACCCATTGGAACTGGGTAGGTCCAGCTTCCTGGCTGCAAAATCGAGTTTTGAGAAGCGGTGGGATCGATCGAAACACAGTATGTTCCCGGCTCGAGATTGGGGAATAAATAGGCTCCATCCATGTTGCTTATAGCGCTCGTTAGGTCAACCGAAGGACAAGCTCCGATCCCCAGATTGACCGTAATACCGGAGATGCCTGGCTCACCCGCCTCAAGAACGCCGTTGGCCAGATACCCCGTGCTGGCGTTCGCTGGGACACATCCCTCAGCAGCTTCAGCAAGAGGCGACTCGCCTTCAGACCACGAGGCACATAGATCGTGCCATATGTAGCCTACGATCGAGCCAGGTGCGACTGTCGGGGTGCTCACCGGCTGTGGCGATGTGTCTTGGGAGCGTTGTAGAAAGGACAACCAACCATCTGGGATGCCTCTCATCATTAACGCAATCATGCCCAACACGAGCATCACACCGAGCAAACCGATCACAAAGATCGGGATGATGATTCTAAAGCGTTGTGTTTTCATGACTTATTTGTCCTCCTTCAGGACTACTTTATGGTTACGTATATTTATTTGATCTTGATCTGATTTGATCCCAGGTACTGAGCCAGCCCACTGGCTGGGTAGATTCATCAGGCACGGAAGATCAATCATCTCTTGGCTAATCAGAATAAATATATTTCACCTCAACGTAAGAACAGTTAAGATGTTCTCTTAAAGCCATAGCAGAGCGAAGGATGTGCTATTAAAGCCGTGGAAAAGCCGTTAGGTGTGAATTGAGGATTGTCTTGTCGACAGCCAAAGTTTCCTCGCTCAGCACCAGGAGTGAATGTCTGATTTGTTGTCAGTCTTTTTATAACGCTTGAAACAGACAATCCAGTCGAATAATGAGTCTAATTTCTATCCATTGTTAACGTCACATCGCATACAGCATCAAAATGTACTCCAACGAATCAGCTATTTATTCTCTGACGGTTTATTCGTAATGACCCTTTTCAAGCCCGGTTCTGACGAAGAGACCAGCTATGAAGCAGAAGAAAGTGCGATACTATCGCAATGCTTATTTCCTGAAACAGGAAATCGTACTCCCCTTTTGGTACATCATTTAGATGAAAATCACACGCCTTTTCAATGTGCGGGATGTAAAAAATATCGATAAAATGCGACTCTTATTTGCGTTCACCCTAGGAGGTGATAGATGTATGGACATTGCCCCGAATGTGATTCCAAGATTAATGTTGGGGAAAATCCTCATGAAGGACAAAAGGTAACCTGCCAAAGCTGTTGGGCGGGTCTTCATATCATCGGATTGTCCCCGATAGAACTCGATTGGATTTACGAGGAAGATGAGGAATACTGGGAGGAAGAGGAGGCCGAGTACGAAGGATAGTCCTTATCATTCACCTTCTTGAGGTAACCACCCATAAATACACAATCCCGAATAGACGAAAAGACAATCCCATCAATTCTATGATGGGATTGTCGGATGTAACATGGCAATCGATCTGTTTCGTTGTCGAAAGCGATTTATAACTCAACTGCTATGGATGTTTAACACAATAATCAATGAGTGACCTCTCAAGGGTTCCATGCAGAACCCCTGCGAGATCCATCCAAACTGCGCCATATCGCTCGACGAGGCTGAACGTAGGCTTCTGTTCGGGCAACGGGTATCTATCCGATCTGCAACAGGCGCTATGAGTGACAACGCTTCAATTACAGGAGGCTCTGAATTTTACTTGGCGGAGGTGATTCAATGTCTATTGGGTTTTGTCCTCATTGCAAACATAAAATCAGATTAGATGATCATGTTAAGATTGGGAATCTGGTGAGTTGCTGGTATTGCGGCGCGAGTCTTAAGGTCGTAGCGCCTCTTCATAAGAGAATGCCGGAGAAGCGGAAGGCTACCAGGATCTGGAGGAGACGTGCTCCTTGATCACATTTGCGAGAGATCATCTTTTAAGTAGTTGTACGCATTGCACGATTTCGAATCGTTGATAGAAATTCGCTTCACGTGACATAAATCATCAATTTGGAAAAACCTGGAAAATGAATCTCAGAATCTTCGCTCTACTAACAATTATCCATAATGAAGTATTATTGTGGATAGATTCTCGACAGGTAGCACAATTCGTTGTAGAGGAAGAAACATGCAAGCTGTCATCATTTCTGAAGATGCAGATGAAAAGGAAATTTTGAGCTTCATTCTCAGAAAAGCAGGTTTGGCCGTTGCAATAAGCTCAGACTATAAAAGGGTTCTTGAGAGTTGGACGGACCACCCCGCAGATCTCATGATCATCGTCGTTAAAGAAGGTCAAGTTCCAGAGAAGGTGGTTGAAGAAGTGCGAGCGGACTCACAGGTTCCACTACTCATGCTGATCGAGTCTCTCACTGAAAAAACCTTTTGTAGTTTGTTATTTCGAGGCGCTGACGCCGTCTTAAGATACCCGGTGTCTCCTCAAGAATTATCTGCTCAAGTTACTGCCATGATGAGACGTTCGAACACTGTGCCGAGCTTCGTGTTGCCAACGCTTGAATTGGATGAAATCGTTTTGGATCCCTCCAACCGCACCGTAACGTTGGTTGGAGACAACCCCAAAAGATTAACACGGCTTGAATTTCAGCTCCTATACACCCTAATGACCAACCGAGGACAGGTAGTACCAATGGACATCCTAGTCGAACGTGTTTGGGGATACACTGGTGAAGGAAATGAAGATCTTGTACGCGGCTTGATAAGCCGTTTACGTCGCAAGGTTGAACCGGATGGCGAGATTGGGCGCTTCATTGAAACGATCCCCGGTGTTGGTTATCGATTCACAATCGATACCTATTGATCATAAGTTCACCTCAAGGCCTTAATCCATCCCCGTTTGTAACATCGTATGAGTGAGTATTGAACATCCCGTTTGAAATTCCGGGTCCACATTGCTTTCTATACGTATTTGGTGGTCTCAATAGAAGGTTGACACGATTTTGTAGCAATCTTTATATACCTTTTAGAGTAAGCATTGTTAGATTCCCCATAACAGTACACAGCTCAAATGAAACCTTCATATGCCGTTGATATATGACGTGTATCATGGAGGAAGTGGCATGATAAAAAGCGCCTGCCCTGAATGTGATCATGATGTTCTGATGGAAACTACGCCAAGTGTGGGTGACCGTGTCATTTGTTCATCATGCAAGACCATTCTGGTTGTACTCCAGTCATCACCGGTTCTGCTAGACTGGGCATTCATAGATCCCATCGAGGGCGCAGCATCAAATCCTGAGGATAAGCTTAATTTTGGGTGTGTGATATGAGTACAGGCTAAAGCCTGCGGCTACAGATGAACCCCGAAAAAGGTCTTCTCTCACGGAAACGCCACCTCCACCACAACCATGCGATGATCCGAAGCCAATGAATCCGACACCCAGGCACGCAGCGGGGTCAGATCACGCAGCCACACAAAATCAATGCGTATTTTTGGATCGATCGCCGGGAAGGTGGGAGGCGCTGGTGTGATATCCAAAACGACAAAGGGATCGACAAAACCGGCTTCCTCAATAGCGATCGTCACCGGAGTATCGGGTATCGTATTGAAATCACCACCGAAGGTCGCAGGAGACTTTTCACCGATGAATTGCAGCGCCTCGGTGATCTGCCGCTGCGTATCCTCATCACTTAATCCCATCCATATGCCATAGGCGTAAATAGGTTTTTCCTGCACCTCAAGTCGCACACCGACGATTCCTGTTTGTTCCTGCAAACTGGTCAACAATCTCTGATCCATGGGAACCTCAGGGCCACGATAGAGCAGGGCGATACCCGTCAGGTGCTCTACCGCTGGCAGGTATGCGACGTTCATGCGCAGGCGACGTGCAAGGTACAGCGCATCATCAACAGAATAGCTTGTCATGCGTCCAGCATCGACCTCCTGCAAGGCAACCACGTCCACATCCGCCGTTTCGATCGCCTGCGCCATCTCCTCGAGCATGAAGTGCCAATCGTCATCGAAGCCATAATGGATGTTGTACGTGGCAGCTCGCAGACTCCCGCTTTGTGAAAGCGGCGCAGCTGACTGCGGCCAGACCATCAAGATTGAGAGAGCGATCGCCCCTAGCGAAGCCAATCCGATCGTCGCTGAATCGCCAACCATTGCTTTGGTTTCATCACTGATGACAACGCGCACCACTCGAAACCCCAAGATAAACGCGGCGATCACGTAGACAACCCAGCCAAGTCCACGCATCACTGGCAGAACATAGGGATAGGTAAATGCGAAAGCGTTGAAGAAGTTTAAGAGAAGCAGAAAGAACATCCCAAGTGAAAATTGCAGGCCCGTCAAGTGTCCCTTTGTGGTATCGCTATTGAGAACGCAGAGCAAGGACGCGAGCGCGGTCGCTTGTACAACAATCAGCAACAATCCAGAGAGGATGCCTTCGGCAAAGTAAGCGATGATCAGTCCTAGGACCAAGACCAACGCCAAACCAATCCGCACAATGCCCCTCTCACATATCTCCACGATCCTTGTTTGAATCTCTGGTAATACTGCCAGAAGCGTGACCGTCAAGAGTAAGGGAGCGACAACGGAGTAGGGGATATCGGTCCAACGCGCGATTCCGTTTGGCAGTGCAAGCAAGGACGTTTCAAGAAAGTAGAAGCCACCAAGAACTAAACCGTCTACCCAGCTCATTCCACCCGCTGATTCATTGTCTACATGAATGCGGCTGATCCAAAGGGCGATAATCGACACAAGTACCGCCCAGACCAGTAGGACTGGCAACCATTCAGGGCGCAGACTCAAGTCGTAGGTGTACCCAGCAACGCGCAGAATTTGATCAAGGGCGAGGGCACTCACCAAACCCGAGGTAAATAACGAGCGATCCTCCTTCAGTAATCCCACCTGGTATATTCCGCCGAAGGCGAGCGTGAGCAGTGCACCCCAATAGCGAACACTTGCATCATTCACTGATAAGGCAACACGCGCAATCGCAGTGAGGAGAGCAAAGGCAGTAAGCCACTTCTTTGTAAGTCTTTTCGGCGTCAAGCTCGGTGCCATCAGGGCTACGATCACCAATAGATTACTTACGATTAACCAGGAATTCATCGGTCCCTCGAAAACCTGATCATAGATGATACCGAACATAACAGAGAAAATGACCCGCAGCCCTTGGATGAAGAAAAGCAACACCGAGACAGCAACGAATGTTCGTAGGATCCTCGTTCGGAACATATGATCTCCTCGTCCTTCCCTTGGATGATATTGAAAAAATCCTTAACCACTGTGGGTGAGGACCCTGATGTAGTTAAGGGATTTGATTATTTCTTTAGAGGTAGAAATCTTTAAGATTCGCCGCAGGTAGGGTTATGAAGCCTTCTCCTTCATCACCTACCTGACTCACCCGCTCAGGTTTGACTCCCACAAGATAGGCCGTGTAGGCCGTTACAAGAGCATCGAGTTGATCATGCTCATATAGGCCTCCAAGCGGCATTTGACCCGTTAATAAATGATGTCGCGTAATTTCTTCAAGAGCATGCATCGGGTTAGCAATATCAAGACCTTCAAGATACAGCACGAGTTGTCGTTGCATTCGTCCTTCAAGATTTCGCTTGAGAAATGGGCGCCGCTCAAGAAGAACAGCGAAGGAGGCATGTGGCTGTACCTCGATTACGGTTTGTTGCTCCGTCCCCTCTTCAGCGAAGTAGAATCGGAAACCCATAGATTGCAGCCGTTTAAAGAGGGTGAACCCTGTTTTTACCCAACCTGGAGCTGCTTTCTCAGAGCTCGGCGTGTTGTACATTCGTAGATTACGACGCCGAAGCTCAAATTCACTCACCCTCCACTTACCCCACTTTCGACCACCTGGCTGAAGATTGAACTTGCGACGAACTTCCTCTTGCATCATCAGACCCTTATTGGGGGCCTGTGGCGCACCGACTCCAACCACCGCAGTTTCGAGGCCATTAATAAAAGCCAGAACGGTTTCGATATCCGCTCTGTCGAGCGCAAGGAGGCGTAGATTTGTATCCAGTGCCGCGTAATACATTGGTCGCACACCAGCCGTTGGATCAATCCCTACATAAACGGCTTCTGTAAACAACATAGTATCCTCCTTAGAACGATGTAGCGTGATGGTTGGTTGTCCGTGATCATAATGCTCTCAGCATTTCAGCAAAAGCTTCCCACGCTGCCGTGTCCGTATGATAAGGCGAGAGCCATGGGAGGTCAGCAGCTTGTCGCAAAGCAGCACGTACCGAACTCCCTGAGATCATTAAATATGCCACAAAAGCCCAACGCGTTCGGTGACGTCCAAGGCTGCTATGAAGCAGAATCCGTCGACCCTCCGCTACACACTCATAAAGGAAACGGCCTGCGAGCAATCTTTCGCTAGATGCGGCCTGATTTTCATCTGCGATATTTACCCAGAGAAACACCTCGGGGGATGAACCGATAAACTTTGCGGCGCGATCTGGTGCGAAATGTAAAATCCCAGTCACACCAGTTTGGTCAGCGAAAGGACCCCAATTTGATGGGATGTGCATCCCTCCGGCAGCATAAATGTTATCATGGACCCAGGTCAAATGACCTCCAATGGATCACCCAAACTCGATAACAGATTGAATTCAGTATACATCGCCCTTTTGACGATGGCGAGAGGGAGCATCGTGATTCCATTGAAAAAAGTCAATTGCAAGAGGAGGAGGGGACTGTCGCAAAAGCGGTACCCAAGTAGGGCAGTGTGGCGCCTGCAGCATCTCTCCCTGCTCCTCGCGGGTGATTTTTTTAGTGCACTCCGTTATACTTTGATCAAGAAGCTGATACTTTGATAATTAGGAGGATGATCAAGTGGCGAAGAAAAAAATAAAACCAAAACGCAAATCCTTTGTGCTTACCTATGCAACGATGTTCGATCCTCCCGAGGAGTTACACAATCTATTCGACCGTGGTCTGGCAAAGGTAAAAAATGAGATGGGTCAGGAACATGCGATGCTCATCGGAGGGGAGGAAGTCAGATCTCGAGAGAAGTTCGAAGACCGATCGCCCATCAATACAGATTGGATGTTGGGGACTTTCCAAAAGGGAACCGCCTCGCATGCCAAGCGAGCTCTGACCGCTGCCCGAAAGGCATCCGTTACATGGTCGCGTACACCATGGCAAGAACGAGTGCGACTTCTTCGCAGCGTTGCTAAACGGATCGATAAACGGATCTACGAGATCGCAGCTGTGATCTCTCTGGAGGTTGGAAAAAATCGCCTGGAAGCCTTAGCTGACATCGCGGAGACGTCTGCGTTAATCAGGTACGCATGCGACCAAATGGAATCCAACAACGGGTTTTGGGTGCAAATGGGAGTTGACCCACTTAAGGGATACAAGGTGCGGAACCGTTCACTCCTCCGACCTTATGGCGTTTGGGTTGTCATCAGCCCCTTCAATTTCCCCGCTGCACTGACCGGCGGCCCCGTCGGCGCCACTCTCGTAGCGGGAAATACTGTCGTAATGAAACCCGCAACCGACACGCCCTGGACCGTTCGCCTATTGGCTGAGTGCTTCCGGGATGCAGGGCTGCCTGAAGGTGTGATTAACTATGTAACCGGTCCCGGGAGCACCTTGGGTGATAAACTGATCAATAACCTTGAAGTCGATGGGATAACCTTTACTGGATCGCACGAAGTCGGGATGAAAGTCTACCGCACTTTCGCCCAGGGACCCTATCCGCGACCCACTATTCTTGAGATGGGAGGCAAGAACCCATCCATCGTCTCCCGTCATGCTGACTTGGATCGGGCCGCAGCTGGGATTATACGTTCAGCGTTTGGGCTCCAAGGTCAGAAGTGCTCCGCCAACTCGCGGATTTACATCGAGCAACCGGTTTATAAGAAACTGGTGTCAATGTTGGTGGATCGCATCGAGGAGATCACGATCGGCGATCCCACCGACCGGGCCATTTTTAATGGACCGGTTATCAACCAAGGGGCTTACGGTAATTTCCAGCAATTCACCAAAGAACTTTCACGAGTTGGCACGGTCCTCGCCGGTGGAGACGTAATCACAGCGAACGGTTACGGTAAGGGTTTCTTCTGCCAACCGACGCTGGTGGCAGATGTCCCATTGGATCATCGCTTGTGGAAGCATGAGATGTTCCTCCCCATCACCATGGTCCACCCAGTAAACAATCTGAAACAAGCCATGGAACTTGCCAACGATAGGCAATACGGACTTACAGCTGGTTTTTATGGAACCAAGGAGGAAACGGAGTGGTTCTTCGATGAGATCGCAGCTGGAGTGACTTATGCCAACCGCCCTCAAGGCGCTACTACTGGTGCCTGGCCTGGATTTCAGCCCTTCGGCGGATGGAAAGGCTCGGGCTCATCTGGTAAGAACGCGGGCGGTCTTTACTACTTGCAGCTGTATATGCACGAACAAAGCCAAACGCGGATCTTTTAATGTTTGGAAATCCACTGGTAGAAGCGAGTTCAATAAGCGAAGGATGCATATGTGGGGTGTGGGCGTTGCCCACACCCCACTAGACATCGTTCTCACAATCCCGCGTAGGGATTTTCGGGGAATTGATTATTCATTCTGAGCATCTCGTTCGTCGGTATTCTGTCGGAGGATACTCTTTCTGCATGGCTTATCGTTTTGGTCTGGCATTGATCTTAATCGGATTAATCTCCCTCATGGTTTTCGCGGTAACGTATCTGAATCAGGAGGGTGATGTCCGCACGTTGTTGCTTGGTGCAAGTTTGTGCGCGCTGGGCTTGATGATACGACGTCGTATAGCACGACGGAACCGCATCGAAACCGGTCGGTTCAGAATATTCCGACGAACAAGTGAGCGATACCCCGAAGAAGAGTGATATCGCATCACGCTGTCCTGGAAATTCATCCCACAATGAGTTGAAGCTCGGTGATCGAGGTGAGACGCAGATTCTGATCCCTTATACTTTCCGATCAGAATAGAGGAACTGTGTTAGCATGGTCAGTCCCACCTATCCAATGGGGAATTGAATGCTAAAAGAAATCCACAACTATTTATCACTCACAAAATCCATCGCTACCGCTGGTCAACCTTCCGAGGGGCAGATCGCTGCAATCGCCGAGAACGGTTATGAGGTGGTGGTCAACCTGGGTCTGGCTGACGCAGAGTATGCCCTCGACAACGAAGAAGCTGTCGTAAGGGCTCATGGGATGCAATATATCCATTTACCCGTCATTTGGGAGCGACCGACGCACTCCGATTTGGAACAATTCTTTATGGTCATGGAGACGAACAAGAACAAGAAAATGTTTGTCCACTGCGCTGCGAATATGCGGGTTTCGGTCTTTATGGCTTTGTATCGAGTGCTACGGTTAGGCTGGTCAGAGGAGAAAGCGTTCGAGCAAGTAAAAAGAATATGGGTCCCAAATGATGTATGGCAAACATTCATCGATGAAATCCTGGAGCAAGACAACTCAGATTCGTAATCGTCCCTGGACCCCCCGAGGGATGAATCGATTCCATTTTGCATCACTCTCGAAGTTTGGTAGACTTCTGAAGACCTATGAATGAGCGTACAGAAAAAAGTACCGTCGAGGAGTAAAGAAGGGAATATGTGGGGGTGCTAGGCTTCGCCCGCACCCCCACATATTCCGGTCCTCTTCTCGTGGTTGACCTTTTTTCAGTGACGTCATAAATCTAATTAATGGAGGTGCCTCATGGCAGATGTTGTTGATTACAAGATATTCGGTGACGACCTACAACTTGTCGAGATCGAACTAGATCCCGGCGAAGGTGTGCGCGCTGAAACCGGTACGATGACCTACATGGAAACCGACATCGAAATGCAAACCACTACCGGAGGGGGAATTTTCAAGGGACTCAAACGTGCGATCACCGGGGAGAGCTTTTTCATCTCGAACTTCCTAAACAATGGCCATGGGAAATCACACGTCGCCTTTGCAGCTCCGTATCCAGGAAAGATCATACCTTTGGATTTGGCCGATTTTGGCGGGCAAATCCTATGCCAAAAGGACTCCTTCCTCTGCGCTGCCCAGGGCATCGAGATAGAAGTCGCCCTGACCAAGCGAATCGGCGCGGGCATCTTCGGCGGAGAAGGATTCATCCTGCAACGCTTGGAAGGCGAGGGGCTGGCCTTCATGCACGCCGGAGGCACCGTCATCGAAAAGGACTTGGCCGCTGGGGAAACCTTACGTGTTGACACAGGCTGTCTGGTCGCATTTGGCGCCGATGTGGACTACGACATCCAATTTATCGGTGGCTTCCAGAATGCCCTCTTCGGCGGGGAAGGATTGTTCTTAACCCGCATGACCGGACCCGGTAAGGTCTATCTGCAAAGCCTCCCCTTCTCTCGGATCGCTGATCGAGTCCTTGCAGCAGCAAGGTTTAAGCAAGTTGGTGAGCAGAAGGGAGTCGCAGGGCTTGGAGGCGAAATTCTCGGCAATATCTTGAGCGGGAATTAGACCCAGTCCGGTTAACCCATTGGAAGGGTTTGCCCTGAAATCTCTATAAAACTGGGTGGAGAGTCAGACCTTTAACCAGGTTCTGCGTGAGCGCTTTTTATCCGTCAAGACTCGTTTGCGTGGAACCTGTTCAATATGATGGACCTCGACACAACAACTTGAGCGTATTTCAGATGGCAGGTTTAACCGACAGAGCCGGAGGCGATCAACCACCAGGCGGTGACGTCATCGAACAGGCGCGCCATGCATGGCAAGAAAGTATGCTGCGTCAGATTGATCGGTTGCGTCAATCAATCCAGACATCGACACCTGAGGTCATCGCTGACCGTTGTGGAGCCTCTTATGATGGAAGCAACCTTGGTTTGATATTCTGGGGTGACAGAGTCACCCTATCCTGGCCTGATCTAAAAGCCTGCCATCTGCCTGATGGTACGCCTTGTTCGACTTTCGATTGCGCCATGCTCCTTTATTACCTGGTAACCGCTGATGGCGCGCCCATGTCCGATCGCTGGATCAGCTTCCGCGAATTACCTGATGGCGCCTTCTACCACCAGGCATTTCAAGGTTACAGTGGAAATGTGATTGCCCGCACGTTCAGCGATAATTTGGAAGCTTTCGATCGCGCCGCAAGGGAGTTAAAGGGCACAGCTCTAACCGCTCTGGCACCTTTCGCTTTCGCTTTCCAACCCCTACCACGTGTCCGAATAGCATGTGCGTTATGGCCCGGGGATGATGAATTTCCCACCCGGGCTTCAGTACTTTTTGATGCTGCCGCTAGTCACTATATGCCGACGGATGGTCTTGCCCTGCTTGGCGCAGGTTTGGCGCGACGATTGATAAAGTTGACCAATCCAACGAAATCTTAGAACCAATTAAGATCCTCCCGGAGGCATACTTTCACGGGAATCATTTGGGCACGAGGGCATGCCCTCGTGCCCATCTCCATTGAACCCAAAAAAAATCACTCGTCTTCAGAAGATTCGCCCAAGATGCCAGTTCCCAGCATTGAATCCGCTACATCGTATGCATCACGCACTTGCGACATATAGCGAACATTCGAATGACGCAAGCGATTGCTCAGGGAATGGGCCAATCGGTACCATAACTGAGAAGCTAATTCTGGTGAATTGGACATCAACTCAAACAAGGCTTTGCGGTCGATTGTGATCACCTCAGTTGGCTCGGAGGCGGTGACCGTTGCCGAGTGAGGCGCATTGATGACCATCGACACCTCACCAAGCATCTCTCCTTCACCCACTTCGATCAGCTCCATCTCTTCATCAGAGTCATTACTCAGCATGATACGAACCGCACCTTTGGTGATGAAGTAAAGCTTGTGAGCTTCTTCACCTTTCTGTAAGAGAATCTCGTCTCTTGAGAAAAACTCCCGCCAACTGACGGATCGCAGCATTTCGATATACTCAGGTGCCAATCCCTCGAAGAAAGGTACTCCCTCCAACGTTGAAGCACGCATTGCTTTGGTGGTGCTCTCGAACTCAGCGCGCCTGGCTTCTTCCAACTGTCTCTCTTCTTCATAATAGATTTGACCACGCTGAAAAATGGAATAAAAAACTTCACGCAGGTCACGCGAGGTGAGCTTACGTAGTGCCCGCCAGCGGCGTTGAAAGGTTAGATACATCTCAAAGGGATTGTCCTTGGGTATCGCCTTCGTCCTTGCCAGCCAGATGTTGCGAATGGTCTCCTTGGTGTCCTCAACTCTATCATTGGCGAGATAATCTAGAGCGAGGATGAGGTTAGTCTTGAGGATCTTGTCGTCAAGCGTGTCCTTAAGAAACTCTCCTGGATAGGGATCGAAATCCTCTGGATCAAGGATCGTCATGTTAACTTGTGGTGTTTGGCCGTTTATCTTAGCTCTTTCATGAAGCAAACGGAAAATATCCTCACGGAATCGTTGCCAGGTAGGATGGGCCTTGGGAGGAGGTCGATGTTGGACATAAAGTTCGTTATCGAGGAAGAAGTTGAAGCCGAACATGCGGGCGTTGATCACATAGTCAATGTCCTCGCCACGCGTTATGAGAGGATCGAAGGGAACACTTCGAAAGAGCGAACGATGCATAACCATACAGCCGCCAAAAGCAAAGGGCGTCAATTTAAGGCGCGGTTCCCCGGGGATGACCTGATCGAAGGCCTCTCGCTTGCTACCAAAGCGGTCCCAGTAGGTCATCCAGTGGATCTCCTCCGGCACGTCGTCGTAGTACGTCCCCTTGCTATTGATATAGTAGCCAGCAACACCATCGATAGTCTGTCCCATAAAGCGGCTGCCGATAAACTGACGGGCCTTCCTTATGAAGTGAGGGTCATCAAACAACTCGTCATCGTCGATGAGCACCGCTACCTCTGCACCTAACACATAAGGTACAAAGAGGCACATATTTCGGACATTGGCATAACCAGACAGCGAAAGGACATCTACCAAATCCTCCCTCCCTGCTGTCGCCAATCCTTGATGAAGAGCTTGAAGATGAGAGTGAGAGACGACATAAGTCTCGACGGGTGGTTTGGCTTCTCGCACCAAATGGGTGACGCGCTCCTCTACGGCATGTTCAATATCCGCCGCAGTAGAACAAGCCAAAATGACCAAGGAAAAATCGGTGTCTGCCAATACATTCAACGATTCCAACGTCCTTGGAAGCGTGCCCTTTTGGTCGAGAGGGGTAGGATGATCATAGACGATGTCACCAGGCTTCCAACTGGCCGCTGAATCGCGTGACCAATAAGTGGGAATAACCATGACGGTCTTCATAGAGATTTACGGCGAGCGACCGCTGTTCAGCAACAGCGGAATTCAGCCGCTGCCTCCTTTCCACTTACATGGTTGGTCTATAAACGATCACTCAAATACCTCACAACACTTCCCATAATAATCCACAGCCTGTTTTCTACACTATGGTTAACAACGTGGCAAGTTTTTCTCCGAACACCCAGAAGCTAAGGAGATCCTGCCCCATTGATCAGGCTGCCATCGGTGGTCGGTCCACCATTTCTTCATCCGTTTCGGTCGGAAGTTCGTCAGGCGTTAATGCGTTGATCAACTTCTCCCAACCTCTTGTGAGTCGTTGGTAACGCTCAATGGATTCGGGGAGAGATGCCATGGAGACTTTCAAGGCTTCCGGCAACCTCTCAAACTGCGGATTCTCGAAGAAACGAGCTGCTTTTACCGCACCTATAGACAAGCTTTCTGCCTGACGCTTCATTTCCTCTTTGAAATGAGCTTCATTCCTGCGCATTGTGGAGAGAAACCAGGTCAAGAAAGGATTGCGCCCAATCCACCCCAGACATGCATTATAAAAACGAGTCTGTACATCTTTGCGAGCGATATCTGGGCTGGTAGGGAAATCGTCGAAGGTGTCGTGAAAGATTCGCAGGTCAACATCCACCATCTGCCTCTCGTTTAAAACCAATGCTTGGCCAAGCAACGTATCCTCGCCCCGACCCTTGATGCATTGATCACCGAACTCGTACACCGTGGAGAAGAATGGGGCCAAATTCCAGGGCTGATGCAAGCTGAGGCCAAGGTTGCCACCAAGTAGTTTATCCGTAAGTACCGAGGGACCTGGTGTATGTGAACCAAGGTTCAAGCAACCATGGATGTCACATAAGCTCACATAATCTAGCGAAAGCTCTTTACCGAGACCGATGAGCAATTCAGATAACCCATCAAAGGCCATCGGAGGGATGATGTAATAACCAGAATAGTCGCTCGTTGTGGCTAAGACCTTAGGTTTCGCCAGATGAGCCAGGTGGATTCCAACAAAATCGACCTCCTGCCATTGGGGTTCTCCGTCATCAAGCCCGATCAACACCCAGGGCTTAACATCGGTATCAAAGAAAAGGAGATAATCGATCCCTTGGAGGATCGCATTGAACAGGATCGCATTTCGGTAAGCACCGTAGGGAACCTCATGGTGACACGACCAGCTAGGGACATCCAACAAAGCGTCCACAGCATCGGACCCAAGACCGAGGGCTCGCAGACTCTGACGTAAGTTGTCATCACCATGAGCACAGATCAAATCTACCTTCACCTGGCGTTGCAGTGTTTCTACGACCCCACGATCTACGCCATGCGAATAGGCGATGATGATCCGGTCAATGCGGTGACCATATCGTCGGGCATTGGTCAAGAACCTTATTGGAGTCTTGGCATCATCCACCCGACGAGTAATTAGAGCAAATGCCGTCTTTCCTACTTTCCTTCCCTCCATTGTGTAATCTCTCCCCTAAAACAATACCCTATAATCCGACTGTTCCTCAATCTTTCGTGAGTACCTCCTCATAAATCGCGATCATCTTGTCAACCTGGCTGGACCATGAGAAGCCTTTGTGAGTATATTCAGCAATCCAAGGACCCTTTACCGCCTTCGCCTCACCTTTGATCTCCTCAATGATTTTCGCGGCTAACTGATCCGGGTCGTCGACATCCACAAGCGCTCCCACTCGGTCATCTACGAAGTCAGGTAAACCACCTTCGTTGGTAGCGATGACCGGCGTACCGCAGGCCATCGCTTCAACCGCCACCAACCCGAAGGGTTCTACCCTTGAGGGAACGACACTAATGTCTGCCACGTTGAAGATCTTCGCCACCTCAGACTGAGCCTGGTGGCCCAGGAAATATACTCCACACAATCCGAGTCTCTCAGCTTGCCCTTCAAGCTCTGAGCGCAACTCACCATCACCGACGATAAGAGTGAAAACCTCCCCAAGTTCGCGTTCATAAGTAACTGCTGCATCGAGCAGAACATCGACCCCCTTAAAGTGGGTTAACTTCCCCACAAAGCTGACAATGTACTCCGGATCAGATGGCAGGTCATGTAGAGACAGCACCTCGTTCCGATCTACCGACATCACATGGAAAATATCTTGATCAAAACCATTCCAAACCAAACGGACCTGTTCGTTTTTAACACCATAAAGCTCGATCGTGTCTCTGGCCACTTGTTTTGAGACTGCAATAATGATTCCTGCGCCGCGTGCACCTTCGAGCGCTACGGACTTCCACTCTGCATACTTGCGGAAACCCATCAAATCTGTGCCGTGCGCCGTCACAACATAAGGTATGCCCGTCAGCTTGGAGGCGTAAGGCGTGACCCACAAGTGCTGAGCGTGAATGACGTCTGGTTTCCACTCATAGACCGCAGAATTTATCGCTGAGCGGAAGGCCTCGATGTATGATCCTCGTTGTGTGTCATCGAGATCCGCATACGTCGTCGTGCTGAGGGGATGGGTTGTAAAACACGGGAAATTAAAGGGCAGGCGTTCGGTCCTTGAGAGCCCTTCTTCATCAGGCGAAAAGAGGATCGTGCGCACCTCAAAAGGGAAACCGGTTTGTTCATCGTGCCCGGGTGTGATCGTTAGTGCCTCGTGCCCCTTTTTCACAAGCTCCCGAGCAACATTTTGAGTGTAAATTCCGCTTCCTGATCCCTCAAGTGGAAAATGATTTGGTATTAGAACCCGCATCTGCAGTCCAGTCTGTCAGTTCAGTGAGGTGGTTTCGATGAAAGTGTGGTGAAGAAGGAGACGAGAAACGCTGTTCGTACGTCCACAGAATGATGTTTAACATATTATACTATCACCATCTGACCATCCATTGCTCCGGCATGTGGACACAAGTAAGTCCTCCACAAATTTATTAACAATGCAGTCCTTCCGCTCATTTTTAAGACGACTTTTTGTCTCACCTGATGAACCCCGCCTGCGTGCTGGCTGGCGGCTTGTATTACACACCTTGCTCATCGAGTTCGTCGCCATCATCATATACTTCCTTTACATCGAGGCCATCCATTTAGTTTCTCAAGAGATAATCAATGAATTCCCACTCATCGCTCTCCTCCAATTAATCGCCATTACGCTGGCCACGTGGATCGCTCGACGATACCTCGATCGGAGAACCTTCCGTTCATTGGGATTCGGATGGGATACGCATTCATTCCGTGACTTGGCCTTTGGTTTTACCGTACCCGCCTTGCTGATGGGCTCAGTCTTCGCCCTCGAATGGGGTGTCGGCTGGTTGCGTATCGATAGCATAATGTGGGAGAAGTTCTCTTCCACCACATTCATAACGATCACCAGCGTCTTGGTGACATTTATTTTCGTCGGTTTTTACGAGGAATTGCTCTTTAGGGGGTACCGACTTCAGAACTTGATTGAAGGGATCAACCTCACTTGGGCTCTGATCATCTCCTCAGCGATATTCGCTCTTCAACATCTCTCTAATCCTCACAGTTCTTTGGCTTCCACCTTGGGTTTAATGGGGGCAGGATTCTTCATGGCATATGGGTGGGTGCGCACAGGGCGGCTATGGCTTTCCATCGGGTTGCATATCGGATGGAATTTTTTTGAAGGTACTGTCTTTGGATTCCCTGTGAGTGGTCTGAACTTCACTGCCATCATCCATCAAACAAATATCGGACCTGTCTTAATTACCGGAGGCACCTTCGGACCTGAAGCAGGTTTGGTGATGCTACCGATGATCGTCATCGGTGGGATCTTGATCTGGGCGTACACCGGGGGAAAGCAAGCTCAACGCAGTTGGAAAAAATCCACCGAGCGATGATTTGAGCACCCAATAGCCTCGTATCAGATGAACACACCAAACCTTATTAAACTTTCCCAGCTGTAGATCCACTGTTGAGCGTTTATGAGATTTCCACAATGCGTAGGGGCGGTTCGCGAACCCGTCGCAGATTGTGCTTTACTTCTTGTAGGGGCGGGGTAATCCCGCCCCTACAGCGTTGTAGATCATACTTCACTGCTTGTAAAGGTGATTAACCAAACAATTCAATCCACTTCGCGCATCCGTGACTTTGGAGCCGTCGAACGCTTTTTTAGAGCCCCATCAGTACCTCTTGACAAAGTAGAACTAATGTTCTATACTGCCGATGTATGGAACATATGTTCGTATAGGAGGCTCACTATGTCCGCAACTTCACCCCATATCCAATCGACTGTACCAAGGTTCGGTATCGGAACAGCCAGCCAATGGCTCACTGACCGTTTACGAATCCACCTGCAACGCGGCTCAATTTTCGGCTTCATCATCATCGGTGCTCTGGTTGCATTTGAGATCTTCAATTACAGCACAACCGAATTTGCCTTGAACGATTTACTCGGCGACCTACAATTTTCGGGGTTAAGATGGTCAACCATCTTAGCTCTGGCCTTCTGCAGCATGGACTTTGCTGGTATCGCCCGCCTGTTCACCCCGGAGAAAGGGAGAAAGGACTCTGTTACGGTTTGGTACCTTTTAGGTGCATGGTTCTTGGCTGCCACGATGAACGCGATGTTGACCTGGTGGGCGGTTTCATTAGCGTTGCTCGGTCATAACGGACTGGGCAACGAGTTGCTCGGAAGGGAATCGCTTGTAAGCGGCGTACCCATCTTTGTGGCCGTCCTGGTCTGGTTGATTAGGGTGCTCATCATCGGCACCTTCACAATGACGGGAGAGCGTCTCTTCCCACAGAGAGCCTCTCGCTCTCTACTTCGTTTTCAGCAGCCACAAAACTCAACTCCGCATATGAGGCCAAGCATTCCACGTCGCTCAACTGACTCTACAAGATCTATCCGTCCTGCGCCAAAACCTGCGCCTCGTCCTGATCATACGTACAGCCCGCAACCAATGCAAGCGAAGCCTCGCGCACGCCCATAAGTGATCATGCGACGAAAGTGGATCTACAACAACAAACTCAACCTGGGCGGCCGTCCGACCGCAACCTCATTGGATATCCCCCTCCGGACGGCCGCCCGATCCTCACCCGTTCGATGGGTCCCCGCCCTTCTGACCCTCCTTCTTATCCTTGCCTCCGTGAGGTCGTGGGGAGCATTGCGGTCTGGTTTGGTAAATCTAGCCCAACAAAATCCTTACCAGGCGAACTCTTCGAATGCTGATCCCAAGGAGGTGTTCGGGCGATCTGAAGTGCTTTACGACGCAGGCGGCATATCCCCCGTTTTTACCCCTCAAATCCGAACTTGGTCAGCAGAGATCTCTCATTGGGCCGTTGAATTTGATCTCGACCCGAATTTAATCGCACTCGTGATGCAGATCGAATCCTGCGGTCACCCGAGGGTCCATTCCTCTGCGGGAGCGTTAGGATTGTTTCAGGTGATGCCATTCCACTTCAAGGAAGGAGAGGATCCCCTAGATCCACAAACCAACGCGATGAGAGGGCTTTCATATCTCGCGCGATCGCTCGATCTGTCTAACGGTCAGATTGACTTAGCTCTTGCTGGATATAACGGAGGCCATGGAGTAATTGACCGGGATCCCAACACTTGGGCCCCTGAGACGCGCCGGTATGTTCAATGGGGAACGGGAATCCTCGAGGATATCTCCAAGGGCGAGCTGAGGAGCGCTCAACTTGATGCCTGGCTGGCAGCCGGTGGCGCAAATTTATGTCGCCGAGCTTCTGCTGAACTGGGAGGATAAACTCGAATGGCCTCAAGCTAAGCTGCCCAGCGGAAGCAGGCAACGCGACAAGGACACCAGGGCAAGCGGGAGAGTAAGACAAGCATCCTGGAGGGCACAACCTCCGGGAGCATCCAATCAAGGATTACCAAATCTGGTGAGGTGTCGTACGCCACAATCAGGCCTTGGGATCCGTCGACAGCCGTCTCGACCTGGTACCCTTCGTAACTTAGACCTCGTCTTAAGAAATCGAGGATACGCTCTTCATCCTCAATAATTATGATTCGCTTACTCATATCTTACCCACCGAGTTCACTATACTATAAGCCGGTAAGAAATCATCAGAGCCGCCATGAATAGGCGGCTCCGAAGTCAGGATCTAAGCGTGTACTTTAAAAAAGGCGTAAGAAGGGTATATATGGGGGTGCAAGCGCAGCCCATAGCCCCATATATACCAGTACTATTCTCGCACTTGACCGTTTTCCAGTGGAGTCACCTAAGCTAGCTCAACAGTTGCACCAGCACCTTCGAGTTTACTCTTCGCATCCTGTGCAGATTCCTTGCCCACCTGCTCGAGCACTTTAGCGCCTGGAGTTTCAGCCAACTCTTTGGCATCCTTCAAGCCAAGCTGAGTGATCTGTCGGACGACCTTGATGACATCAATTTTCTTCGGTCCGACATCCTTGAGGATGATGTCGAACTCTGTCTTCTCTTCAACTTCTTCGCCCACGGTTGGAGCTGCTCCAGCAGCAGCGGCAACAGCTACGGGAGCGGCTGCTGAAACACCCCACTCCTCCTCCAGCATCTTGGTTAGCTCTGCTGCTTCGATGACAGTGAGTTTACTTAAATCCTTCGCTAACTTCTTTAGATCGGCCATTGCAATCGTTCTCCTTTTCTTACTTGATGATTGATGTATCTGTTAGAAGTGCTGCAATCATTGCGAGAAAGAGTGCTTATAGTGTGTGATCTTTGTATATACGCCACAATAAACCTTCTCTTCCATGCAGCCGGGTTTCTTTCACCACAAACCACGATTCCTTCCGTAGCTTTATCTATTTTCCGACATTCAATCCAGATTCGTTTTCATTACACTTGAGCCGGTGCAGCTTCAGTTTCCGAATATGCCTTTAATACATTGACCAGTTGACGTGCCGAGCCGCTCAACACTCCGGCTAGCTGACGAGCAGGAGTTTGGATAACACGAAGCAACTGAGCCTGCACCACCGGAAGAGGCGGTAAATCAGCCAGTTGCATCACCTGACTGTCGTCGTATATCACACCATCGATCACTGCGCCCTTCACTTGAACGAATTCAACTTCACGGGCAAGATCGACGATCGCCTTCGCCACCGCAAGGATATCCTCGGAGCTGAAACCGATAGCCGTTGGGCCCATCAGGGAACCCTCCGGAAAAGGTACACCAACTTCATTAAAAGCCCGCTCAACCAGATTGTTCTTAACGATGTGAAAGCTACCCCCGGCGTCTCGAATTTTGGATCGCAGACCTTGAATCTCCTTCACGCTTAACCCGGAGTAAGCCGTCATGATCAATGCCGAATTACTGCTCAACAGTTCTTTGTACTGTGTCACGAGTGCCTGCTTACGTTCTTTTGAGATAGCCAAAGCCTCTCACCTCCCTTCAACAAAAAAGTCTTTGCTTGACGCATAACGCCGCCGCAAAGACTCACACAAGGTGTTGGCTCTTACAGAGCACAATCCACTGGTCTTTGCTTCGGCAGGATATTAAGCCGTTTCACGCTTATGGCGCCTGCTGTCTCTAGCAAAGCTTGTCCCTTTTGATTACAGTCATTCAGGGACGTAGATAGATTTCACTCCCTCACATCGCTTGGGCTTCGATCGGATCGATCCGAATCCCTGGTCCCATCGTGCTGGTTACGGTCACCCTGCGGATGTAGGTTCCTTTTGATGAAGCGGGACGGGCTCGATTGATCACATCCATTAGAGCCGCCATATTCTCGTACAGGCTTTGGGTGTCAAAGGAAGCTTTACCAATCGGCACATGTAAATTGGCCGTCTTGTCGATACGGAACTCCACCCGCCCAGCTTTCAACTCCTGAATCACTCGCGGCAGGTCTTCTTCTTGGACAACAGTGCCCGCTTTAGGGTTCGGCATTAGACCCCGAGGGCCAAGAATTTTACCTAACCTACCCACTTTACTCATCATGCTCGGTGTTGCCACTGAAGCATCGAAATCCACCCAACCATCCTGGATACGTTGGATGGTCTCCTCATCGGCGATGTAGTCTGCTCCGGCCTCCTTAGAAAGCCGGGCACCGTCGCCTTCAGCAAAAGCCAGAATGCGCACGGTTTTCCCAAGTCCGTGAGGCAACATGACTGTGTCGCGTACTTGTTGATCAGCGTGTCGTGGATCCACGCCTAGACGGACATGCACCTCGATGGTTCCATCAAAACGGGTGAAGGAAGTCTCCTTAGCTAGGCGCAAGGCTTCCTCTGGTGGGTAGAATCTGTTGCGATCGATTTTTTCAATCGCCTCTCGATACTTTTTACCGTGCTTTGGCATTTTCTCTCCTCGTGGTGTTAACGGGCTGAACCAAGCCAACCCTCCCACAAAACTTTAATTCTCAACCACGATCCCCATATTGCGTGCCGTACCTTCGATCTGCCGCATAGCACCTTCGAGATCAATAGCGTTGAGATCCTTCATCTTGATCTCTGCGATCTCTTGGATCTGGTCCCTGGTGACGGTGCCAACCTTCTCACGATTAGGCTCGGCTGATCCTTTTTCAATGCCGGCCGCTTTACGCAGTAAGACCGCCGTTGGAGGGGTCTTTAAGACAAAGGTGAAGGATCCATCCGTGTATATGCTGATCTCAGCTGGGATAATCTCGCCCACCTTGCTGGAAGTGCGAGCATTGTACTCCTTACAGAACGCCATTAAATTGATGCCATGTGGAGCCAACGCTGGGCCTATCGGCGGTGCGGGATTAGCTTTTCCCGCTTCAATTTGCAGCTTTAGTTCCACTTTTAACTTCTTCGCCACTGCTACTCTCCTTTTGTGGTATTAGCGAGTGATTTAACCACTCTCCCACACGGGTGAAACGATATCCACCATTAAGCTTTCTCTACCTGTAGAAAATCAAGTTCCACCGGTGTCTCCCTACCAAAGAAAGACACCATCACGCGCACTTTCGCGCGTTCCATATCGATATCGGAAACGGTGCCGATGAAATCGTTGAAAGGACCATCGATAATACGAACCTTTTGTCCTAGCTTATAGGTGACCTTGATGCGGGGGGCGTCGGCCTCCATGCGCTTCACTATCTGGCTCACCTCTTCCGGCCGAAGAGGTGTGGGCTCGTTTCCCATACCCACGAAACCTGTCACCCCGGGTGTGTTCCGCACAACGTACCAGGAATCTTCATCCATGATCATCTGTACAAGAATGTAACCGGGGAACACTCGACGCTCCACCGTCCGGCGTTTACCATCCTTGATCTCGATCTCTTCCTCGGTGGGCACAACGACATCAAAGATCTTCGACTTCATCCCCATCGTTTCGATTCGCTGTTCCAGGTTGTGACGCACTTTATTCTCATAACCCGAGTAGCAATGAACCACATACCACAAGCGATCGTCATCAGACTCTTCCACACGCACAGCGGGTGTCACTAACTCTTGGCCTAGCTCCGCCTCAACCTCTACGGAGGGCTCCTCGAGCGAGTCGCTCTCTTCAACAGGCAGGATGTCTTCAGGCTCCCCATCATCAGGAAGGGGTTCAACATCAGCAAAGTCCTCGGCACCCTCTGCTAACGCTTCAACTTTCGCTTCCGCGATCAATTCTGGTTCTTGTTCTATCACCACAGGAGCGGCCTCATCTCCCTCCGGGGAGATCTCGTCGACCTCTTCGACCTGGGGTGCTTCATCTGAGATCTCTGCCTCGGAAACGGGATCGTCAGAAACAGCGGTCTCCTCCTCGGGTGAGGAGGATTCTTCAGCGGTATCCGTGACCATCTCCACCTGTGTTTCCTCTCCTGGATCAGTATCCCCAACAGTGCTATCTGCTTCCGCGGTGATAATCGCCTCCTCAGGGGAGGCAGGATCGCTCTCCAATTCAAACTCCTGTTGGTTTTCCAGGGTTTCGTTATCTTTCTCACTCATTCGACAAATCCGTCCACTCGACTAGCACAGGAACAATGATCGCTTATTTCTATCCGGCCACAAAAATCTCAGTTCCTCCGGTTATTATTATCCAAGGGTCACGATGAAACCAAAGAGCTTAGAGAAAAGAAAGTCCAGCACGCCTAACAATGAACTCATGATAAAGATGACCAGCAATACGAGAAGGGTGAGTTGTGTAGCTTCCTGACGTGTCGGCCAGTTCACTTTACGCAACTCCGCCACAGTCTCTCGCAACAAACGAACGATAATATTCGGTCGTCTTTTCGCTCTGGCTTTCGATTTCGCCACTCAAAATCTCCTTCAGATCAAGCGACGCCGTCTAAGGCCGGCGTCGCGCTCCGATCAGGCAGGCCAGGTAGGACTCGAACCCACAACCCCCGGTTTTGGAGACCGG
>DUEZ01000066.1 GCA_011174825.1 Anaerolineae bacterium | reverse complement strand
AGGTGGGACAGGAGGTAGTGGGGAACCGGGTGAGGGTGCGGGTGGTGAAGAACAAGGTGGCGCCGCCGTTCAAGGTGGCTGAGTTTGATATCATGTACAACGAGGGGATCTCTAAGGTTGGCGGTATTTTGGACCTAGGTGTTGATATGGGTTTAATCGAAAAACGAGGCTCTTATTATTCATATGAAGACCTGCGGATAGGGCAGGGTAGAGAAAACGCGAAAGGATATTTGAGGGAAAATCCAGCGTTGGTAGAGGAGTTGGAAGCTGGTATCCGGGCTGCGGCTGGTTTTGAGACGGAGCCCGTTAATCTTGACGCGTAGCTGCGCGAGAAGAGATCGCGCGTTCGTTTAAAGCCGCTGCGCCAGATGACAGATGTTTGGGACGGGGCGCGGCTATGGCAACGTAAATAATCTCTGAGACGAGATTTGACTCCGCTAGGCACCTTTGTGTTCGAGCGGAAGGTGACTGAAGTATGAAATCGCCCTGCGGGGCATGAACCTGACATCCTAGCTGCTGCAAGAGTTGTTCTATCTCTGCATAGCAAAGCGGCGTCGAATCTATATAACGAGATTCCCAATATTGGGTATGCTGCCTTCAGCCGTGGCTCGGGTCCCCGGGTCGCGGCTGTGGATTTTTAACTCTGGAGATGAGCATGGACGGTGTGATTACCGCCCTGAAGCCACAATCCAAGAATCGTGATCGTGTTAATGTCTATCTGGATGGCGCGTATCAATTTAGCATCTCTTGGACACTCGCGGAAGGCCTCCGGATTGGGGAGCTATATTCGGATCAACAAATCACGGAACTAAAACAGCGGGACCAAGAAGAGGTGTACTATCGTCGCGCTCTTCGTCTCATTAGCCGCAGACCGCGATCGGAATTCGAACTGCGGAATTATCTTGAGCAGAAACAAGTACCGATTGAGGTTCAGGATAATGTCCTCGCTCGGTTGCGAGAGGTGAATCTGGTTGATGATTGTGTATTCGCTCTTACATGGGTGGAGAATCGTCTTGCTTTTCGACCACGAAGCTCGCGTATGTTGAGCGATGAACTGCGTAAGAAAGGCGTGCCACGGGAAGCGATCGAGGCTGCATTGGAAGATTATGACGATCAGCAAGCAGCGTACCGCGCTGCACAAAAAGCCGCTCGACGTTGGAGCGATTCGAATTGGGATGAATTTCGGCACCGTGTCGGGGCTTACTTGACCCGACGGGGCTTTGTTTATTCGTTGATATCTCCAGTCGTTGCACGCGTGTGGCGTGAAACGATTGGCTGTAAAAATGAAAGTGAGGTCTGAAGGTGGATACTACCTGGGTGATTGTTTTTGTGATCGCCTTGGTCGCGGGTGCTGTCATTGGTTATTTTCTACGGCAATTGCAGATCGAACGTGACTTAAGGCGACGTCGTTCTGAAGCCAATCGTTTGGTGGAGGATGCACAAACAAAAGCGCGAGAAATCGAGTTAAAGGCGCGGGATAAAGCGATCGGCATCCGTGATGAGGCCGAAGCTGAGTTCACTCGTCGAAGGGCAGAACTCTCTAAGGAGGAAGATCGTTTACAGCGCCGTCGAGCGGATATCGACAAACGCCTCGATCAAATAGAAAAGCGTGACCAACAATTCAACAAACGCCAAAGTGCAATCGATAAACGTGCTAATGAATTGGAGCAGCGCTATGCTGAGACCTTGGTTGAATTGGAACGCGTCTCGAGTATGACACAAGAAGAGGCGAAAGCTCAATTGCTCGATGAAGTGGAGCGGGAAGCCAGGGCTGACATGGTCCGCATCATCCGGCAGATTGAAGAGGAAGCCCAAGTGGAGGGCGAGAGAAGGGCACGCGAATTAATCGCGGATGCCATTCAACGCGTTGCATCGGAACATGTTTCTGAGGTCACAGTGTCTGTCGTCTCCCTCCCCTCAGATGACATGAAGGGTCGTATCATCGGTCGCAATGGACGAAACATCCGAGCCTTTGAACAGGCGGCCGGTGTAGATGTCGTGGTTGATGACACGCCAGAAGCCGTGACGATATCGTGTTTTGACCCCGTTAGGCGTGAGGTCGCCCGACGTTCAATGGATAAATTGGTTCTCGACGGTCGGATCCATCCAGCACAGATCGAGAAGGTCATCGATCAGATGGCGCATGAAGTAGATCGGGTGATTGTTGAGGAGGGAGAGAGAGCATCCTTTGATGCCGGTGTCCCCGGTCTGCACCCAGAGATCATTAAGAAATTAGGCAGGTTGAAATTCCGCACCTCCTATGGTCAAAATCAGCTGTCTCATGCGGTTGAGACGGCGCAATTAGCCGGAGTGATCGCCGCAGAATTAGGTGCCGACGTTGAGTCAGCCAAGGCGGGCGGATTGCTTCATGATATCGGAAAGGCCATGGACCATGAGGTGGAAGGGACTCACGCTGCAATTGGTGCTGATTTCTGTAAACGCTATGGTGTAAACCCGATCGTTGTCAATGTAATTGGCGCCCATCATCATGAAGCTGAGCAGGATTCAGTGGAAGCCGTAATTGTCGAAGCAGCGGATGCCATCAGTGGCGCAAGACCAGGAGCTCGCCGTGAGAGCCTAGAGCAGTACATCAAGCGCATCCGTGCTTTGGAAGAGGTTGCTAATTCATTCCCCGGTGTTTCTCAAAGTTATGCTCTCCAAGCGGGTCGTGAAATCCGAGTGATTGTGCAGCCTGAAGACATTGATGACCTGGAAGCCACACGATTAGCTAGATCCGTCGCAAAAAAGATTGAAGAGGGAATGCAGTATCCAGGTCAAATAAAAGTAACCGTTATTCGGGAGACTCGATCGATCGATTACGCGAAATAAGAACTAAATCGGTGCCACGGATTGAGGGTTCCATACGAGCCATTTCGTGGGATGAAGAGGGTTCAAGCTTTAATCTCACAAAAACCTGAGGCGCCCTGGTGAGAACTGGGGCGCGCAGTTTTTAATTAGGTGGGCGAGGTAAACCATAGAGATACCAGAAAGCGCTCTGGGGGTAGATATCTTCTAATCGTACATCCCACACAAAAGCTCCTACAACGAAGATGGACATCAAGCGAGTATCCAGGCTTCGCATTTCACCCACCAGGGGTTGTATCTCCGGTTGTCGAATGGAAAGGTCTGCGAGGTGTTCGAACATTACACGATTACGGACCTCGTAGGGATAGTTTTCTGCTGTGTCAACTCGCTCCTGGATATCATTCAGGTAGGCACGCCACAAGTTGAGCCTGCTGCGCAATTCTTGAGCGGCCTTGCGCTCTAAACCCACAGCCCATTTCACTCGCACTCTTTCCATTTGAAGCAATAGTTTATCGTGGTCAGCCCTTTGGGAGGGGGACATGTCCCTTTCCTGAGCTTTTAGTTCATTCAAAGTCAGGATTAAACCTCCAAGCGTTAAGCGCGGTAATGGCGAACCGGTTGGTGATCGTTTCGATAATGGCCAAAACACCTCCGGGGAAAGGATATAGTCCTCGATCTCCTCGAGCATGAAACCGGCCAGGTTTAGATTGTATTCATGGGGATGCATCGGGCTCAGGGGTTGTTCCCAATGCTTGATTTATGGCGTCCAGGAGACTGCCGCGGGTGATCGGCTTTAGCAGATAATTAGATACGCCGAGACTCATCCCAGTTTCCTGATCCTCCTCGCCACTCCTTGCGGTGAGGAATATAACTGGTGGTGGAGGGGTCGGATCAGTGTTTAATTCACGCATCACATCAAATCCCGAGACATCCGGCATCATGATGTCTAAGATGACCACATCGAAGGGTTCTTCTCGAACCAATCGAAGGCCTTGTCGTCCGCCGGTCGCCGTCTGAACCTGATACCCTGCAGTCTGCAGGGTCAATTTGATCAATCCTAATGTATCAGGTTCATCGTCAACCACTAAGATGCGCAACGCATCGGTCATCACGTCTCTCCGACGGGGTACGGGTTTGGTATTGTAACCCTCCTTTGTCTGATCTGACAATCCTCGCTATGTCCTATAAGTCTCTGAAAAGTGCTTACATCAGGACTTACGATTTATGTCGGAAGAATCGCCCGGATGTATTTTTATTCAAGCAACGTTGCGCATTACACATCAGGGATAAGAGATGAGGTCGTATCGATCCTGGGAAGGGATAGACGCTGCAAAGAAGGGTGGAGATCTCGGAGTCACGAGTTCGGAAATTGGTAATGGTTCTACTGGGATCACGACGACTATAGAGGAGAGAGGACACCTGTGGGGTCCGGCTCTATTCCACTCCTTGTCTTTACCGCTCCCTACTCCTCGAGCTCGTTATTTTTCCGTGGAGTCATGTATGGCTTGTTTATTCCAAGAGAGATGGGAGCAACAAATGGAGTGGTCGTTCGATATAGTTCTTAAACACTTGGAGCCATCGTGCGGCCTCAGCTCCATCGGTAATGCGGTGATCTGCTGACAAGGTGCACTTCATCCTTTGACCGGGAATGACCTTCCCCTCATGAACTACTGGTACGTTCTGCACACTCCCGGCGGCAAGGATAGCGGCTTCAGGCGGGTTGATGATAGCGATGAAATGGTCGACATCGAACATTCCCATATTCGACACCGTGAATGTGGATCCTTCGATATCTTCAGGTCGGACCCGACCATCGCGCGCTCTGGCGACCATCTGACGAGTCTCACTGGAGATGATTCGCAATGGTTTTAGGTCAGCATCTCGAACCACGATAGTCAACAAGCCATCTTCGACGGCAACAGCTACACCGATATTAATCTCTCCATGGTGAATGATCTCGTCACCATCCAAGGAGGCGTTGAGGTTAGGGAATTCACGCAGTGTTAAGGCGGCGCCTTTAACAATGAAATCGTTTACCGAGATCTTTTCGTCCTCAGGTAGCATGGCATTTAATTCAGTTCTTAAAGCCATCATGGGCGCTGCGTCAATATCGATGGTTACGTAAAAGTGGGGAACTTGCTGCTTGGCAGCGGTCATGCGTCGACCGATGATGCCTCGCAGTTTGCTCATCTGGATCCGTTCGGTTTCTCGACGCTCGCTTGGGGGAAGGTAGGGTGCGGCTTTAACAAGGCGGATGTCCGGTTCTCGCAGGAAGGACTCAACGTCTTGTTTAACAATTCTGCCGCCAGGCCCCGTTCCAGATATTGCGTTTAAATCAAGACCATGCTCGGCTGCTAACCGGCGAGCGACGGGTGATGCTCGAAAGCCGCCAGGTAAACGCCCCTCAAGAGCGATCTCAGGTTCTGGTGTGGTTGGCTCGGTTATTGCCGGAGCAGGTTCGGGTATTGGTTTTTGCATTTCAGGAACTGGCTCGAGTTCTCTGACCTCACCTAGGATGGCTTCGAAATCAATCTCCTCCTCAGTTGTTCCAATAACAGCAATCGGAGCACCAACAGGAGCCGCCGTACCCTCATCGATGACATGTTTCCTCACCACCCCGCTTATGATGGACTCGACCTCAACGGTGGCCTTGTCAGTTTCGATTTCAGCCAAGACCTCGCCTTTGTTCACTTGTTCATCTTCAGCTTTGACCCAGCGAACGAGTATGCCTTCAGCCATATCGAATCCGAGCTTGGGCATGGTAATGACTTCAGCCATCAGAGCACCTCTTTCACCGCGCTGACCACGTCATCTACTTGGGGGAGTGCGAGTTGTTCTAACTCACGATTGTATGGAAGAGGGACCTCCTTCTGAGCAACTCGTCGGATAGGGGCATCAGCATAATCGAAGGCATCTTCGTAAAGACGGGCAGCGACTTCAGCGCCGACGCCATAAGAGGACCAACCTTCTTCCACGATCACACAACGGTTGGTTCTGCGAAAGGATGCCATTACCGGTTCCATATCCAGAGGTCGGAGTGAACGTAAGTCGACAATTTCAACCTCGACACCATCCTGTGCGAGTTGATCGGCCGCCTGCAAAGAAACCTGCAGCATCTTTGAATAGGTGACGATGGTGACGTCGTCCCCCTGGCGTTGCACTTTTGAGACGCCGATCGGCTCGAGGTACTCACCATCCGGGACCTCACCACGCGTTTGGTAGAGCGTTGCGTGCTCGATAAACATAACTGGATCATCCGTACGGATGGCGGCTTTCAACAACCCTTTGGCGTCGGATGGCGTCCCAGGGGCCACGACCTTCAGTCCAGGGAAGTGGGCAAACACAACGTCAGGGGTCTGGGAGTGTGTGGCGCCTAATTGCCTTCCACCGCCTCCTACAGCCCTGATGACCACTGGAATCGTGAACTGTCCGCCAAACATACTCCGCAATTTCGCGCTGTGGTTCACGATTTGGTCCATTGCCAGGAAGGCGAAGTTAATCGTCATCAACTCTGCTACTGGGCGGAGTCCCGCCATGGCTGCGCCGTTTGCTGCGCCGACGATCACGCCCTCGGCGATGGGCGTATCACGGACACGCTCTGGTCCGAAGTGATCGTAGAAACCCTTGGTGACAGCATATGTTCCACCCCAAAGGCCGACCTCTTCGCCCATGATGAAGACTCGTTCGTCCCGCTCCATCTCCTCCCACAGAGCCTGGGAAATTGCTTGACGCATCGTCATCACGGTCATGGTTTAGCCAACTCCTTCAATGTATTCACTCAAAAAAGCTCCGATCAAAGATCGAAGTGGGTATAGGTGGGGGTGGGGGGGCAGCCCCCACCCCCACCTATAGCGTTCGTTTTCTAGCTATGGGTTTCTTTCATGGTAGTTCTTCAACGTATATGTCTTCAAACAAAGCATCCGGCTCAGGTTCGGGGCTCTGCTCTGCGAAATCCACCGCCTGCAAAATTTCCTGCTCAACTTTCTGATCCTCCGCATCAAGCGACGCCTGGTCATAAAGCCCATTTTCGAGAAGGTGTTTGCGAAAGATACCAATCGGATCGTCGTCCTTCCACCTCTGCACCTCGTCGGTTTCACGGTATCGCTCGGGATCTCCCATCGAGTGGCCAAGAAATCGATAAGCAACAACCTCAAGCAGATAAGGACCGTCCTTGCGTACATGTTTCAAAGCATCTTCGGTTGCCGCACGCACCTGGAGGATGTCCATTCCATCTACGCGAGCGTTCGGCATACCGTATCCCTCTGCTTTTTTGCGGATTTCACTTACTGCCGAAGCTCGTTCGACAGCGGTTCCCATCCCATACTGGTTGTTTTCACAAATCCATAGAACTGGTAAATCCCAGACCATCGATAAGTTTAGTGATTCGTGAAAATAACCGATGTTCGTAGCTCCGTCGCCGAAGAGGCATATTGTAACGGCTTCAGAGCCTCGGTATTTATCCGCAAGAGCCATGCCCACAGCTAGAGGTAGATGGGCTCCAACGATCGCATGTCCACCCCAGAAGTTGAGATTGACATCCGCCAGGTGCATTGAGCCGCCCTTACCTTTTGAGCAACCTGTGATTTTCCCAAGCAATTCAGCCATTACGATATTTGGAGACATACCACATGAGATCGCAATTCCATGGTCACGATATGCAGTAATCACCCGATCCTCGGGTCGACGGCATGAGATCACTCCGCTTCCAACAGCTTCCTGACCAATATACAGGTGGAGGAAGCCGCCAATCTTTCCTTGCTGGTAGAGCTCAGCAGCTTTCTCTTCCAGACGTCTTATTAAGACCATCTCATGGTAGAGGGGCAACATCTCACCCTTGTCCATCACCACTCCTTCTACAGATGGATATCTAGAAATCTCTCAGCATTGTTGCGGTTGGTTGCCGGGAGGGCCGAAGGATACCACCTTTTCAATCGTAGACTGGGCTTCCATTCCCAACCGCATGGTCGCCGCAACTGCCGATGTTAGCTTACCTAGTTCGACCATTTTACCCTTAAACCTTTAGGAATCAGCGAAATTGACCGGGAATCGAGAGGTAAAGAGATCTGCCGCCCTAAACTTGTCGCCATATTTACGAAATGGGATCTGCCTCAAGCGAGATGCTATTAAGGTAAAAGACCGAACGCTTGCACGTCGTACTCGGTCATTGCAGGGTCGGCACCTTCTGGAAGACTGAGGTGGAGCACAAATTCACGAGAGCCGTTTCCAGGCAGGATCTCTAGGAGGTAAGTCCATCCTGCTGTGAGCAATTCACCCGCAGTTGAACGGACTGCAGCTAGGACTGTGGCGGATTCGACCCCCGTCTCTTTGGGGTTGAACATCTCACCTTTAATAAAAAGTGAACTGCCAATGGGTTCAAATTGGGTGATTTGTACATCTAACTGGACAAGGCTTCGAGTGGAAGGTCGTGATGCGTAGGGGTCAACCAGGATCTCCGCTGTCAGCTCACCTACCCATGACCCATATTTTTCTAATTGAGCTGTCAGGCCAGGAAATTCCGTGATGGCGAACGGTCGGCTTTCCCCCGGTCTTAGCGGCAACAAAGGCTTGATAGAAGTGATCGTCAAGATCTCATCCTCAATCCGCAAGATAATCAGGAAGGACATGTCGTAAGGACGATTATGTGTATTGGTTATCGTCCCGAGAATCATGGGGGATCCTTGTTCAGTGATCAAGACTTTGGGAGGTGTTGAGATGGTTAGTGGCGCAGATCGACTGCCTCGAGTGAGAGTCGCGTTGTAATAGGGGACGAGGTCAACCTCCCCCGGATCTTGAGAGGAGAGGGCCAGAAAGGGAGCTCGCTCACCAGGGCCTAACCATGAAAGGCCGGCGGTGTATGGGAAGAGGTCGATCGGATCACCTTGAGGATCGACCGCGAGAAGTCCAAAGGCATCAATCACAATAGCTTTTGCATTTGGATTTTCTACCAAACCAAGGATAGCCATTCCCCCATCGTTGGTTGAGATGGTTTGAAGATCATCGATTTCTATCGAAACTTCTTCAAATTCTATCGTTTGGTAAGTGAGTATCTCTGCGTTGACCGAAGCTGCTTCGCCAACATTTGGGAAGGTTGCTTTGAAGGGGCTTATCGCTTTCGGACTTAAACGATTTAGAAACGGTTGGATGACTTGCTCTGAAACAAGTTCCTCCTCCGTATTTAGGATTGTTATTTGAATGGAGATCGAGTCGATTTGTCCTTGGGATTGGTTCTCCAGAGTACCGATCACATAATAACCGCCAAGCTCTTCATCGGGAAACAAGACTAAGGCTTGGATAACGATCTCTGGTCGCGGGGTAGGTGAAGGGGTTGTGATTTCCCCTGGAAGGGGTGTCGCGGTTGTAATGGGTGTATTCGTAGGAGTTGGCCTCGCCTCTGAGGTACACCCAACCGTAATAGTGATGATAAGTATGAGAGTAGAGAACGTTCTTAATCGCACAAGGTTAGGATACCGTAAAAGCACCTCGAACGCATGTGATGGTTAGGAACCGTGCGAAACAAAGTATGCCGGATGAGCAGATATTGGTGTAAGACTTCATGGTGGGTTAAATAGTGAGTTTGTCGAACCACTGAAAAATTATCAGCCGCTCGGTTGTTCCTCCGCTTAACGCCCGACATAAACGTGATATTCGTATCTCCGAATTCCGGGAGCGAAAAGCTGAGCTTCGATACCGTTGTCTAGTTGAATGGCGAACATCACCTCTGTTGTGAGTATATGCTCACCTAGAGGCCAATCTGATAGCGAGGCGACAAAATATCGGCACATCATGTTTTCAACCGGGCTTTCTAGCTCAATAAACCGATCTACTGGAATGTTTCCTCCATCAAGCGTCATGGTTAAACTGATATTCTCCCAGTTCTGATCATACTTCTCGGGTGCGGCGCACCACCAAATGGCCCACAATACCTCAGTAGAGCTATCGAGAGGAATGTTGTACATTACAGTTGCTGGCTCATAGAGATACTCTGCGAAGGGTTCCATCGCGAACTCTTCCAGGAGCGGCGCTGATTGAAGCGCGGCTTGGGTCTCCGCTTTGGTGCCAACTTCTGGCGGACCTTCCGGAGTGATACCAGCGCCCTTTGGACGACGGACCACTTCAATAGCCGCATCGAGTACAACATCCCTACCATCACGGTACACGGCAAGCACATTCTCTTCGGTTATCGGGACGCGAACATATGGTTCAACACCTTTGCCTTCAATGTGGATGTTCCCGTCCACATCAATCGCTCTGCCAATGGTAAATCTGACATTGATGTCTTCAGGCATGATGAATTCCTCAATACCACCCCCCAAGCCAGATGTCGGATATTGACCGACAATCGTAGCCCGATCTTCGAGGGTGAGATCGTAAGCGAAAAATTCACACGCACTGGAGCAGGATGGGCTAACTATGGCTACGATTGAGCCGAGATAACGCAATTCTTCGCGCGGTGGGAAGAGGATATCCTCATCTCCAGGGTCTGCGTAAAACTCACCTGTGCTGTCGTCATAATGTGCGGAATTCCCGGCGATAAGCTCTTCGTCGAAGAAGTACGCTGCCATTTGATCCGCCAAATACCCCCAACCCCCGGTATTCGTTCTGAGATCAATAATGAGCCCAGGTACCCTGTTTTCGTTAAGATCCTGGATCATGCGTTCCCAAAGCTGTATGGTAAGCAACTCATTGTCGAAGAAATCAAGGATCTTAACGTACCCAAAGCCACTTTCTAAAATCTCGAATTCGACTGGGAGTTCATATCCTGTTGTTTCAGCAAAGGGTGATGAAAAATCGTAACTTTCGAATTCAGGAATGGCGGTGATCATTAGCGTCGTTTCTTCTCCACCTGGATTTCTAAATTTGACATTGACCTCCGTACCCTGTGGATATCGGGTCACATAACGCAATTGCTCTAATCGCTTCGTATGTTCAGTGCTGAAGGGGGACGACCAAGGAACGATGAAGCTTATCGCTTCGCTGATCGGTATATTGTTTATCTCCAGTATTTCAGCTCCGAACTCGATCCCAGCATTGTCAGCCGGTCCTCCTTCCATAAGAAAATGGACGATGACCCGCCCGTCATCCAGCTCATGTAGTGCGAGACCAAGTCCTCCAATAACATCATGTTGAAATTGGCTCATCAATGGTGAGATGTCCATTCCAACATGTCCGTCTGGAATTGACCATAAGAAGTCGCGTAAAGCCAAGAGGTATGAGTTTGCGTCGTTGCTGCGATCAGCCTCCTCAAATCTGGGTCTGAATTGATCGGCGAGTGCAACCCAATCGAGATTCTTATATTCGGTAAAGGCGTACTCTGTGCTCATCTTCTCAAGCATGGCCTCGAAAGCCTCGGTGTAGCCCATATCGGAGAAGTCGTCCAGTGCGGCGCTCTCAGGCTCGAGCAAATCGATTATGGGCTCTTTTGAGCGTTCAAAGGTGAAGGGATCGGTATCTAAGTCGACGATCGTCCACCCGTTGGGCAATTGAGCCATCGGGTCATCTTCAGTGAAGAGTAAACCATCACTTCCAAAACCGGATGGGAATCCTTGGTCCCCATCCGGGGCATAGACAAGATATTTACCGCCGTAGACCTCGAGGTAGTTATCACGATCATCGCTGACGCGCGTCGACGCGTACGCTCCTGACCAGCCACCTCCATGTTGATCTCGTTTCTCCAAGTACGCGTCCCCCCATGTGTTGGTCCAATACGCAACTGCGAAGATCATCACGCCAGTGTCCTCTTCTCCGTCGTTGTCTACATCGCGCAATGTGCCCTTTGGAACCATGGGCAAGGTGAGGCTATAGTTAAACGGTGAGGTGTAAAAATCAGATGTGATCTGCCCAAGCACTTGCGACTCAACAGGAAAGATGAAGTTCCGGTCGCGATCGACGAACCCGGCTTGATCTTCTAGGATGACGATTGGCTCAGCAACACCTGCGGTGAAGAATGGGTTGGTATATTCGACCTCACCACTGACGCTAACCGGTCCACCTTCGTCGTTGATAACCTCAGCGAAGGGAAATTGACCATCGGGGCTGGGAACGAGAGTCGGTTGCGTCGTTGGCTCAGGCGATGGTGTTTCTGTAGCGGTAGCACGTTGACCACATGCTGAGACGGATAGGATGAGCAATGCGGTGAGTGGTGTCAATCGCCATGCCTTGTTTTTCATTTTCTATCTCCCAAGTTTTCTCGTGAACATCGATGCACGATTTGCGGAAGGCAAATGCAGAAATCAGAATTTGCCATATATTCTCTACTCATCGATGATGAAAATTGTACTTATGGAGTCTACACTAAATGCGAGTCCTGCGAGTGACCTCACATAGAAAGTCGATCTATATGAAAATCCCAGAACGGATAAGGCTTTGGTGTATTAAAAAACAATTTTCAGTCGGATGATGATTTTTCGCACAAGATTCATATCGGTTTTTCATCAATAGATCGGAATGGAGGAATCAACTTGTTGCGCCCAGGCGTTTATCCCGCCTCGCAAGTTTCTGATTTTTCGGAAGCCGGCGCTTGCGAGCACCTCTAGCGCTCTGGCAGAACGTGTTCCGGATTTGCACAGCAGGACAATATCCTCCGCGCTGTCTAGTTCATGCATATGCGCCGCAAACATCCCAAGGGGAATGACCTCGGCACCTTCGAGACGGGAGATCTCCAATTCGTGGGGTTCTCTAACATCAATCAGGCGAATTCGTTTACCCTCTTGCATAAGCTCTGCCAATTCGATCGGTCCGATTTCCCACTCAGCGGGTAACCGACCATGATCTCGATCGTGACCCGGTACCCCGCAAAATTTTTCATAGTCAATCAGCGTGGTGACTTCTGGTTCCTCAGAGCAGATCTTGCATTGGGAATTCTTCTTTAAACGCACTTCCTCAAAGTTCATAGTTAGAGCATCGAAGAGCAGCAGCTTTCCGATCATCGGCTCTCCTATCCCTAGAATGAGCTTCAGAGCTTCAGTGGCCTGTAACGTTCCAATCGTCCCTGCTACGACACCGAATACGCCACCTTCAGCGCAGGAGGGGATAAGACCAGGTGGTGGAGGCTCAGGGAACAGGCACCGATAACACGGTCCTTCTTCTGCCCAGAAGACACTCAATTGGCCCTCGAAACGAAAGATCGAGCCGTAGATATTGGGTTTGCCGGTTAGGACGCAGAGGTCATTGATCAAGTAACGAGTTGGAAAATTATCCGTACCGTCGATGATCAAGTCATAGGATTCTGCAATACGAAAGGCATTCTCTGAGGTAAAGGGTTCATCATAGACATCGACCTGTATGCCGGGATTGATGTCGAGGATGCGATCGCGAGCAGAGAGAACTTTGCGTTCGCCAATGGTGGACGTACTGTGAATGATTTGTCGCTGTAGATTGGTGAAGTCCACCTCATCGTAATCAACGATTCCAATTCTCCCTACACCAGCTGCGGCAAGGTACATCTCAATTGGCGATCCCAGACCTCCTGTTCCGACTACGAGAACGGAGGCTGCCTTTAATTTCTTTTGGCCCGCAAGACCGACCTCTGGCATCAGCAGATGGCGTGAATAGCGGAGGATTTCTTCATGTGAGAGCTCGATGTCGATGGATGTGGTTTTTTGATTTGACATCTACCTACCTTTTTTCCCTTTTATTCATGCTCCCTGTGCAGACGGTGTCGACGCTGTTGCGGCCGTTGCTGAGGGATGGCAGCGAATTTCTCGAGTTGTGCGACGAGCTTCTCTTCCGTGGCGACACCGTGGTTTACACCACGGGGTTGGCCTATTGAATCGATTATAAAGGTTGTAGGAAGAGACCGCCCGCCAAGCATCAGTCAGTTCTGGTTGATGCGTGATATCAATCTCGATCAATTGTATTTCATCCTTCAAGGTATTTCTATAAAGGGCGCTATGATCAACGTACCGCAGTTGGTCTGCCAAACCTAGCACTCCTACCCCCAGCGATGCTAGGGACGATCATCAGACGATCACCTCCTGTGAGAGGGGTAGCCTGACCTCGGAGGTTTCGAATATCCTCTTGTTGTAGAAAGATATTGACATACGCTCGAAGATTTCCGCTCTCATCGTAGAGATGCGGTCTGAGAGTGGGATAGCGTTCAGTAAGGGCATCTAGAGCTTCCCCTACATTAGAGGCATCGACCTCAATTTCTTTCAAGTTATCTGTGTAAGGACGTAGAGGTGTAGGAATACGGATTGAATTCATCGATTCTTTTCCTTCTGAGTCTTAAGTTTGAACCTTCTATTTGTGGTGTCTAAGTCTAACTGGACATGTAACACTTCTTCGATCATCTGAGATCTGTCATCATTAAGACGCCAAGAACGGCTATCCAGAGCTTGGCCCCGATCTACACTTGTGATGAGGTAGGAAAACCATGGAAGAGCCCACTGAAGATCAAATTCTGAGGGCTCAGCTGGGTGATCAGGATGAGAATGGAACACTCCGAGAATCTCCAAGTCGAGACTTTCTGCTTCCTGTTCGCCCGCCATCATGTCTTCTGGATTGATCAGGTAGCGGTTGTGACGGGATTCCGATTGGGACTGATTTTCCAATGGTAGGAGCCTGCTCGCCCAGCGTTCATCACCATTTATGGCACCTAGGATCAAACCGGCATTTTCCTCAGGATAAGTTCTCTCACCGTAATCCCAAATCTGAAGTAGTAGCTCTTGAGGGATGTGGAGTGTCATTGTGCGTTCCATACGGGTTGGTGGATATATTTCATCCCAGAATCGGGTAGGAGAACGACGACCACACCGCTCTCGATCTGCTTGGCCTGTTTTAAAGCTGCGACGACTGCTGCTCCAGCGGAGATACCTACAAACAAACCCTCCTCCTTGCCCAAACGCCGCACCATATCGTAAGCCTCCTCGGTGTTGACATACACCGATTCATTGGGCAGAGTAGGTGAATAGATCTCTGGAACATCGCTCGTGGGTAAATGTTTGAGACCTTCGAGACCATGCATTGGGCCTTCAGGTTGAACAGCGACTAGATGGACATCAGGAAGGGTTTCCTTTAAATATTGTCCGGTGCCCATCATGGTACCTGTCGTCCCTAGCCCGGCGACGAAGTGTGTGATCCTCCCATGGGTCTGAGTTGCGATCTCCGGTCCTGTAGTGAGGTAATGAGCCTGCCAATTTGCGGGGTTGCTGTATTGATTTGCGTAGTAATATAGATCGGGGTTCTTTGCTGCCATTTCTGCGGCTACCACCCGGGCGCCCTCTGATCCCTCGAGGGGATCAGTCAGTGTCAGTTCAGCACCTAGCGCGCGCAGGATCGTCAATCGTTCAGGACCGGCGTTGGAGGGGATAACAATGTGAACGCGAATCCCGAGCGCAGCTCCTAATGTGGCGTATGAGATCCCCATGTTGCCGGAGGTTGAATCGAGGAACACGCGATCCTCACTCAAAAGCCCATTAGACAATGCCGTGCTCAGGATAGCCGCAGCAGGGCGGTCTTTAACTGAGCCTCCAGGGTTGAACCACTCCGCTTTTCCGTAGACTTCGACTGCTGCAGGGAGATCCTTCGTCAAGTGCTGCAAGCGAATCAAAGGTGTGTTACCGATTGTGCTCCAAAGATCCTGATCGGACATGCTGGTTGGTAGTGTTATCAGTTCTTCAAGGATAGATCTGTCCATGATCTTGTACCTCTTATCATCACTAAGAATCTATACGGCTACCCAATGAGTGAAGCAATCCGCTCCATTCGCAAACGATCGTCCTCCGATCGGTCTGCGGGGGCTTTTTGCCACTCGTCGGATAGCCGCTGGAGATTTGCTACCCTTATACAGGTTTGTTTAGCGTCTGAGACGAGTTGGCTAGTGCCCCCGCCTCATACAAGAGCAAGTTGTCATTTTTTCTGTAGCCTTTCTAATATTAAGACTAATTATATCGCAATTATATTACTTGTGTATCCTTTGTCAAGGATCATGACCGGGATTCATTTGAAGTACAGATTGTGTCATTTGTTTGTTGATATCCTCGAGCCTAACCCCCTAGGTTCATGGGTATAGAACTTGTGTGCGTGCGGGACCGGGGTCATGTCGTACAGATTGACTTCGACTTGATATAATCTGACTGGAGTCTAATAGCTTATGTCTCGAAAACCCCGAACAGGCCGTCATACCATAGAAGGGTCGCCCTTGGCGCAAAGCGTGATGCGGCACTTAGCCATCACGCTCGCAACGGCTGCGGTGTTAGCAACGGTATTTACAGCCTGGACACCAGCCGGTCTAAGCCCGAGCGAGCTAGCTGGTAGGCTGGCTGTAGCACTTGAGGGAAAACCGACTGAGCAACCATCGTTTTATTTACCTTCCATAGGATCATCAGATCCAAGTGATTTAACGATCGGGATTGTTGTCGGACACTCGGGCCCTCATCCGGACACCGGTTACCCCGATCCAGGGGCGCAATGTAGCGACGGTCTTACGGAATTGATGATCAACCAGGCTGTGGGCGATCTTGTAAAGAGTATGTTAGAGGCTGCAGGCTTGAAGGTAGATATGCTTGAAGAATGGGATGATCGACTAACGGGATATCGAGCGGTTGCTTTGGTGTCAATCCACGCCGATTCGTGTGATCCAGCAGGTGAATACGCTACCGGGTACAAGGTGGCCGCTGCCGTGGAAACAAAAGTGCAGGATAAGGCTCAACGGTTGGTGGCTTGCATGGTTGATCGATATGGTCGAGCAACCGATCTTCGCTTTCACCAATATTCCATCACCCTCGACATGACGGAGTATCACACATTCCGTGAGATTCATCCTCAAACCCCGGCCGTGATCATCGAAACCGGATTCATGTACTTGGACCGTGAATTCTTGACCAAGCACCGCGATAAGGTTGCACGTGGTATTGCGGATGGCATCCTTTGTTATGTAAACAATGAGCCAGCCGATCTTGATTGGGAGGAATAACCTTGGTAGGGGCTCGTAGCAGCGCTGATCAAGACTACCTCGCCGCCCTGAAAGCAGCACGTGCTGCGCTCGCGTCGGGCAAACGGGCTGAGGCGCGAAGGTTGGCACAGAAAGCAGCTGAGATCGCGCCATCCACAGAAGGACCGTGGTTATTCTTGGCCGCTGTATCAGAACCGCAAGCTGGTTTGGCGTATGTCGCGCGCGCTCTGGAAATCAACCCTGATAACCCCACGGCTCGCAAAGCGCTTCGTTGGACCATGCGACGCTTATCGCCGCAGGAGCGTAAGGAAGCAGTTCGAGAAGCCCGGCTTCCTGAAAATCTTGTATACAAAATTGCTCCTTGGGAATCTTTGGCTTTAAGGCGATTGCTATCGGTCCGAGTATTTCTTTCGGCAGTAGTATTAGCCTTGGGAGTCGGTATCTGGTTGGGCAATCAACCTGCTGATGCTCAACAACCTCAGGTTGCATCGGTCCCATTAGCGAAGGCATCCTTTACTCCTACGCCAACGAACACGCCCACGGCTACATTGACTCCCACGCCCACAAATACACCCACCCTTACACCCACAGCGACACCCACGATAACTCCAACCCGTCGACCGAATGTTTCTTGGACCTATAGCCTGGACCCTAAAGAACTCGCTGAGGAAGGGCGGTGGATTGATGTCAATGTCACCAGACAAGAAGTTACGGCATATGTGGGAGCTACTTCTGTCAGGCAGTTTGTCGTATCAACCGGAACCAGAGCTCATCCGACAGTCATCGGTCAATTTCGTATTTATGCAAAATATAGCGCCGCTCCTATGTCTGGCCCCGGTTACTATCTGCCAGGAGTGCCCTTTATAATGTATTTCTATAAAGGCTATTCTTTGCATGGAACGTATTGGCATGATAACTTCGGTACACCGATGAGTCATGGTTGTGTCAATATGCGAACGCCGGAAGCTGAGTGGTTATATGACTTCGCCTCCTTAGGCACTTTGGTGAATGTCCATCCCTAAGACTCAGAATCTTTGTTAGCGCCCTTACTTATTTGATGGGGGATGAGCGTTAGTCTAAGAAGCGACCCAAAAACAGAAGTCGTATTGGCTATATCATGTTCAAGTTGCGCGGATAGCGATCTTTATTAGGCTATCAGGGTATTTGGTAAGAAATATAACATCGCACAACGCAGGGGTTGATTGTGGCTAAGCTAACGATTGAGGGCCATGGAACCTTCGACGTTCCCGAAGGGAAAAGGTTGGTGAAAGCGATCGAGGATGCGGGTGTCGATATCCTCCATCGCTGCGGGGGATTTGCCAGATGCACGACATGTCGTGTTGAATTCATCGAAGGCGAACCTCAGCAACAGACGGTTGCAGAGCGCGATAAGCTACGAGAGAAGGGCGAATCTGGTATCCGGCTCTCCTGCCAGTGTCTTGCTGAAGATGGTATGCGCGTGCGTGTGATCAACACACTCCAGTCCACTGGGCTCGACAGCCCCGGCGATGAACCGGCGGATGAGATCACACCGGAACCGGAATGGATCCCGCTCGAGAGGTGATATTAGGTGGCTCGTGTAGCGTTGTTCTCAGGATTGGTGATCGACGAATACGATAACCCTGTCGACGTGACCTCAGTAGGCGGGGAGTCCTTCTACGTTGTGGATGATGCTGGATTCCGTCGACATGTTGAGAGTGAACTTGTCGACCGTCAGGTGCTAAAACATCTTTATGAAATGATTCAGGGGCATGAGGAGTTGATCAGTGAGGGAACGATGAAGATGCTCGGGCAGGAGGATATCTTCACGAAGGCAATGATTGAAACCTCTCTAAGAAATCTTGATGATCAATTCGATGAATTAATCGAGCGTGGGATGCCTGAAGAAGCACGTGCCTGGCTTGGGATGATCGGTTTTCATGTGGTGATCAATATCCATGGAGAAGTTGTAAAAATCGAACAACCGAGTTCCCCGATCGACCCATACGAATAACGCTCTGCTAGTTGACGGTTAAGTGTTGATGCATGTCTAATGTTGCTATAGTAGAATGAAACCATCATGTCTTCTGAGGTGGTAATGTGACTTTATCTGAACATATCATTGATGTGTCTGAAGCTACTTTTGAGAACGAAGTCTTGCTTCGGTCTCACGACAGACCAGTTGTAGTTGACTTTTGGGCGACTTGGTGTGGTCCATGTCGTATGCTAAGTCCTATCCTGGAGCGACTTGCAATAGAGGCTGGCGGATCCTTTCTCTTAGCAAAGGTTAACGTAGATGAGAATCCCAACCTTGCTATCCGCTATGGTGTGCAGGGGATTCCCGCGGTTAAGGCCTTCAAGAATGGTCGGGTTGAGTCAGAATTTGTAGGAGCACAGCCAGAACCTATCGTGCGTCGTTTCATGCAGAATCTGGTTCCTAGCGAATCTGAGCAAGCTGTTGAAGGTGCACAAAGCTTGTTGGCTACTCGTCATTGGAAAGAAGCGGAAGAGGCCTTTCGCGAAGTTCTGGCCGAGGATGAAACAAACTCTGCCGCTGCACTGGGATTGGTGAAGAGCCTTCTGATGCAAGGTCTGGGTAAGGAACCCATTAAAATTGTCGATCACTTCCCATCTGGAACGGAGTGGGCTGAGGCCGAAAGGTTGAAACCTCTGGCGGAGATCTTAGCAGAAGTTGAGGAAAATGGTCCTTATCCTTCAGACGACCCACTAGCTGCTCGATTCTATCAAGCCGCGCGACTCATATCACGGGACAACCTGCCAGCAGCCATGGATGGTTTGTTGGATATCCTACGCGAAGATAAAGAGTATCGAGAGGGTTTACCTAAACATATATTGCTGGCATTGTGCACCTTATTGGGTGATGGTGATCCTCTAACAAGACAATATCGAGACGAACTAGCCTCAGTCTTGTTTTAACTAAAGGTAGCCTGAACAAAGAGAACAACGGTGAATGTTGGATGTCGGCCTAAGACCACACTACATTAACCGCTTGATGCCCTTTTGTTAGCAGGCTCGACACTCCCTGAACAATAAATCGGCGCTGGATTTAAGAACCCGTACATCTCCACCAGGAGATAGCTGATAGAAGATTAAGGGCTGTTTCATCTGTCCATTGTTTAACCACACCTCAATGAACTTACCATATCCCCACTAATTCATCTATGAGGAACATCCATCGCTAAAGTGACGGATAAAGAAAAACACCCCGATCTTAGGATCGGGGTGTTGTACTACGAATATTGGAGCATCTATTCTCCAGTGGATCCCTCAAGGATCAACGTTCCCCATGTGGTTGGATCGGTCACCCGACGAGTGTTCACGCTGGAAACCATGGACTGCCAACTGGAGGTTCCCACGGTATCATTGTCAGATAGGGAGAGCGCGAAACCAAATCGAGTACCATCCGCTGGGGTGACATCAAATACAGTCCATGGAATTTTCGCCTCTAAAACGTATCCACCATCTTTACGACCAGCTTCGACGACGACCGTTCTTAGCCAAGATTCCAGATATCTGGGGTACCAGCGATAGGCTTCGCTTTCGAGTGAATCAAAGTTGCCAGGGGACAAGCCGATTTGGTAATCGTCACCGCTCATGACCGCTGAGTGAAAATCTCCTGCCAGGTCTGTATCAAGTTGAATTTCGACATCGTCCCCCCTGTACATATACCTACCCCATGAAACTTGGACAAAGGTGTCGTCTGTGCGGTTAACAGCTAAGTATAAGTAGTCGGTGTCCCAACCAATATAAAAGGTGGCCGAAAGATCGCTTGCGCCGGTCCAGTTATCCCCAGCGTAAGGCACCGTTTCTTCGGCGCTATAGGCGGTCGTTGACCATCCGCTTATGTCTCCGTCTATGATGGGAGGCGTGCTTAAGTAGGTCGCGGTGATCGGGCTTCCGTTTGGACGTTCACTCAAAGAGCCCATCGTAGCAGATGGGAGTGGGGTAAGTCCGGTTGGGGTGGCAACAGCTGTACCCGATAGGCTCGTCTCTGTTGCAGATATTGCTTCCTCAGTGGGCGTAACCGTTGCAGGGGGTGAGGTAGCGCTTGGAGTGATCGCAAAGATCGCCGTGTGGGTTAAGTCGGGCGTGGGAAAGGTGAACGGCGTCGGCGAGGCGAGGCTCGGCAGTGTGCATGAAGTGGAGAACATTGCCAGGAGGATCATTACCAGCATTCGGCTACGTATAGCCATGTCGACCTCCAATAGAAACGTTTGAAAAGGTTGCCTGGATTGTACAGCGATAATGGGAATTGCAAAACCTACCCCCAGGTCTTGAATAAGTTCATTTCGATGATCTTGGGTTTTGAGGAATACGTATTGTTTATATGCCTCGAGATCAAAGTGGCGACTTGAGAGGAGACATCATCATTATTATGATTCTGGGTGGAAGCTGAAACCAAAGCCATGGCAAACGTGGAGCCGTTGACTATCTAAACTTCTAAGTGATATAACCTTGAATCCATTCCAAGGGACTCAATTGGAACCAGCACTTTCCCAATTGGACGTGGAGAGCGATGGTTCCACAATTCGAAGCTTTAATATACTTTTCTTCGTGAATCTTATCTGAAGCTCAGTAGGGCGGGTGGGATTCGAACCCACACGAGGTCTCCCTCAGAGGATTTTAAGTCCCCGACGTCTGCCAATTCCGCCACCGCCCCTATGTCATATTGTAACCCTGACACTGAATGCGTCAAGAGAAGCACCCTGAGCTTGATGTAGGTTAGCGAAGGGGAGGCTTATCATGTAGGGGCAATTCACCGTTCGTACCGCGAGAACCGGCCAGGGTGCGAGACGACATGAATTGCCCTTATGTCATTGAGGGGGATTGAAGCTCAGAATGACATGGCGTTTCGAGAGCTATTTCTTAAGTTTGTTCCCAGTTGAAGGTGACGAGTGCCATGTCTGTATATTCCATATGATTTGGAGTCCAAAAGCTCTGTTTTTGGGCTCAAGCAGAGCTTGCGCACTCCAGAATGCTTTGAATTCAAACAAGCTGTTTTGAGTGTTAGCAGAATTTTCGAACCAATGAGATCCTAGCATTCACAAATCCTACTATTGTCGCAAGCAGAGCTTGCGAACTCCAAAATACAGCTCTACATACAGAAGTGGATTAGAGTGGGGTAGATGCTCGTGCTGAGCTGTCTCGTATAAGTAAAAGTTCACAAAATGCTCAGATGAGCCCCTATGCTATAATCCGGCCTGAAAGGGTCCAGTAAATGTTTAAAGGTTTAACCAAGCTTATTGGTGGTGATCCGATACAGCGCAAGCTTGTAAGTTACGCCGAGGTTGTGGCTCAGATTAACGCCCTCGAGTCGCAAATGCAGGCGATGAGCGATGTGGCTCTCCAGGCAAAGACGGAGGAGTTTCGAACACGTCTAGCTAATGGTGAGACGATAGACGATTTGCTTCCCGAGGCTTTTGCCGTTGTTAGAGAGACATCCGTTCGCACCATCGGTTTACGTCATTACGATGTCCAGTTAATCGGGGGGGTTGTGCTGCATGAAGGCACAATCGCTGAGATGCGTACTGGTGAGGGCAAGACACTGGTTGCTACATTGCCAATCTACCTCAATGCAATCGGGGGTAAGGGTGTCCATCTTGTCACCGTAAACGACTATCTGGCCCGGCGTGATGCTCGTTGGATGGGTCCGGTTTTCCATTTTTTAGGTCTCAGTGTGGGTGTTCTGCAACAGGCTGCGCGCACCGAGGGTGGTCGAAAGGCTTTGTTGTACGATCCCAGTCGTGAATCTGCCCAAGAGGATGCGCATCAATTCCAACTTGTCGACCGTAAATTGGCGTATGCTGCCGATGTGACCTATGGTACGAACAACGAATTTGGCTTCGACTACCTGCGAGACAATATGGCCAGGAACCTGGAGGCTCGTGTTCAGCGTAGCCATCATTTCGCCATCTTGGACGAGGTCGATAACATTCTCATCGACGAAGCCCGTACACCGCTTATCATCTCTGGTCCCGCACAGGAGGACCCAGAACTTTATGTGCAGATGGCTCGTGTAGTGAAGCAGTTGCGTCCAGAAGATTTCGAAATCAGTGAACGCGATCGCACGGTTGCTCTGACGGAGATCGGCGAGGACAATGTCGAGCAATTGATCGGGTCGCCATTGCGCGACCCTGATCGCCCGGAGGACATCACGCCCGAACAAGCGCGCTTGCTTGGTCACCTGGAACAGGCTTTGAGGGCGGAGCATCTCTTCAGTCGTAACAAACAATATGTGGTGCAGGGTGGCAGGGTGGTTATCGTTGATGAATTCACCGGTCGATTGATGCCCGGAAGACGCTGGTCCGATGGCCTCCACCAAGCCGTTGAAGCCAAGGAAGGGGTGCGCGTGAGGCAAGAGAATGTCACTTACGCCACCGTTACCTTACAAAATTATTTCCGGATGTATGAAAAACTCAGCGGTATGACCGGTACTGCACTGACTGAAGCAGAAGAGTTCAACAAGATTTACAACGTTGATGTGATCCCGCTGCCTACAAACCTGGAATTCATCGCCATGAAGCCTGATTCGAAGATTATGGAGATTGAGTACAGGGAAAACGGTAACAAATTCAGTTACTACGCCAATACTGATGATGCTGAAAAGTTCCCGGTTTTCTGGCGTCGCAAGGATTATCCAGATGTGGTGTATCGGACGGAGGAGTCGAAGCTGAGAGCGGTTACCTCCGAGATCCTTCAGCGACATGCGCGAGGTCAGCCACTGCTTGTCGGCACGACTTCGGTAGAGCTGTCGGAGACGATATCCAATCGGTTGGGAGCTGAGCCGCTCCAACGATTAGCTTTGACCATGATTTTGCGGGATGCTTATCTTGAGACAAACGAAATTCCGACTGACGGCATGCGAGTGGAGGAGTTGGATCCACTCAGCATGCCGCTCAAGGAGCTCAATCAGAAAGTTCTACGTGAGGTCGGGAAACCCCTCGGTATCTCTCTGAATCCAACTCGACCCGAGAATATCGAACGACTTGCTCGCGTTCTGGATCTTGACAGTCAGTATCACGAACAGCTTGTTAATCTATTGCGGAGTGGTATTCGGCACAATGTGCTCAACGCGAAAAAGCATACCGAAGAATCACAGATTATCGAAGGAGCGGGAGCGAAAGGCGCGGTCACCATTGCCACCAATATGGCAGGACGCGGTGTGGATATTGTGCTTGGTGGAAGCCTGGGCGACGAAGTTGCACGTCGGGTAACCCGTGTGGCCCGTGAAACCTACGAGAAAACCGGCAGAGACCAAGACCGTGAGGAAATGGCCCGCATACTGCGAGCCGGCTCCGGAACAGGATACGGCAAGGCATCGCATGTTCAGCGACTTGAGAAATGGCGTCGCGAATACGCCGAAATTAATCGCAGTGAAATGGGTATTTATGAATCAGATGTTGAAGAATTTGATCGGTTTATCACAGATCGTGAGGAGGTACTTCAAGAAGGTGGATTGCATGTTATCGGTTGTGTGCGACATGAGGCGCGTCGCATCGACAACCAACTGCGTGGCCGTGCCGCCCGTCAAGGTGATCCGGGTTCGTCCCAATTCTTCTTGTCCTTGGAGGACGAACTGATGCGTATCTTTGGTGGATCTCAGGTCGGAAATATCATGCAGAGGCTAAACATCGATGACGCCATGCCGATTGCGCATAACATTGTCGATCGGACGATCGAGCAAGCCCAGACTCGGGTTGAGGGGGCTAATTTTGATACTCGTAAACATTTGCTCGAGTATGACGATGTGCTTAATCAACAGCGGGAAGTCTTCTATGGTCAGCGGAATCGCGTCTTCGCGAAAGATGACCTAGGCGATGATATCGCTGAGATGTTGCATTTCGAAATCGAGCGTCACGTTGAGGCCGCATTAGATGATCCAGAAGGCCTGTGGAGATTACTTGCCTGGCTCGAGGAAATGCAGCCGACGGTCGACTTGGACGCAGAAGAGCCGTATCCGTCGTTTATGCTGCGTCTGTTGATTGACCAACTATCAACAAACCGAGAGCCCGATGCGTTACAAGAAGCGTTGCTTACGGTTGCACGTCAAGCGCTTGAAGAACAGCAGGAACATCTACTGCTCGCAATCGAAAACCAGCTCACACGCGCTGTCGAGCGCTTGGAAGACCAGGTCGCGCAAAGGGTAGAGATGGCTGATATGGCGGTCGAAGGTGCGTTTTTAGAGGCCGAGGAGACGGAATCCGAGGTCAATCTAACTGAGCTGATTAACGCAGTGGAAGCCGCATCTGGTATGAGAATCCAAATGAGTGAGGATGTCCTCGACCAATTGCGAGCGGATCCTTACAGGTTCCGAGACAATATGCCCCAGCTTATTGAAAGTGGGTTAAGTTTGCGCGTCTGGGCTGGCCTCATTCAGGCTGTTGAGCGCCGTGTGGGTGAACCGCTTGAACTTCAATCCCAGATGACCACTCCCATTGATTGGTTTGTGGCGGGTGAGCGTTTACGTGATGCCTTCTCTAGGGTATGGGAGGAGCGGACAGAACGACTGTTGACAGATATCGAACGTGATTTGGAGAACGCGCTCGGGCGAGCGGATCAGGTGGACGAGGGGTTAATCAATCGTCTCCTGGTTCAGATGAGCTATGGTCGAAGAGCGTACTTCGATCGCAAGACGCACCAACGTCAGTCGGTGGTTGTTGCTCGTCTCTCATACGTCTACTCCGCGGCAAGATTGCTGGAGGGAGAGGATCATACATCACTGGTGGAGCGGGTTATGTCTCATCTCGAGGGTGCTCGCGCTGCGCTCCAACTGGGATTAGGCAGAGCGGAAATGTCTCGTTACGCGGGAAGCAGGCTGGATCAGCTTGATCAGCGTACCCGTGATACCTTACGAGCAGCGATTAGAGAGGAGCAGTTCACTCAGATAGATATCGAAAGCCCCATCAACCAGCTTCCTGATGAGATCCAAGATCATATTCAGCGGATTCTCGGAGAAGGGGCATTGAGCCAAATCTACCGCGAATTAATCCTCTCCGTCGGCGATAGACTGTGGGTAGAGTACTTAACCCGTATGGAAGCTCTTCGCACGTCAATTGGCCTCGAGGCTTACGGACAGCGAGATCCGCTGGTGCAATACAAGAGTCGTGCTTTTGACATGTTTGGTCAGCTTTTAGCTGACATTCGTGCCGGTGTGATTTCTCGCTTGTTCAGCATGTGGGCACCTGGACGTCCTTCGACAGCACCGGTTTCCGCGCCACGAAGACCGCGCGAGAAAACACCGATAGAAACGAAAGAGGCAACGATAAAGACGAAACGCAAAAGAAAGCGGAAACGTCGTCGTTGATGAGGCTCCTTGGTTAATGTTTTCGTCGATGTGTTTGTGTATAGCTGAGGGGGACAATCTACCTGTTCCCATTCCCAATTCTTGGTGGTAACGTAGATCCATGATACCCCCATCTGCATCCGACTCGACACAAAGGTATCCTCGTGTCTGAAATCGCGTCTACCCTCCATACTGAAATGGAGAGATTACCGAAAGTGGATCTCCACCGTCACCTGGAAGGTTCTTTGCGTGTCGAGACTTTAATCGACCTGGTAAGACGCGAGCGGCTTAACCTACCAAGTGACAAGAAAGCCTTACAGGCAATGGTTCAGATGCAACCAGGTGAACCTCGAACCTCGGCCAATTTCCTGGCTAAATTTCAGCACCTCAGGAGCTTCTTTCGTTCTCCCGAGATCATACATCGGTTCACTTGGGAGACGATCGCTGATGCAGCGGCAGATAACGTTCGCTATCTAGAGTTGCATTTCACTCCCGTCGCCTTATCTGAGACGGGGGAATTCCCGCTATCGGAGGTCGTTGATTGGGTCATCGAATCGGCTTCCACAGCCGCGGTAGAGCATGCACTGGAGCTCGGATTGATCCTTAGCGTAAATCGTCACGAGGGGGTTAAATACGCTGAACAAGTTGCTCATATTGCGCTTGATCGCAGTGATCGAGGTGTCGTCGGTTTAAGCTTGGCGGGAGACGAAGCTGGTCATTCAGCCGAGCCGTTCGAACCGATTTTTTCCGCGGTAAGGAAAGCCGGTCTGGGAATCAGCATCCACGCTGGTGAGTGGGCAGGACCCGAAAATATTCGCTTCGCGATTGAAGCCATGGGAGCGCCAAGGATAGGACATGGTGTGAGGGTCATGGAGGATCCGGCGTTGGTGAGGTTGGCACGTGATCAGCGCGTGGCTTTTGAGATCTGCTTGACCAGCAATATACAATCAGGAGCCGTTTCTAATATCCGCGATCATCCCCTTCCCGAGATGCTTCAAGCGGGATTGCAAGTGACGTTGAACACCGATGACCCAGGTGTGTCGAATACTCGTTTGTCGGATGAATATACGCTCGCAATAACCGCGCTCGATCTTTCGTATGAAAGTATTAAAGGTTTAATCCTTGCGGCTCTTCAGGCCAGCTTTTTACCTCCGCAGAAGAAAGCAAGTCTTGAGTCTGAATTTCTAGCTGCGATCTTATGAATGCACTGAAAACTACCCGTGAGGAGTCTTCCCTCAATCTGTCATTGCGAGCACGCCAGGGCGACGAAGCAATCTTTTGGTTGAGGAGATTGCTTCGCCCCTGTGGGGCTGGCAATGACAGATGGGTGTGGACGCAGCCCTCACCCCCACATATACCAGTCCTCCTCTCGCAGTTGATCTTCTTCAGTGGATTCATCTCCTCATCCAATTGAGCGGGGGAAGAATGCGTTTCGGTGACCTGGAGATCGATCTGGTCAGTGACGGCGTGGTTTGGTTAGACGCTGGTGGTCCCTTTGGGCTTGTACCGAGGGAATTGTTTCAACGCGTCTTCCCTCTACGATCAGATAATACTGTCCCGATGTCTTTGACCTGTATGTTGGTGAGATCTCGTGGGAAAACGATCTTGGTTGATACAGGTTTGGGTACAAAGCTAAAACCCGAGGAGAGGGGACGATGGAGATTGGAGAGGGCTGACGGTGATCTACTAAAAGCTCTAGCGAAGATCGGTATTTCAGCGGAAGAAATTGACATCGTGATTAACACCCATCTCCACGCTGATCACTGTGGGGGCAACACGACTCGTGAAGGGGATGCCATCGTAGCAACATTCCCGAGAGCGGAATACTGGGTCCAGCGTATCGAATGGGCGGAAGCATATCATCCAGATGAACGCACTCGTGGTACCTATTTCCATAAAAACTATGTACCTTTGATGGAGGAGGGCCGGTTACGCTTGTTGCATGGAAACACGGAGGTGACCGATCAAGTTGAATGTATTGTGACACCTGGACACACCCGAGGACATCAATCCGTTCGGTTGCGAGCGGATTCTTGGGATGGATTGTATCTTGGGGATATGGCCACCTATGCGGTGCATTTTGCCCATACCTCATGGTTAACGGCTTACGATGTTTTACCGTTGGAGAATGTTGAGACAAAGAAACGCTGGCAACACTGGGCATTAAAAAAGCGGGCTTGGCTCTTCCTAGAGCATGACCCGCTCATGCCTGTCGTCCACCTCGTTGAACGTGACGGACGGAAGGATATCTTGCCGATTGAAGCGGCTCAACCTCTCATTGATCCTCTTCCCAGGCAGCTACAGCCTCTCGAATAACTCTTTGGATGTCCGAATCCGGTACCTCGTCGAAAGCATAACTGTGGACACCAACGAGCACCCTCACGGTACCCCCTGGCCCTTCAATCAAACGTATAGCTTTGTTTTCCTCTGAAGAGTCAGCTAATTGATGTTTAAGGATCTCGTTGATCTGCTCGATCATACTTGTTGGCTGTAGGGGAATCTTTTCGCGTTCTCTATCCGAAATTCGCTCATTGAGGTCAGCCCCTGTGAGCCACTTGTTAAGATCTAAGATGGCGAATTCAACACGATTCCAATCATCTGAGACCCTCAATTGATCCGCAGATGTGTATTCGCGATCGCCCACTTGTACGATCAATTCGCCAGTGCCCTCATCGCGCATTAAATTTGCGATAGGGATCATGACCCGTTCACCCTTAGGGAATTCAAGTTGGACGGTTTCTAATTCAGGTTCCTCTTCGTTAGTTTCTTGTAATTCAGTTTCTACAATCGGTGGAGGTTCAGGCTGAGCCTCGGACTGGGGAGTAGGCGCTTCCTCAATAGACACCTCTTCATCGTCTTGAGGAAAGGATCGCTCGTCCTCGGTGGTTTCTTGTTCAGCTGATACCCTATCAGGTTCAGCCGCAGCTTCCTTGTCTTCGTCGATCTCTTCTTCTTGTCTACCGCTTGTGAGGATGTAATAGGCTAAGAAAGCGAGAATCAGTGCGATACCGATCAGCACAACACCGATGACCAAATTATTGTCCGCGGTCATACGTCAACCTTCCCTTGACATGTCGGGCAGAAATGGGTTCCGCGCTGGCCAACGATGATCCTTTCGATCGACGTGCCACATCTTAGGCACGGTTCTCCGGATCGACCGTAAACTCTGAAGTGGTGCTGGAATTCGCCCCCACGGTAAACCCAATCGATGCTTGCGCCGTTGTGATGCAATCCCATATTAAGCGCATCTCGGATACCTTGCCATAGTGCTGTTATCTCATTCATGTCGAGGCTGTCACTGCAACGTAGGGGGTGCAGTCGCGCATGATGCAGCGCTTCATCTGTATAAATGTTCCCTAAACCGGCGAGGAAAGTCTGATCCATTAACAGAGGTTTTAGGACTCTGCGTCGTTTGACAAGGCGTGACGCCAGTATGAGTGGAGTAAAGCTTGCGTCCAGAGGCTCGGGACCGAGTTTTCCAAGAATGATATCCGGATCATTGAGCAAGAAGATCTTGCCGAATTTTCGGGCATCGCTGAACCGCAACTCTTGACCATCTTCGAGATAGAAGACCGTCCGGTCGTATCTTCCTGCTGGTGTATCTGAGGGGACCAGTGCTAAATCACCGCTCATTCGGAGGTGGATCAACATTGTGCCGTAGTCGAGTGGGAAGACAAGATACTTTCCCCTCCGATCAACTTCTTTGATTGTACGCCCCTGTATTCGTCGTCTAAAAGTAGTTACGGAAGGCATCGCGATATGGCGCGGCCAACGAATGGTCACCCGTTTGATGCGCTGACCGGGAAGCGGCGGTGAGCCGTTTCCATGCTGCAATGTCTGCGCAATGGTCTCAACTTCAGGCAATTCAGGCATTTAGGGAGATTATACAATTTCCCATGCATGGAATAAATACTTGGCAAGGGTGGGGGTCAGGACGACTAGAAATCTATCAACGCTTATTTGATGAACAATTGTTGCTGTCGGCAAGTTGTCATTCTGAGCGCCGCTAGGCGCGAAGAATCCCTGTGATGTAACGAGTGCATAAGTTTCAGCATAGGGTTTCTTCGCTCGCGGAGCCGAAGGGCTCACTCAGAATGACATAGGAGTGGATGAAATTTTATACGTCCTTTGGTATCGCTTTGGCAACTTCGGAAATCGGGGTCGTCAATATCATCGAAGACAATATCAGCCTATGATCTCAGCGTATGGTGATCAAATCCCTGATCGATTCGAACTTAGATGGTCCAATGCCTGAGACGTTGAGCAGATCCTCAATCTTGAGAAAAGGACCATGCGTCTCGCGGTACTCGACGATTTTCTTTGCCAGGCTTGGACCGATCCCTGGCAAAGTCTCGAGTTTGGCAGCCGCCGCGGTGTTGATGTTTATCTTGTCTACAGAATTTGGAACGAAGATCGGAACAGGGGAGTAGGTCTCAGTGGTGTTATCACCCTCAACCGGAACATAGATCTGCTGGCCATCTTCGAGTACAGCGGCCATGTTAACCATGTCCAGAATCGCCTCTTCGAGGGGTCCTCCAGCCGCCTCAATCGCCTGGGAGACGATCGCTTCCATGGGCAATAGATAAACTCCAGGCTCAACAACTGCTCCTGCTACATGAACACGAAGCGATTCTGGTGTGGGTGGCGGTAGCAGTTCAATGGGTTGTCCACGTGGCTCGGAGATAACAAGCAGTAGGGCTCCAGAAAAGATCAAGCCGATCGTAAGACCGGCCAGAAATGTTCTGCTGCTTTGAAACATTCTTTCCCCCTAATCAAACAGCATGGACAACGCCATTATAGGGTAATAGGCGCACCTTGCCAAACCCATTATAATCGACGCATGTCACGTTTCTTTACACGTAAAGGGGATGACGGAACCACGGGTTTGTTAGGAAGAGGTCGCGTACCTAAACACGACCTCCGACCGTGGGCCTATGGAACCGTGGATGAAGCCTCCGCAGCTTTGGGCTTGGCGAGGTCTTTGCTGGCTTCGGAAGAAATTTGCGAAGTACTGACTCAAGTACAACGTGATCTTTACCATCTGATGGCTGAGGTTGCTGCAACAAAAGAGGAAGCAGAGCGATTCAGGACAATCGAAGCCCAACATATAGAGTGGCTAGAAGTCCAGATCGAGAGGTTTGGCAGTGATCTTGATGTACCAAGTGAGTTTGTGTTGGGAGGTGGTACCACATCGGGAGCTGCACTCGACTTGGCACGCACAATCGTTCGTCGGGCCGAACGCTTGGTGGCAGAATTACAGGAGGAAGGTGAATTATCGAATCCGTACCTGCTGCGGTATCTCAATCGATTGTCCAGCTTATGTTTCGTACTCTTATTGTTGGAAAATCATGAAGCAGGTATCGATCACACGAACCGAACCAAAGGGGAGGGCGGGTGACCGGGACGATCATCAACATCGCGACCGTGTTGATCGGGGGCACACTGGGTTTAATCTTCGGCCCTCGACTGAAAGCACGGTTTCGAGAGACGGTTATCATAGCCCTGGGGCTCTTCACGCTAGCTGTTGGTGTCAGTATGTTCATCAGCAGTCTAGATGTAGAAGGGGAGAACATACTTGTACCGCTTATAAGCTTGCTGCTGGGAGGTTTGTTAGGAGAGTGGTGGAGGATTGAACATCGATTGAAATCTCTAGGAGCCTCATTGGAGGTCAGATTCACACGGGGAATTGAATCAACGGCTGGAAGCGGATTTGTCCGCGGGTTCTTGTCGGCGAGCTTGCTTTTTTGTGTCGGCCCGATGACGATTCTCGGATCGATCCAAGATGGTCTAACTGGAGATTACCAATTGTTAGCGATTAAATCGGTGCTCGATGGCTTTGCTGCATTAGCGCTAGCCTCAACCCTGGGTCTTGGTGTGCTTTTCTCAGTGCTTGTGGTTCTGACCTACCAGGGCGGTATAAGTTTGAGTGCAGCACAGGCTCAGGCTTTCCTGGATGAGGTGATGATAGCAGAGATGTCCGCTGTGGGCGGCGTATTACTCTTAGGTCTAGCCATCGGAACGTTATTGGAACTGCGACCCATTCGCGCAGGGAATTTGCTGCCAGCGCTGCTCGTGGCACCCCTCTTGGTATATCTATTGCGTTTGTTAGGCATGGGGTAGCGCGGACCATATCGGTGGGGTATTGTTGAAACCGAGGCTGTGCCAGAATGGCACCGTCCTAGGTTGAAAACTAATATCACAAGTGGGTTTTACCCTCACCCCGCCCTCTCCCCGAAAGGGAGAGGGCGAAAGAATCGGTCGGGCGTGAGAACCCGACCTGCTTATGGAGGACGCAAACCCTCTCCCTGAAAGGGAGAGGGTGCTTGTTTTTCTATTTCGACGAATTTCTGACATTTATGGAGAGGGACTTGCGACCTCAGACAACGCGGCCTCGATTTCAGCCTGGAAATCGGAGAAGGGTTGCGCTCCTCGAAAGAGGTTGCCGTTGATCAGGAAGTTGGGCGTAGAAGTAATCTCGTAACTGGCGGCATTGAGATAGATGTCTTGGATTTGACCTTCGTATCGATTCTCACGCATACAAGTTTGAAAACGACCAACATCAAGGTTAGCGCTTTCAGCGATTGTTTCAAGAAGGCGATCGATATTTCTTGTCGAGTACAAGCTGGCTTGATTGGCGTATAGAAAGTCAGCATATTGCCAGAAATTTCCTTGTTCAGAGGCACATAAGCTCGCGTGTGCAATTGGGAGGGACTCCTGACCGAGAGGGAAGGGGTTAAAAACGAAGTAGACTTGTCCGGAGGCGACATATTGCTCGACGATTTGCCCTAAAGTGCTCCTGTGGAAAGCGCCACAGTATGAGCAGAGGAAATCGGAAAATTCCTCGATCACCACCGGTGACTGAGGATCTCCCATGGCGGTGCCATCCGCCAAAGGGAAGGATCTTGTTTGAGGAATAACGATATCCTCGAGGGGGGCGAATTGAGGCCAGAGGATGATCGCAAGAAGGATCAAAGCGGCCCCGAAAATAATTAAGATGGTGATCAATTGTCGCTGTCGACGTTGACGTTCTCGTTTTTCGCGTATTTCAGCGCGTTTGCTCATACCAACCCTTAGCTCATTAAGATGGTCTCAATCCTCCCATAGAAGAGGATATTTGTCCATATCATACAGTAGTCAGTAGTCAGTACACAGTAATCAGTACACAGTAATCAGTACACAGTAATCAGTACATAGTAATCAGTAATGACGATTTTTAAGTGCGGACGCTCCATGAAAGCAGCAACTCAATTCAATACTGATGTCTGACTACTGACATCTGAATACTGACTACTGAATGGAGACCGAGAACTAGATATGAACCAAGACCCACTCGACCATCTCCTGAATGACCTGATCCTTTTCGGGTTCGTTATGAACCTCATGGAAAAGGGTTGGCCAGATGTGTAAGGTCTTGTCTGAGCTCCCGATCGCTTCATAGAACTCCTCAGTCGCGGAACGATCGCATAAGCGATCGATTTCACCATGGATAAGGAACACAGGTAAATGAAAGTCGGCAGCCCGTTCCAGCATTTCCTCACCTACTGCGACCATATCAACGAACAATCGACTGCTTGCCCAATCATGGACCAATGGGTCGTCTATATACGCCTGAACAACGAGTGGATCGCGCGAGAGATCTGCGGCGATGAGACCGCTGTGTTGCGAAAATGTAGGCCATATGCCAGCCATCACTTTTCCCATGAGCGCTTTTACAGGGGGCACGTCTGCACTGATGCGCAAGCTAGGACCGGTGGCGAGAATGCCATTGAGTTGCTCGGGTCGATGAAGCCCAAAGCTCAGGGCTAATGCACCTCCCAAACTATGTCCGTAGAGGATCCGGGTCTTCTTTGGATTAGTCCGAGATAGTAATAACTCAATGTCGTCAAACCATTGGGTTAGGCTAGGGGTATGGCCGCGGGGGCCTTCTGAACGCCCATGACCGCGTAGATCGATGGCATGGAAAGCGAGCCCAGCTCCCGTAAAAGCAGCGGCTACATGTTCATAGCGACCGGAGTGTTCACCTATACCATGCACAAGACAGACGGTTGCGCGTGCTGGCGTATCCGGTTCCCACGCCCGCCAAAATAGTTGCACGTTGTCGCTAGCTGTTAGTTGGTCCTGTTTCTGTTGCATGTCAGTTTTTCCCTTCCTGAACGGCAGAGGCCGTTGGTATCTGTCATTGGATAGAATTTCCAATGCAGGTCATCGATTCAACTCCACAAGTATAAAGTACCATACTATAATCATAATGAGAATTTAATGATTAATAGAAAGGATTTGAGATGGATTTCCTATTCGAGTCTTTACCCCTGATCTTCCTCATTTTGGTGTTGGTCTCGGTAATTCCTGCCGCGATTAAGATCGTGCAGGAGTATGAGCGAGGCGTCATTTTTCGTCTCGGGCGATTAGTAGGTGCGAGAGGGCCTGGGTTGTTCTTTATCATCCCAATCATCGACAGGATGATTAAAGTGGATCTTCGTGTGGTAACGCTGGATGTTCCCTCACAGGAGGTCATCACGCGCGATAACGTGACGGTAAAGGTTAACGCGGTGGTTTTTTTCCGCGTCGTGAATCCCAGTGATGCTATCGTCCAGGTAGAAGACTTCCAACGCGCGACATGGAACATCTCCCAAACGACACTCCGAAATGTTGTGGGTCAGTCAGAGCTCGACGATCTGCTATCTAAACGCGAACAGATCAATCAGCAGCTTCAACAGATCATCGACGAAACGACTGAACCATGGGGTGTTAAAGTTACCATCGTCGAAGTTAAAGACGTCGAGCTACCGCAACCCATGCAAAGAGCGATGGCCAAGCAGGCAGAAGCGGAACGCGAGAAGCGGGCGAAGATCGTCCACGCCGAAGGTGAATTTGATGCCGCTAAGAAACTCGCACAAGCGGCCCAATTGATGGCCAAACAACCGGTCTCGATTCAACTGCGCTACTTACAGACACTTACCGAGATCTCGGTGGAGAAAAACAGCACCATCATCTTCCCCGTACCGGTGGACATGTTAGAAGGGCTGCTCAGGCTGAGAAATCTCCCTGAAGAGTAGTGAAGAATGCACCCGGCGCTCGCAGGAGCGCCGGGTGTTCACCGCTAGTATTTTGCGGATGAGTCTTTAGGGGTTAATCTCGATCTGGCACCTCTCTAGCCAGTCTTGTCCGACGCCCTGGAAGATCTCCATCACCCCTCCAAACAATTCTTCCATTTCCTCGGTGAAGTCCTCTGCACTTATCTCTCCGAGAGCTCCTCCTGCTTCTTCCATGCCTTCAAACATCTCTTCGAAGGAAAGCCCATCGCTGACGGTCCATACCGCAAATTGCAGTCCAAACTGGTCCATGAAAGCGAGAGGATCCATTTCGATGTCCACCAAGGTCTCCTTGCAAATACACTGAGCTAGTTTTAGCAAGTCGCCTGTTGCCATGACACCTACATGGTACGTTGATCCACTTTCTGGTATGGCGTTGCTGCTATCGATGCAGATCACGTAAGGCGTTAGCGTAGCTTCCTCACCGGGAAGGAGAGAGGCGGAAGCTTCTTGGATGACCATGAGACGTTGTTCGTCACTCTCAGGTCCAGGATCAAAGATCAACCCGCACGGGATTGTCACGACGATTTCGCCGGTTGTGGGGTTTGTCACCTGAACTGTAAGTATCTGACCTGAGGTCTCATCTTCCGAAATCGATTCAACATATTCAATCGAAGCGTCACCAAACTGAACAGGTCCTTGTACACCTGCCTCAGCGGAAGGCTCGAGATCTTGTTCAGGGGCTTCAATCGCTTCGGTGGCGGCTACCTTCTCTGTGGCCACAGTCTGAGGGGTACACCCGGGAGAAGTGCTCAGGGTTACAAAGGCGATGAGAAGTAAGCCAACAACTGATGGTAGTCTTCTTCGCCTTGACATGAGAGTGTTGAGACCGTCAAGCCTTGCGTTGGATGGTTGATCTACTGATATTTTCTTTAAACTGCGGTTGAATTGTGATTTGCTCATGATGCTCCTTGTCTGTGGATATCAGGTCAAGATTGAAGGCGGAATCGAACAACCTGTTCCCTCGCTCGCAAAGATCTACTTACCTCTTAGAAAAGATAATTTTATACCGTTTCTAAATCGAGCCTAAGCCCCATCAAGTGTCAGGTAAATTGTCTTATTCCTCCGGAAGAGATGAAGAATCAGCATAAGAAACACAGGAGAAAATTCACCTTCTTGGGGCTTAGCAATTTGTATGTGCATGGTTCGTGTAATGGTCGTTCTAATCCGCCCATCTCTTGATCTTGGAAGCCTAGCCATCTAGCTGCAGTTGATAGACTGGGTGTCGTGAACCGGTATCGCGAAAGCCGAGCTTTCTATAGATACGAAGACTTTGTTCATTGTCGGTTTGAGTATTCACAGAGACCTTGAGCACCCCTTGGTGGAAGAAACGATTAATAACATCAACAACGAGCGCTTTGCCGAATCCACGTCCCTGCCATTGGGGAGTAACAGCTAATCGTGCCAGATGTGCACCGTAGATTGATGCGGTGCTGATCTGGTAGCCTAGCGGCTCATCGTTATGTTCGATAATTGTCGCGATGGCTGCATGTTTGTATGCTTGACGCAACGTCTCTGGGGAGTACTGCCAGATGTCCTGGAACGCGCTCTGATCTAGTTCAATAACCGCTTCAATATCCTTCGGCAGCATAGTGCGTACTGTGCCGAGAGGAAGGAGAGGGGTCGGAGGAGCTTCTCCACGGTGCTCGAGAAAAATCACGTCATTGGTGTGTTCAAAACCAAAGCCTTTTAAAATCGGTGCAAACCAGTCGCCGCTAAGGAGAGCTGCGGCTTGTTTCACATGGTTCGCGGAGATCTGCGCGACGGCATCGGGCCATAACTGATCCCATATATATGCTGGTGAATAATCCGCTGCGATTGAGAAAATTCGAAGCCAAGCAACCCGAGGAGGATCGGGCGGACATGCTAGACAACCAACAACGAGATCGCGATCAAGTGCTATAAGGAAAGGGCTCTCGCTGAGCAAATCCAATACGCTGACCCAATCGAAATGTTGATGTTGCCACCGTGCAGTTGATAGAAGAGCTGATATGCTGGCTCGATCAGACAGATCTGCGTGCTTGATGGACCAATGTTTAGAATTCACCATTAAGTTACCGTCTGATTAAGTACCTTGCTGTCGGAATTAGCGACCTAAGAAGCGATTCGGTAATTTGAGCAAGCAGCGAAGCAGGCGATCTCGAACTCCGGGGCGTGATTGGGAATCTAAGCTATGCTGCATCGTACCGAGAGCTTCTAATGGTCGACCTAGACGAAGCTGCAAATGAGAAAGCGACTGCATGGTATATCGGTGATGTTCGGTGTCACCGAGGTTTTCGAAGAGTTCAGCGGCCTGACGATAGGCTTCCTCCGCGCCCTTGAGATCCCCACAGGCCTCAAGTGCTGAGCCAAGATTACCTAGAGCTTGTGCCGCCAGAGTTTCCTCACCAGATTGAATAAAGATTTCAGGCGCCCCTGTTGCGGCTTCTAATGCCTCTTCTGGCCGCTTTGTCTTGAGAAGCACGACGCTGAGGCTGCTTGCCATCTCCGCTGCTTTTACTTCATTGCCCTCAGCAAGGAAAGCCTGACGTGCAGTTGTGAAGGCCTGGATAGCCTCATCGAGGCGGTTCTCACGAAAGGCGTTCAGCGCCAGACGCTCAAGTTCGTTAGGTGAAGAAATTTCAGATGTCACAATGTGAGGTCGAGCAAACTCTCGGCGAGAGCACGTAGTTTCTCCACAGAGAGTTCGCTGATATGCTTGGCTGCCCTTAAATAACTCTGGTTTTCAGGTGTGCTAAGGAAGTCCCGCAGGTCTGATGGCAGTTGGAGTAAGTTCGCAAAGACCTGCTTGTTGGCGGCCCATTCTCCCACAGGGCCTTCTCGATCTATATAATCCTCAAGTGATTGACCCAAGACTTGCACAAGCCTTTCAAGCTCTGGCAACGGAATCGGTCGATCTCCACGTTCGTATACGCTGAGCCTTTTTGATCGTAACCCCGCGGCATCTGCCAAAGCACGGATGGACATCTCGGCTTCCATGCGGTGCTTGCGGAGCAAGGCACCGACCATCCGCTGTCGAAGAGAGACCATTGTGGTGGGATCGAATTCCGTCTTTTGTCCACCGGGGATCGTTGAACCGGTGGTGAAATGTTCAAGTGGGATATCTAGGTGATACGCGAAGAGTTCGAGTTCGGGAAGCGAAATCCCTTTGCGACCATGCTCGTAAGATGAGACTGCACCACTTGTAGAACCGATTAAGGCGGCAACTTCTTTGAGGCTCATGTTGTATTTGAGACGGGCTTCTCGCAACATCGCTCCAAGCATCTTTGTCCGTAAGGTGAGCGTAGGTTGGTCTTTCATCAATTTGCTCCAATTTTGGGTCCGATTCGATTATAGCAGAAGTCTACTTCAATCAGAACGAGGGTATCCTACTATGGGCTGCAAAAGAGCAATGAGCAGGCTGTTGATGTTTATTTTCATCATAAGTAGGACAACAAAACTCGCTACGATGTATATCTAACGTGGAACTGCCCCTCCTCATGAAAGTGATCTATAAATCTTTACCTGCCCTGTGTTGTGTTCGATCAATCGTCGGCTCGCGTTAAGGATGATAAGAGAGAGGGTCCGTCCGATTTAATCTTCTGATGGGTTATCCCCCGATTCGGGTGGCATGAGATAACCAATACCTTGTCGGGTGACAATATGGGTCGGCTTCTTTGGGTCTGGCTCAATTTTTTGTCGTAGCCGGCTGAGGCAGACCCAGAGGATCTCCTTATCGTCGCTGTATTCCGGTCCCCAAACCGTGGTTAACAAATGTTCCGGACTCAGTACTCGTCCAAGTTCAGCGGCGAAGGTCTGGAGCAGGCGATATTCTGTCGCAGTGAGTGATACTTCTTTACCTGCTACACTGACATGGGCACGTGGGAGATCGATCTGCAACTCATGGTGGATGAAGACTGGCTCATGAAAGCTGTCCACTGTTTGACGTTCTGCGCGGCGTAGTACAGCACGAACTCGAGCTAGCAGTTCTTGGGCGGAGAACGGCTTGACGATGTAATCATCGGCGCCTGCATCTAAGCCCCTTACGCGATCACGTTCTTCGCCCTTTGCTGTTACGATGATGATCGGAACAGAGGAGAATTCACGGATACGTTCACATGCGGTGAATCCGTCCATGACAGGCATCATCACGTCAAGCAGTATTAGGTCAGGCTGATCGCCGGCGACCGCCTCGACGGCCTGTTGCCCATCCATGGCGGTTTGGACAGCGTAGCCATCCGTAACGAGATTGACTTCGACCAATCTCAGGTAGCGTGGTTCGTCATCAACTACGAGGATGGTCTTCTCTTCGCTCATCTTGGCTCTCCATTTCACTCTCTGCGCTCGAGGGTGGAACTGGTAAAGTGAAGAAGAAACGTGCACCTTCCCCCGGCACACTATCCACACCGATCTCGCCGCCATGGGCTTCTATAAGCTTTCGGCAAATAAACAAGCCCAGACCAGTCCCACGCGCATTGTCTACACTTTCAGGAACGCGGTAGAAACGTTCAAATAAATTAGCAATATGTTCTGCAGGGATTCCAGGTCCGCGGTCAGCCACTTCGATATGAACTTGTCCCCTTCGTCGGGTGACCCGGATGTTTACTTCAGAACCTGGGGCATACTTGTTCGCATTTGAGAGAAGGTTGTTGAGAACTTGAGCTATTCGTGTCGCATCTATATGGAGAACGGGAAGGTCCTCCGCAATCTCGACATTCAGAGGCATATATGGGTACAGTGCTCTGGTACGAGCCACAACATCGCGGATGATGGGCTCAATAAGGGTTGAAGCAAGAGACATACTGAGCGTGCCGGTTTCCAGGCGAGACGAATCAAGCAAGTTGTCGATCAATTCGCACAGTCGATCAGACTCGTCATCGATGATGTGCAAAAATTCATCTCTGGCCTCGTCCTCCCACTCTGCATCTTTTCTGAGCAGGGTTGTTACATAGCCTTTGATAAAACCTAATGGCGTACGCAGCTCGTGGGAAATCGTTGAAATGAACTCGTCCTGCATGCGAGCTAACTCACGCTGAGCCTCCAAACTGGCAATACGGCGTGCCATGCGCCGATTCTCCAGCAACTGGCCGACGTGCCAAGCCACAAATTCAGCCAAGCGGATGTGCTCCGGTGGATAGGACGGTCCCCCGAAACGTCCGAAGATCAATCCACCGACACACCGTCCGACAACGATCATTGGCAAGCCGAGGTAGTCTCGTCGTCTCTCCCGACCCTTGACCGAGGGACCAGCGTCTTCCCGGCGAAGGACCGTCTGGCCAGTGCGAAAGGCTTCAAATGCGGCTGGTTCTCCCCACGCAATCTCTGCTTCGCGTGATCGACCACGACCAAGGGCACGAGCGTACGTCGGTTCAATCTCGCCGGATTCTTCATTTTGAAGATAAAGAGCAACGACATCGAAAATAAAGATCGTGCGCGCGAGACGGAACACAGTGTCAAGACCGGCTTCGGTATCGAAAGTCTCAGCGACAACCCGCGCGATCGCATAAACAGCATTAAGTTCGGTGCCGTAAGTCAATGGTCCGGAGGGAATCAGTGGTCCTGTCATTCTGAGCCGTGTGCCACGTGAAGCGGGAAGCTGAAAGAGCTTCCTTCGCCTTCCTCACTCTCAATCCTCATCACAGTTCCATGAGCTTCGAGGATGAGCTTCACCAAGGCCAAACCGAGACCGGTTCCGCCATAACGGCGTGTTGGAGAAGCGTCCAGTTGATGGAAAGGTTCAAAGAGCTCATTCACTCTCTCGCTCGGAATACCAATTCCCGTGTCTTGAATGGTGATGATGACCTGTTTATCTTCTTGTTTGGCAGTGAAAGTCACGTTGCCGCCTGATGGCGTGAATTTAATTCCGTTATCCATCAACTGGAAAAGGACCCACGAGAGGCGATCCGGATCGGCCCTGAGCTGAGGAAGCCCATGATCGATCTCGACGTGAAGTGTAACGCCTGCTTTTTCGGCTTTCTCTTGGGAACGTTCGATAATGTCTGAAGCTAGGTCGGGAAGGGCGATGTCTTGCATTTGTAATCTCAACCCCTCCCGTGAAGCGGTGGAGAACTCAATCAAGTCCTCGATTAATCTCCCCAATCGCTGGGAGGCTCGCTGGATTACATCCATCGCTTGCCCTTGTTCAGATGATAGAGGACCAAGCTGCTCCTCGGCGAGTAACTCGATGTAACCCTTGATGTGAGCAAGTGGGGTCCGTAATTCGTGGGAGATGTTTGAGATAAGGTTCGCCTTGATCTGGCTGATCTCGGTGAGTCGATCTAAAGCATGACGCAACTCGGAGGTGCGTTCTCGTACGCGTTCTTCCAGGGTGCGGTTGGTCTCCTGCAGCGCCGCATGAAGCTCAATGATTTGCTGTGTAACGACCCGATCAAGTGTCTCCTGGTCAATAAATCCCATTTGCACCAACGTCTGTCCCAATAGTGAACGTTGCCCCTGTTCGGCGAGTTGTTTTTGACGTTTTAAAGCGTCATCAAGTTGCTCTTGGGTGAGGAGACCTTGATTTAATAAATATTGGCCGATCCGAGGGACCAATACTTCGGGTGAGGGAGCCGAGGTGGAAGGTACAGACACCCCATCAAGATACGCTTTGTCCGCTAGCATGGCGAATAAGGCCAGATCGACACCACATTCAAGGCATATCCTGGCATCGCGAGGGAGGGGATGCCCGCATCTCGGACAATTGTTTGGGTTGTTTTCCGCTATCGGATCCGATTCTTCTACCATTTTTATGCTTTCATAGGTTAGCCTGCCAAGTATCTTAGCCCTTCTGTCAACCGATGGCAAGCAGGGGATTATTCCCATTGCAAGGTGCCTGTAAGGTCGAAGTTTATGGAAATACAGCATAATAAGAGAGGTCAGAAAAGGACTGAGAATGGCTGTAGATGTTTTGCTCATTGATGATGATCCAGATCTCTCGATTATGCTGAGAACGCTATTGAGAGGTCAGGATTTTCAGATTCACGCCGTGTTCTCGGGCGAAGAAGGGATCCATGCTTGTAAAGAGTCGCCTCCGGATGTGGTCATTCTAGACATCTTGATGCCTGAGATGGATGGATGGGAGGTCTGTGAGGAGATACGGAAATTCTCCGACGTGCCGATCTTGATCCTCTCGGCCCTCGGTTCTCCGGGGAGTGTTGCCCGCGCTCTAGATGCCGGAGCCGACGATTATCTCATCAAGCCGATTCATGCGAGCCTGCTCGCATCTCGCCTTCGAACGTTGGTCCGTCGTCGCTTGTTGGTGAAAGAGGAGCAGGCGGCGTAAATTCACCCTGTGTTTGGAATCGCTGGCTGGCAACCGCGTTTTCCCTATCATCAACCACGCAGCGAAAGCTGCGTGGTTTGATTCATTAAACGGACTCCGCTGAAAATAGGTTAACCGCCAGATTAGGACCGGTATTTGTGGGTTGCGGGCGCAGCCCGCAAAGCCATTTAAACGCCTTCCTACTCCTCGCGGGTTGTTTTTTCAGTGCTCTCGTACGTAACTCATCATAAACTTGTACAACACTTCTGCTGGGATACCGCGCCGGCAGCCCCTACCGAATATAGCAGCGGGCCACCGGCTTATGATGAAGATCTATTGGAATAGGATGGGTGAGCCACAAGGCTACAGCGTAGCTTTTACCGCACCCCCGTCGAATATCAGGGCATGACCGTGAATGAATGAAGCAGCAGGTGATGCCAACCAAACGATCGTCCGACCGTATTCTTCAATGGTGCCCATGCGACGCAAAGGCGCGTCCTGTGTGATCTTAGCTGCTTCTTCCTTGATAGTTGTTTCACTCCTCGAAGCCCGATCTGCAAGGAGTTGATCAATGCGTTCCGTCCATGTCCAATAGGGGTTGATCGAGTTGACACGGATCCCCTTGGGCCCGAATTCATTGGCCAAAGATTTCATCAGGCCGATGACAGCCAGGCGCACTGAATTGGAGAGGATCAAATGATCGATGGGTTGTTTAACCGAATACGATTGGGAGGCGACGATGCTTCCAGACCCTTGCTTCAACATGATCGGTATGACACCATAGCAAAGTCGAACGGTGCTCATCAAGGTCAATTCAACAGCGTTCTCCCAATGTACAGGTTGCAGGTCGAGGAAATTTCCTGGGGGCGGTCCCCCGCTGTTCGTTACAAGAATATCAATTCTTCCAAAATGATCCAGCGTCCGTTTCACTAAAGTCTCGATGTCCTTAGGTTTTGTCAAATCTGTTCGGACATCGAAAATCTCGACCCCCGTTTGAGCACGGATTTCGTCGGCCGTCACTTCTAATTGCTCAGTTCGAGCGCAAATCGCCACGCGAGCACCCTCGCGCGCAAATTCCATCGCGGCAGCTTTGCCCAATCCCCGCGATGACGCGGTGACGAGAGCGACCTGATCTTTTAATCCCAGATCCATATTTCCTCCTTATGAGAATTAAATTCATAAATCCACTGGAAAAAGTCAACTGCGGGGGTAGGACCGGTATATGTGGGGGTGTAGGCGCAGCCCATACCCCCACATATACCTCTCCCCGCTCCTCGCGGGTTGTTTTTCAGTGAACTCATTCATCACAGATCAAAACGAGATATTCCACCCAGCTGTGTAAGCCATATTTCTTCTAAAAGGGGGATGTTCTGGTTCTATGACCCTCCAGTTGGTATGGAAGGCTCGTTAGTACGCTTCATAAGAGCGTGATGTGGTCATCAATAATTTGCAGATCAGGGCGATGGTTTTCGATCCAGGCTGGGATCCCTGCTAGCACCCGTTGAGAGTGATCTGAAGCGTTGCTGACAACCACACAGGCGATTACTGCCAGTTGATGGTGATCGTTGTGATCGATCTCTGCAGCTGAGATGTTGAATTCTTTATGCAGTCTGGCTAATAAGGGTTTTAGACGACTGCGCTTTTGCTTCAGCGAAGTGCAACCCGGAATACGTAGCTCAATGGTTAACGCAGCGATGTGCATGACAAGAGTGTAGCCCGGTTGATGGTCCCTGACAAGGTGAGGCAGATTTCCAGTATAATCATCTCACTATGAGAAAATATGCTCTCTGGATCTTGGTGGCTGTTGTCGTGATCGTATTAGCGTTTTTGACCTACACTCTAGCCAGGGGTGTACGTGAGACGACGGAACCATTGAAGCAACTTCGGGGCGTCATCGCGACCCAAATGTCTCAATTGTTTCATCCGACTCCAACGGTCATGCCCGATCCGGTTACCATCGTGCATGAGGTACAGGAGTTGGCGAGGCTTGAGACAATGCAATATACAGTTGAGAAGGTCATTATCGCAGAGACAGGGCAAGGCCCATTCGGATTCCTCTTTGGAGATCGGCTTTTGTTGGTGGCACATGGCGTCGTGATCGCAGGTGTCGACCTAGAAAAACTTGATCCTGAGGATCTGTGGATTGATGAAGCTGGGCAAGTTGTCCTCCGCTTGCCGGAGTCTGAGATATTTATCACCTCACTCGATAACGAGAAATCGTATGTCTATGATCGGGATACAGGATTACTAACTCACGGGGACGTAAATCTAGAAGCGACAGCCAGATTGGCCGCGGAAGAGGAAATCGAACGTGCTGCGTTGGAGGACGGAATTCTTGCACAGGCACAACTTAACGCGGAGAACTACCTCTACCGAATGATGCGTTCCATAGGCTTCCCAGATGTCATTTTCGTTGAGAAATGAGCGTGTGATTGATCCTCGAGAGTGACCTCGGCACGAGACTCCCGAAATCCCAGCTAGACATGATCATGACTTACCTGTGAAAAGATAGGGCTGTTACACGCGCTCCGTCCAGTCGGGATCGGTATAGCAACTTGATGTCAATTTCACCGCGTGGGACATTTCAGAATCTGATGGGGAGTCGAGCTCCAGGTCAAGATCCAGCGCCTCTCGAAAACCCTGGACCATAGCATCGACCACCTGCTGCCAGGTTATTGATGAGCCAAGAAGTTCTTCTACCGTTGCTGCCCGATTTTGAAGAAATTTCACAGCTTGAGAGCGAGAGGCTTCATCCTCGAAATGTAGCACTTTGCAAATTCGGGTGATATCACCGCTAAGGGGGAGAGATCCATGCTGAAGCACCCCCCCTCGTCGCCGTACCTGCGCGCTTCCGATTAATTTACGACCATCGACGGTGATTTCGTAAGCGCTTGGAACTTGGAAACATACCGGATTCGAGCGTTGCTCTTCGGGAACGGAGAGCTCGGACTGAACCTCGACCGACAGACCTAATAGGGTCAATGAGGCAACCAAACCCCGGCTGATACGCCGATAACTTTCAAGCACGCCTCCTCCGACATATTGGTCGGTGCTGGTAGCAATGATGGCATACGTGAGCTCATCGGTATGTAATATCGCTCTCCCGCCTGTTGGGCGACGGACCAAATCCCATCCATATTTATCGAGCATCTTCTGATCCACATCTGTGATGGGTTGTGCATAACCAATGGAAAGACAGGGGGGATCCCATGCGTAGAGACGTAGCGTAGGCGGGGCGTCCCCTGCGGTAACAGATATAAGGATCGCCTCGTCGAGAGCCATATTCTCAACGCCGGATGTAGGCGGTGAAAGGATGAGGCGCCATTGCTTCGAGTCTAGGGACTTCATGAGAAATTATTATATATTTTACACGGGAGAGTTCGGATGAATACAACCTTCTCCCTAAGGTAATATTGTAAAAGATTAACGTGACCAGGCATTCAGAGTTGTGGAGGGAAGGACATGCTATCGATCTGGGATATCCTTCGATCTATACGTTCCATCGGGATGGGTAGTGTACTGCGAACCGTTCTTTATGCCATACAACGAGATCGATTGGAACGACGTTTCCATAAAACGGAACGGCTAGCACTTGTAGTTCAACCGGGCAGATTGAACAACTACGATCTGATCAATAGTGGAGCTCGATACTATTTTACTCAGGCTGAGTTAGAGGTGAAGTTTTTAGCCCCGGACCTGGTGCGAATAACATGGCTGCCTGGGCTTTTACCTCTACCTTATGCATTGGCTAAGACCGACTGGCCTATGGTTGAACTTGAATCTCGTGATCGTGGGATCCGTAGCACACAGATTGAGGTGCGAGTATCTGAAGCTGGGGATCTTATGTTTTTAAATGCGGAGGGGGATCTGCTGCGCGAGGAACGAGCCCCATCACGTCAGGGTGAATCCTGGTCAATCCGAATCGGTTTGACACCGGATGAGCATCTATATGGACTAGGTGATCGATCTTCAACGCTAAACCTGAGAAGCGGGAACTACCGCATGTGGAATACCGATCCCGGTGGAAGCTATGGACTTGGTGATGATCCACTGTACCTTAATATCCCAACTTATTTGAGCCTCCACGGACGAGGCAACTCATTGATCTTTTACGAAAACAGCTTTGACGGGACCTTCAAAGTAGAAGATCACTTGGAGGTATCTTTCAGTGGTGGTGCATTTCGTTATTACCTCATGACCGGCACACCGCCTCAGCTTCTTGAGAGATATACAGAACTAACAGGTCGCCCGGCACTCCCACCACGCTGGGCATTCGGCTATCACCAATCCCGTTGGGGATACAAATCCGAGGGAATGGTACGCGAGCTCGTAGCAGGCTTTTTAGAAAATGCTTTACCGATAAGTGTTATCCATTTAGACATCGATTATATGGATGGTTACCGCGTGTTCACGGTAGATTCAGAGCGGTTTCCTGATCTAGCCGGTTTAGCTCAAGAGCTGGAGAGTCAGGGCATCAAGCTCGTCACCATACTCGATACTGGGATAAAGTCAGATCCACAATATGACGTCTACAACGAAGGTCTGGCTGAAGACGTCTTCTGCAAACGTCCAAATGGTAAGGTTTTTTATGGGCCGGTGTGGCCTGGATGGTGTGCTTTCCCTGACTTCACTCATGCGAAAACACGCGCTTGGTGGGGCTCTTATTATGCACGATTGGTAGATCTAGGCGTGGCAGGTTTCTGGCACGATATGAATGAACCAGCGGCGTTTTCAGCGTGGGGTGATTCAACATTACCGTTAAGCATTCGCCATGACCTTGAGGGCAGAGGAGGGGATCATAGAGAAGCTCATAACCTATATGGTTTCCTAATGAATAGGTCGGGTTATGAAGCCTTGCGAGAATTACGCCCCAATCGACGACCGTGGATCGTGACCCGATCAGGCTGGGCAGGTATACAGCGTTATGCATGGCATTGGACAGGAGACACAGAAAGCTCGTGGCGCTCACTGCGTATGACCATCTCCATGATCCTCAACCTCGGTCTCACAGGTGTTCCGTTTGTAGGTCCTGATATTGGTGGCTTCAGTGGATCACCTAGTGCTGAGCTTTTCACCCGATGGTTTCAGCTTGCGAGTTTTTTCCCCTTTTTCCGCACCCACTCTGCTTTCTTCACCCCCCGCCGTGAACCGTGGATATTCGGGGAGCCTTATCTCACGATAATCAGGGAGTTTCTTGTGCTCCGTTACAAGCTTCTTCCCTATCTCTATACCCTAGCTTGGCATTCCAACCAATATGGCCATCCTATGGTTCGTCCATTGTTTTGGCATGACGTTGAAGACCCAAACTTATGGGCGGTTGATGACGCTTTTCTGCTGGGTAAGAATCTTCTGGTCGCTCCAATTTTTGAGGAGAGTGCAAGATCGAGAAGTCTCCTACTGCCAAAAGGAAACTGGTTCAACTTCTGGGATGACTCAATAATCCGAGGTCCGGATGAAGTTGAATTGGACGCTTCGCTGGAGCGTATTCCTTTGTTTGTATCAGCGGGTTGCGTGTTACCGATGGAAAATGCTGACATCTTAGAGTTACATCTCTATCCACCTGATGGTGAACCTGGACGAGATCTGATTTATTGCGACGAGGGGGACGGTTATGGCGAGTGGAGATTGGACCGGTTTGATCTTACCCAAGAAAGCAACGAGATTAATCTGGAATGGGTGAAGGAAGGTGAATACTCCTTTCCGTATTCAGAGATCGAGATCCATGTGCATGGGATTCAAGTGACGAGCGCCCATGTGGATGAGACGGAAGTTGTATGCAAAGACAATCAAATCACTGTTCAGGAATTTAACCGAGTTCGATTCTGTATTCGTACTTAGAATCGGAACGATATTTACACAGACAGGCGGATGTCTGATCATCGATCGGATGATATTGTTCATTAGATATCGTGGGTTTCAATCAGTCTGCTTTCTGTCGTGATACTGGACCTTCTCTAAACCTCAAATTCCATATGTGGTAAACTCGATCGCTGGATATCGGATAATCACCCTCGCTAGAGGACGAGCTTGTCTTTCTCATCGATGGATGGGTGGAGGCAGCGACCATAATGGAGCGAAAGTGGATGGAATACGCGTACCGGCTCGTACGAGGCTGCCCTAAAGGGGTACTCCTTTGAAAACTTTAGGCATAAGACTGGTATTCATCTCTCTCGTGATCGTGATTACAGCATGTCAACCGACCCCATCACTGACGCCGACGGCTACGAGTACCCCTACCGAGATGCCTAGAACGGCAACTCCTCAGCCAACCACAACCCCCGATTCAAAAGCCTTAATGACTGGCACAGTCCGATTATGGTTGGATTGGAACCCGTCGGAGCTAGAATCGCTACGCAAAGTGATCTCAGCGTTCCTAGAGCAATACCCTGGGGTAACTATTGCCATCGCTTATTACTCGAATGATGAACTACGATCGGATTTGGAATTGGCTCTAACTGCGGACACTGCGCCCACAATTATTTTTGGGCCATCAAGCTGGGGTCCTGAATTGTGGCAGGATGGACGATTGCTGGACCTCACAATTCAATTAGCCAACGACCCTCTATCCTCTATCGATCCCCTTGCTTGGAACCAAGTGAATTACGATGGGGCGGTGATCGGTTTGCCACTCGAAAGGCAGGGGATCGTCCTATACAGAAACCGTTCTATCGTGGCGGCTGCTGCAGGTACATTAGATGAGTTGGTATCCATGGGGCAGGAGCTTAAGGGCGATGAAAGTGTTGGGTTTGGATTGGATTACGGATTTCTGTATTCAGCTTCCCAAATTGGTGTCTGTGATGGAGACCTTTTCAATGCGGAGGGTAATCTTTATCTTGAGGATCAAGTTGGATATTGTTGGTTGCGATTGATGAGAACTTTCCGGGATGCAGGACGGGTTTGGTTTAATTCAGATGAAGATATGACCCTATTTAAAGAAGGTGACTCGGGTTGGCTGATCGAAAGCACCCTAGAATCACGCCAATTGTCGAGTTTTGAAGGAGTAAGGGATCTTGTAATAGATCCTTGGCCCACGTATTCCGAGACCGGTCGTCGAATGGCAGGTTTCGTTTGGACCGAGAATCTTTATCTGATTAAAGGCTCTTCCCGCGATGATGTAGAGGCGACATGGGCCTTTGCCCGTTTTTTGCTCTCGCCAGAGATCCAATTGATTCTAAGCGATCCGGAAGGTGCAAATCATCTCCCTGCTCTGAGTAATCTCATATTGGACGACGCATTACAAATCCAGATGGTAACCTCATTGTCATCCGGTGTACCATTACCGCTTCGTATCGATTTGCACTTGTATATAGAGCCTTTAGAAGGCGCGGTGCGTGCGGTAGCGATTCAGGGTGCATCACCAGAACTGGCGCTGGATATTGCACTCAAGAAGATCGATCAAGCGTTGATCAGCGCTGGAAACGGAGAGTAAAGCAGGGTAATGGTAGGCGAGCCAGGTACTCGTCTCACGAATATTTAAGTACGACATACTCATCAAAACATAATCCTTTCAACGGAGTGTATGCATGACTGTCCCTGATTGGGTTCAAGATGCCGTCTTCTATCAGATATTTCCTGATCGGTTTGCGAATGGTGATACGACGAATGACCCGGCAAATGTTCAAGCATGGGATGCGCCTCCAACTTTGTGGAAATTTCATGGTGGTGACTTGCGAGGGGTTATCCAGAAGTTTGATTACTTATTAGATCTGGGAATAAACGCTATTTATCTAAATCCGATTTTTCACTCGACCTCGGTTCACCGGTACAACACGACTGATTATTACAAGATCGACCCCATGCTTGGTACGTTCGAGGATTTTCGCGCTTTGATCGACTTGGCTCACCAGAATGGGGTACGCGTGATTCTAGATGGCGTTTTTAACCATTGCGGTCGTGGTTTCTTTGCGTTCAATGATGTGCTAGAGAACGCAGAGCATTCACCCTACCTTGATTGGTTTCATATTAAACGCATCCCAGTGGACGCGTATGGTCCTGGGAAAGCGAAAGATTATCTTGCTTGGTGGAACTATAAGAGTTTGCCTAAATTCAACACCATGCATGCCAAAGTTCGTCAATATTTGTTTGATGTCGCCAAGTATTGGATTGAACAGGGAGTTGACGGATGGCGATTGGATGTTCCGAATGAGATTGATGACGATACCTTTTGGAATGAATTCCGAGAGGTCGTGAAAAGCGCAAATCCAGAGGCGTATTTGGTTGGAGAGATTTGGGAAGCAAATCCGCGTTGGGTTAGCCCAAGCCACTTCGACGGATTGATCCATTACCCACTCAGGGAGGTTTTGTTGGATTTCATCGCTGACGGTGCGATCAAAGCCTCAAAGTTTGCCGATCGAGTGGAAGAGTTGTATGAGCTCTACCCCAAGGAAAATACTTTTGCACATTTCATTACCATGGGTTCTCATGACACGGTTCGATTGTCAACAATCTGCGGGGGTGATGAGAGGAAGATTCGCCAAGCGTTCTTGTTCCAATTATGCCATCCGGGTGCGCCAATTATCTACTACGGAGATGAAATCGGCATGGCGGGAGAGAAGGATCCACTTAATCGGCATACCTTCCCATGGGATAAGTCCTCATGGAATCATGCTCTCCACAACTTTGTTCAAAAGTTGATCGCCCTGCGCCATCGTCTTCACCCATTAAGGCGTGGTAGTCTCAAACGTCTTGTTGTAAACGACAAAATACGGGTATGCGCGTTCGGTCGTGTTTCGGAAGAGGGTTCAGCAGCTGTCCTTCTGAATGCCTCCGATTCCATCCAACGATTACAACTGGATGTGTCTGATCTAGGTTGGACGAAGGGACAACGAATCATGGAAGCGTTGGGGGATGAAGAATTGGTTGTGTCGGAAGGACACCTTAAGTTGGAACTACAGCCGCACGGAGGTGCGTTGCTGTATGGTATTTAGTTTTTTGAACCTCCCCGCGAGCATTTAGCTTGTGGGGAGGTATTCAAGAAGTGTTCCTAAAAGCCGTGGCTGCATAAGCCGGGCGTCAGGGTTGGTGTGTATGGGACCGCGCTTTTCGTACAATCTTCATCCTTGTTCAAGATAACCTATCCGGGAATAAAATTTTTCCTTTGAATGTTACTTACAAGAACTTATAGCTCCTTCCTAAATACCCACTGTGTCTTTGTCTTTCCGTATCCAATTTGCTCATAGAATACATGCGCGTTTTTCCGGATGATATTGGATCGCAGACGTAAGGCCTGACATCCTTTCTCGCTCGACCATATCTCTGCGTATCTCATGAGGAGCTTCCCAACACCTTGCCCCCTGTACCCCTCATCAACGATAAGACCTCCTATCTCAGCCTCGAGGTCGGCGACCACTAAAGGACAGAGATAAATGTGGACCCATCCGATTAAAGAACTATTTGATCCATGTGCTACCAAGAGCGTGTGATCGTCTAGGCGTTGAATTGCTTTAATGCGCTTGGCAACTTGTTCGCTTGAGGCAGGATAGCCCAATTGATCACATAATGCTGAGATATCTACAGCGTCAGCGGTAGTTGCTGGTCTAACCTTTATTCCATCGCTGTCCATTTCCAAGCTCCTCATACCTGTCTGATGTGGGTCAACGATACTAGCGAGGCGAGCAGGGGGATCTTTTATTTCGCAATTGAGCGAAATTCTCTATCGCATAGCTTCAATGCCGCCTGATTATCCGGCCAATCGATCAAATGCAAAGCTTTCTCAATGTTGCACCAAAGCCACTGATCATGTTCATGAGGATCAAGTATTGGATCTTGGTTGGTCTTCACTAGCGCCGCGAAGGCGAAGACTGTGATCTTTTCGATATCATCCGTATAAAGGAAGCGCCATTCATCCTTTATAAGATATGAAAAAGAAAAATGAAGATCTTTCACAATTAGGGGATCCAATCCTGTTTCCTCTGCCAATTCACGTCTCGCAGCTTCAAATATCTCTTCGTCTTCCTCAACACGCCCTGTTACTCCCTGCCAAACGCCACCGCGACTTGGGAGTCTTTTTAATATCAAGTACTCCCATTGGTTGCCCATCATCCTGGCAGGATAAACGAGAACTGTCTTTAGGTGTTCCACTTCATTGTGTCCTCATCTGTGTCTAAGCTGTTGAGATATTAGTCCCACGGCGATCTTTCTCGGCTCAGTAACTTGTAGTGCTCTATCACGATGAAAACGATGGATCATTGGGTTTCTTCGCGCCCGATGGTGCTCAGAGTGCCACTCTCCTTATGTCATCCTGAGCCCTTCGGCTCCGCTCAGGACAGGCTCCGCGAAGGATCGCTATGATGATGTTTATTGATTCGATACATCACAGGGATTCTTCGCCTATGCTTTGCTTCGGCTCAGAATAACAAACTTCTTGTGCCATCCTGAGCCTCTCGACATGGCTCGGGACAGGCAGGACAATGCAGGCTCAGGGCGTTTTTTCCGCTATATAAATCAAAACTTGGTTGACAGAGCAGTAGTTTAATTCAGCTCTCATAGGATCAAAACAAAGGACGCTGATGTGTACCGTAAATGAAGGTATATTTTAATGAGTGGTTCTTTTGCCCTGTTCACCAAATCTCGATTATAGTCCTTTTTATCTCATAGCCACCTAACCCCGCCCACGAGCACGTTGTATAATCCGCAATGATTGAGTATGAAGAGTAGCTTCATGAAGTTATTCAGAGGGCGGGCCAGCCCCCTACAGAACAGGGAAGTCGTGGAATGCATTTGATCCTCACTCATGAGCAGGCAGATTTTGACGCGATCGCATCGCTTCTAGCAGCACGTCTGCTCGATCCCGAGGCGATGGCCGTGTTGCCTCGGCGGGTTAATCGCAACGTGAAGGCTTATCTCACGCTTTATGGCGAAAGACTACCCTTTGTGGAGTTCGGCGACCTAACAAGGAAGCGCGTAGAACGCCTAACACTCGTGGATACCCAGTCTCCGGTCTCGGTTAAAGGGTGTGGTAAACACACCCAAATCCATGTAGTGGATCATCACCCTTCCGATCAGAGTCTCGATCATTCTTGGACGACTCATATTGAAGAGGTGGGTGCGACAACAACGCTACTGGTTGAAGCTCTACAAGAGTCGGGGATTGAATTGGATATGATCGCGGCGACGATTCTGCTTATGGGGATTTATGAAGACACTGGGTCACTGTCTTACCCGAACACAACGCCGCGCGACATCCGTGCCTGTGCATGGCTCCTGGATTGTGGTGCCAATCTTTCTATCGCCGCAAATTTCTTGGACCATCCCCTCTCAGCAGATCAACGTGTCCTGTACGATCAACTGATTGAGGAAGCTGAAACCTACTCATTCCATGGTCTCTCGGTGATCATAGCTTGCGGTTCTGCTGGGGGGATGATCGAGGAAGTCTCTACCTTAGCGCACAAGTTACGCGAGCTCTTCGATCCGGATGGTTTGTTCGTGCTTGTGGCACTTAATGGTGGCGTGCAGATGGTCGCTCGATCGACGATCGATTCAATTGATGTTGGGAAGGTTGCAGAACGATTTGGCGGGGGCGGACACAGTAGAGCAGCGGCAGCTTTGATCCGTGATCGAAGCATGGAGCAGATTCAAGGCGAACTCCTTAATCATCTCGATGAGATCATCAAACCGGCGAAAACTGTTGGCGAGATCATGTCACGTGGACCTCAAGTGCTTCATCCGCAAGAAAAAGTTTTTAAAGCCGCGGAGCGGATGCAGCGTTTCGGCCATGAAGGTTACCCAGTGGTCGATGACGACAGGGTGGTTGGTCTGCTTACAAGAAGAGCGGTCGATCGGGCAATGACGCATGGTATGCAGGATCAACCGGTGTCGAGCATCATGGAAGCTGGTGATCTTGTCGTGTATCCACTGGATTCAGTTCAGCATCTTCAACGAGTGATGATCCAGCAAGGATGGGGGCAAGTGCCGGTCGCCGATCCAGAGACAGATGAAATCGTGGGGATTGTGACCCGTACGGATATACTCAAGACGCTAGGGGGGGAGGTTGAGAGCACACCGATGGCCAGCTTGATCGATCAACTCGAGAATGCTTTGCCTGAAAATCGGCTAACTTTGCTAAAGCTCGTAGCCCATCAAGCTGAGGCGCATAATGATGCCCTCTACATCGTGGGTGGTTTTGTGCGCGATCTGCTCTTGGGAGCGCCAAGCGTCGATTTTGATCTGGTTGTCGAAGTGGACGCGATCGGATTAGCCCAGAGCCTGGTGGAAACTTATGGCGGTAGAGTGAGCAGTCACCGCCGTTTCGGAACAGCCAAGTGGTGGCTCGATTGTAGCCATCCCAACCTGAGGGGGGAGTTTGACGATCGATCATTAACCTCTGATGATCTTCCTCCGAGCCTCGATTTCGTCACCGCTCGTACGGAGTTCTATACTCATCCAACAGCGCTTCCCTCCGTCGAGCGAGGGAACATTAAGCTGGACCTTCATCGCCGAGATTTCACAATTAATACCCTCGCTCTTCGTTTAGATGGTCGATACTATGGTCAACTTCTGGATCACTGGGGTGGTGGTCGAGATTTGCAGGATGGATTGATCCGTGTTTTGCATTCGCTCAGTTTTGTTGATGACCCGACGCGTATGTTGAGAGCCGTACGCCTCGAACAACGTCTTGGTTTTGATATTGAAAGCCGTACCTTGGAATTGCTAGAACAAGCGTTGCCTCTGTTAGATCGTGTCAGTGGAGAACGAATACGTAGCGAAATGGTGTTGATCTACAGGGAAGCTCGATTACCGGAGATCATGACACGGCTTCAGCGACTGGGCTTACTAAACGCCATTCAACCTTCTCTCCAATGGGATGCGTGGCTAGAAGCTAACTTTATTCAAGCGGCAGAATTTGTTCCGCCACAGAATTGGGGTTTAAGAGTATCGCCATCAGCCGAATTGATATTCAATGGGCTGCTCTGTTATCAGTTAGCCCGTGAAGAGGCACAGGCTGTATGTGAACGACTCCATTTACCAGCAACGATGAGAACCGGCATCCTACAAGCCAACAGCTTAGGTACGGAATTGCCCTCTCTTATGGCAAGTATCACTCCGAGCGAGCTCGTATCACGATTGGATGGATGCCGGGAAGAGGCAGTCGTGATCACATGGGTGGCGTTCTCAGATCAAGCTACCATGCGGGAGATGCTTGATCGTTACTTGAGCGAGTGGCGTTATATGGTGCCTACAGTGGATGGGGATACTCTGAGAGCGCTCAATCTCCCTCCTGGCCCAACTTATCGTCACATCCTTTGGACTCTTAGGGCAGCATGGCTGGATGGAGTCATCAGCACAGCGGAGGAAGAGCAAGCTCTCCTTCATGAGCTAATAAATAAGGCGTGGAATCGTGATTGACACATCTCATGTGCTTATCCGACACGTAACAGAAGCTGATTTACTCGCCCTCGAATGGGAAGGTGAATATCGCAAATACCGTCGCATTTATCGACGGGCCATGGAGGACGCACGAAGAGGTAGACGGATCCTCTTCGTCGCTGAGATCGGTGGGGAGATCGTTGGGCAGATTTTTGTGCAATTAAGTCACTATCGTTCCAACCAAGAACATATTTCGTCGACCGGATATCTACAATCTTTTCGGATTAAGCCACCTTTTCGGAACCACGGAATTGGCTCGCGCTTGATATATCAGGCTGAGAAGGCGTTGAAGGAGCGAGGTTTTAAACGAGCCATCATTGCAGTAGCTCAGCACAATCACGATGCACGCCGGCTGTACGAACGGCATGGTTATTCTATCTTCCGCGAAGATCCGGGCGAGTGGAGTTTTATCGACGATCAGGGTTTACCTCAACATATTTCTGAACCTGCATACCTCATGGAAAAGCAGCTTTGAAGAATGTAGATCGTTGTTTGCTGCTCGCTGCGTTCAGAGGATTCACGTATTACATGACCAAACTGTAAATTATGGCAAGACCAGCTCCTGAAGGAAGAACTTATGATGGATGATATTCTTTTCGATGCAATCGAGGTTGCGGTACATGCCCATCGCGGACAATTCCGTAAGGGTACCAAGATCCCTTATGTCTTTCACCCATTAAATGTCGGAAGGATATTGCATGAATGTGGTTGTTCTGTGTTAGTGGTTGTGGCTGGTATCTTACATGACACCCTCGAAGATACTCCTATTGCGTTTGAGGATATCCAGACTAGGTTTGGAGAGGAGGTCGCGAATCTGGTGTCCTTGCTATCGGAACCTGATAAAACGGATACTTGGGAGCATAGGAAAGAACATACCCTGAGGTCCCTCGAGTCGGCATCCGAAGAGGTTCTTCTTATTGCTCTAGCTGATAAATTAGATAACATACAGTCCATTTATCGGGCACTTGAACGGGATGGTGAAGTTGTATGGTCGCGTTTTAATCGTCCCAAAAAAGCCCAGGCTTGGTATTACCAGAAATTAGTAGATGTCTTCCGACGACGCGTATCTAAAAAGCCGGGATTGTCACTGTATGAGGCCCTACAAGCAGGAGTGGAGCAGGTGTTTCATGAACCAGATCCCAACCCTGACTTGGCATAGAACTTGAACCTGGAGATTGAGCCTATTGGTTTGCGATTGGCTGTAGTATTCAACGAGATTGGGGAAGGAAGTGGGAGATAATCTCGCCCTGCGTATGATGGATATCACGAATTCCTTTCAAGTGGGTTGCATGTGAAGCGTTCTAAAGCGCTCATCCTGATCCTGCTAGTTTTTCTAGCGGCATGTGTTGGTCGAGGCGAGCAGGGTGTATCATGGCAATTGGCGAAAGCCACGGATCTTGGTGAGGCGACCGCGACCATTGTGCCCGCGACCTCTACGCCTCCGCATCCGCTTCTTACCTATCTACCGCCTTCACCAAGGCCGGGTGAGCCCTATCTCACGCCAACCCCCGATAACTCACGTGATGCACCCTTTATTCGTACCAAAAGTGAGTATTATACTGTCCAGCCTGGTGACTCGCTCAGCCTCATTGCTTATAGTTTTGGTGTCAGTCCCCAATTGATCATAGATGCCAACGATATCGTCAATCCGAATTTCTTAGCCGTATGGCAGAGCTTGTTTATTCCCGCACCCGTCCTGAGAGAGTCTGGCCCCAGTTTTAAAATCATCCCGGATTCTGAACTGGTCTATGGACCTGCGGGTGGCTTGTTTGACCTTCATAATGTGATCACCGGTTGGGGAGGGTTCTTGGGTCAGTTTAAGGAACAAGTTGAGGGGCGGGAGCTGAGCGGAGCGGAGCTGATCCAGCTCGTGGCCAACCGCTACTCCGTCAATCCGCGATTGCTTCTGGCTTTACTTGAGTACCAGAGTGGATGGCTGACAAATAAGGATGTCCACCCAGATAGCCTGTCATATCCAATGGGCTATCTGCATGAGGACTGGCAGGGTTTGTTTGGGCAGCTGTCCTTCGCGGCAAACGAACTTAACCGAGGATATTACCTGTGGCGAGCGGGTTGGCTTGGGCCTTTTATCTTCAACGATGGAAGTGTGGTCGTGCCTGGACAAGGGATTAACGCCGGCACGGCGGGCGTACAAAATCTATTTTCACACCTTTATCCATATGATCAATGGCGTACTGTCGTCGGCGAGCATGGCTTCAATCAAACTTACCACTCACTGTTTGGGAACCCATTTGGGGTTGCAGTCGAACCCCTGCATCCTGATGTTCTTAATCAGCCCGATCTGCAATTGCCCTTCGAGGTGGGGAAAACTTGGTCGTTTACCTCAGGTCCACATAGCGCATGGAATACCGGAGCTGGTTGGGCGGCGCTCGACTTCGCCCCGCCAGGATACGCTTATGGTTGTGTGCTATCCAATGAATGGGTCGTCGCCTCAGCCGATGGTGTGGTCGTTCGAACAGATGAGGGGGTTGTGATCTTAGACCTCGATGGCGACGGTTATGAACAAACCGGATGGGTGCTCCTCTATTTGCATATCGAAGAACGCGAGCGGGTAGGAATAGGTGCCATCCTACATGCTGGAGACCGTATAGGGCATCCTTCGTGTGAAGGTGGATTCTCAACCGGGACTCACCTCCACATCGCTCGTAAGTATAATGGCGAGTGGATCCCAGCCGACGGAAACTTACCTTTCATCATGGATGGGTGGGTATCTGGAGGACAAGGTAGGGAGTACAATGGCACCTTAAGCCGTGGTTCGGTCATCATTGAAGCCTACTTTCGTCGCGGTTTATATAATCAGATATCCAGATAAGGTATAAAGAAGGACGATGCTGCACGATTCATTGAAGCGAATGACCCTGATCATCCTCGCCCTCATACTTTCTGTACTGGCTTGTGCCCGAGCGGATGTCCCAGTTCCAGGCGCAATCGGATCGGGAGGCGTACCTAGCGCGACCGCCCGGCAGTCTAACCCCTCCCCGGTCGCGACGAATACAATGAAAGTGGAAAACACTGTTGAAGTCACGGCGACGCCCTTTGAACCTGAACCGTTGGTTTCGCCAACATTTCCGCCTACGCCGACAATCGGTGCTACAGAGGAGATTGAAACGCTTCTTTATGAAGCTCAACCCGGGGATACGCTCTGGACAGTCGCGGTACGTTTCGGTGTTCTCCCTGAAGATATCGAATCCCCGGATCCCTTGCCCGGCGAGCGTGGTTTAATCGATCCAGGACAATTTCTGATCATACCTCGTCGACTCGAGACAACAGGTTCCAATCAGCGTTTGATCCCAGATAGTGAATTGATATTCTCACCACACGCGACAGACTTCGATGTCTCCGACTTTGCAGCCAGTCAGGGCGGGTATTTGACACAGTATAGAGAGGTTGTTGATGGCATTTGGACTTTAGGTCCTAAGGTGGTGGCACGTGTAGCGCGTGATAACTCGATCAACCCAAGACTTCTGCTCGCGCTGCTTGAACACCATTCGGGATGGGTTACGAATCCGGAAGCCCCTCGTGGCGAGGCTTTCGAATACCCGATGGGGATCAGTGATGAGCGTATCCCGGGACTACAGCGTCAATTAACATGGGTAGCGAATGAGTTGGGGAATGGTTACTACGGCTGGCGCGCTGGAACTTTTACCATGATCACCCTCCAGGATGGCTCGTCGGTCCGTTTAGCGCCTGATCTGAATGCAGGCACAGTGGCATTGCATTATTTCTTTGCCTTATACGATCGAACTTCCGAATGGGAATACGACCTCAGTCCTGATGGAATAATCAAGACGTACACTGAGTTCTTCGGGGATCCATGGGCGTATCAGCACCCGCTCTATGAGATTGGAGTCGAGCAACCCACGCTGATTCTACCCTTCTTACCTGGACGTACTTGGGCTTTTACGGGTGGTCCGCATGGCGCTTGGGAACGAGAGAGCGCGTGGGCGGGGCTGGATTTCGCTCCAGCATCAATGGAATCCGGCTGTGTTAGATCTGATGAGTGGATTGTCGCCGCTGCGGATGGTTATGTGGTTCGCAGTGAGCGGGGTGTCGTTGTGTTGGATCTAGATGGTGATGGACGCGAACAGAGTGGTTGGGCGCTGCTCTATCTACATGTGGCTACCAATGGCAGAGTCGAGGCAGGAACTCTCTTGACACAAGGCGATCTCATCGGGCATCCCTCCTGCGAAGGCGGAATTGCTACCGGTACACATGTTCACCTCGCACGGAAGTACAATGGTGAGTGGATCTTGGCGGATGGGCCTTTACCTTTCGAAATGAGTGGTTGGATTCCCATCGCTGGTTCGAAGCCATACCAAGGTGCGTTGGTAAAAGGTGATCAAGTGATCTACGCCTGCCCATGTGCGACCCACGAGACCCAGATAAGAAGATGATCCATCGAAGCGCTCGATCTATGTCGACGCTGATGACGTTGATCCTGTTCGTCGCTGGATGTGGGCCGGTTTCGACGCCCAGCTATGCTACGCCCACGGTCGAAGAGATCGTTCCAGAGGTAGGACCGACACCTTTGCCTAAACGGGAACCTCACCTCCCTGGGGAATTATTCGAATACCGTGCTCAAAGTGGTGATACCCTTTCGGCGCTGGCAGCGCACTTTAACACTTCTGTAAATGAAATCCTTGCTGCGAACCCTGATCTTCCCTCGTCTATTACGACAATTCCGCCTGATTATCCATTACAGATACCGGCTTACTATGTGCCACTCACGGGTTCTCCCTTTCATATCCTTCCTGATAGCGAAGTTATATACGGCCCTTCAGCGGTTGATTTTGATGTCTTCGAAGAGATTGATCAAAGATCAGGTTTCTTGAGAGATCTCTCCGCTTTCGCTTATAAACGCCAACGCCAGGCATGGCAGGTGGTGGAGGTGATCGCCAAGAATTATTCCCTCAACCCTCGCGTTCTTTTAGCGATGATGGAGCACCAGACACAAGCTCTCACTGAGCCGTTGACGGAAGGTAATCAGGCTGACTATCCCATGGGAGTGGAACAAGTACGGTACAAAGGACTTTTTTGGCAGTTGATTTGGGTAGCTGAGCGTTTGAATGACGGTTATTATGGCTGGAGAACAGGAACTTTGGAAGAGATTGAACTGGCGGACGGATTACTCGTACGACCTGATCCTTGGCAGAACGCTGGCACGGTTGCCATACATATGGTGTTCGCAGGTATCCATGGGAAGCAAGAGTTTGACCACGCTGTGAGCCCCGACGGTTTTTATCAAACATATAAAGACCTTTGGGGAGATCCGTTTGAAGCTGAAATTGTCCTCATCCCAGGGAACCTTCAACAACCGGAGCTTGCCTTACCCTTCATGCCTAATCGCATATGGGATTTCTCTGCCGGCCCCCATTACTGTTGGGGGACAAGCTTGCCCCTTGGAGCCTTGGATTTTGCGCCCCCAGCGATGGAGGGTGGCTGTGTGTTCTCGGCTGAGTGGATCACCGCACCCGGTGATGGTGTCATCGCTCGTAGTGATGAAGCCACAGTTGTACTTGATCTCGATGGCGATGGTGACGAGCGAACAGGGTGGGTGCTGTTTTTCTTCCACGTTGGTACGGATGGCCGTATCGCGGAAGGGGTTGCGGTAGAAGTGGGAGATCTTCTGGGTCATCCCTCCTGTGAGGGAGGGCGTGCGACGGGGACCCACTTTCATATTGCCCGTCGGTACAATGGTGAGTGGCTTCCAGCCGGTGGACCGCTTGCATTCGTGCTGGATGGTTGGGTGACGGCATATGGGGATGAACCCTACCAGGGGACACTTACCAAAGGTTCGAAGATCGTGCCGGCAAGCGAGGTTTCAACGGCTGCCAATCGGATTTTTTATGAGTTGCCGTAAATAAGGAGCTTCAAGCTACAGGCTGCAAGCTGCAAGCGAACAAATGACCTCCCCACGAGCTTTAAGCTCGCGGGGAGGTGTCTAATAAAGCGCCATCTGTTTCAAAACAAATGTGTAGCCGCAGGCTTCAGTCTGCGAATCTATGGGGACTGTGGCTGCGACAAACTAGGTTTTTGGATCGAGAACAGGTCTTGGAACAACAGGGGTCAGCAGCGTCACCCTGTTTCCTTTTTGGATATCGATAAGTTTTTTGCCGCTGGCGTTGCGCAGCCTCCTGGGTGCATCAGAAAAGCGTATCGAACGAGCTGTGCCTTTCTGTAGATGAGCCACAGCTCGATCGTTCGCTCGTCCAAGAACCGCACCAGCTAAGCGAACTTCTTCACCCGATTTCCAGGCTAATACGCCTTTGCCATGACGACCTTGACGGGGGAATTTGCTGAGCAGGGTGCGTTTCGCCAGTCCATTTTCGGTTACCAACAACAAATCGCTCCGCGGGGCAACTACGCACATGCTTATGACGCGGGTTTTTGTGTCATCCGTGCGAATCCCGTAAACACCTCCTGCGGATAATCCCATGGGTCTAACGTCTGACTCATGAAATCGAATTGCCATCCCCGCGTTTGTCACCAAGCACAATTCCTGTTCACCATTGGTCAGGTGCACCCACCTGAGTTCGTCTGATTTCGCCACTTTGATCGCACGAAAGGCTTTCGCAGATGGACCCGGGAAGGCATTTCGATTCGTTTTCTTGACCATACCGGCGGCTGTGCCAAAGCTTAGATAAAAATCATTGCCTCTTCTTTTAGGTGGTAGTGCGATCCCAGCCACAATCTCGACTTCAGAGTCGAAGGGAGTAACCGCAGCAATGGGTACACCATCTTTAGGGTTATCACATTCGGGTAGGGTGTGAACCGCGATGGCTACGCCAAGACCTTTGGTATTGAAAAGATAGAGCGTATCGCGTCCGGTGGCGCCAATTACCAATTGCGGTGCTAGACGACCTGAGAGACGAGGTAATCGTGCAGATGGTGTACGTCTAATCAGACCGTCGCTGGAGATCGTGACCCATGTATCTTTGGTCGGTGCCAGATCAGTAGCTGTTAGCACCGCTTGAGCACGTTTCTTTCCTGTGGTCTCGGCGATTTGTGTCCTGCGGCGATCACCGTATTTGGATTTCACCTCGCTTAGTTCTTGCGCTATGAGCATTCGCATTTTCTTCTTTGAACGCAACAAGCCTTCCAATTCTTTAATGCGATTGCGTAACTCTTTGTATTCCTGATCGATCTTCCTTCTCTCTAGACCCGACAACCGTCGAAGCGGCATGTCTAAGATGGCGTTAGCTTGGGCTGCTGTTAGCTTCAGACGACGTTGCAATCGTTGACGAGCTTGATCAACATCTTTTGCTGAACGTATCATCTTGATCACATCGTCTAAATTTGATAATGCGATGCGAAGGCCAGCGAGGATGTGCTCACGCTGACGAGCTTTCGCTAGGTCAAATTGTGCTCGACGCTGGGTCACTTCAAGCCGATGTTCAAGATAGACCCGCAGGGCTTGTTTCAGATTGAGCAAGCGGGGTTCTCCTTCAACAAGGGCCAAGATGATCACGCTAAAGGTCGTCTGCATCGGTGTTCGGCGATAAAGCTCACCGAGCACCTTATCGCTATCTGCGGTCTTGGAGAGTTCAAGTACGACTCTCATGCCCTGACGGTCTGATTCATCACGTAGATCGGACAACCCTTCCAACCCCCCTGTGCGCGCCATTTCGGCGATCCGTTCAATGAGATTGGACTTGTTGGTTTGGTAGGGCAATTCTGTGATGATGATGCGTTTTCTGCCGCGCCCCATCTCTTCGAGGTGAACACGCGCTTGGACGGTAATTTTTCCCCGACCGGTACCATAAGCTGCAGGTAATCCCTCACCTTTATCTTTCTCATGCAGAATGATGCCTCCCGTGGGAAAATCCGGTCCTTTGATGAATTTCATCAAGTCGTCAAGGGTGATCTTTTCCAAACCAGACCAGTTTTCGAGCATATAGATCAATGCGTCGCACACCTCACTCATGTTGTGGGGAGGTATCGATGTTGCCATGCCGACGGCGATACCTGTACCGCCGTTGACCAAAAGGTTTGGAACACCGGAGGGAAGAACCGTCGGTTCTTGCAGTGATCCGTCGAAGTTATCAATGTAACTGACAGTTTCCTTTTCAAGATCCTCTAGCATCTCGGTAGCGAGGGAAGCCATACGCGCTTCGGTATAGCGCATCGCTGCTGGTGGGTCACCATCGACTGAGCCGTAGTTTCCTTGTCCATCGACGAGTGGATAACGTAATGAGAATTCCTGCGCCATACGAACCATGGCGTCATAGACGGCCATGTCACCATGCGGATGATACTTGCCGAGAACTTCGCCTACGATACGAGCGGATTTCTTATAACTTGTATCTGGACGAATACCCATGGTGTGCATAGCATGAAGAATGCGGCGGTGGACAGGTTTCAATCCGTCGCGAGCGTCTGGCAAAGCACGAGCTACGATCACACTCATAGCGTAATCCAGGTAGGATTGCTGCATTTCGTCGTCGATGTTGATCAGACGCACTAATCCAATTTCCATTTGGCACCTCGTGAGGAAAACCCGATTGACTTAGGTATGATAAGGGCTCTGATTACAGGCGTCAATTGATGCAGGGCGATTGATGAATCCACTGAAGAAAGGTCAACTGCGAGAAGAGGGCAGATATATGTGGAGGTCTGCGCTGCACCCACACCTCCACATATATCTGTCCTCCCGACTCCTGGCGTTTATTTTCAGCGCACTCACCAATCTGATTTTTGTCGAGATTCGTGACTTATGGTTAGGCAGTGTGTAATAAGGCAAATGATTGCGGTAATTGGGGTCCTTTTTCTGCAGGCTTACATGGAAAAACAGAGAGTACCTACGCCCCTTGCAGGGTGAACATCGCTATGCTAGAATACGGTTGGCAGGTTTCTGATTGAGAGGTTTTCCGGAAAAGTGGGCTCTCCCCACTTTTTCTACGTATAAGCCTCAAATTAACGCCTGACAGGGGAACTAGGAAGATGAAGAGTGAATTTGCCTTAGCATTCAATGAGATCACCGAACGCTTTGGCCTCCCACAAGATACGGTGATGGAAACTCTTGAGGCGGCGATGATATCTGCATATCGTCGTTCAACATACGCGTCTAGCGCTCAGAATGTAGAAGTCAAGATCGATCCTGAGACGGGTCAAGTGCGTGTATATGCCGAAAAGGAGGTCGTCGAACAGGTGGAAAACCCTTCGACGGAGGTCACACTTAAAGAGGCGCTCAAGTTCGAACCCGATGCTGAGCTCGGGGGGGTGGTTATGGTTGAGTCCACTCCTAAGAACTTTGGTCGCGTTGCAGCACAGACCGCAAAACAGGTGATGTTACAGCGTCTGAGGGAAGCTGAGCGAGAGGCACAATATGCTGAATTTATTGAGCGTGAGGGTGACATGGTCCACGGCACCGTACACTCCATTACGCCTCAAGCTGTGACGGTAGGGTTACTAGGTAGGGCGGAGGCGATCTTACCTAGGAATCAACAGATACCTGGTGAACGTTTTCGGGTTCGCGATCGTATCCGTGTTTATGTTCTCGAGGTTCGAAAATCCTCCAGAGGACCCGTCATCGTGGTTTCTCGCACGCATCCGGCGATGTTGCGACGTCTACTCGAAATGGAAGTGCCTGAGATTCATCAGGGTTTGGTGGAGATTAAGGCGATCGCCCGTGAAGCCGGCAAGCGTGCCAAAGTAGCCGTGGCAGCCTTACGTGAGGGTGTCGATCCCGTCGGTGCATGTGTTGGATTGCGAGGGGTTCGGATCCAATCGGTTGTACGAGATTTGAACGACGAAAAAATCGATGTGATCGAATGGAATCCCGACCCGGCCACTTTTATTGCCAAGGCCCTTAGCCCAGCTCGCGTTGCTGGAGTTTACCTGGACGAGGACCTCGCGAATGGTAAAACCGCAATGGTGGTCGTACCGGAAGATCAGCTTAGCTTGGCCATCGGACGCGCAGGGGTAAACGCCCGTCTTGGAGCGAAGCTTACGGGTTGGCGTATCGATATCAAAAGCCTGCCTGAATCAGCCGTAGATTCTCTTGCACTCCTGGCCTCCGAACCGGCCTTCGCCGATATCGCCGAACGCGAGGCAGAAGTCATGCCTCAAGTCGAAAGTGTATTGGTAAAAAAGACCGAGAACCGTCCCGTGACGCCAGAAGAGTATCAGACGATGAGAGACTTCGTCGATCGCGTTCAACAGGAGGTCATGAGCCGGCGTGAGACCATACGTCAACACAAACAAGAAGTACTAGAAACAATTAGGGCCACCATCCCGACCACCGCATATGACATCGCCTTGGTAGATATCGAGCTTTCTACGCGTGTTTTGAACTTACTCACACAAGCCGATTATAAGACCGCCGGTCAAGTGATGGAGCAGCTAGAGCTTGATGAGGATAAGATCCTTTCTCTGCCAGGTATCGGACCAAAGGCGATACAAGAGCTGCGCGAGAAACTGACCGCCTTCGAATATCCGGAGGCTGAGGTTGAAGCCATCGTCGAAGAAGTAGTGCCCGCAGTTGAAGAGGAGGTGGTGGAGGTTCCGGAGATCGTTGAGGAGGTTGTGGAACCTGAGCCTCTTGAAGTATCGATTGAAGAACCCATAGAAGTAGAGGGTGAAGAGGAAGAAAAACCCGAGGTAGAGGAAGCACCGGAAGTCTTAATGCCGGTCGAAGAAATCTTTGAAACATTTGTTGAAGAACTGGATACGATCGTGCCCACTGTAGAGGAGGAAGGGGAGGAAGAAGAGATCTTCTCACTTGATGAGGAAAGACGTAGGAAACGGAAAAAGGTCTCGCGCGTGGTTGAGTACGACCCTGATACGGGAGAGATGATCGTCAAACGCCGTAGAAAGCGCGGGGAAGAGGATTGGGAAGAACTTGACTTCTAGGTCAAAGTTCGGGTACGAGAGATTTGATTGTGACATCTAGGAAAGCGCGACGACGCCGTCACGTCCCTCAGCGGACTTGTGTTGGTTGTAAAGAGGTTCTACCTAAGCGTTCGCTGATCCGAATTGTCCGCGGTTCGGACGGCGTGCAGGTTGACCTGACCGGTAAAGAACCTGGTCGTGGAGCTTATCTTCATGACAAAAGGTCTTGCTGGCAATTAGCACTGCGAGGTGCATTAGCACGAGCATTGCGGACTGAATTGACGGCCGAGGCTAGTGAAGCCTTGACCGCTTTCATGGATGAGTTGACGGACGAGTAGCATGGCAAAGGCGACCCAGTTCGCTGGATGCGCCGTAACGCGAGTGTATCCTTTCAGGCATTCCCCCTAGCCGAATGGCCCCACTCGCTCGGCGCGGCCAATGTGCTTGAGCCGGAGGTGCGGTATGAGCGAGAACGGCCAAACAATCATTGATATACCAGAAAGTCTAACTGTTCGTGAGTTGGCGGCGCGAATTGAAGTCAGCCCAATTGAAGTCATTAAAAGCCTGATGGCGAGTGGCGTGATGGCCAACATCAACCAGCAGATTGACTTTGATACTGCGGCAATTGTGATGGAGGAGTTTGGTTTTGAGGCCAAGCCAATTCTGCCTCCTGAGATTGAAGAGGGTGATGAAGAGGCAGCTATACCCTATTGGCGGCGCTTGATCGAGGATGAAGATCCACAGGCATTAATGAGTCGCCCGCCCGTAGTGACGATGCTTGGTCATGTGGACCATGGTAAAACCACCCTGTTAGATGTGATCCGTGAATCAAATGTCGCCGAGGGCGAGGCGGGTGGCATCACCCAACATATTGCTGCATATCAGATCGTCCATAATGGCCAACGGATAACCTTTTTGGATACCCCGGGTCATGAAGCCTTCACGGCAATGCGGGCGAGGGGTGCTCAAGGTGCGGACATCGCAGTACTCGTGGTAGCAGCTGATGATGGTGTTATGCCTCAAACCCGTGAAGCTCTGGCTCACGCACGTGCTGCCCGTGTCCCCATACTGGTAGCCCTGAACAAGATGGACCGCACCAGCGCGAATCCGGATCGAGTCAAACAAGAGTTGGCTGATGTGGGTTTGATGCCTGACGATTGGGATGGTGAAACGATGGTCGTCCCGGTGTCCGCTAAGATGCGCGAAGGGATCCAGGATTTGCTTGAGGCGATTGTCCTCGTCTCAGATGCAACCGAAATCATGGCTAACCCGACGGGCCAAGTTTTAGGAACGGTCATTGATGCTGAATTGGATCGATCGAAAGGCGTCGTGGCTACCCTGCTGGTGCAAAACGGCACACTACGCGTTGGGGATGTAGTAATCCTGGGCACAACATACGGTCGAGTACGGGCGATGTTTGATTTCCAGGGGAACGCGATTGAAGAGGCGTCGCCTTCGACACCGGTCTCTGTATTAGGTTTGTCGGAGGTACCGATGGCTGGGGAGTTGTTCACCATAACCGACTCGGAGCGCCAAGCTCGGGCGATCATTGAGGAACGAAAATCTCGGCAGCTGGAAGAACGGGTGGGACGGAAGATCCTTTCACTGGATCAAGTTTTCGAAGCTTATCAGGCAGGTAAGACGAAAGAGTTACGCCTGGTGATCAAGGCTGATGTACAAGGTTCCCTTGAACCCATCACCACATCGTTGCAAGAATTAAGCGCTGGAGATATCCAGGTTAACGTGCTGCACAGTGCAACGGGGAATATAAGCGAAAATGATGTGATGTTAGCCACAGCCTCAGATGGAATTGTGATCGGCTTTAACGTCGTCGCCGATCAAGCAGCACGGCGCGCCGCTGATGCTGAAGGAGTTGACATCCGGTTGTACGACATCATATATCGTCTCACGGAAGATATCGAGAAAGCGCTGAAAGGGATGTTGGAACCAGAGACCAAAATTGTTGAATTGGGTCGAGCTGAAGTTCGAGCCACCTTCCGCATCCGAAAAGTAGGAATAGTCGCAGGTTGTCTGGTTCTTGAAGGTGAACTGCGACGTAATTCGAAAGTCCGCGTTGTTCGTCGAGGTGAGATTATTTTCGAGGGACCGATGGCTTCACTCAAACACGAGCAAGAGGATGTGCGCGAAATCCGCGAGGGGTTTGAGTGTGGTGTCGGCCTAAAAGGATTTGACAGTTTCGAGGAGGGCGATATCCTCGAGTGCTACACAGAGGAGACTTTAGCTGTAGAGTGAGGTTTGCCAGATGGTTAGTGAAGCTAGAGCGCGGCGAATCGGTGATCGGATTCAAGAGGAACTATCGCAGCTGTTTCAGCGAGAGGTTAGTGATCCTCGCCTTGTTTTGCTCACGGTGACTGCAGTTGATGTAGATCGCGAACTCGCATACGCTACCGTATACATTACCGCAACCGGTGGTGAGGAGAGAATGGATGAGGTGCTCCAAGCATTGGATGGAGCGCAAGGTTTCTTGCGTCGTGAATTGGCCTCCCAGATTCATCTCCGCAACTTCCCTCGGCTACGATTTCGGTGGGATTTTTCCCAAGAGCGTGGTGCACGCATTGATGAGTTATTGGACATGTTGAGCTCTGAAGGCGAGGGGGATACAGGTGAAACCCGAGATCCTTGAGTTTCGGACATTAATCGAAGGAGCGACGAGCATTGCTGTGGTCGCTCATGAAAGGCCTGACGGCGATGCGATCGGGTCACTCATCGCTCTTACCCTCAGTCTGCAGAATGCCGGGAAACAGGTCGCCTCGATCCTGGCTGATGGGGTACCAAACCGCTTCCGCTTTCTACCTGGTACGGATGACGTACAACGAACCTTTCCGACGGATTGCAATCTGCTGATCGTACTGGATTGTTCCGATGTTGAGAGAACAGGTTTCGAGGTAGAAGATCTTCCACGGAGTGTCGATATCAACGTTGATCATCATCCGACCAACACTCATTTTGGGGTAGTGAACATTGTCGATCCTCATGCATCAGCTACGGCTGAAATCCTATTCGGTCTTGCAGAACCATTGGGTCTCGAGATCGACTCCCGTGTAGCCACGAACCTCCTCACCGGATTGGTAACAGATACCATTGGCTTTCGTACGACCAATGTGACACCCCAAGTGCTTAATGTTGTCGCACGGTTGATTGAACTTGGTGCCCCACTGTCTGAGATTTACGAGCGTGCGCTCAATAGAAGAAGTATTATCGTTGCTCGCTATTGGGGGTATGGTCTCTTGCGTTTAGAGCAGGAAGACGGTTTGGTCTGGACGAGTTTGACTTTAGAGGACCGTCAGCGTGTAGGCTATTCGGGAAAGGACGACGCCGATCTGATCAATCTGTTATCCACGATAGATGGGGCTGAAGTGACTGTGATCTTCGTCGAACAGTCTGAGGGGGCGGTTAAAGTCAGTTGGCGTTCTCGAGCCGGCTTGAATATTGCCCCACTAGCGGAAGCGTTCGGCGGTGGTGGCCACCATCAAGCAGCAGGGGCAATGATCGCTGGTGATCTTGAGGAGGTGACGAAGAGGGTGATTTCAGCTACACGTGGGATCCTTAAATCGGTCACGGAGAGTAGAAGATGAAGGCCTTTGGTTTAATGATTGTTGATAAGCCAGTAGGTCCCACATCACATAAGATCGTTTCACTTGTCCGCAGGGGAACGGGCGTGAAAAAAGTTGGACACGCCGGCACATTAGATCCTCGGGCATCTGGCGTGTTGGTTCTTTGCCTCGGTTCCGCCACAAGATTGAGCGAGTTCCTCTCGACTTCCTCGAAACGCTATGAGGCGGTGATCAGTTTCGGTGCTTCAACCCAGACCTACGATTCGGAAGGACCGGTGGTGCGCCGAAGCAAATCAATACCGAGCTTGGAAGAACTCCAAGCTGTACTCCCTGAATTTCGGGGCGAGATCGAGCAAGTGCCACCACCTTACAGTGCAATCAAAGTAAAGGGCGAAAAAGCATATAAATTAGCACGGTCGGGTAAGGAAGTCAGCCTTGATCCCCGCACGGTAACCATCCATCATCTCGAAGTTTTGAAATACCAAGCTCCTGATTTGGTGCTGGATATCGAGTGTACGGCCGGAACGTATATTCGCTCTCTTGCACATGATCTAGGGGAGCGAATCTCAGCCGGTGCGCATTTGGCAAATCTGCGTCGAACCCGAGCAGGTCCCTTCTCTTTAGAAGATGCCATCCCATTACCTAAATTAGAAGTCGGTTTCCTTACTGGAAAATGGGAGCGGTATCTTCGCCCTGCTGCGGATGCATTGCCCGATTTACCGATCGTTGAGGTCGGGGGGGAAATCCTGGACCTTCTCAAGAATGGACATCGTATCCCAGCGAGCATGGGTTCAGACGGGATGGCTAGGGCGATCGGACCGGATGGTGATTTGGTAGCTATTCTAGAGGCCGTTGAGGGTGGTCAGGAGTGGCATCCCCGTAAGGTCTTCCTGGGCTAGCCAACGCGATGCAACACGTTCAAGATCTCAATTCCATCCAGCTCGACGATTGTAATTTAACCATTGGCTCCTTCGATGGTGTGCACCGTGGTCATCAAGAGATCATTAAAGCGTTAGTCTCTGATGCCAAGACCGAAGGTGTCCCTTCCGTTGCACTAACTTTCTTCCCCCATCCCTCTGCTGTACTGCTTAGGCGAAAGCCAATCTTCTATATCACCTCACCTGACGAGAAAGCTGATCTGTTGGGTCATATGGGCGTGGACTATGTAATCACCCAGCGCTTTGATTTAACACTTGCGCGGGTAAGTGCGAGTTCGTTCCTCGATACATTACAGGACCGGCTTGGATTCCACCGTCTCTGGGTTGGTGAGGATTTCGCCTTTGGATACCAGCGAGAAGGGGATCGACATTTCCTTAAACGGGTGAGTGCCGAACGAGGGTTTGAGTTAAAAGTGGTATCACCTGTGATCGTTGATAACGAGGTGGTAAGTTCAACGCGAATCAGGAATGCCTTACGCGCCGGTGAGGTCGCCTTAGCAGCAGAATATCTGGGAAGGCATTTTAATATCAGCGGTGTGGTCGTGACGGGCTCAGACAGGGGTAAGCGGCTTGGTTTTCCAACGGCCAACCTGCAAATTCAAGAGGGGAGGGCTTCTCCTAGTCCTGGGGTTTATGTCTGTCTGGCAGAAATCGCAGGGCGGGGATGGAAAGCCGTAACCAATATCGGTGTACGCCCAACTTTCCAGGAGAGCCAAGAGATCACGACGGTTGAAACACACCTGCTTGATTTCCAGGGTGATCTCTATCATCAGGAGATCAGATTAATTTTCATCGAACGATTACGCGATGAGAAACGCTTCTCAGATTCTGAGGCGCTGATCTCACAAATCAATAAAGACATCCATCAAGCACGCCGAATATTAGGCTCAATTATGGAGAGGGAAAATGTCTGATCAGTTTCAGCGTCAGATATATTTATTGAGTCCGCGGCAACTCAGCCCTGAGACGATCGCGGTGACCTTTGCAAAGACCTCAAGGTCACCGCTTACTTTTCGAGAGATCGCCGATGAGCTATCAGATGAGAAATCGGCCGAGTTCCATGAAAAGTGGGTTGTGGGTTATGGCCATGCATCTGTCGCTGAACACGCCGTTCTGCATATTGCCCTCGAAAATGTTTCTCGCTTAGCTACGGAGTGTATCGAATCCAACCGCCTCGCATCATACACTGAGAAATCAACCCGTTATCAAATGTGGGCTCTCGGAGGGTATCATCTCCCACGTGAGGTTATCGATGAACCTCAAGAGCTGGTTTTCCGTAAATGCTGTGATCATCTGTTCCAGGTTTATCATGAATCCCTTGAACCTGTCAGGGAACTTGTTCGCAAACGCTTCCCGAGAAGAGAAGGTGAGAGCGATAGTGCGTGGGAGAACCGAACTCGAAGTAAATACGTGGACGCATGTCGATTTTTACTCCCCGCGGCGGCGTTAGCGAATGTGGGCATGACGATCAACGCTCGTGCACTGGAACATGCTATCCGAAAGATGCTCTCTCATCCTTTGGCGGAGGTGCAAGAGATCGGTCAAGCCGTGAAGGAATCAGCTCAACGAGAGGTACCGACATTGGTAAAGTATGCTGATCGAGTGCCCTATTTAACGGCTACTCAGGAGGATTTAGCAGACGCTACGGCAAAATTGGGGTTGGATCAAAGTAGTGAACCGCTTCGATTGATCTCTTATGATCTGGAAGCCGAACTGCGCGTGATGGCCGCGGCCTTGTATGCTCAAGGTACCTGCTCCTTCGACTCGGCGTTGACGCATGTCAGATCGTTGGGCGAAGTCGCGCGCCTCGATTTAGCTCAGACAATTCTTGGGCGTTTAGAACGCTTTGACATACCTCTCCGGGAGTTGGAGCATGCCACCTACACATTTGAGGCACTGGTTGATCAAGGTGCCTATCTGGAGCTTAAACGTCATCGCATGATGACACAGACCCCTCAACGTCTGACTGCTGAGCTAGGGTACGCTGTACCAAAGCTGATCACGGAAGCGGGATTCGAAAGTGCCTTTCGAGAGGCGATGGATGTCGCCTCCGATGCGTATCAAGAGATGGTAGGTTGGAATCCGTATGTGGCTGCATACTTAGTTCCGAATGCCTTCAACCGAAGAGTGCTGATGACGCTTAACTTACGGGAGTTATTCCACCTATGTGAGCTGCGTTCTCAGTCGAATGCTCATTTCTCTATCAGAAGATTAGCGCTATTGATGGTTGAGCTCGTACGGCAGGTTCACCCCGTGCTCACGGCTTTCTTACGTCTGCCAGAAGGTGTTCATTGGCGGGGGATCGAAGATGAGCACTTCGCACAGGTTTAACTCCTCATATGTGCATTTCAATATCCAGGGTGGTTGAGTGAAGCAGCGCACGCCGAACTTCTTGAAATATACACATGAGCATACTTCGACAGGCTCAGCATGCTCATGGGGTCGGTCTGCACAAATATAGGGTAGGGCTAATTAATCGTTCGTGCCGCGGCACCGGTGGCATACAGAAATGCAGGGGCAACTCACCGTTCCCGCGAAACTCCGAAAAGGGCTTTCAGACAGCAGCTCGTCGATTTAGGGGCGGTTCGCGAACCGCCCCTACGATGTTATATATGGCGCCTATATTCTTGCAGGGGCAATTTATGCCGTCTCGCACCCCGTTCGGGCCGCGAGCCACGGCCCGCCGGGGCGAGACGGTCAGCGTGCCGCCGGTGTTCGCTGCACGAACGGTGAATTGCCCCTACATTTTCCTTCAACTTCTAGGAATATGGAGGTTTAAAACGTAAGGGTATGAGTTCGCTTTCTAGAATTGGGGGCTTAGATTGTTCGGTTTGATTTCTAAGAGTTACCTTACGATTTCAGTCCACACGGAACCCTTCGAAAATTTAATCTACCCAGTGATGCATATTGCTGGTGATTTTATAACTAGCTTTTGACTCTAGAGACAATGCACTATCGGTCTATCTTCTCCGCCATTTTTTCACTTATTCATTGAATCCAAGTTGTGATAACGATGTAGAATCGAATAAATGGAGAAGGGCATGAGCAAGGATAGCTCCCATTCTCAAAAAGCCAGTCCCCAAGGTAAGAAAATCCGGGTGCTTGTGGTGGATGATCACGCCATTGTACGCCAAGGGCTACGGACGTTCATCGATCTGCAAAGTGATATGGAAATTGTCGGTGAGGGGACGAATGGAATCGAAGCGGTGGACCTGGCGCGCCGTACGAAGCCAGATATCATCCTGCTCGATCTTGTGATGCCTGAAATGGACGGTATTCAAGCCACGCCCAGGATCATCGAAAACAGCCCGAATTCACGCATCATCATCCTGACCAGTTTCAGTGAAGAGGACAAAGTCTTGCCCGCCATCCGAGCGGGGGCACAAGGCTATCTACTCAAAGACATTGAGCCAACCGAATTGGTGCAGGCGGTGCGCGACGCTCATCATGGCAAGGTTCAATTGCATCCGGAAATCGCCGGAAAGTTAATGTCCGCAGTGGCGGCGGAGAAACCCTCTACCAGCCGTACCACGATTGACGCTCATAACGGATTGACCGAGCGCGAAAATGAGGTTCTACATCTCATCGCTGACGGCTTGAGCAACCGAGAGATCGCTGAGAAGCTTTTCATCAGCGAAAAGACCGTCAAGACCCACGTCAGCAATATCCTAGGCAAATTGGGATTGACCGACCGCACGCAGGCAGCCATCTACGCTTTGCGGAGGGGTTTACCTACGGACGAAAAATGATGCGTACCCTTGGCGTGTATCTGTTGTACGCGGCCGTTGCTTTGCGCGGTGTGGTGATCTTTGCCGATGACCCACGACTTCCCGTGGTAATCAGTTGCTTTGCAGCGTATGGATTGCTTCTGTTTCTTGAAGCCTGGCTCACTGGTTCTAAATCACCCAGGTTTACAAAACTGACAGACCAGGAGACTTCTTTCAGGCAGGTATGGAGGTCTCTGTTTTATTTACTCCTGCAATCTACGTTAGTGATCGCGTTAATGGCCGTTCCAGAAACGCAGGATTTTTTCGCGTTGCTATTCGTCCCACTCAGTATGCAGGTGGTGTTGTTCTTTGGTAGAAGACTTGGTTATGTGTGTATTGCGATTTATTCCCTGTTCATTGTCCTTGCTTTGTTGGGTTCGGAGGACGGCCCACTTTTTGGAATGGTGATGGGGATATTTTTCAGCGGCATGTGCTTTCTGTTTGGCGGGTATGCGTACCAGGTGCAGAAAGCCGAAATGGCGCGCAATCAAAATCAGCGAATGTTCAACGAATTGCAGACTGCCCATCGCCAGCTTCAGGACTATGCCGATCAGGTGGCAGGTCTTGCTGTCGAACAGGAACGCAATCTCTTAGCACGCAACCTGCACGACTCAGTCACGCAGACGGTCTTCAGCATGAACCTGGCGGCGCAATCGGCGCGCCTGTTACTGGAGAAAGAACCCCCTCGCGCGATTGAACAATTGCTACGCCTCGAGAAGCTTGCCGCAAGCGCCCTGGGTGAGATCCAGACTCTTGTTTCGCAATTGCGTCCGCGCTCGGTGGTGGAAGAGGGTCTGCCGACTGCTTTACGAAGAATGGTTGCCGAACGACAAGAGCGAGAGGGGTTGCAGGTGTCCCTTGATATAAACGGAGACATATCGCTATCTGACGCGGAGGCTATGGGTTTGTATTCCATTGCGTATGAGGCATTGACCAATGTCATTAAACACAGCGGTGTGTGCAAAGCAACCATCCACTTGAATTTTGAATCAGGCGGTTCTTGTATGGAGATCGAGGATCGTGGTCTCGGCTTCGATCCGCAAACAACACTGAATCAACGCGGACATTTTGGAATGGCGGGCATGTCTGAGCGGGCGCATGAGATTGGATGGAATCTTTCCGTCGAGTCGCGTCCTGGTCAGGGTACGTACATACGCGTTACAGAGACCCAGCCCGGTGGGACAGAATGAACCGGTCGGAACAGATGCGCGGCTACCAAGGGGGGTATCTGATCGGCTTCATCATCGTCACAGTGGTCGCGTTGCGTACAACGATCTTTTATCATGGACGGGTGAGTCTGGTCTTGGTGACCTCGCTCCTCGCGATCTATAGCCTGATGTACATTTTGGAGCCGTGGTTCTCGTTCCGTTTCCGTTGGTACAAGTTTTTTTACTTCCCGCTGCAGACGTGCGCTGTGATCGCGCTTACCAATCTACGTCCATTTATCGATGTTTCATCTCTTCTTTATATTCCACTCTGCATTCAAATTATGCGAGCCTTTTCACGCCGAGCGGCGATCGTCTGGTTGATCTTCTACGTTGCTTTGCTCACCCTCACCCTGATGCTTGGGTTAGGCTGGCTGGAGGGATTAGCGCTCGTTCTGCTCTTTCTCGCCGTTTGCGCTTTCCTGATTTCGTATGATCTATTGTATTTGCGTACACAAGCCGATCAGGCCGAGAGCGAGCGATTGCTCACAGACTTGCAGTCTGCTCACCAAAAGTTGCAGGAGTACGCGATACAAGCAAAGGAATTGGCCGCAGCGCGCGAGCGCAACCGACTGGCGCGCGAACTACACGACTCAGTCAGCCAGGTCATTTTCGGCATCACACTGACTGCTCAATCTGCTCGCCTTTTCATGGAGCGTGAACCTTCCCGCGTTACCGATCAGATCGACCGTTTGCAGGAAATGACCTCCGGTGCTCTGAGCCAACTACGCTCGCTTATCTCTGAATTGCATCCCCAGTAAATCCTCATTATCGAATAACGTTTTCCCATTTTGCATGTCCTACGCCTCGCGATGTAGGCCTACATCCCTGGTAGGACAGGAAAAATCCTCCTCTGTCTGGAGGGCAGGTTCAATCTTCCGCCGGATGCGGTCAGGTTCTTCAGCGCATATATTGATTGCATGACTGACATCCGGGTAATGATCGTAGACGATGTGGAACGAGTGCGACAGGACTTGTGCACCCTGCTGACGCTGGTTGGCGACTTCGAGGTTGTCGGCCAAGCTCGAAATGGGAGGGAAGCCATCCAAAAGGCCCGTGCCCTCCATCCGGACGTAATCTTGATGGATCTGGAAATGCCAGTCCTCGACGGGTACGAAGCGACGCGGCAGATCAAAGCCTGTTGGCCCTCCTGCCGCGTCATTGCTCTGACGATCCATGATTACGAATCGGCGCGCCTCCAGGCCATCGAGGCTGGGATGGATGGTTTCATCGTAAAAGGCTCTCCGTTGGAGAGCCTCGTTCGCATCATTTCACAAAAAACGGAGGAAAGAAAATGAACACCAAACCGGTTCAACGGAGATACGACCTCGATTGGCTGCGCGTGCTGGCGTTCTCTGGAGTCTTTCTATATCACTGCAGTCGCTTCTTCGACGCATGTTCCTGGAACATCAAGAACTCCACGACGAGCCCCCTGGTGGATACCCTGAAGGGGATCTTCGACCTGTGGGGCATGCCATTGATCTTTGTCGTCTCTGGTGCGAGCATTTTCCTTGCCCTGCGCCCAGGTGGAGGGGTTCGGTTCCTGAGAGACAGGGTGTGGCGTCTGATCGTACCGCTGGCAATCGGCATCCTGGTGCTGGGCCCACCGCAGGTCTACCTGGAGCGACTGACGTACGGTGAATTCCAGGGCAGCTTCCCGGCATTCCTACCGTTCTACTTCCGAGATTGGCACATTTGGGGCGGCAACTTCGCCTGGTCGGGGGTTCATTTGTGGTATTTGGAAAACCTGTTCCTGTACACGCTTGTGCTGCTGCCCCTGTTCGCGGCTCTCAAGCGTCAACCCGGCCGACGGATCACGGAAGCTCTCGGTCGCTTATCCGCTCGCCATGGCGTGATCTTCCTATGGGCGCTGCCACTCGGGTTGCTGCTGATTGTGGTCGATCCATCCGGCATCCTCAGACCCGCATTCTCGGAGGATCTCACACGCTTGCTTATCTTCTGGCCTTTTCTGGTCTACGGATTTCTGGTGTTCTCCGAAGACCAGATCCGGCAGGCGATCATCCACCAGCGCAGGATCGCACTGACCATCGCGATCGCCCTAACGTTGGTCGCGGCGGTGCTCGGCGACCTTGAAGGTCCGGATGTCACCCTTGGGCTCTTCGCGCTGGTGATGATCTTAGGCGGTTTGCTCATCTGGAGTTCGATCTTGGCAATCCTGGGCTATGGGATGTGCTACTTGACCTACAATCACCGACTACTCTCGTACGCCAATGAAGCGGTGCTGCCGTTCTATATCCTGCACCAACCGGTGATCTTGATCCTCGGATACTTCATCATCCCCCTGCCGTTGACCATTCTTGCTAAATACTTAATTATCGCCCCATTGGCGTTCGGCATCACGCTGGGGTTGTACGAATTTGGTATCCGAAGGGTGAATCCGGTGCAGCGGGTCTTCGGGCTCAAGCCGCGTAAACCAACCTTGCCAGTTGTGGATCTGGCTACTCAACCAGTGTCATGAACGTGCCTGCGGTGGACCCGATCCTAGGAAGCGGAAGTGAGAAAGCAGTGAATGCGAAAGGAAGGATCAAAATGTATACCCAATCTGCGACGACACAACGAAGATATGACCTGGACTGGATGCGTGTCCTGGCGATATTGACCGTCTTTATCTATCACTGTGCCCTGATCTTCGGCCCGGATCCCTCGTCGATCAAAAACTCGACAACCTATGTATTTGTCGATGACTGGAGCGATTTCGCCGGTAGTTGGGGCATGCCGCTGTTCTTTCTCATCTCAGGCGCGAGCGCGTTCTATGCATTGGGCAAAGTCGGTCCGGGGAAATATGTCAAAGGCATCGTAATGCGCCTGCTCGTCCCACTGATGGTCGGCATCTTCACCCACATAGCGTTTCAGGTTTATCTGGAACACATTCACAAGAGGACATTCAGCGGTTCGTTCTTCGATTTCTACCCGCACTACTTCGAGGGTATGTATGCCTTTGGTGGCAACTTCGCCTGGATGGGTTTGCACCTATGGTACCTGGAGGAGTTGTTCATCCTCTCCCTGTTCTGCCTCCCGATCTTTCTGTGGCTCAAGAACAGCTCCCGAGGCCAGTGCGCGTTGAGGAGTTTGGGTGATTTCCTGGCAAAGTCGGGAGCCATGTACCTGTTCGCGTTGCCGGCGATCGTGCTGATCAACGTTTTGGATCCGGAGACCTGGGGCACGACCGCATTGGGCGGTTGGAGCATCCTCATCTATCCGTGCTTCTTCGTGTCCGGCTTTGTGATCATCTCCCACGAACGATTGCAGGCGAGCATCAAGCGCTGGCGCTGGATTTCGCTAATAGCTGGCATCCTTTCATGGCCGACCATCGATATCCTATGGACTGCCTTGGGCGATCCCAGTTTCGGCACGTCGGGATTTGCATTGGGCAGTGGTGTGTACTGTCTGAGCGCCTGGAGCTGGCTCCTGGCGATTATCGGGTTTGGGATGAAGCATCTCACCTTCAACACATCGTTCTTGAAATATGCCAACGAAGCCGTGCTGCCCTTCTACATCCTGCACTATACGGTGATCCTCACCTTGGGATATTTCGTGGTGGATTGGGTGATCCCCGATGGGCTCAAGTTTGCGTTCATCCTGATCGCTTCGTTCCTGGTCACCATGGGGTTGTACGAATCCTTGGTGCGTCGCAACAATCTCCTGCGCATCCTGTTCGGGATGAAACCGAAGGAACGCCGGGCGGCGGATGTCCGATCTGTTCTGGCAGGACAGGAAGCGTGAGTCATTGACTCTACCCGGGGCAACCCGTACGCCGCTGATTGTTCACCTTCTGCATTCCTGTTTGGAGTTGTCATGGACGATGGTATGAAAAGTCTGGCGATCCTGGCCGGGGAAGAGGTATTGCTGCTGGTCCTTTTCATTTTACTCATTGGTTCCAGATTATCTTCAAAGGAAGTTCAATCAACGGATGTCAACCATAGGAAGGCTGGACAGGATCGAAAATCGAAACAACGTATGAACGACAATCATGCTATGATGAACAAAATTCAGAATCCCCCTTTATAACAAAACTAATCTTGTGCTCGCTACAAAATAATGATCTTGGAGTAAGGATGAAGAAGAACTGGTGGCGCAGCCTGCAGGTCAAAATCATCGCCTGGTCATTCGTGCCTACCGTGATCATCCTGTCTGCGGTGGCCTGGTTCACTTTTTACTCCTACCAAAAAGTGATCGGAGATCTTGCTATCAAGCAATATCCGGAAATTGTCCAACCAAAAGTGCAGATGTTCACAGATGCGGTCGGTGGTCTTGGAGATTCCATTATTGTCCCAATTTTTATGGAAATCGATATGAAACATGACTTACCTCTCGAAGTCCGTATTCAGAATATCCTTGATCAGACGAAGGGCCTAGAAATATTTGACGGGGGGCTCTATTTTCTAGATCAACAAGGGAAGGTATTCAAAACTCTGCCCACACAACCCGAGCTGATTGACCAGGATTGGTCCGATACTCCCCATTTTCGTTACATCAACGAAAATCCGAATATGGGTGCGTGGACCGATCTCATTACCCTAGGATCATCCGGGAAGAAGGTCTTTTGTATGGCCGGGGCGATGACCGGTCAAGCGTGGAAAGAAGTTGTGGCCGCGTTTTATTTCTGTTTTACCATCTATCCTGCTACTACCCAGAATGCTTACTACCAAGCAGTGAACAGTTTGGATTTGGGTTCGAATCTGTATGTAGTAGACAGGAACCATCAGATCGTTTATTCCCCGGATCCATCTGAGATGGGCAAAGATTTATCCGGGGAAGCCTATATTCAACAGCTCGCTCAGGGGGAGAATGAGAGCGGTCGGTTCCGAATCGGGAGCGAGGATAAAGTGGTCAGCTATGTT
>DUEZ01000065.1 GCA_011174825.1 Anaerolineae bacterium | reverse complement strand
TGAAACATGAAAAGTGAAACGTGAATACGTGAAACGTGATTACGTGATTCGTGAGGCGTGAAACGTGAACACGTGAAATGCGATTTTTAAGATTCCCTCTAGACAAATGGTGTATGATATACATAAGCTTTAACGGTGGGTTGTGATACCGCCGCGGCAAGATCCATCGGAGCACACAGAAGAATATCATTCTTGGACCAAATCATTCATTCCTCCTCTTTATTCCCCTCCATGGAAATTGCCCGGCAATCAGACCTCCGCGTAGCGACAACGATACTATTTAAGGGATCTGCACATGCAGAGTAGAACCCGAGTCTTAATCATCGATGATGAGTACAAGACTCTCGAAATCCTTGGCATGAGGCTCAGCCAAGATGGCTTTGAAGTAACCACGGCCACAACGGGCGAGGCGGGTTTAAAGCTAGCCTATGAGACCCACCCTGACGCCATCCTGCTGGATATCATCATGCCAGGGATTGACGGATTCAAAGTCTGCCGCCGCCTGCGCGAGGTAACCGATGCCGTCATCATGTTGGTCTCGGTCAAAGGTGACAGCGATGATGTCATCCGCGGCTTGCACAGCGGCGCCGACGACTACATCGTTAAACCCTACAACTACCTTGAGCTACTGGCACGGTTGTACGCCTGCCTGCGACGCCGAGCAGATGCCAAGCTCCCCCCGTTGCGCCTCCAGCGTGGGGAGGCGGTGCTGATAACCGATCCCTCGCGGCGCCTGGTTTTCATCAACGACGGTCGATCAGTGCAACTGACCCCCAAAGAGTTCGAGCTGCTTCGCTACTTGGTGAAAAACCAGGGAAGGGTGCTGAGCGCGGACGCAATCCTATCCAACGTCTGGGGCCCGGAATACAAAGGCGAGCGCGACCTGGTGAAGCAGTTCATCTATCGACTGCGCAACAAGTTGGAGGCGGATCCTTCTAAGCCGGAGTACATCGTGACCGTTCGAGGCTCTGGCTACGCTTTTGAGGAGGACACACGCCCGACGGGGCTCAAGAAAGCGGTTCCAACACCACGTCGCCAAACCGAAGCACTCCCTCCACTCCAGGCGGTGAAGCCTCTCGTCGTTCCAGAAGGGGCAGAGCCTACTTCTTGGGCAGCTCAGGCGTTGCCTCGTGAGTTAGCATCTCGCGCTTTGCATCCTGGCGAGAGCGAAGCTCAAGGTCGAGCACGTAGGAAGAGACGAACCTGGGTGCGACGTATAGCCGCGGCTCTGTCCCTCGCTGTTTTAGTTACTCTTGGGGCCACCTTCGCTTCGGGTTACGCGCTCCCGGGTGATGCGCTCTATCCGGTTAAGTCACTTGTTGAGGATGTTCAACATACCCTCGCTAAGGACGAAGTCAGCCTCGCCCATCTGCATATCCAGCTCGCCGAGACACGCTTGAAGGAGGCCGATTCTTTGATGAAACAGGGACGCTATGAGGACATCCCTGCGGCGATGAATGGGTACGAACGTGAAATGCGGTTAGCGACCTGGGAGTTACTGAGGTTCGCGGGCGGTGAAGATAGGTATGGCAAAGCCGTAGCATTGGTCTTGGAGAAGAGGGTGGAGAGCCAAGCCGAGATGCTCAACAATCTGGTATCGAACGCACCAAGCGAGGCGCGACCGGCGATCGACCATGCGATCAATGTTTTAACGGCAGAAACAGCTACTTGGCAGGCTTTTTTCATCGAAATTTCACCATCCACTGTATCGGATGAGATGGTTGTGATCGATGATCGTGAATCGCGAGGAGACGAAAGGAACTTGAAAGAGACCCCTGAATTCCCCGATCTCCCTGAAGTGATAACGCGTTTGCAGTCCAATGCCGAGGATAGGATAGCGGATGTCCTACCTTATCCGTGGGAGTCCGATGGTTTCCTCCCCGGGAATCCTGTTGTGCCGACGCAGGTAGCTCTCCCGCTTCCGATCTCAACCGCACAACCGATACTGAATGCCATCGCAACCACGCGCCCTGCATCGAACCAAATTCCGTCGAATCAGGATTCTTCATTCCCCCCTCGGTGATACAGCAAGGTCGTTAACGAAGGTTGGTTTACCTGGTTTTGAGCACTTATTCTTTTGGTTAACATAGATTTTTACTATGATCAGTACAGAACGGGCATGGGAGCCCGTTCTTTTCTATGGTGGCACTTCAGCGCCGCTGAAGGATCTTGTTTTCTAGATTGAATAGAGATTTTTCCCAACAACGAGATTCTTCGTCGCGGAGTTTATCCTGAGCGTAGCCGAAGGTCCCGAGAGAAGCCGAGGGGCTCAGGACAGGCGTGCCCACTCCGCTTCGCTACGGGATGCTTCGCGAGGAGCCGACAATGATGGAAGCCATCAGCAATCAGCTATCAGCCCTAAGCTTTCAGCTTCACCATGGGATCGTAGAAAATGTGCTTTGTGTCGGGACCTGAAAGCTGACAGCTGACCGCTGATGGCTGAATGCTTAGGAGATCGATTTTCGCTCGAATTTTAAACGTTCACCAAGTGTTCACCTGAATGTGACGCTGATCATATATCATAGAGATAGAGGAGGAGAGGCGCGGACCGCACGCATCCCCTGGCGGATCCCCTCCGCGATCTCTCTGCTGAATTAATCATATTAAAAGGAAGTGGCCTCGGCCGGGTAGCGGCCGGTCGAGGCCTTGCACTTGGGGTGCGGGACAGCACCCTCTGTGCGTATTTCAGTATAGCACAGAACTGTTTTTATTTAATCAACGAGGTTCACAGGTAGACACGTTTAATAATTCTCCACCCTCGCGATTTCGCTTGCTCTTGTCCTAAAAGCCCATCAAGTGGAGAATTACGAGGGTGAGAAAAAGAGGGGTGCCGATGGTGACGGGGCGGATCTTGTCCTTAGCAACCATCGGCGTTGGCAATAGCTTGTAGCGAACTGTCGTAGGTCGTGTAAGTAAAGCTGGGACTGGAAGCAATAACAATGAACCCAAGCACAGTGAGAGCCCAGCACTTCCCTCACTACCACAAGCGATGGAAACGGAAACGCCGCCAATCGATCCGCGCGTACATCAAGGATTGGTACTGGCTGATCCTCATCGTTGGGTTAGCGATCCTATTCTATCTTGTCAACTTCCATTGGGCACGTTTTCCCTCTACGGAGTCCAATATCCATCTCGCTCAACCCCTGATGTGGTCCTCGCTGGCGCTCATGGCCTACCTTGGCTGGCGATTCGGTCTTCAAGAGCGACAACCACCCAATAAACGCCTGGTGACTATAGCCGTTCTCGCAGGTGTCTCTCAAGTGGCTTTGTATGCCCTAGCAGGACTGCTGTATGGCTTTAATCAATCACCCAATGAGAGTCTCCCCCACGTGCTGGGGAACATGCTTTATGTCGTATCAATGCTGGTGGGGGTTGAGATCAGCCGTGCACTCCTCCTGGCAACTTTCCGCAAAGGTAACATGATCGTCGCACTCCTTGTTTCATCGTACATCTTCTGGTTCCTGAGCATCCCTATCACGAAGTATGCCTCCATTACAGATCTGCCCAGCTTGCTGAGGGTAACCGGTGAGACGTTTCTGCCCGTAGGTGCAGAAAGCCTACTGGCATCATTCTTGGCGCTCATCGGTGGTCCAACAGCTTCCATCGCTTATCGAGGCGTCTTACATATTTTCAAGTCGCTATCGCCGATCCTGCCAGATATCCATTGGGCATTAACTGCCGTCTTGGGCACGATGGCGTCGATCCTTGGAATGCTGGTCATTCGTAGCCAGCTTCTTCGAGTCGATGTAAAGGACTTTCGATCAGAGGTATTTCGGACTTCCACCCTGTGGGTATTGGCCGGGGCAATCCTGGTCACTTTGTTTTGGTTCAACACGGGCGTCTTCGGCGTTCAGCCCACAGTGGTGAGCGGTGTGAGTATGGAGCCGGCGGTGATGTCCGGGGATGTGGTCATCACGCGTGAGGTGCCGGCTGAATCGGTGGAGGTTGGCGATATCATTCGCTTTCGACGGGGTGATACCTACATTTTGCACCGGGTGGTGGAGGTGCAGATGGATGGTGGTGAGTTTCAATTCATCACCCGTGGCGACGCGAATTATTCGCTCGACCCGCCAGTGAGCGTTTACCAATTGCATGGGAAGGTCATCCTCACCGTGCCCAAGATCGGGTGGATGACGATTGCAGCACGGCAGCTTATCGATCCGACGCCGTGAGGTTGGCGCGGGGTCACCCATCCCCCACTCATTTGAGAGCAAGTTGTAGGGGCGCACGGGCAGGGAAGTTCACCCTGCATCTTCGACCGTGCGCCCCTACGCATTTTATTATCGACAATTCTCGTCGAAGGGGGCGCAAGCAGAGCTTGCGCACTCCAAAAGCACTCTCAAGATTGTTGTCCATCACCTTCGTCTCATCCATGTAGCCGCAGGCCACAGGGCGCATAGCCATGCGCCCCTACGGATTAAAACGCACCCTAAAGGGTGCGACTACATTGTCTCCAAAAGGGCGCAATGAATTGCGCCCCTACGGTATAAGATCCTCTAACCACTCCCTCAAAGATGCGGTTACATTCGGTTTCTCCAATGTGGAATAACGAAAAAGGGTATGACCAATGTACTTCCCCGTTATAATTGTGGATTGATCTCGGTCCATGCTAAACTGCCTGATGGAAGAATGTATGAAGCCCCCCAGAGGTGGTAAGGGTGAGGCGATTATTGGTAGTACGTTTCTTGCAACAGAAATACTGGGTGAAGATAACCGCAAATTGTTAACATAACCTGAAGGGTAAGATGCCAGAGAAGACACGCGTATTGGTCGTCGATGATGATCCTAGGATCGTGGACATCCTCATCTTGAGTCTCGAAAAAGATGGTTTCGAGGTGTTCGGAGCCCCGTCAGGGCCAGCTGCCTTGAAACTCGCATATGAAGTGCACCCCGATGCCATCATCCTGGACATCATGATGCCTGGTATGGACGGCTTCGAGGTTTGCCGTCGATTACGCGACATGACCGATGCGGCGATTATTTTCGTTACCGCCCGGGGACAAACCGAGGACATCATTCGCGGTTTGCAGGTAGGTGGCGATGATTACATTATCAAGCCGTACGCCTATCAAGTGCTTCTCGCGAGGCTTACGGCATGTCTTCGTCGGCGTACCAGCGACAAGCCGTTTCCAGTGCTGAAGGGTTCGGGCGAGGTGCTGTACATGACGGATCCCACGCGGCGTCAAGTTTTTGTAGACGATCGTGTAGTGCAATTGACTCCGAAGGAGTTTGAGATCTTCGCCTATATGGTGAAAAACCAAGGTCGGGTGCTGAGCGCAGATGCGCTCTTGGCCAACATCTGGGGTCCCGAATATACAGGTGAGTGGCATCTGGTGAAGCAATTTATTTACCGCCTGCGGCGAAAGTTGGAGAAGGATCCAGCCAATCCGAATCACATCATCACGGTGCACGGCACCGGTTATGTGTTCGAGGCCGAGCCCTCTGGTTGATATTTCCCATTAATTTCCTGAGCTGATATAGATCAATAAGCGTCTGACTCTTCTGTCATTCCGAGGAGCATCGCGACGAGGAATCCCTATGATGAAACGATTGAATTCGATACATCATAGGGATTCCTCGCGCCTCTTGGCGCTCGGAATGACATCTAAATGTGTAGGGGCGGGGTCACCCCGCCCCTACACAGGGTGCAACCTGAAGGACTGCTGTAAGGGCGACCGAGCGTCGCCCCTACATCTTTTGGGCATTAAGCTTCCCGCGAGCTTGTAGCTCGCGGGAAGCTGTGGGACCCTTCTTCTGTGTCATTCCGATGGGACCTTCTTCAATCTGTCCCTGCGAGGAGTCCTCCCTCAATCTGTCATTGCGAGGAGCACGACAGTGCAACGAAGCAAACTTACCATTGAGGAGGTTGCTTCGCCTCTGCGGGGCTCGCAATGACCTGTGGGTATGTGTCATTGCAAACGAGCTGAGCGAGCGGAGGGCATGCTGTAGGGGCGCACGGCCGTGCGCCCCTACGCCTAAACCCCCTCCCAGCGTATCCATGATATGACCGTTTGGATACCTTTTCGTTACCTAGAATTTGTATCATTATCATGCAACAAAGTGGTGTTGTAGGGGAGGGTGGAGGAAACCCAACAGGGTTTCTAGCGTTAAAAACTTTATACCTTCGCCGACCGGTGGCGGCCGGCCGATATGAAGCACAAGGGGCATCCGACATAGACTTGTGAGATGATGGATGTTTTCGCTCTTTGTGCCCATGTCATTAAATCTTAATCGAAAGGGAATCTTAACAATCGAAGAATATCCAGGAACGAACACCACCTAGCGGGTAGCGGTCAGCGAACAGACGAATTAAGTTCTGAGCTGAGGAGGAAGGTGGTGTGACCCACAGGTTGCGTCGAAACCGAAACTCGTCGGACAGTGGATGGTACTACACGATGCGCCTGAGGTTAGTGCGTTCGGCAGAGCCTCCGGTTGATCCATTGACTTTCGTAAGTATAGGCTCTTCGAATTCCCCTGAGACAAGCCCCTCGACCGGGGGCTCATGCCGAAACGCCGAGATGACACCTTTCTCCAACCATAAGTTTACGCTCAGCAGCGTATTAAATATCACCCTGACCTAGGTGGCCAACGTCCTTTTAAGGTTGATGGCGTGTGGTTTAGCTTCATCGGTCTATAGAATACCTCCCGCCACAGGCGTAGGAGAGCAGGTTGGAAGAGTTATGTAACGGAGCCTTTCGTCGATGCATTGAATTGATCAATGCCGGCGAGATATTTAAAGCAAGGTCCATCCTCGCGCGCGATGTGGTCTGTAGGGACGCAAACAACGCCGCAGCGTGGGCCTTGATGGCTCATCTGGTCGACGATCGCGCGGAGGAGATCCACTGTCTGGAGCAGGTGGTTCGGCTCCAACCGGACAATCACTATGCCAGGTATCGTCTCCTCAGGCTGCGAAATAACGGAACCATACAAGAAGAGCCTCTGGCAACACCGTCGCGTCCGTTCCGCTTCTCCGAACATAACAGCTGGGAAGGTGGCGTAGATCTATCAAATTCGTGGATCATGCCACAAGGGAGGAGATCCAAGGCATCGAGAGGCGTTCTGGGTTGGGGCGTCATCCCAGAGATGCAGGCCGCGTGGCCCACGGGCCTCAAATACCGCACCATCATGATCCCCTTCTCGGAAGAGGTCCCCCAACCGAGGAAGAAACCCCTCCGGTTACCGCACGCCGTTCGAGGGATTATCGAAAAACTCTTGATACTGGCCATTATCAGCGCGCTGACATTGCTTCTTTAGCCCTCGTTTTGGTATCCATGATATGACCCCTCGGATACCAATTGGTTACCTTGAACATGTAAAATTTTCATGAGGTAGGGTGGTGTAGGGGAGGAGCACAACTGAGGTCCATTTTTCAAGGCTCGTCCTCTCCAATCCGACAAGCACAATAGACGCGAGTTCGCGTCGCATCATCAATTAGGCAGCATCCATGGGGAAGTAGGGGAACTTGTGTCGTGGTTGAAAATGGACGGGGTATGATACAGAAATCCGAGGGGGCTAACCTGGACCGTGGGAAGGGCGGGGTCTTCAGGCAACCCATCATGAAACCGGCTCTGTAGTCGGTTTCACACTTTTAACAAGGTATAAAGCAACCTCGGCCGGTGGCGGCCGGCCGAGGCCAAGCACAAGGGGCATCCCGCTTGGGTACACGGGAATAATTACGGGTCGACCCTCTGTGCATGTTTGATTATACAGCAGAAATGGAGGGATTTTCCAGATTTTTTTTGAAGTGAGTTGTAGCGAACATCACCGCGCACGAATGCGGTTGTACGTTGGATGGGTATGTGTCACCTCTGAGGAGCGAAGTGGTGTAGCCCCACAGGTCGCGTCGATGTGTAAGATCGTCGGACATTGAGTAACACTGAGATGCGCCTGGGGTCAGAGCGTTCGGTAGAGCCCCCGGTTGGTCCTTTGATGAGGTTTAGGATAGGCCCTTCGAATTCCCCTGAGACAGGCCCTTCAACCGGGGGCTCACCGAAACGCAGTGGTTTGAAGATTTGCGGATCGAGACCAGTGCAACGTCGTATTTGAACCTCGATCCGATGGGATTACCGAACCTCGGTTGGACGAGGTGTTGAGCTCGGGGCGTTCTGCTGGGGGGATCTGGAATCTTAGGCAGGTCAGTGCCCTCATTGTGTGCCTAAGTCTTAGGAGCAGCTGACCAAAGATAGCCCCGATGTCGAGAGAGGAGGTGATGTATAGAAGAGGCATACAACCATTTCCCAATCACTGCGCTGGAGGCTTCGCAACCGGTATGCGTGAGGAAAGTTGCGTGATCACTGGCCTCCCGCCTAACGATCGCAACGAAAACGAGATTTCCGATCAAACACATCATCGGATTTGTCAATCTGTCGCTTACACAAGGCGATGGAGACAGATCCTGGGAATCAGTCCGGATGGAGATGGAAACCCTCAACCTGATAAGTAGATGTTCTTCATCCGTCTTGGCAGGCGAACGGGAGGGGTGGAGCTCAGCCGCCCCGCCCCACCGTTCGCCTTTTACTGGTTTGGCGTTTAAACCCTACCATGGGCTAAGGAGGACAAGTTGCAGATCCTTGGCAGGATAACACTTGTCGCTGTAACAATCCTGTTAATCACGACATTGATCATTATCGCGATTTGGCCTTATCTGCAGGGAATTCTGTTACCCACCAGGCTGGCATGCGGATCGGAGGCCGTACATTGTTTCGATCGCGTGCAGGTCATGCCCGGCGATACGTATATCAAGACACTAAGTTTCACCAACCACTATGCCTACCCCCGCGATTACCGAGTGACCTTCGTTCGGCAGGGGTCCCTCTGGAGTTGTGATGGGGACGGAAGGGATCTGGATTACGAGACGAGTTGGAGCCCTGGTGCAGATCTGCACTTAGAACCAGGGGAAACGGAATCAGTTACTGTCAATATGACCTTCCCGGATGAGGTGAAAAACGAGTGTCAGGGAGAGGCGGGTCATTTGGTCGTCCGCCATTATTTTCTTGATCGTGATCAGGGAGAGGGGGCATGCGAGTGCGGTCTTTCTCCGATGCCCGGTCTGCTAAAGGCGGCTTTTTTCGGATCCAGTGATTTCGTCCAATGCCCGTGTGCGGAAGTCGCGTGGGCACAGTTCGAATTCGATCAGCCATGAGATTGCTTTTACCACCGAGCAAGGAGGATTCATTGGGCGCGGCGGGGAACGGAGCGTTCCATCAGTGTATTGAGTTGATCAACACCGGTGAGATCTTTCGCGCAAAGACGGTGCTCGCGCTTGATGTGGTCTGCAAAGACGCGGATAACGTCGCGGCGTGGGCGCTGATGGCGCATCTGGCTGACGACCGAGGGGAGGGGATTCACTGCCTGGAGCAAGTTCTTCGCCTACGGCCCAACGATCCCTATGCAAAGATGCGTCTTCTGGACCTGCGCAATGAACGGGCCAATGGGGGGAAACCTTCGGAAACCCAGACGCGGCCATTGCGCTATTCGCAAAGGGAGATTTTGTGGGGGAGCGAGGACGCTTTGAGTTCCTGGAGTGGCCTTCAGAGAAGAGGATTTGGAACTTCAAAAGGGTTTATCGGCTGGGGTATCATCCCGGAGTTGCAGGGAGCGTGGCCCACTGGTCTCAAGTTCCGCTCCATGATTACACCTTTCTCGGAGAACGGTAATCGGCCGAGAAAACCACGTAAATTGACCAGCACCTTACGAGGTGTCGTCGACGTGCTCTTGATCACGATCATCATTAGCGCATTGTTGCTGCTGTTGACGCCCCGGTTGATGGGCGCGAACCTGTTGGTCGTTGTCAGTCAAAGCATGGAGCCGACCATCCCCATGGGTTCGATTGTGGTCTCGTACCCCAAGGCGGTTGATGAAATTGAGGTCGGTGATGTGATCACCTTTTCCGTAGCGGAACTGGGTGGTGAAACGGTCTATGTAACACACCGCGTGGTGGAGGTGATTGAGAACAGCACGGATGTGAGGTATCGAACGCAAGGTGATGGGGTGAACGAACCGGACATGGTATTAATCGCTCCCGACCAAATCGTCGGGAGGATGTGGTTCAACCTTCCTCTGGTTGGATACTTAGTGGCTTTTATTCGCTCACCGTTAGGCTACTTGACGCTTGTTGGCTTGCCAGCGTTGTTGATCGTTATCCATGAATGGTGGCAGATCCTGAGGCCGCGGCGAGAGGACAGATCTGCCCAACTTACTGTTGCCCCTCTCAGCGTGGGTGGGGGAAAATAAAAAAAGCCGTCAGCAATTAGCTATTAGCAATTAGCGGTCAGCCATCAGCGGTCAACTTTCAATTTCACCATGTGTTGCAGAAAATGTGCTTTTCGTCGGGACTGAAAGCTGACGGCTGACCGCTGACGGCTTGTTTTTTTGTGACACAAGCAATGAAACATGGTAGGTATTTTTGGAGTCCAGCAGCTCTGCTGCTCACAGAGCCGATGGAATCCAGAATCACTCGAGAAGGTTGGGCTCTCATGGAACTCAGGACCAGCGAGGGGGATGTTTATTTCAATGCATGCACGAGGGGCCGAATTGACATACAATCTACCCCTGTGCTACACTGATATTTACACCACTAGTACCGCAGTACTAGTGTATGGGGGCGGCTAAGCGAAGGTGCGCACCGGGACAAAGCGCAGGGGAGGCTAGCGCATCTTCTCACCTTAGCCGCAATTGTAGAGCGAGAAGACATAAGAACATTGGCGTTGACCTATGGGCCTTACGCCTTGTTGGAATTCCAAAACACCAGACTGGAGCGCAGTTCTGTTTCGCAGTTGATATTCTCGCGAGACCACATAGCACGGGTGAATGGTTTCGGTGATCACAAGTTCGCATCTCATTTGAGGTTAGAGAAAGGGGAGAAGGAGGGGTTATCGAACTGGATATGTGTAGGTAGCATCGGTCAAATCACGGCAGGATCAGACACGGTATAGTGAGGAGGAGAACCGTGAAATGGCTTGCTTTGGTGAATCTAGCATACGTCCTTACGACGATGCTATTGCTAGGGATCAATGATCTTCGAAAGTACTGGTTGAGGCGTTTGAAAACATAATTCGTCCGCTTATAGGACGATGCATCTTTTATGATTAACAACAGGGGTGTAATGAATTACGCCCCTACATCATTGAGAAATTAATTCCACCTGTAGGGGCGCAATGAATTGCGCCCTTATGTCATATTTTCACTCATGTCATTCCGAGGAGCATCGCGACGAGGAATCCCTATGATGAGGCTTCTTAATTCGTAGAATCATAGGGATTCTCACCCTTCGGGTACGATATCGTCGCCTACGCTTTGCTCCGGCTCAGAATGACATACCTTTTCTACCGATGTAAGCGCGCACGATCTTGCGCCCCTACGCGTAATGAAGCTTCCGGCGAGCTTTAAGCTCGCGGGAAGCTGTGACATTTTTGGAGTCCAGCAACTCTGCTGCTGGCCATAGGCAATTAGCCATCAGCAATCAGCGGTCGGCCTTCAGCTTCACCATGGAATTGTAGAAAATGTACTTTTAGAGGGATCTGAAAGCTGACGGCTGACAGCTGAGGGCTTCTACTGGGGAAAAAATCGTAGGGGCGGGATTACCCCGCCCTGACATTATTATTTATCATCTGTTCTGAAATGATAGCCCTCTCTTTCCCATCAACGAGATTCTTCGCGCCTACAGCGCTCAGAATCTCATCCTTATTAACAATGTAGGGGCGACTGGCCAGTCGCCCCTACGTCATATGCTTCGTGCTTTCGCCCTCACACCATTGTGGGGCTCTCCTCCTCTTCGTCCGCCTCAATCCGCCAGACCTGATTAGCACGATCGATGTAAAGTGCTCCCTGGATGTGGTCGATCTCGTGCTGGAATATGCGTGCCAGCCAGCCGGTGGCCTTAATTTTAAAGGGCTTACCTTGACGGTTGAGACCTTTGACCGTCACAGACTCGTAGCGATCGACTTCGCCAAAGTATCCGGGCAGTGAAAGACAGGCTTCGTTTCCCTTAACCGTTTCATTTGAATGACGCACGATCTCGGGGTTGACCACAACATAAAGCTTGGGCGGCTTGGGCGGAGCTTCCGGATCTTCGCTCCCCTCGGCGTACTCGACGACGATCACCCGTTGATTAACACCGATCTGAGGCGCGGCCAAGCCGACGCCGGAAGAGGCGCGCATGGTTTCAATCATGTCCTCGATCAGTTGATCTAACTTGGATGTGAAAGCCTTGACTTTGGTCGCTCGATCTCGAAGTGTAGGGTGTGGTGAGGTGAGGATCTCGTGTGCTGCCATACTAACCTTTGCTTTTTGCTGGCCTCTCCTTGTCTCGGGAAGCGTATTGGTCGTGATAAATGTCCAGTAATTCTACCATTTCATCGCGACGCTGACTGCGCTCACGATCGGTCCTGCGATGGAGAAAGGTTTCCTGGGCATGGACGATGTCCTGTTGCACGCCGATGGGGTCGAATACACCTTCGAAGGTGAACTGCTCCGTACCTATGTTGGTGATGACATCGCCATAATTTAGCATAATGCCCAATAGTCCCTTGCGGTCGACCTCGGTGCCGAGGACGTTTTCTAGTGGAGCGACCTTGCGCATCTCCCGCGCCAGGGGCTTCTTATAGACGTCAACAATCTGTTCGGCTGTGATCTGGTAGATATCGTTCGCCCAGTCCACATAGCGATAGATCCACCATGAAAAGAGGGGGATCAGCGCTGCGCCGGTGAAAAAGAAGAAGTTACTCAACGTGCTTACTGTCACCAAGCCGCCCAATCGAGCGCCCAGGAGGCCGACCACCAACATGATGAGCATGGATGGCAGGCCGATCTCTCGTAACAGGACGGCCCAGTGTTTGCGGTAGGTTATGACGCCCTTTTCCTCGAAACGCACTTTGAAACCAAAGCGTGCTAACCCATCGGGACGAGGCGCCGTCCGTTCAGGTGCAGGAACCTGCTCTTCGATCTCTTCTGGTTCCAGTGTGTCGGTCTCGGGTTCCAGTCGATGTTTCACAATGTGTTCCAGAGTCTCCCGATCTGTATCATCCTTCTTGGCACGCACACGCTGCCAATGCTCCTCCACCAGCGCTGCCATAGCGTGAGGATCCTCAACGTTGCGAAAGATAACCCGGCCGGTGTAAGTACGGATGATCACATCTCCATAGCCAAACGTCCGGCCTAGGACGTCCGTGCTGATGCTTACCGAGAGCACCATGTGGAGAGGCGATTCGACCCGGCTATCGTAGATCCCGATGATCTTTTCGAGCCACACGACCCGACGATCGGTGACGATGTAGTAGTCGTTGCGCCAGTCGATCCAACGCCAAATCCCCAAAGCCACACCAGCCAGGGCCAGACCGCCAGCGATCCAGAGAAACAAGGATCCGCCTTGGGCGAGTCCATACCAGACCAGTGCAGACGCGCCAAACAGGAGAAAAATGGGGAGCGTTAGGCCTTCGTAAAGGAGGACCGAATGTTTGCGCGATAAACCATAAATGACCTCGTCCTCAGCAAGCCACCTGAAGCGGAGTTGGCTCGCCAGAAGGCGGCTTTTCGCGGAGAATCGCAGGCTGGTAAGCGCTTTTGGGTGAGCCTTCATGAAGTTCGACATCGCGCTTCGGTCCCAACGATAGACGGACGTTGGCTGGTTCGCACGAACGGTCGCGATGCGAGGTTGACGGTGGATTAACTCGGACTCACCGAAGGTGTCACCAGGTTCGAGCGTAGCTAAGCGTTGGACAGGACCCTCGCCTTGTTTGCGAAGGACGTCGACCTCCCCACGAGCGATGAAATACATCGCTTGCGCGCGTGTTCCTTGACGCAGAATAACGTCACCTTGGTCGAAGTCCTCACGCACGAGCGCCGTACCCAAGGACTCAAGGTCGTCTTCATCCACCTCGCGCAGGAAGTGGGCGTTGCGTAGCAGTTCTCCTGGTTCGTAGCTAGGCATGGGTAAATTGTAGCATGGGGTGGTTTTTAGTGTTTGATAGCTCCGGTCTCACTATTGAGGTAGAGGCGGTAGCCGTACTAATTCAGTAGAGGCGGCTCCCACGCCGCCGTATGACCGGGCGTGGGAGCCCGGTCTACTGTTTAGAGGAAATAATCCCTCTCCCTTTTAGGGAGAGGGCGGGGGTGAGGGTGGATTTCGTCAATCAAGCTCCCCTCACCCTAACCCTCTCCCCAAAGGGGAGAGGGGATCTTCACGAGGCTGACCTTTTAGGGCTGCCACATGATGTCATTGCGAGCCCCGTAGGGGTGAAGTAATCTCCTCAACGATAAGGTTGCTTCGTCGTGTCCTCGCAATGACAGATTGAGGGGAGGCTCCTCCTAACGACAGGAAGAGATGCTGTAGACGCTACACTGCACTGCTTGGGTACCGCTTATGAAATAGTCACGATCTTCACCCTCTCCCTATCTGGGAGAGGGGAACTTCACCTTCGTCGACCCCTCTGAGCCTATGTGAAAACGATGGCATCACTCCAAGCGACTTCCATCATTCTGACTTCGTATGCATGGTATCGCCTACCTCCCCCTGTGCTATAATCGCCCGCGTGGAGTTTCTCTCGTGACCAAGAGGAGAGCCTCATCAACCTCTAGGCGCCGTCGCGCCAGCACCTCAAGATCAAAGAAGCGTGTCAGGTCCACCAGGTCGTCGGGTTCTACGAGCCGGCGTAAATCGACCGGATCCAAGCGCTCATCTACTACGCAGCGCTGGAGCTTATCCCGTGATCGCAAGCTGGATCTGATAGGCCTATTACTCGTTGCTCTGGGCCTCTTCACCATTATCAGTCTTCTCTCGACCCGCCAAACGCTGATCGGTGGTGCCTGGCTTGACCTGCTGCGCATGACCTTCGGATGGGGGATGTTCGTCATTCCACTGGTTATGGTGGTGATTGGCCTATGGCTGCTGCTTCGCACCTTTGGCGACCGGCTGCCCAAGTTGGAAATAGAACAGATCCTCGGGATTGGATTGCTGTATTTTGCTCTCCTGGTCGTCCTGCATGCCTTGACAGGGGCGCTGGAATTTGAAAGCGGAATGGAACAGGCACGCCTTGGACGTGGGGGTGGAGCCATCGGCGCAGCGATCCTGTCACTCACCCTAGGCGCGTTAGGCATCGGTGGGACGGTTGTCGTACTTGCAGCCTGGCTGTTGATCGCGTTGACATTCACAGTAGGTGTTTCCATACCTGAGTTGGTCACGCTGGTTGCAGGGGCTGTCAATTGGCTGAGGGAACAGCTACCCAAACGAAAAGCTCCGGTCACATCGTCTACTCCCATTTCGCGGTCATCAGGAACACCAACTGCGGTTCAACACGGCCAAGCTGTCGATCGAGAGGATCAACTGGCCAGGGCTCCGACGCAATCCACATGGGTGCTACCTGTCATGACAGAAGTGCTCGACCCCGGCGCTGAGGGCAAGGCTGACGAAACCTTCGATAAGGAGCGAGCACGGCTGATCGAGGATACCCTGCAATCCTTTGGGGCTCCGGCTAGAGTGGTCGAGATTAACCGAGGACCCACGATCACCCAATTTGGGGTCGAACCCAAATTCATTGAGGGGCGGGGTGGGCGTCGGATAAAGGTCAAAGTGGGCAAGATCTCGGCTTTGGCCGACGATTTGGCCTTGGCTTTGGCCGCCTCCAGGATCCGCGTCGAAGCGCCGGTACCCGGGAAAGGATACGTTGGTATCGAAGTGCCCAATCAGGAAGTCTCTCTGGTTGCGTTGCGGGACGTGATGGAAGCCGAATCCTTCCAGAGAGTGTCCTCACGATTACGGCTCGGGCTTGGCAAGGACGTCTCGGGCAACGCTGTCGCCGCTGACCTGGCTTCCATGCCTCACCTGCTGATCGCCGGCACAACGGGCTCGGGCAAGTCGGTGTGCATCAACGCCATCATTTCTTCTCTTTTGCTGCAGAACACCCCCGACGAGATGAAGTTCGTCATGGTCGATCCCAAGCGCGTCGAATTGACCAACTTCAACGGAATCCCTCATCTTTTGGCGCCGGTGGTGGTGGAGTTGGAGCGGGTGGTCTCAGCCCTGCAGTGGGTGATGCGAGAGATGAATGAGCGCTACCAACGTTTTGCGAAAGCGGGTGTTCGCAACATCGATGATTACAACCAGCGGATGCTTCACCTTCAACAGAAAACGCTGTACACCATCGTCGTGGTGATCGACGAGCTGGCCGATCTGATGCTTCTGGCTCCAGACGAGACCGAGCGTGTCATCACCCGTCTGGCGCAATTGGCACGCGCCACCGGTATTCACCTGGTGATTGCCACACAGCGACCCTCCGTCGATGTTGTCACGGGTCTAATCAAGGCCAATTTCCCCGCTCGGGTCGCCTTCGCCGTGGCCTCCTCTGTTGACAGCCGGGTCATCCTTGACCAGCCAGGCGCTGAGCGGTTGCTCGGGCGTGGGGACATGCTCTTCCAAGCGCCAGACGCATCCTTACCGGTGCGCATGCAGGGGGCGTTCGTCTCCGAAGCGGAGCTGGCGCGTTTGATACGCTATTGGAAGAACGCTGCGCTGGGTGGCGAAGAGACACAACCGAGACCTGTGACACCGATTGAGGTCATTCCTCCAGGAGCTGAGCTCAAACAAGCTCCGCTTTGGGAAGAGATGGCCGATCTGGATGATGAACTGGACCCCATTTTCGATGAGGCGGTCGATGTGGTGCGCGAGATGCGCCGGGCCTCGATCTCGCTGTTGCAGCGGCGCTTACGTATCGGCTACACAAGAGCCGCTCGTTTGGTGGACCAACTTGAAGAACGGGGCATCATCGGTCCAGCACAAAGCGGGTCGCAGCCGCGGGAAGTGCTTGATTACGGCGAACTAACCTCACCGGAGGAAGCCTAATACCCATGGGTTTCGACACCTAATTCGATGATTGAGTGATAAAAAAAATCCAGGGATCAAATCAACGAGCACGAATTATTTGCAACCCCTATGAACCCATGCTATGATGGTATTTGTTCATTCTGGGAGGACGGACGGCAGAAGGATAGCCCGTCTGGAAAGGAGTGAGCCTAGCGAAATCTACCCCATCGATGTCCTGAATTGATACGAAAAAAATTTCTATTTCTCAAGAGGAGGAGTGAGAAAAATGAAGAAACTGAACGCCGTCATTTCGGTGCTGCTCCTGGCTTCTCTTATGCTGGCGGCCTGTGGCCCTGCCGCAACCCCAGAGGAAGAGGAGCCATTTCGCGTCGGTTTCGTCACCGACACAGGCGGTATCGATGACAAGAGTTTCAACACCACGCAGTGGAATGGTGTCCTGCGCGCGATAGAGGAGTTGGGTGTCGAAGCCCAATACATCCAATCCGATGAGGCCACTCAGTACGAAGCTAATATGACCGAGTTCGCAAGCCAGGGTTATGAACTGGTGATCGCATCGGGTTTCTTCCTGGGAGGCGACCTGGCTAAGGTTGCTGCCCTTTACCCCGATAACAGTTTCAGCATCGTGGACTACACCTATCCTGATCCGTTTGGTGTGCCGGAAGGTACGGTTGGTCATGCAGAGTGTGTCCCCAATGTTATGGGCCAGGTCTTCAAGACCGATCAAGCTGCCTTCCTGGCTGGCTATCTCGCCGCAGGCATGACCCAAACTGGTAAAATCGGCTACTTCGGCGGAGCGAAGATCCCCACGGTGACCATCTTCGGTGTGGGATTCCAGGCCGGCATGGAGCACTACAACGAGGTACATGGCACAAGCGTTGAACTCATCGGTTGGGACAATGAGACCGGTGAGGGTCTTTTCACGGGTGACTTTATGGACCTAACCAAGGGTAAGGAAGCCACCGAGTCCCTCTTTGACGAGGGTGCGGACATTTTCATTCCCGTTGGTGGTTTGATCGGCTCACCCGGTTTTGATGTCGCTCGCGAGCGCGGTGGTTGGGGTATCTGGGTCGACGTGGATGGCTACAACCTTTTGCCGGAAGCCCGTGACGTGCTACTCACGAGCGTGATGAAGAACATGGATAACTCGGTCTTCGACGTCATCCAAGCTACCATGGATGGTGAGTTCAACGGTTGTGGTGTTTATATTGGAAGCCTGGAGAACGGCGGTGTAGGCATAGCGCCCTACCACGATTTGGAAGGCTCAGTTCCGGGCACACTCAAGCAGGAGATTATAGAGCTGACGCAGGCTATTATCTCCGGTGAGATCGCCGATACAGGCTGTCTCTCCTATCCAGAACACTGCCCAGGTGGTTTGTACTAGGTCAAAAACGCCCGAAATTCGAGCATTCGAACAATATCAGGCGGTGCCAAGTTGAAACCTTGGCACCGCCTGGTGCAAACCTTAATCTAGCAGTAATCCGAAATCATACTAATGAGCGAAGGAGAGATGATGCCTCCATTGCTGGAGTTGCGTGGTATCACCAAAGTTTTCCCAGGTGTTCTGGCCAACGATAACATCGACTTGACCCTCAATGAGGGTGAGATCCTGGCCTTGCTGGGGGAAAACGGCGCTGGCAAGACCACGCTAGTGAACATCCTTTACGGCCTCTACACCCCTGATAAGGGGGAGATTTATTTTCGTGGCTCCAAGATTGATATTCATGATCCCGACGATGCCATTCAACAGGGGATCGGGATGGTCCATCAACATTTTATGCTGATACCTGTCTTCACCGTGACAGAGAACGTGATGTTGGGCGTCGAGTCTATGAAAGGCGGTATTTTTCTTGACAGAGAATCAGCTGCCGAGCGCATTCGCGAAATCTCATCGCGGTTCGGATTGCAAGTCGACACAGATGTAATGATCGAGGATCTTCCCGTTGGGGTCCAACAAAGGGTGGAGATCATCAAGGTCCTTTATCGCGAGGCCGATATCCTTATCCTCGATGAGCCAACCGCGGTGCTGACGCCACAGGAAGTGGTTGAACTCTTCAAAGTTATTCGATCTTTAGTGGATCAAGGAAAATCGGTGATTTTTATCACTCATAAGTTGAAGGAGGTTCTTTCCATCGCCGATCGCATCACAGTCCTTCGTGATGGGCGTGTTGTCGGGACAACCACTCCAGATGAAGCAACCGAAGCGTCCTTGGCGAAGATGATGGTGGGACGAGAGGTCATCCTGAAGGTAGAAAAGGAACCCGCGGAACTTGGAGAGGTTGTGCTGGATGTTGATGACCTTCATGTCCTGGATGACCGGCACTTACTTGCCGTGAATGGTGTCTCTCTTGAGGTGAGGGAAGGTGAGGTGCTGGGGGTCGCTGGGGTGCAGGGGAATGGACAGACGGAATTAGTCGAGGCACTAACGGGTCTGCGGCAAGTTGAAAGCGGTCGGGTTGTCATTCTGGGGGAGGATTACACCGATGCTACGCCCCGTTCGATTAGAGAAGCTGGCTCAGCACACGTACCCGAGGATCGTCAACAGGATGGATTGGTTTTATCCTTTCCCGTGGCAGAAAATTTGGTCTTGAACACTTATTATGAATCACCTTTTGCTAAAGGTTTGGCTCTCCAATACGACAAGATCGAAGATACGGCTAAGGATCGTGTCGAGTTGTTTGATGTACGAACTCCTAGTATTTTTATTCCCGTCTCGAGCCTGTCCGGTGGTAATCAACAGAAAGTCATTGTGGCCCGGGAGTTTTCACGTCCCATCAAATTATTGATCGCCTCGCAACCGACGCGCGGTCTTGATGTCGGTTCGATCGAATACATTCACAGCCGCATCATACAGAAAAGAAACGAGGGTTGTGGAATTCTTCTCATCTCGCCCGAGTTGGACGAGATTATGAGCCTTGCCGACCGGATAGCGGTGATGTTTGAGGGGCAAATTGTTGCTGTGATGCCAGCTGTAGAAGCCACGCGCGAGCAGTTGGGATTGTTGATGGCGGGTGTCCGAGAGGAAGAGCCGATCCGAGCTGAGATGTAGCAATCTTCATATGATAAGGACGGGAGAAAATCTTGAACGAGGGAAAAGAGATACTCAAAGATTCTGAGACTCAAGAGGAAGAAAAGCGTAATATCCTCCAGCGGTTATTTGTCCGACGTGGTTGCCTGCAGGCTGTGTTGTTGCCATTTTTAGCTGTTCTTACAGCGTTTGTCATTGGGGCGGTGATCATCGCTGTCTCATCACCCGAGGTCCTAACAACTTTGAGAACAGAAGGCCTGCTCAATGGATTGGGCGCAGCATTGAATTTGGTCCTTGAGTCTTATGTTGCCCTCTTCGAAGGCTCGTTTGGCAGTCCGGCTCGAATCCTGCGAGCCATGGGATCTGGAGAAAAGCGAGCTTTGTTAGACGCGTTTCGCCCACTGAGTGAGAGCCTGGTGATCACCACCCCATACATTTTTGCAGGACTTGGTCTCGCCTTGGGGTTCAGGGGCGGATTGTTTAACATCGGTGCAGAGGGGCAACTCTTTGTGGGTGGTCTGGCCTCGGTTTATGTCGGCTATTCGATCACGGGTTTGCCATGGTACCTTCACCTGCCGTTGGCTATGCTGGCCGGCATCCTGGGTGGTGCCTTATGGGGGGCGATCCCCGGTTTTCTGAAAGCTCGAACCGGGGCGCACGAAGTCATCAACACCATCATGATGAACTACATTGCCTTTCGGTTAACGGATCATCTATTGTCGGGTCCTATGGCTCGACCTGATGGGTTGCCGATCACACCCGAGATCGCGACAAGTGCTTATCTACCAGCTTTATTCTCGCGTCCGATGCGAGTGCATGTGGGGTTCTTCCTAGCATTGGGAGCAGCTGCACTGGTGTATTGGTTCCTGTGGAAGACCACCCTCGGCTTGGAGATCCGCATGGTGGGGGCGAATCCTCACGCCTCCCGCTATGCCGGTATCCGCATAGCTCCGACCATCGTGATTACCATGGCGCTTAGTGCTGCACTGGCTGGTTTGGCTGGTACAAGCCAAATCCTCGGAGTGGACCATCGCATGGTGCGGGCCTTCTCAACAGGCTACGGATTTGACGCCATCGCGCTTGCGTTGCTGGGAAACAGCCATCCTGTAGGTGTTGTGCTTGCCTCGCTTCTCTTCGGTTTCTTGCGCGGAGGTGCAGCACGGATGCAATCTATCGCAGGTGTGCCGGTTGAAATTATTCGGATCATTCAAGCCCTGGTCCTCATCTTTGTCGCAGCACCGGAGATTATTCGCGGTATCTATCGGTTGAAGGTTGCCCGTGAGGAAGAACGTGTCCTGATGCGAGGTTGGGGTTCATAGGGAGAGGTCAATGTCACAAGCAGCTCTTGTTCGCACTGAGGGTCGAAGTCGTCGAGATATTGCGATAGGGATTGTGTTCCTGGGTTTGGCTTTATTAATCGTCGTACTGCTCCCGAGGGGTACCGTGGGCATGAAATCGACCTTTGTACTCACAAGCCAACGTGCTGGAGTCACGATCGCAGCTCCAGATTTGATTTTTCCGACGGATATCGCGCTCTATGTGTTGGGAGGCATAGTGTTTTTGGCCACTGTTTGGCAATTGGTCAGGGGCTTTGAGCGTGTCAATCTTGTCGTAGCAGGGGTGGTCGGGATCGGGATCCTCGCCTTCCTCGTCTGGGCCTCGCGGGACAAATCGATCAACATGACCGGGATGCTCGTTAGCAGTTTGGTACGAGCTACGCCCATTGCATTTGCGGCGCACAGCGGTCTTTATAGCGAGCGCTCGGGTGTGGTAAATATCGGCATTGAAGGCATGATGTTAGCCGGCGCATTCACCTCGGTTGTATTTGCCAGCGTCACAGACAACTTGTTCATCGGCGTGATAGCGGGCATTGTGGCCGGGATGGTTCTTGCGCTGCTCCATGCCGTGCTCTCTATTCGCTACATGGTGGATCAGATTGTAAGCGGCGCGGTGATCATCATCTTGGCGCTTGGCCTCACCAGTTTCCTACAACGATCTGTTTTGAATATCTATCCAGAGTTGAATCAGCCTGGGTCTGCCATCGCTGCTTTTCCGATCCCGGTCCTGTGGAAGATACCAGTTATCGGTCCGATCCTTTTCAACCAAAGCCCGATCATTTATACGCTATTTGTGCTCATCGTTGTGACCCGCATTATCATGAACAACACACGTTGGGGACTGCGGGTCCGATCGGTGGGTGAACATCCGCGGGCAGCGGACACCTTGGGGATCAATGTGTTCCGGACACGCTACATCAGTGTGCTGATCAGTGGGGGCATCGCCGGCTTGGCCGGTGCGTACATGAGTATCGGCGCCGCAGGTCGCTTCAACGAGGGGATGACCGCCGGGAAGGGCTTCCTAGGATTGGCGGCGATGATCTTTGGCAACTGGAACCCTGGGGGCGCATTCTTCGGGTCCTTGATCTTCGGTTTCTTTGACTCATGGCAGGAGAAGCTGTCCATCCTCCAGGTGGGTATCCCGGTCGATCTTCTAGGCATGGCGCCCTATCTCGCGACGATGGTCGTACTGGCTGGTTTTGTGGGGCGAGCCAGGATGCCGGCGGCCGACGGGCAGCCGTACGAGAAGCAGTGACGTAGGGATTCTCTACGATTAGAAAAATCCATGTTTTTAATTAAAAACAGCGGCCTGAAAGCCGCTGTTTTTTTATCATGAGACGAAAATATACACCAAATTAATGTCGAAGCTGACTATGAATTTCTGCTGACGGGCAGGGATCTTAATTCCTTTTTATGAAAAGCGATGGATGACCTCTTGTGATTCTATGAAGGAAATGTTATGCGGTAGTTCTAATTTGGAGTCCGCAAGCTATACTTGCAGCCGGAAGCAAAGCTTCCGGACTCCAAAGCGTTGGTTTTATTTGGACAATGATTGAACGGCACCATCAATTTTATAGTTTTGTGTCTCTCTGCCTGATGTACTGGAAAAGTGATATCGGTAAAGTTCGTATCTCCTCGATGCCGAGTAACAAGGCCAATGCGAAGTAAATCAACCCGCCCAGGGCGCCTCCGCCCAATAGTAGGACCAACCTGCTGGGGCTGAAGATGGCCTCGATGGCCAGGATCAAGCCGCCCATGACGAGCGCCGCAAGGGCAGCTTTTCCGGCGTCTAATAGGATACGCCGGGCATCGACCCCTCGCCAACGTAGGTGCAAAATCGTCAGACCGATCAGTGACTCCACGCCCACCGCAACGCCGTTTGCCAAGGCTAAACCGCCGTGTTCCAGACCTCCCTCAGCCAGGGGTTGGGAAAGCCATATGGCCAAGATGATGTTGAGCGCGGTGGTAAAGAAGGAAACCAGGAGGGGCGTCAACGTATCCTGCTGGGCGGCGAAGGCCCGAACTACCACTTCCAGCACGGATTGGCTGATCATCGTGATCGCGTAAAACTGCAGGGCGAAATAAACCAACTCGGTGCTTTGGGCGGTGAACTCGCCGCCCTCGAATAAAACCCCGATCACGGGACGGCCGAGCACGATCAGCAGCACAGCCGCTGGAAGCGCCAGCGTGAGGATCGCCCGCAGCGCACCGCTGAGCGCCTTCCGTTGGGCATGGATGTCCCGTTGAGCCGCGAGTGCGGCCATGGTGGGAAAGACGGCGATCCCGATGGCGGTACCGATCAGTGTCCAGGGGGTGTTCATCACTTGGAAGGCGTAACGCAAGGAGGAAACCCGTCCTTCACCCAAGCCTGAACCTAAGTTAGCGTTGATCCAGTCGATGCTCGCTCGCGCCATGAGCAGATCGACGACGCGCGGTGCCATGAGGATCGCTACGACTCTCAATGCGGGATTACGCCAGCCGAGCGTTGGGTACCAGCGGACACCGTAGCGAATGATGCCCGGGAGCTGGACCATTAAATGCAGTAACGCGCCGAGCACCGCACCCCAGGCCAAGCCGAATATACCTAGCGAGGGCACAAAGACCACGGCGCCGATGATGATCCCCCCACTGTACATGCTCGGTGCGAGCGCGGGAAGCAGGAAGTGTTGGTGCGCGTGCAGGGTGCCGGTAAGAATGCTGCTGATGGCAAAGATGATGGTTGACAACAACAATACTCGCATTAATTGAGCGGTGAGATCCTGGATCTCAGGGCTGAAGTGAGGGCCGATGCCCCACGGCGCTCGAACCAGGGTTGGCGCGAAAAGGACAAGGAACAGTGAAAACAATGTTGCCAGGATGAAAATGTTGTTGATCACCTGGCTTACTAGCTTGTTTGAAGCTCGTGTATCGCCATTGCCGAGGCGTTCTGTGTAAACCGGGATGAACGCGAAAGCTAATGCGCCTCCGGCGAGCATGGTGAACAGCAGTTCGGGGATGCCATTGGCAGCGGTGTAAGCGTCCAGCGCGGCGCTGGTGCCGAATTTACCGGCAATAATGCGTTGGCGAATCAACCCGATGACCATCGAGGCAGCCAACCCGCCCATCACGATCAGTGTCGAGCCCGCCACCCTTCTGGTCATAGATGCTATGGGAGGTTGTGAATTTGTTCGATGCGATTCCAAGGTGTTCATATTAAATCTACTGCTTCGTTAATGGACTATGATGGGATAGTGTTGCCATAAGAGGGCGTGGCATCTCGTTAGCCTTTTTGGTCATTTCTTATATCCCCTCACAACACTCAAGATGAGAATATTCTTTGGAGTCCAAAAGCTCTGCTTTTGCATTGTCCTGAGCTAGCCGAAGGAGGCGCAAGCAGAGCTTGCGCACTCCAAACCAATACAATGTTTGTATTCTTTGGAGATAAGCTTTCTTGGGTTTCGTTATGATAGGTTTCTTCACTTTACACGACATCCCCTCTTGTGTCATTCCGAGCTAGCTGCGCGAGCGAGGAATCCCTGAGATGATGCTTTATAGTAGTCCAATCATAGGGATTCCTCGCTTCGCTCGGAATGACATTTCCCCACAGGTTAAACCGAGCGATCGCTTCAGCATCGCTCAGGATAACCTCTCCCAACATGTCATCCTGAATCCCTCGGCACTGCTCGGGACCTTCGGCTCCGGGAAGGATCCCTGAGATGTTTCGTTGAGTTCGCCTCATCATAGGGATTCTTCGCACCTCACGGCGCTCAGAATGACATTAAACTGCAAGTCATCCTTCGACGGGCTCTTCAGGTTTTATCTAGATCGCCTGACGCACACGCATTACGACGAAGCCCCCATACGTTCGAGCTGCTCGAGAGCCGGTATCCAATCCGGATGGTGCACCAAGGCCTCTCTTAGATCCTCAATAGCACCCGCCACATCACCGAGTGCTTCCTTGGCTAAGGCTCTCCAATAGAAACTTTCTTCCAATATCGGTTTGTCGACGGTGTAATACAACGTGTTGTTGGCGAGATTGATGACGTCCTGGTAACGACCCGTGTAGTAATAAGCCCAGTATGGACCTGTTTGATACCACATCAGGCGGTAAGGTCGAATTTCCAAATCAAGCGATGGGTAAAGGTTAAAAGCCTCACCGTAGGCGGAAGCCGCTCCGGCGAAATCCTTGAGCGATACCAGATTGCTGCCACGATTGAACCAGGCGAAAAACTTAGCTCTGCCGGAGAGGGTGAAGATCTCATCCGAAGCCAACTGCGCGGCATATTGATAATTGTAGGTCTCATCCACATGGGGGCCGAGCAATGAGAGTACCTCTGATTCCCGTTCGGGTGGATAGATCACAAGGTAGAGGTAATTGAAGTGCCTCCAATACTCCTCGAGTTGATCGTAGGGGAGGGGTAGGTTAGGACCACCTTGATAGGAGTCTTGGGCGGTAAAGCGTTCACGTTCGTCATCGTAACCGGTGATCAATTGATAATGACCCATCCAGTCTTTTCCTGGCACATCAAAGCCCTTTTCGACCAAGATAGGAAAACCTGCAGCCAGAAATCGTTTGATCAGATCGATGTCCCCACCCACGCGTACGAATACGTTTAGAGAAGTCTCCTCCTCTACATAGGCGGCCATCTCGTAGGGCATGACGTTCTTATCATCCTGGATGGGTTTCAGGAACGCTGCCGTGTCACGTTGATCGCCTTCCCAATCCCAAAAGGAGAGAGCCATCGATAGGTTCGCCGGTCCGCAGTTGTTGTACTTCTGATACTCATGACGGATGTTGTCTAGCTCCACTTTGGCCGGAATCGGAGTCGGTGTGTAGGTGGGCGAGGGAGTTATCGTTGACGTAGCGGTGTGACCTGGCGTAGATGTTGGGCTGGGTGTCCTGGTGACCGTTGGCGTGTAGGCGCTGAGGGTCGCCTCGACCATGGCGGCGATGGTCGGATTGGGGGTGAAAACGACCTCTCCGGGGGGATTGAAGGCGTATTTAATCTCAGCCCGCAGCACGGAGATGCGCCAGCCGATCTTCTCCTGCACATAGGGCAGATTGTAGACAAACGCGGCAAGAAGGACGCAGAGCAAAATCGCGACGAGGACAACCGCCAAACGTAGGAGAGTTGAGCGAGACATGCGGCGATTATACCCGAGTGGACCGGTTTTCGACCTACAGCTTTGAGTTCACTGAAAATGGGTCAACACCAAGAGGAGGGACGATACATTGCCCTGCTTGGGTACCGCTTTGAAATGGTCTCGACCTTCACCCTCTCCCTTTCAGGGAGAGGGCGGGGTGAGGGTGAATTTAGTCAGCCAACCTCCCCTCACCCTGACCCTCTCCCCACAGGGGAGAGGGGATCTTCACGGGGCTGATTCTATTAGAATTGCCACATATTGTCATCGCGAGCGCTCCTTCGACAACCCTTCGGCAAGCTCAGGACATGGCTCAGGACAGGCTCCGGGGCGAAGCAATCTCCTCAACGATAAGATTGCTTCTTCTCACTGACGTGCTCCTCGCAATGACATCACGTGGTATAGGGTATTCTCGCTGTACGTGGGCATGGATTTTGAGACGGCCCCACAAATCACACTCCCTGCACCTCGCGGGAGTTTTCCCAATTCATGCAATCTTAAGCCACGATATCCCGACGGATGACTTGATCTCGCTCAGGACCGACGGAGATGAGCCTCACCTTGAGTGTGGTGAGCTCTTCTACACGACCAATATAGCTCTGTGCTTCTGGAGGCAGGTCATTCCAGTGGCGTGCCTCCCAGAGATCGGTATGCCACCCTGGAAGTTCACCGTACTCAGGTGTGAAAGGGGAGAGGTCGGACGGACCATCAGGCAGGTCTGGGTATCGATGTTCGCCATCGCGGTAGGCGAGGCAGAGTCTGAGCGGATCGAGACCGGTGAGGATGTCCAACTTGGTTAACGCGAGTTCTGTGAAGCCATTCACCCTGACGGCGTATCGCAGCAACACGCCATCGAGCCAGCCAACACGTCGAGGTCGGCCAGTGGTGGTGCCGAATTCGTCCCAGGGGTTCTCACCTTTGCCACGCAGTCTTTCCGCGGTTTCACCGAAGACCTCGGTGGGGAACGGACCGCTCCCGACTCGGGTTTGGAAAGCTTTCGTCACTCCGATGATACGTCGCAGGTGCTTCGGACCAACCCCCAGGCCGAGTAGGGCGCCAGGCGTGGTTGGATAGGAACTCGTGACAAAGGGGTAGGTGCCATGATCGAGGTCGAGTAAGGTCCCTTGTGCCCCCTCTGCGAGAATTGTTTTTCCATCTTCGAGAGCCTGAGCGACGTGTCCGCCCACATCCGCCAGGTAGGGTTGTAGGCGTTTGGCATACTCGCAAAAGGTCCCAGCGACCTCATCAGGATTGGGAGAATCGAGGTCGTAGATTTTCTCCAACAACTCACCCGCAGCCTGCATGTGCTCCTGCACCTGAGAGGCGAATTCCTCAGGTTGTCGCATGGCCCCCATACGAAGGCCACTTCGTGCGGTTTTATCTTTGTAAGCGGGTCCGATCCCGCGACGCGTGGTACCGAGCATGTCCCCGCTGCGGCGGGTCTCCTCGGCCGCATCGAGCGCGATGTGAGCGGGGGTGAGTACATGAGCAGCGCTGGATAGCTTCAGGCGATTTGGAGAGACATCAACGCCTAGCGATCCCAAATGATCGATTTCACCAAGCAGGATGGTTGGGTTGACGACCATGCCGGATCCTAGTAGACAGGTTGTGTGGGGATGGACGATACCCGAGGGGATCAGGTGGAGCTTGAAGATTTGTTCGCCCACGGTGATCGTGTGACCTGCGTTGTCGCCTCCACTGTAGCGGGCGACGATGTCCGCCTCAGCAGCGAGGAGATCGGTGATGCGGCCTTTGCCTTCGTCGCCCCATTGGGCACCGATGATTACGTCGAGAGGCATAAGGCACCTCCGCGAGGAGTATATCATGGGGGAGGGGATTGGGCACTTGGGCACGAGGGTGAAAGGGCAGTTTCCATGGGATCAGGGCTCGGGGATTGGGGATTAGATTCCTGGGCACTTGGGCACCAAGGCACTAGGGCGAAAGGTAAATATCATTCTGCGTGATGCGTGAAACGTGATACGTGATAGATCTTAGGGATGAAAAGAGGATTTCAGTCATCCTGAGCCTGTCGAAGGATGACAGGTGTTCATTGCCTTGAGTAAGGGCGTAAAGGTAAGGAAGAACACCCTGCGTCTTCGACCGTACGCCCCTCCCACAACCCATCGATCGCACGCATGATATGTTATGGGAATTTACGGGCGGGGTTACCCCGCCCCTACAACTTAATTACCCTACACCCCTGGCCCTGAAGAGACTATAATGCGAAGGACTGAGGTTGGATCGCTGTGTCTCATTCTATGGGCAGAATCATTGTGATGTTCACCCTCCTCGGCTTGATCGGGCTGGGTTTAGCTGTCGTTCAACCGGTGGGAGCCAGTCCACAGGCGAGGCCATTGGCACAGCCTACCGCCTTCTTGACGCCAACACCGGGCCCGGATGGCAGGATAATCTACATTGTTCAACCAGGCGATAGCCTATGGCGAATCGCGGCCATCGCCGGGATCAGCGTCGAGGAATTGATGTCGCGCAACGGTATTCAACCCGGGGATTACATTACGGAAGGAATGGAGCTCGAACTAGGGATCGCAGCACCTGCAAGGCCGACGGAGATTCCGGGTGCTGAACCGACCGAAATTTCACCACAGCTTTCCCCTACTCCGATCTCCGGAACCGGCGAAATTTGTGTTCTCCTCTATCGTGATGAAAACGGTGATGCAAGACTCGATGAAGGCGAAGAGCCCTTGGCTGATGGACAGGTAAGCGTTGCGGATGTGTCTGGGAGGTTGGCGGGTGAACACACAACGGATACCAATCTTGAGGGGTACTGCTTCCAGGATCTTGAGAGGGGTGACTACAACATCAGTGCCGCTGTTCCACCGGACCACAACCCTACCACAGTCATGAACCTTCCTCTCCGATTAGAACCAGGAGACATCAAATACGTCCAATTTGGGGCACAACCGAGTTCGAGCATTCAAGACGCGATGGGTGTAGATGGTGGAGGTCGATCCACACTGCTTGGATTGCTGGGTGTATTCTTGTTGCTCGCAGGATTGGGCTTGGGTTTTTACGCTTCTCGATACAGACGCCACTCCCCGCGATAGATTCTCGATATTCAGTGCACTGAAAAGAAAACCAGCAAGACTGTCTCAAAAGCGATACCTAAGTGTAGTGCCTGCAGCATCGATTGCGAGCCGAAGCAATCTCCTCAACCAAAAGATTGCTTCGGCGCACTGACGTGCTCCTCGCAATGACCTTACGTTGTATAGGGTATTCTCGCTGTCCATGGGCATGGCTTTTGAGACAGCCCCCTCTCGCTGTACAAATTATCTGGCGGCCTCAGTTTTTGAGTGGTTAAATTTCCGCGAATCTTTATCGTGAAGGGTAATTTCCTGCTCGTTAAGGGTCGCTTACAGACAGCTTACAAAACACCCCCGTGAGGTGGACTTGTTTCTATAATAAAGGTGCCAATTTGTAAGAGGTATACCTCCAAAATTCGATTAAGCTCCGAACACGGAGCGCATAGCGACAGGAGGTGGCTATACGGGAAAGCTAAATCCTCCAAGACTGCTCTCCTAGAGTGGTCGACAAGAAGCGAGGTCTACTGCCGCTACCTCGCTTCTTTTTATTTAAGGTTCTCATCCAAATCGTGTGGATAGCTTATCTCTCGTATTATGATTGATCTTAAGCATCGTAGAATGGCATCCCTGATACGGTATTCAACAACAAAAGCCTATTCGAAGAGCGAAACCTGAATTGCCGTTGGAGACCATCTCTGATGAAGCAATATTCACGCTCAGCCATCATGTCATTCCGATGCGTTTTGCGCCGAGGAATCCCTATGATGATTCTTATATGAAGCTACATCATAGGGATTCCTCGCTGCGCTCGGAATGACATTATTGCGGGAAAGATGAACTCGCATTTGATTCAAACTCAACCGGATATTGCGTGTTATGTCAACTTCCCACACAAACTGGAGGAGACTCTTATTTAATAATTCTCCCACTTGTTAAAACCTCGATATTGATACGAAAGAGCGCTCGTTTTATACTTTTATTGGATGAACCCGGTATCTGGATGAGTTGCTTTCCTCAGGACACCGTAGCGGGTGTTGTCACGGATGAGCAACACGCACGCATCACCATTGGGGCTTTTCCGTAGACGACGAGAGAGGAGCATAGGGATGTCAGGAGAGAAACCCGATTACGAGCGGCTTTCCGAGCTCTCGATGGATGCTTGTTTTAGACTCGTGTTTGATCAAGGATTGACGCATGTCAACGGTGGTTTCTTGGACATGACGGGCTACTCGAAGACAGAAGTTCTCCATCGACCGAAATTCATTGAGCAATTGATTCAACCGTCAAGCTTGAAGGAGTATTTGGCGACGGTAGAAAGCTTGAAAACAGGGGTAGAGGAGATCGCGTCTTTGGTGATCCGAATGGCACATCGAGAGGGTAGGACGCTATGGGTGGAGTTGTTTCTCATCGTAGCCCCGGATGAAGAGGGTCACGTGATCGGGATGGATGGACACGCACGAGACGTATCACAACACCTTCAAGTGGCTGATCTTCTAAGCCGACGAACACGTGAGCAGGCGATGCTGCTTCAGGTACAACGTGAGTTGTTGGCCCAATTGGAACAACCCCGCTCATTGGAATTGATCGTCGAGAAGGCGCGTGACCTCTTGAATGCCTCCGACTGCACGTTGTACCTCCTTGCAGAGGACAATTTAACCTTAACGCCCGTAGCCTCCTCAGGTGAATTCGCAGAACAGATCATGGCGATGACCCTTCAAGTCGGGGAAGGTTTGACAGGATGGGTGGTCGAACATGGTTTACCCCAAAGGATTGACCATGCGCTTGAGGACCCTAGGGCGATGCAGGTTGGTGGAACCCCTGAGGATGATGAAAGTATGCTCTGTGCTCCATTGCAAATCGGTGAACGTATCTCGGGGGCGCTCATGCTGGGAGGGATGCCTGGACAGTTCAACGACGATGATTTGGATATGTTGGTCGCATTAGCACAGGTAGCTTCGCTCGCAGTGGCGAACACGCAACTTTTCTCTGAAATTCAACGCATGGCGATGGTTGATGGTTTGACCGGCGCGTACAATCGTAATTTCTTCAATTCTCAACTTGCAAACGAGATCAACCGAGCGAAACGCCTCAACTACCCCCTTGGATTGTTGATTGTTGATGTGGATGATCTGAAGATGGTGAATGATCGATACGGGCATCTTGCAGGTGATGAATTACTAAAGGGCGTGGTGAAGGTGCTTCAACGGAGCATTCGGGAAACGGATTGGGTAGCCCGGTATGGTGGCGATGAATTCTCGGTGGTGCTCCCTGGTTGCTCGCCAAGTGAATTGCTCAGCATTGGTGAGAAACTTCAGCAAGCGATGAGGGACAGCTCCATTAAATTAACAAACGGGAGGACTCTAGCGATCAAGGTGAGCATTGGTGGTGCAGCGTATCCTGATTTTGTTGATGATGTTGATGCCTTGGTGCGCGAAGCGGACAAGGCCGAGCTTGAGGCCAAGCAAACGGGTGGGGATAAGATCATTGTGCGATCGAATGGAAAAGATCAGACGGTCATCCAGCAATCTTAGAAAACTTTCGAATTATCTCTGATGAAATCCGCGGCCATAGATTTTCCCTAATTTACTGGGAGAAGCGTTTTTTCCAGCAGAGGCGGTTAGCATGCCTGTTCTGAGCCCCTCGACTTCGCTCGGGACCTTTGTCTCCGCCGAGGGGTCGCCGCAAGAATAGAAACGATAATCAGCAGGGGCGCTTAGGGTGAAGCCGGAAACGAAATATTACAACCTGTACGTTCACTTACGCCGCAGTGGTGAGGATCAGGTCGTGTTTACCTTCGGTGAGTTGGAACGTCTGATTAACGACCAATTGCCGCCATCGGCTTTCGAGGGACGGGATTTCTGGAGCAACCGCAGGAGCGGTGGGGTCCAGGCGCGCGCGTGGATGGAAGCAGGCTACCATGTGATCGAGGTTGATCTTGACGCTCAACGCGTGTGCTTCGGTCGTCCTGTCGTGCAATACACCGTCCGCAAGGAGGGGGATACTGTGTTGTGGGATGGGGCGATGGTGAGGGCGTTGCGCGCCCATCTTGGTGTGAACCAATCTGAATTGGCCGGGTTGTTGGGTGTCCGTCAACAGACAGTCAGCGAATGGGAGACGGCTGCTTATGCTCCCACACGAGCGCGCTCGAAACACTTGACGATGGTAGCTGAACGAGTGGATTTCCCTTTTGATGCGGGGAGTGTGGAGGATGAATGAAACATACCCTTGTGTCATTCCGAGCGAGCCCCTCAACTTTGCTAGGGACCTTCGGCTCCGCGAGCGAGGAATCCCTAAGATGATGCATTTAATTCGAAACATCATAGGGATTCTTCGCACCTAATGGCACTCAGAATGACCTTTCCCTACATATCATCCTGAGCCCTGTCCTGAGCATGCTGAAGGATTATTGAGGGGTCGAGCATAGTGACAACTATTCTTGAACGCTGTAGGGGCGCAAGGCCTTGCGCCCCTACTTCCTTGGTAAGGATGGATACTAAGAAGATACCTGCCCTTGTGTCATTCTGAGCGAGCCCTACCTCAATCTGTCATTGCGAGGAGCACGCCAGTGCAACGAAGCAAACTTTTGGTTGAGGAGATTGCTTCACCCCTTCAGGACTCGCAATGACATTACACCACAAATCATTCTTCGACATCCTTTGACTGGCTCCCTTCGGCGGGACCGGGGCATGCAGGACAAGGGTTCAGAATGAAATGCATTTAAAACAGTGTAGGGGCGACCGGCCGGTCGCCCGTATTTTAATTGTTCTTCTATAACAAACACCCACCATAAAAATTTTGCCTTGACAAGAAACACGATACCGTGTATGATGTCATATAGGCGAACATAAGTTCGGTCCCGGGCTTGAGCGCCTCTGGGTTGTCCAAATGGCGTGTGCAAAGGGGGATGCATGCACAAGATGGGCAAGAAACCTAGGGCGCTCTTTCTTTTACCCGAGGGGATATTTCTGAGAGACGATCTCATTTGCTCTGGGATCTTCCCTTCACATTTGGATGGAAAACCTTGCCCGTTCGCGGATGGTGGGAAAATGCCCAAACCGCAGCCGCTTGACGAGGCCAAAGTTTCGATGCATCCGAAGCTGGGGCGTGTAGGAGACGTGGCTCCGCCATGTGTCGTGGAGCAGTTGGGTCCGTTACGGGAGTGGCGAAGGAGAGAAGGGGTCCGCTACCCCTCCGATCTTAGCCCGCTGCGATTGTACAAATGTCGTCAGATGTTCTTGTTGGTTGTGCCGGGACTAGCACAAGGTCATCATATTCAAAAGGAAAGCAGCCCCAATTGATCTATCGTTAGGAACCCATTAACTTTTCCCTTGGATATCAGCAAATTTATCAGGCCAAACCGCATGCCTTGAATATCGACTTCATGTCAATGTTATCGGACATCAATTGCATGAAGGCATCCAGCTTCTCTGGTTGACCAAGACGGGTCTTGCCATGGGTGCGCTCTATACAGTTGACGGTCTCCATGGTGTTCTCTTTGACCAACAGTATCGGGACGTCAAGCATCTCAGACTGCTGAATGATAAGAGGGCTGGGGCGCAAGTTGCCGGTCAGGATCAACACTACGGTAGAGGTCTCTAGAGCAGCGAGTTGGATATCCGTCCGGTCTCCGCCGGTGATCACGGCCTTGTTCTGGTAGCGGCGGAAGCGCGAAAGGGCGGCGTCGGCGGTCATCGCACCGACGGTGAAGGTCTCGACCAATTGGTTGGGATCCATTTCCTTGGTCAGCACCTCAGCTTGCAGTAGATCGGCAAGTTCCCCCACGCTAAGGGCTGAAATTCGTGGGACGCTTGGCAGCGCACCATAGACCTTAATGCCTTCCTTTTCAAGAAAGGGGCGTGCATACTCCTCAACAAACTCGGATGCATCTTGTGGTATGCGGTTCAGGATCACGCCACACAATCTGTCACCGAGACGGAAGCTTGCGGTGAGAGCGTCATCGATGAGGCAGATCTCGCTGCGGTATGAAACGATCACCAAGACCGGCGCGCCCAGAACCTCTGCTACTCTCAAATTGGAAAGACCCATCGCGTAGCCGGACCGCAGGCTGGCTGCACCCTCTAAAATTATTATGTCCTTCCCCTTCCCTACTGCCTCAGCAGCGCTTTGGATTTTTCCCATGAGATCGTCCTCGCTGAGACCTTTTAAATGTTGACGAAAGGAGGAGGGTGTTATGATAACCGGGGAGACTTGTGTAGGATCCCCCTCCAACCCCAGCACACTATGGACGAAAACGGCGTCCTCATCCGCAAGATTTCCCTCCGGGGTCCGCCAAGGCTGAGTGCTTACCGGCTTCAGATAACCTACTTTATATCCTTCGGCTTGCAAATGCCGTCCCAGGGACAGGCAAACAGCGGTTTTTCCGGAATAGGGTTCAACAGAGGTGATGTATAACGCTTTCATGAGTGTCTCCCTGCTGGTCCTAATTCATTCTTCAAACTCTTTTGCGATATCTCAGGGTTAAGGACCAGCCGCATGTCGATGCTTATTCCACCGAGACCTTCCTCGTAGACGATGAATGGGTTAATGTCGAGTTCTACGATCTCGGGGAAATCAGTCACGAGTTGAGCAATACGCAACAAGGCGTCAACCACTGCGGTCTTGTCGGTCGGCGGTTCCCCACGAACCCCGTCCAACAATGCGTGAGCGCGTATCTCTCCGAGCATTTCTTCCGCTTCGTGGCGCGAGAAGGGCGCGATGCGAAACGAGGCGTCCTTCAATATTTCCACGTAAATGCCACCCAAACCAAAGGTTACCAGAGGGCCAAACTGTGGATCACGGTTCATCCCGATCAACACTTCTAAGCCAGGTGGCGCCATTTTCTGCACCAAACATCCCCACAAGCGAGCTTCGGGCGTGTATCGTTGAGCACGATAGGTGATCAGGTCGAAGGCATCACGAATATCGGTGGGGTTCTGCAGCCCGACTTTCACGCCACCGATGTCGGTCTTGTGCAAGATGTCTGGGGAGGCGACCTTTAGCACGATCGGGTAACCAATGCGATTGGCGATCTCCACCGCCTGATCGCTCGTCTCCGCGAGCTCTGAGGCGGGGATCTTTAAACCATAGGCGGTGAGGATGCCCCGCGCTTCGGCGTCACCGATCGTGACCCTACCTTCTGAGAGGGCGCTATCAAGCGTTTGACGCACGCGGGTTTGATCAACTTCGAAGGTCTCGAACGTTGGAAGTTCCTTGGTTTGGTAGCCGCGGAAGGTGCTCATTCCTTTAAGCACCATGGCTGCTCGCTCTGGGAAAGAATAGTTGGGTACATTGTGAGCTTCGAGGATATCCGTGCCGACCTTGATTTGCGCCGCGCCCATGAAACAAGTCAACACAGGAATGTCGACCGTACCCGCGATCTCGGACACGACTTTCGCTGTCTCGGCGATGTCCGTCAGGGCTTGTGGTGCGAGAATGACTAGGATCCCGTCGACATGTGGGTCGGCGGAGATCTGATCCAGCGCGAAACGGTAACGGTCGGACATCGCATCACCGAGCAAGTCCACCGGGTTGGCTGCGCTGGCTGCATCGGGAAGGAATTGTTCCAGTTCCCGGATGCACTCAGGATCGAAACGGGCTAAGCGCAGCCCCGCGCGCTCGAGTGCATCCGTCGCTAAGATACCCGGCCCGCCAGCGTTTGTGATGATCGCGATGCGATCACCCCTTAGGGGAGGTAAGTAGCCAAACGCCAGGGCGTAGTCGAACAGATCCTGGAGCGAATCCGCCCTCAGCACCCCAGCCTGATGGAAGGCCGCTTGGTAAGCTTGTTCGGAACCCGCCAGGGATCCAGTATGTGAACTTACCGCGCGCGAGCCGGCTTGGGTAATCCCCGATTTCAAAACAACGATCGGCACCTTCTTTGAAACTAGGCGCGCGACACGGATGAACTCCTGACCGTCTGGCAGCCCCTCGATATAGCAGAGGATGACCCGTGAGTGAGGATCGTCCTGCCACGCCAACAGCAAATCCGTTTCACTCACATCGGCCTTGTTGCCCAGTGAGACGAACTTGCTCAGACCCAGCCTGCCGGCTTGAGCCCAATCGAGGATCGCCGTCCCCAGAGCACCTGATTGCGACATGAAGGCCATGGGTCCACCAGGCGGCAGACCCGCGGAGAAGGAGGCGTTCATAGGTGTGACAGTGTCGATCACACCCAGGCAGTTCGGGCCGATCAGGCGGATGTTGTATTCTTGGGCGATCTCGATCAACTCGCGTTCGCGCTGCAAGCCTTCCATCCCAGCTTCACGGAACCCGGCGCTGATCACGATCGTGGCTGGGATCCCCTTCTCTCCGCAGGTGCGTAATGCGTCCGGCACAAGTGGGTAGGGGATCACGATCACCGCAAGGTCGATCGGACCGGGAACGTCATTGACGGACGGGTAAGCCGGCAAATCCAGGATCGCTTCAGCTTTCGGGTTAATGGGATAGACATGGCGGTCCTCGTTGAGGTAGCCACCGTTGACCAGGTTTTCGAGTACGGCGTAGCCCAACTTACGAGGATTGGTGGAAGCGCCAATGACGGCGATCGAGTTGGGTGTAAAAAAGGGATCAAGTGACACCGGTGAAACTCCGATGATCGTGGTGGTGATTTAGGATTAGGGTCTGTATCTAACGAATACCTTGCCAATTTAGCAATGATTTTTTGTGTCATCCTGAGCCCCTCGGCATAGCTCGGGACCTTCGGCTCCGCGAAGGATCTCGTTTACCGAATTCAAAATCATTATTATCCAAATAACGAGATTCTTCGTCGCTTCGCTCCTCAGAATGACATTAACTCCCAAACAAGGAGGATAAATTAAGAATCCCCTTCCGCAATATTGACGGTTAATATCATCAAGGGCATTTCGCCCCAACCCCCCTAAACGACAACCCTTCAGGGTTTAGTTTACCTCATTGTATGAATGGTTGGGTAATGATTGCCATTCCAATCTAGCAGACCGGGCGTGGGAGGCCGATCTACTTCTGGAGGACACAGTCCCCTCTCCCCTGTGGGGAGAGGGGAAGAGTGAGAGGAGGTTGACTGGACGCGCACACCCTCACCCCTGCCCTCTCCCTAGAAGGGAGAGGGAGAAAGGATCGGTCGGGCGTGGGAGCCCGACCTACTAAAGCGTAATGGACGATCTGATGTCGCGAGGGATTGAGTTAAAGACAAGTCAAAGGCTGAATGGATCGGAGTAATAGGGTTAACCCAATCGAAATGAGTATATTGGGAATTATGAGAGGGAATTTTCGGTAGGTACAGGCAATGCGATTACGATCGTCGTTCCTTCGCCTGGATCACTCTCGGCCCAGATGCGTCCACCATGCCCCTCGACGATCGATTTGGCGATCGCTAGCCCCAGACCCGACCCCCCACTTTCCCGTTGGCGTGATTTATCCGTACGATAGAAGCGATCGAAGATATTCGGCAGCTCTTCTGGTTTGATCCCAGGGCCACTGTCGTGAACGCGGATTTCTACGCCATCTGCAGTTTGCTTGGTCGAGAGCGTGATATCTCCACCCTGAGGTGTATAACGCAGGGCATTGCTTAGGAGATTGCCGAGAACCTGTGCCATACGGTCGGGATCGATGTTCACCTCAGGTAAGTCAGGCGATCCCTCTACGCGGAGTTTGATGTCTTTCTTGGTCGCTTGAGGTCGATAGGCCTTGATCGCTTGGTCTACCAGATCCTGCACGGATACCAGACGATACGTGAGGACCAACTCCCCAGCGTCTGCCCTTGAAAGCGTTCGCAGGTCTTCCACCATCCGCTCGAGCCGATTGGCCTCGTCGCGGATGATGTCAAAAGTTTCTTCCGAGGGCGGGAGGACGCCATCGTGCATGGCTTCGGTATGTCCCAGGATCACACTGATCGGCGTTCGCAATTCATGGGCGATATCGGCCGTCATTTGGCGCCTCAAGTTGATCGATTGAGCCAACTTGGTGCTCATCAAATTGAAGGATGTAGCGAGCTCGCCCAATTCGTCACGTGACCGCACAGGGACCTTATGCTCAAGATTACCATCTGCAACTGCGCGAGTCGCCGTGGTTATCTCCCTGATCGGACGGGTGAGCGTTCGGGCGAGGAAGATCCCAAGCACAAGAGACACAACCAGAGCTCCAATGGCGCCGAAAGCCAACATCCTGTTGACATTATTCAAGAAGAGGGCTTCAGCCGGATTCCTACCAAACCCATCAGACGTTGCGATGAGCCACCCCACCACCTCTGAGTCCACCTGAATCGGCATCGCGTTATCGAGCGTATTCTTAGGAATCTTCTCTCCGTGCTTGTAGCCATGTCCAGGGATGATGACGACTCCATTATCGTTCGTCAGTAAGATGGGACCGCCGGGTCGATCGAAGGATCTCATCCTTGCGAAAGGATTCCCAACAGGAAAGGGGAATTCTTCATTGATACCAACCCAACTTTCATGGGTAAGATAATAATCTTCTAACTGATCGATTAAGGACTCTCGATATTGGTCGAAGATGAAACTGCCGAACACGCTCTCTGTCGCCCGGCTGGCGAAGAGCGCCACGAAGGCGACACCGATCAGTCCGATGATGAGGAATGCAAGAGTCAGTTTCAAACCTAGGCGCATAAGTGATTACTCTCGAGCAAATCGATATCCAACGCCATAAACAGTCTTGATGTAATGTGGAGATCGTGTATCGGGTTCAATCTTAGCCCGGAGGTTCTTGATATGAACATCAATCGTACGCTCATAGCCCTCGTAGGCCGTACCTTGTACGCGGTCAAGTAAGTCGAGACGGGAGAAGGTTCGCCCTGGAGCTGACATCAGGGTGGCCAGAATGTCAAACTCAGAAGGTGTTAGGTCCACATACTCGTCGCTTACTTTGACGGTATGTGCCTCCCGGTCGAGGGTGATATCCGCGCAGCGCAGCACCGCTGCCGTAGGTTCCGTCTCTCCCACACGCCGCAGGACGGCTCGGATGCGAGCCAAAAGTTCGCGCGGTCTAAACGGCTTCGTCACGTAGTCGTCTGCGCCCAGCTCCAGTCCGATGACCTTATCGTCCTGATCCACCTTGGCGGTGAGCAGGATGATGGGTGTATCCCGTTCCTTACGGTGCAGGCGCATGAACTCGTAACCATCCATCTCGGGCATCATGATGTCGAGGACGATAAGGTCAGGCTTTTCCTGTCGGGCGAGGAAGAGCGCCTCGCGCCCATTCGAAGCCTTGACCACACGAAACCCTTCCTGGTCGAGGTAGGATTCGAGCAAGGATACCAGCCGCTTTTCATCATCGACGACCATAATTGTGTTTGCCATACTTCACCCGTCTAATCATTCTTCTACGTTTATTGACCTTGCTTTATCGAAACCCCTAGACCTTATGATATTCAAGGGGGTTCCGTTTCTCCCAGGATCATACCCGATAAATATGAAGGCATTATGAAGATGAAATGACGAATTTGTTAGATCGCATCTTTTGCTCTATCGTGAATAAAATGATGGATCCCCAAAACGAGTGTCATTGGGATTCTCACCCTTCGGGTACGTTTCCGTCGCGCTCATCAGCGCTCAGAATGACAAACTTCTTGAGTCATCCAGAACCCTTCGGCAAACCATGTGATGAGTCTCATGGTGTGCTTGTCGATCCACCATCGAACCATTGGGACAGGCAGGACAGCGTAGGCTCAGGGTGCTTTTTCGCAATTCTGCATCATCTCGGTTGATAAAGTACTGATCGGCCCATCGATCATCTTCACTCGCCAAATGGCTTCCACCCCCAGTCACTCGTCCAAGCCCAACCACTCGGAGACTAGTAGTTCGAGATCCAAATCCGCCGCATTCGGCAGCTCGCTCAATACTTCGATCAGCGAATTGCGGACCTGCTCCAGATCGCCACCGTTGGTTTCAACGATCTCCGCCAAGGTGATACCCTCAGCGGCTTGCGCCCGGATTTCTTCGATGCTTAAGCCGGTCGTCTCTGCGATCACGTTGTAAACCATATCAAAGGGGCGAACGGCTTGATCCTGGGAGATCTCACCTGTCTTCATCTCTAAGGTGCGGATCACCGCCATGATCAGCATCTGATCCTGGAAGTTTCCAAGATTATTTCCGGCAACCTGTACTTGGCGTGTCGCCATGACTTCCGGATTCATGCCCTCTGCGAAACCGCCCCTTGGGCCTTCTCCAGGACCCTCCTGAGAAAAAACAAAGGGCCCACCCTGGAAACCTCCGTGAGGTGGTGTAAAAATAAAACCCTCACCACCAGTGCTATTACCACGACCTCTAACGAAACCAACCTGACCGGAGAACAATTTGCCTTCTTCCATCATGGTCGTTAAAGAATCTTCCGTAAGTGCCATTTCCGCAATGGCCGAGATCTGATCTGGGGTCATGGTGTCCTGGATCTGGTTGTAAACGGCCTCGATCTCCAGTTTTGCAGCCGTATCGCTGTTCATCAGGCTCTGCGCGGCTCGCCATAGCGGCAATAGCTCTTCCGCCAAGGCTTCATCGACCGCTAAATCCGTATCTTCAAGCAGCAAGATCCCAGCGGCCAATTGACCCTGGATAGAGAGGGCATCAGCATAATCGTCTCCCAGACGGTCCCCTTGTGATGCCCGCGAGGGCGCCTGGGCATCATTGCCTGAGCTACTTGTGTTGCCGTTGGTGGTGCCACATCCTGACAGCATACCCATCACTGTCAACGCCAGTATGAACAAAATGGACCTTCGCATTTTAGTAAACCTCCTCACGCTGAGTTTTATCACTCATGCCGCAGCGCTTCGATGGGATCGAGTTGTGCGGCCTTGTTTGCCGGGTAAAAACCAAAGAAGATGCCAACAATCGCAGCTGAAGTGAATGCCAATAGGATTGATGAGAATACGATAACCGTACGCATGTCGCTGACATACCCGAAGATCCACGACCCGCATATACCGGTCAAGACACCGATGAAACCGCCAGCTAGGCTCAACAGCACCGCTTCCGTCAGGAACTGCCAGCGGATGTCATCCGGTGTAGCTCCAACCGATTGCCGGATGCCGATCTCGCGCGTTCGTTCGGTTACGCTGACCAACATGATGTTCATGATGCCGATGCCYCCAACGATCAAMGACACMCCGGCAACCCACGCCAGCAGGTTACGGAAGGCGGATGTCGTCGCCTCTTGGGTTTGGATGATGTCTTGCTGAGTCGTTATGGTGAAGTCGGCCTCATCCAGCGAGACATCATGTCGCTTGGCGAGCAGGAAAGAGATCTGTTGGATGACCTTCTCCATCACCTCTGGGCCCTCGACCTTCACATAAATCACCCGCACGCGATCTCCCATGAGGCGGGCGAATTGGTTCGGCACGAAGGTCTGGAAGATGACGGTGATGGGCGTGTAAAGCTGAGAGTCAAAATCCACGCCGCTCACCATCCCTCGCTCGGAAAACACTCCGATCACCGTCAGCTTGGCATCTCCCACGTTGACCATCTGACCGATGGGATCTCCCTCACCAAAGAGTTCCTGAGCCAGGGTGTGGCCCAGCACGGCCACTTTCTGTTTGCGATCGACCTCTCGCTGGTTGAAGTAGCGGCCTTCGTCGATCTTCATGTCCCGTACGGAAGGAAAGTCCGCCGTGCTGCCCACAATCATCACGCCCTCCAATGTGACATTCCCGAACTTGACCGTCTCGGAGGAGGACTGCTCGACGACCACGGCCGTAACTCCATTGACCTGATCGGCAATAGCGAAAGCGTCGTCGTATACCAGGCCCCCCATCATGACCGCGAAGCCTTCCGTGGCTGAGGCTGAACTTATGCGAGCCCCACCGCGGCTGAAGCCCGTCGTGACGTACACCAGATTCGAGCCTAAGCCGGTGATTTGCTCTTCGATTGAGGCTTCGGTGCCCGAACTGATGGAGATCATGACGATCACGGAGGCGACACCGATGATGATGCCGAGCATGGTCAGGAGGGAGCGCATCTTACTGTTCCCAATGCTCTCCCATGCCAGATGCAGGAGTTCAATGAGATTCATGTCGCACCCTTTCTTCTTCCTTCAGCGTGGATCCCGCACCGTTCTCCACCACGAGCTCGACCCGACCGTCGATGAGGTGAATCGTGCGTTGCGTGTGGGCGGCGATCTCTGGATCGTGGGTGACCATAACGATCGTCCTTCCATCCAGGTGCAACTCGTGCAGTAATCCCATGATCTCCTCGCCGGATCGGGTATCCAGGTTGCCGGTGGGCTCGTCAGCCAGAATCAGTATCGGGTCGTTTACCAATGCTCGTGCGATGGCCACCCGTTGCTGTTCCCCACCAGACAGCTCCTGAGGTTGGTGGTGCAAACGATTGGCCAGTCCCACGGCTTCCAATACACCACGCGCGATCGCCTCGCGTTCTTCGGTGCTGTATTTATGATTTCGACGATAAAACAAGGGAACCATCACATTTTTCAAGGCGGAGGTTCGCGGCAACAAGTTGTAGGACTGGAAGATGAAACCGATGCGATCGTTTCGAATATGGGCCAATTGTTTGCGATCCATCTCACTCACATCTACCCCATCCAGGATGTAGCGGCCTTCTGATGGGCGGTCCAAACATCCGAGGATGTTCATCAAGGTGCTCTTGCCTGAGCCGGAAGGGCCCATAACGGCCACGAACTCGCCACTTTCGATAGCGATGCTCACGCCATCCAGCGCCGCCACGCGGATCTCACCCATGCCGTAGATCTTTCGCACGTCGATCGTCTGAATGAGCGGTCCTTCAGCCATCATTGCGTCTCCACGATTCCGGTGGTGACCACCTCGCCCACCTCCAGGCCGGACTTGATCTCTGCGAAGGTTAAATCGTTTAACCCCACTTCTACGTAGCGCAGCTTGAGCTCACCGTTTTGCATAACGAAAACGGCGTATTCGCCCGGAGAAAGTTCGTGTAGCGCTTCGACGGGGACCATCGCCACCCCTTCGGCCCGTCCAGCGATGACATCTACCGCAGCGTTCATACCGAGCAACAGGTTATCGATCGTTAGCGTCGGGCTCTCATCCAATTTAACCAATCCCTTGATCGTCGAGATCGGGCCTGAGGTGTATAGACTGGGATTCACTTGAACAACATGCCCCGTGAAAACAAAATCGGGCAAGGCGTCGAAAGTCACCTCTGCTTCATAGTCCACATGAATCTTGTCCAGGTCTGCTTCGTCGAGGTAGATATCCAGGTAGAGCTGGCTCAGATCTGCCAGGGTGATGAAGGATCCCGAAACGTTATCGCCCACCTCGGCTGTAATCGCCAGGATGGTTCCGTCCATGGGCGCAACGATGGTCGATTCTTCCAAGTTGCGTTGCGATACCGCTAGTGCGGCTTTGGCGTTGGTTAACTGGAGCTCAGCCATGGCGACTTCATCGGGGTCCGGACCATCCTTGAGGCGCTCGTACTCCCGTTCAGCCTCGGCGACCTTTGCCTGCGCCAAGGCGACTTCGGCGTCAAACAGCGCCTGATCGATGTCCGACGGTTGCCCGATATACCAGTTGTACTCACGCAAGGCGGAGTTATAGACTTGCTGCGCCGCTAGGTAGTTCGATAGGGCTCTCATGCGCGCAGAGTTGGTCTCCGGGAGATGTAATAGTTTTTCGTATTCATCCTTGGCATTTTGGAGCTTGTTTTCAGCAACGACCAGGTCGGCATAGGCGTCTTCGATCGTCAGTTGAGTGGCTCGATTGCCTGCTTGTTGTGCAGCTCGCGCGTATTGTGCAGAGGACAATTCGTCCCTCGCATTAGCTAGATCGAGCTGTGCCTGAGCGGCAACGAGATCAGCATTAGCGTCAAGGTCATCGAGAGCCTTTTGGGCGTTCATGACCGACAGTTGGTCCGCTGCCACAGCGGCCTCCAATTGCTCGCGATCGCCCTGGACTGCCAGTACGTCTCCGGCTTTGACCTCATCGCCTACCTGTACGTTGAGCTCGGCCACCGGTCCGTTGGCACCAAACCCCAACTCCTTTTCGTTGGCGGCGATCAGCGTGCCAGAGCCGCTGGCGTAGATGATCAGATCCCCGCGGCGAACCACGCTGGTTTGGATTTCTTCTTCATCCGCTGTTTGGGCTGTTAGATACGTCGATCGATAATATGCGAACCCACCGACGCTTATGAGGAATATAAAAACAAATGCGATGATTAAGTGTTTTCTGCTTATCCTGGAAAACATAGCTGCTCCTTCTCCTTGAAATCTTTGAAGGCTTTTCTCAGTTAATCAGTATAGAAAACGAGCGTAAAGAAGCTGTTAGGAGGTTATGAAGATATTGTGTGGGTTTGGATTGATTAACTTCCTCGTAATTCGGCTCAGAAGGTCGCTACACCGACCTCGCCTCCCGAACGATCTCGTGTTACAAGCTATGGTGATCCGTTCTCCAATGAATCTTCACACACAAAGCTTCATCATCTCCCCATCACTTCTTCACCTTCGTATAACACACCGATTTTATACTTTGTGGCAATCCGCATGTTGATCATCCTGTAGAACAAGGAGGGAAACTATACGGACATACAATGGATGTAAGGACTGCGGGTGAATGAGGGAAGGGGACACTGTCCCCTTCCCATTTTTTGTCCTCATCTCGGTTGGACGGTCGGACGTGGGAGCCCGACCTGCTTCTGGAGGACACAATCCCCTCTCCCCTGTGGGGAGAGGGTTAGGGTGAGGGGAGGTTAACTGGATACGCACACCCTCACCCCTGTCCTCTCCCTAAAAGGTAGAGGGAGAAAGGATCGGTCGGGCGTGGGAGCCTTCCCTCCATCTGTCATTGCGAGGAGCCATTAAGCGACGAAGCAATCTTATGATTGAGGAGAACCCTTCGCCCCGGAGCCTGTCCTGAGCCATGTCCTGAGCTTGCCGAAGGGTTGTCGAAGGAGGGCTCGCAATGACAAGTAGAAATGTGCTGAATCGGGCGTCATAGCCTGGTCCGCTATGGCTGAGGTTATTTTTGAGAAATGACCATTACCCACATGATTAAGAAGGGAACTCATTTTTACAAGATCCATATGGGTTCTTCATAATTTCTGAACCAAAATCCCGTATGATCTTAAGCAGTTAGAACGGATCAACATGCAGGTACAAATCTTGTTAGGGTAAGAAAGGAGAACGAATTCTATGACAAAAGGAAAGAAATGGTTGTATATGGCTGTTGGTGGAATAGCAGCGCTGGCGTTGGTTTTTGGAGCCGTGTACCTTTTCTTTAATACAGGCGTCGCCTCGGCAGCAAATGCTATGCGGTCTGTCGTGGCGAGTGAGGTCATAGGTTGGGATCCGAGGACCCTCATGTTGAATGGCATGGAAATGGGTTGGCTTGGGAATGGAGATTCACCGCTCGGCAACTACGAAGAGGCACTCGCAAATGCGCTGGGCATATCGGTTGAAGAACTCCAAGCAGCCTACGAGAAAGCCTTTACTGCCGCCATTGAGCAGGCGCTAGATGAGGGTGCCCTCACACAGGAACAGGCCGATAACTTGTTGAGTGGTGAGCGGTTTGGTTTTCGAGGGCGGCATGGATTGCGGGGATTCGGCGGGCACATGAATGAGCACCTCGCCGAGGCGCTTGGAATCTCCGTCGCTGAGCTCGAGGCGGCTCAGGCAAAGGCTCATGATACTGTGATTGCCGAAGCCGTTGAGGCGGGCACCATCACCCAGGAACAAGCCGATCTCATGAACGCTCGAGGTGCCATCTCAGCTTATGTCCAAGAGGCGATGACGAAAGCATATGGCGAGGCAGTAGAGCAAGCCCTTGCCGATGGTGTCATCACCCAAGCGCAGGCTGACCTGCTGCTTGAGAACGGGACCATGGGTTTCCGCGGTCCGGGTGGTTTCCCTGGTTTTGGTGGTCGTGGGAAGTTCGGCGGCCGTGGAGCGTTCGGACCATGTAACAACGGCGACTGAAATCCCATCATCCTGTCGCACGACAGGGAATGGTAGTCGCGAAGGTAGTACAAAGAGGGACGGGATTTTAATCCCGTCCCTCGAGATATATTCTATGTGAACGGCGGCCCTTCGGCTTTGCTCAGGACATGCATGGGAGCCGCTTTTTGGATTCCAGCAGTTCTGCTGCTCACAGAGCCGAAGGAGTCCAAAATCACTTCGTGATGGTGAAAATCAGTCCGTACTGGAAAGGCACGCCGCCACCGGGGCGTAGGAGAAGCGGTGTGAGGGGCAAGGACCGAGATGGGTTAAAGCAGTACGATGCTGCGGCGTGCCATAGCCTTTATGACGAGCAAACCCGTATCCTGGGTGATGCTCATCGAGGTCCACCATCATGTGATCGCGAGCAACCTTAGCGATCACCGAAGCAGCGGCGATGGAGAGCACGCGAGCGTCGCCTCGGGTCAGCACGGTTTGGGGGAGGGGGATCTCCGGTAGAGGTAGGTGGTCGATCAACAGGTGTTCAGGCTGCTCCCCTAAATCAACCAAAGCTCTCGCCATGGCCTCGCGCGTGGCAGCGATCAAGCCCTCATGGTCCACTTCTTGGGAGGAAGCCACTCCTAGGCCAATACCGAGCGCGATTTGACGGATAGCGGAAGCCCAAAACTCGCGTTGGACGGAGGTCATTTGTTTTGAGTCGCGTACACCTGCAAGAGACTTCGCTAGGTCAGAGTGGTCAAGCGGAAGCACCACAGCCGCCGCGACCACTGGTCCGGCCCATGCGCCCCGCCCTGCTTCGTCCAGACCTGCGATCCGCGAACAACCGTCGCCCAGCAACTTACGCTCGACGGCTAGATCCGGGCGGTGTTTCCCATCAACGGGTCTTCGCATAGAACCCCCGCCGAGAATTAAGTCGGATGCGAAACAGATCGCTGAGCATTGCGAAGGAATCACGCAACAATCGAACACGGCTACCAGGGATGTAATACCAGGGGACAGGGATTTCAACGAGCCGGTATCCCCGCCGGATTGCGATGAATAGCACTTCAACGTCAAAGGCCCAACCATCTAGGATTTGCACGCTGAAGAGATCTTCAGCCACTTCAGATCGGAAACACTTGAAGCCGCATTGGGTGTCTTGAATGTCGGGGATGGTCAGGGTACGCACCAGCAGGTTGAAAGCCCGACCGACCCAGTGTCGGTAGAGCGGCTCACCAAAACGCACTCCCCCTGGAACCTCGCGTGAAGCGATGGCGACATCGAAATTCTGTAGGATGGGGGGGATAAAACGGTTGACCTCTTCGATCGGCATCGAAAGGTCGGCGTCACAAATGAACCGATACTCCCCTCGGGCTTCGAGCATACCACGTCGGACGGCCAATCCCTTACCCGCTTCCTGCTCTTGTAGAAGGAATAGATTTGAGTGTTGCCCGGTGAAGTGCCGTGCGATTTCAGCCGTATGATCTTGGCTTCCGTTCTCAACGATCAGGATTTCAGCTTGGTAGGCCTGGCGGCGTAAGAACGCGAGCACCTTCGTTAAGCTATCAGGCAAACGGTGTTCTTCGTTGTGGGCAGGGATAATGATGGATAGCAGCGGGGGCACGCTGTACCTTTTCGTGCTAGACCGGTTGATCAGCCGAAAGCCATGTTACTGAGGATCAGCATGGCGAAGATGATCAGGATGATCAATTCGAAGAAAACAATCGCCGCCAGCAAGATCCATTGACTTCGGGTGAATGGGAGGGAACTCAGTCGATTAACCGCTTGTATTGGTAGTCCCACAGGCTCGGCCTCAGAGGTGAAAATCTCGCCTTCTTCAACAAACTCATAAGGAGCTACTGACGGTTCTAATTCTGCCTCTGCTTCAGTTGTTGTTTCGAGCTCGGGAAACTTCGGTTCGATGAGGGCTTCGATGAGGATGTCGATGTCCTCCTGATCCATGATGGGTTGGAACTCAAGCAGATTGGCAGCAAAGTGGTCGATGGCATCCGCTTGTACGATGCGGATCCGAGGACGGGCTGTGTCAATGTGTGTGCGGGGGTTGGCGAATAACAATACCGCTTCGACTTCGGGGAGATTGTACTCCTGTCCTTCCAAGTAACCTTGCGATTCGAGATATTTTTGTATGTAACGGTGGACCAATTGTGCAAGATCCAGTGTTTGTTCTTGCAGATTGGGACGGGCTCGCTTGAACCTGCGACCGCGGCCGTCGAACTTCAACCATTCCTCGCCCTTGGCACGGAAGACACCCTTGGCTGAACTTGGTTCCAGCACGCGAATGCCCTGCGGGCTGAGAAGTATCATGGATACGCTAACATTAGTCCCAGGGATGACCACATTTCTCAGTAATGTGTGTGCCCTATCCAGGCTTTTATCCAACCTCTGGCTGACGAACTCTTGAGCCTGCATCTCGCCATACCAACTCAATCCATGTTGTAGGGTACCCCGGATCCGGTTCTCGAGGGTGATGACACCTTCTTCGTCGCGAAACTCGGAGCGGTCGATGACGTTCATGGCAACTCCTGTAGTCGTAGCAGTTGTCCCAGTTGTTTCGTTGCAAACGCCGCCTTACTCAGAATTAGGCTACCGTTTGTCTTCAATAGATGATCATACACGAGAGGACTTCCCTAGCCTACCAGGTGATTTGTACTCTGATAGGTGCAAGTCCGATTCCATTATAAAGCAGTCGTACTGTGGCACAAGTAAGGCTTCAAGTCGCAAGTTACAAGTCGCAAGTCACAAGTCGCAAGCTACAAGCTGCAAGCTGCAGGCACAGGTCGCACGCTACAAGCTACAGGCTGCAAGCTTCAAGTCAGGCGTCGCGAAGTGAGTTGAAATACAGTCACTACATGATACGAGTTTACGGCTATAATCGGTAGGTGAAGGAGAGGCTATCGTGCGGAAGTACCTGTTGATTGTTTGGATTGTAATAGGTGTGGCTTCGATCTTCCCCCATCCAGGCGTCGCGCAAGGGGAGCAGGTGATTATTCTGCTCACTGCACAAGGTGCTGTGACACCAGCGATGGCTGAGTATCTAGACCGTGGTTTAGAGCGCGCAGAACGTGAGGGGGCAGAGGCGCTGATCTTTCAATTAGATACCCCGGGCGGATCGATTGATCTGATGAACCGTATGGTTCAGGGGATTCGCAACACTCGTGTACCTGTCGTGGTCTATATCGCTCCGCGCGGGGCCATGGCTGGCAGTGCTGGGACCGTGATCACATTAGCTGGACATGTTGCAGCGATGGCACCGGAGACCGCCATTGGTGCCGCCAGCCCGGTGGGGGGACAAGGCGAGGATCTTGGGGAGACGATCGAGACCAAACAAAAAGAGATTCTCAAGGCAACGGTGCGAAGCTTGGCAGAACGACGGGGAGAGCAGGCAACTGCGCTAGCTGAGGCGACGATCGAAGAAGCTATCGCAGTTTCTGCCAAAGAAGCTCTCGACGTTGGCTTGATCGACTTCATCGCAACCGATATCGACGATCTGTTGACCCAATTAGACGGTTTCACCGTGGAAATGCCGGCTGGTGAACGTTCGCTGAATACCTTGGGCGCTCAAATCGTCGATTTTCCCCAAAGTTTTATCGAGCAGTTCCTGCAAGTGTTGACCAATCCCAATGTCACATTCCTGCTCCTTACTATAGGCATACAGGCAATCCTGATTGAGATTTCAGCGCCCGGTGGTTGGGTAGCGGGTTTCATCGGGGTGGTCTGCATGGCCTTGGGAACCTATGGTCTGGGGATCTTACCGGTCAACTGGTTCGGTTTGGTCTTTTTGATTACTGCGTTTGTGCTTTTCGTGCTTGACATCAAAGCGCCAACCCACGGCGCATTAACGGCCGCCGGATTGGCTTCATTTATCGTTGGTTCATTGGTACTTTTCAATTCACCTGGAACCCCTTCCTTCCAACGTGTGTCGATTCCCCTCGTTGTTGGAGTAGGCATAGCCACGGGGGCTTTCTTCTTGACGGTGCTTACCTTTGCCTTGCGTGCCCAACGCCGACCGGTCGAGGTCGGTGCCGAGGCGTTGATAGGCAGGATCGGCGAGACACGCACGGCCCTCGCTCCGCAGGGTATGATCCATGTGGCAGGAGAACTCTGGTCAGCTGTGATCGAATCCGGGGCATCTGAGTTGAAGGTCGGTGAACGCGTTGAGGTCATTGCCGTGGATGGGTTGCGATTGCGAGTACGACCCGTGGTACGGAAGAGCAGTTGACTTGACTTTGGACAACCTGTAAACTAACGCCGGTCAGTTATGGAGGAGGTCATGTCTGAGGCATCCTTTAGGTTGATCGTCCGCACAGGCCCTAACCCGGGCATGGTGTTTGAGTTAACGAAAGAGGTGACCCTTTTTGGACGGGACGTCACCAACGACATCGTGCTTGCAGATGCAGAAGTATCACGTCAACACGCACGCCTCACGCACACTCCTGGTGGTTATGTGCTGGAAGATTTGGGTTCAACTAATGGTAGCTTTGTCAACGGGGAAAGACTGATAGCCCCTCGCACGCTAAACCAGGGTGATCTGATTGGATTTGGAGAGAATGTGACCTTGAACTTCGAGGCCGTTTCGCCGGATGCTGCCGCGACGATAGCCAGTCCAGCAGCTGCGCCTACTCCCTCACCACTCCCTGGACAGCCTGCTCCACAACCTCATGTATCACCTGGTGCACCGTTGGCCACCCCAATCCCCGGCATACCAGGGGAGGAGATCGCTCAAAAGCGACGTCTACCCATTCTGGCAGGTGGTGGGTGCATCATCGTTTTGCTGATTATTGCGACTGTCTTGTGTTTAATGCCGATGTCTTGGTGGTGCGTGATCCTGAGCCCGCTGAAAGCCATAGGAATTTCCTTTGATGGATGTTAAACAAAACCCATAATCCTTCTCGGGCAGCCTAGAGCTGCCCGTTTTCTTTGTGTCATTCCTAGCGAGCCTTCCCTCACTCTTTCATTGCGAGGAGTACGTCAGCGCGACGAAGCAATCTTTTAGTTGAGGAGATTGCTTCGCCCCTGCGGGGCTCGCAATGACAGATGGTATGTGTCATTACCAGCGAGCCCCTCGACTTCGCTCGGGATCTTCGGCTCCGCGAGCGAGTAATCCCTGAGAAAATACTTTTTATTCGGTAAATCATAGGGATTCTCACCCTTCGGGTACGTTGCCGTCGCCTCCGCTTCACTCCGGCTCAGAATGACATAACTTCACTAGCAAGATATCCTAAGCCCTGCTCTGAGCTCATCAACGATTTTCGAATGGTTGTTTGGGGAAGCTTAATCGATGTAGGGGCAATTCATGCCGTCTCGCACCCTGGCCGGTTTTCGCGGCACGAACGGTGAATTGCCCCAAAATCTTTGGGGAGGATGAACACTCAGAATGACAATGCTCCCTTGGACTGTCATCCTGAGCCCCTCGGCTTGGCTCGGGACCTGCTGCTCCGCCGAAGTGCTCCTCAGTATGACATTAATCTTCATGTCAACCTGTGTCCCTAGACTTTGCTTGAGAAATGTCCTGGGATAGGACCAAGCGGAAGGACTTAGATTAATCCTTCGTTAATGGGAAATTTATGTATTTCTATTTACACAAAGCCACAATCTGATTAAACTCAGTAGACGCACCCTTCGGGGTGCGTTTCAAGTGATGAACGCGGACAATGACATGTGACGACAAGATAATCATGCACATAAACATGTGAACAAATGCTGGAAAAAATGTGTGAAACTCATCATTTCTTCCGGCAAAGTTAGGAAAGAAGAGGTTAGGAGTGGAAGCATGGAAATAGAAATCACCTTCCCAGGTGGTGCAAGGGTAGACGCACAGTTAAACCCATATACGATACATACTGATCAACGACAACGTGATGGTGGTGAGGGTTCGGCACCGACACCTTTCGATACCTTTTTAGCATCGATAGGTGCCTGTGCAGGTATCTATGTCTTAAATTTCTTGCGTAAGCGTGAATTACCGATCGAAGGGGTTCGTCTTATCCAGCGTGCACGAAGGGATTCGACCACTGGACTGGTCGACCAAATCGAGCTCGAGATTAAATTACGTGACGATTTTCCTGAGAAGTACCGCGCAGCGATCATTCGTGCGGCTGAGTTGTGTGCGGTGAAGAAACAGATGGAAAAACCCCCGCAATTTGATGTAACGGTAAGTTAAATCCTGGGGTAAGATGCCTGCTTTGTATGCTGAGCCTCTATCATCCTGAGGTCGTCGAAGGGTCAAAGGGTTGGCGGGTACGTACAAATGAGCTGGGTCCTTTTGCGAGATCAAGATGAACTAAAGAAAATAGATGCAGGGGCGACCCACTGGTCGCCCCAACTGGTAATTGTAAATGAATTTCATAGGAGCGATTCATGCCGTCTCGCACCCCGGCCGGTTTTCGCGGCACGAACGGTGAATTGCCCCTACTACTCATAATCTTTCCGCTGCAAACCACAGTTGAAATCTGTGTCCAATTGCCAGTAGAATTCAGGTGGAGGGTGTTGTGAGAGAACGATCTGTCACCTTTATTCTTTGCCTCCTTTCAATGGTCACGATATACACTGCTGTAAGCGGATGTTCACCAGGTATTGGTGCAGAACGTGTTGAGACTCCAACAATAGCTCCTGGCCCCATCCCAATTGAGACTGGAATTCCGACTGAAACCCCCATCAGCGAGGAGGATCCTTTCTTCGAGGCGCGCCAGCGCTTGGTGGAGGAGGGAATCATCGGTATGGGGATCAGCGATCCGCTGGTGATCGAAGCCATGGGTCGCACTCCTCGTCACCTTTTTGTCCCAGAAGATTATGTCGACATGGCTTATGTAAATCACGCGTTGCCCATCGGCTACGGTCAGACCATCTCTCAACCTTACATCGTTGCGTTGATGACACAGGAATTGGGGGTGCATGAGGGCGATCGAGTGCTCGAGATCGGTACTGGATCAGGATATCAAGCGGCGGTATTAGCCGAGTTGGGGGTTGAGGTCTTCACGATCGAGATCATCGGTGTTTTGGCCGAGGCGGCAACTGAAAGGCTGTCGGGCCTTGGGTATGAAAACGTACATGTGAGGCATGCGGATGGCTATTTTGGCTGGGAGGAGGAAGCGCCTTTCGATGCCGTTATTGTCACGGCCGCACCCGACCACGTGCCACAACCGCTGCTAGAGCAGTTAACCATCGGCGGGGTGATGGTGATCCCCGTTGGACCGGTGGGGTGGTTTCAAGAATTGTGGCGCATCAGAAGGATCGATGGTGCTAATTTTCGCTCGACAAGTCTTGGTGGTGTGACATTTGTTCCCTTTACACGTGAATTGAGGGACGAGTAGATCTAGAATTAGCTGAAAGCCATCAGCCATCAGGGAATAATTATTAGTTGAGAGTTCTTTATTGTTGTTCTCTAAACTTCAGGTAACGCCATCCCCCATGCTCCAAGGTATGCCAGCGTACCAACGACCAAAGTGATCGTGAAGCCTGCGTCAAGGGAGATCATCGCCGCCAAGACGCCGCTCACGCCCGAGATCGCCCCGTTGATCGCCCATGCCCAGGGGATCGAACCAGGAGATCGTTCCTCCAATCGACGGAGGCCGGCCGCAAAAGGTACTCCCATCAACAAACCGGCTGGGGCTAATAGTACAACCGACAACATGAGACGAGCCCCCAAGCTCCATGCCAATGCATGATCGGTGACCCATGGAAGGGTCACGATAGTTAATCCAAGTATGAGAACGAGCGCAATCAAGGTCTTTCGCAAGCTTACGCGTGTCGAAAGCAGGCTGCCGATGCCCGAGGCGAGCAGCAATGTGAACAAAACTGTCGCTAGCGCTAAAGCTGGACGATCGAGTAAAAGCGTAAGTTTCTGGATGAGAGGGATTTCGATCAAGAGATAACCGGCCCCTAGAAATGCAAAGTATCCGATCATACGCCATCTTGGCCGTGACCATGACCCCTGACGCCCCAGTACGATTAGCGGGGAGAGGATCAGCATGATGGACAGGAGGATCATAAGACCTAGAAGCGCCAATAAAATCAAGTACCCGCTGCCTCCGAAAGGCTGCCAGATTATTCCCAATGTCGCCATGATATCTGGTGTCTGACGCCAGCGGAAGAAATGGTGAAAAAATGGACGATCGTCCGTTGGGGGTTTGAGGTTGAAATCGTAGCTGTCAATGGTTGAGCTTGGATCGTCGAGCAAGGAGGAAAACAGCTCGTAATACGTATCCTGTGGGAGTTGGTTATAACGGTTCAACTCACCAGGTTTCAGATCGGGCAAGTGGATGGGATCGAAAGCGTTGTCTTGGAGGAAGGCGCGAATCGCATCTAATTCGGAGGGATGGTAGGGTTGTTTTGCGGCGATCATGGTCGCTGTTCGCATTCCGCGATATGCGATCAGATGTGGCCCCGGGTCGTCGATGCCATGTGTCTGAAGCGCAGCTATTAAGATCGCCCAGGTGCGCGCCGATTCGCTCGGTGGGGTACCCAACCAACGAGTGATCATTAGGAGGCCATTTTCTGATAGTCGATCGAAAGCTTCACCAAAAGCCTCGACCGTTAGCGAGAAATCCTCTGTAAGGCTGAAAGCCCCAGAAGCCACCGGTCGATAACTCTGACTGAGAGCGAATTGGATCACATCGTAATCACCATGAGAGGCGTGTAAGACATTTCGACTCGGCCTCGTGATGACTGTCAATTGAGGGCTGTCGAGAAGGTAGTAAGTGAATTCGGCATAAGGACCGGTGAGGATTTCGTGGATGAGCGGTTCGTCTATGGCGAGGGTTACATGGATCGCTCCCGCTGCGAGAGCGACGATTGTGTCGAGGCCAGCGCCTGGCTGAAGGATGAGGGCATTCGTATAGGGTCGCAAATGATATGCAAGGGCGGTCGGCATGTAAGTCGCAAGGGTCATGGCCTCGGTTGTGTAGTGTGACAGGTTATTAATGGGGAGAGGCCCATCTCCATCGAGAAAGAGGGCCGCTTGTAAAGGGAGATCGATCTTGGCATTCAGACTGAGTCCTGGCAGAACGTGAATGCTACTGCTCTCGACGACGTCGACGCGAGTAGAAGCACTCCATTGTGTGACGGTGGTCTGGGCATCGGGTGCCAGGCTGATGACGGAGAGTGGTTTATAAGGAGAAAGACGGAGGGCGAGCGTCTTCGGTGGATCTATACCGCCCCATATTGTTAATGTGATCAGGATGATGAGGAGAACACGGGATGAGATGCGCGGTGTAAGGGCGAAGGCTGCGAGAAAACCTAGAGAGATCGCGAGAGCCACAGCGCCTTCTCCACCAAAAGAGGCCAAAACCACGAGGGCGGCTGGACATCCTAGAGCAGATCCCACAAGATTAGCGGCATAAGGGAGGTGGGCTTCGCGTCCTGCAGCTGTTAGACACGCTCCTACCGCCCATCCTGCGAGTAGAAATGGCGCCCCGGTAACTAAGAAGTACAAGATAAGAACCCCAATTTGCCGCTGGTCCCAAGCGATGCTGTAGGAGTCGAAAGGTAGATGGTTAATTGTCAAATAGGCCAGTAGGACGGAAATAGCGTAGGCAATAGCCAAGATCGAAAGAGGTGGATGTTTAGGCCTCAGTGCGAGCAGAACCCCACTGGCAGCGATGCCCATCACCGCCAGGCTGATCACCACAAAAGCGAAGTGATGGAATTGTTGGACAGCGAACAAGCGAGTCAGGCTGATCTCGAATGCGAGTGATCCCGCGGAGATTAAACCCAAACCCAAGATTGTGTTGGTCGAACGATGCAGATGCAAAGCTATCTCCCGTTCAGACACATGTATTCTAGCGAAAGAACCCAACAGGATAAAGGTTTCAGTTGCAGGTGATTTCCCTCCGGGAACATCTTACCTGATAATGAGTGTGGCATCCAAGGTTACGAGGAGTTCTCGTCTCATTGTGGTGGATGGAGGGTTTTTGTGATGGCGTGAGCTTGATCTTGCCTATGTGATGTTGAACCCGTGGCGTACCCCGATTGTAATAAAATGGGTGCACTGAAAAAACAACTGCGAGGAGCAAGGAGGGGTAGATGTGGGCTGTGGGTGGCACCCACCCCTTCACATATACCGATCCTGCTCTCGAAGGTGACCTTGTTCGGTGGATTCAAAAAATTCGCCAAGGGTATGGAGGGATGCTGGTGAAGATAAAAGTGCTCTCTTTAGCCATTCTTGTACCCCTAATCGTTGCCTGTCAATCGAGTACTCAACAAGGAAACGCTCTTCCCGAAGAGGGAAGTGAAGCGATCGCGCTTGAACCCCGTTTACCAACGGGTGTGCATCTACAAGCGTTGTACCAAATTCCGGATGTTATCGAGGGGGAAGTATCGTCACAAGATGAGATGCGCTACCTGCTTTACTTGCCGGAGGGTTATTGGGAAGACCCTGACAAACTCTGGCCGATGATTTTCTTCCTCCACGGGGCAGGTGATGGGGAGTTTGACTCGACCTATGTGTTGAGCATGGGTTTGCCTGCGGTTCTGTATTTGGGTGAACAGCCCGAGGATTTCCCATTTATCGTTGTATCTCCACAAGCATTCCCCGGCAGTGCTTGGTGGACAGGTGATACATTGCCCATACTCAATGCATTGCTCGGGGAGGTGATTGAAACATATCAGGTAGACCCTGATCGAGTATATTTAACGGGTTTAAGCATGGGGGGTTATGGCTCATGGTTTCTGGCAACAGCCTACCCCGAGCGGTTCGCTGCCATGGTCTCAGTTTCCGGAAGCGGGTACCGAACGAATTTCATTCCCGAGGAAGAGACCTTGTGTAGATTAAAGGACGTCCCAGTATGGGCCATCCATGGCGCGCTAGATGTGATCTCTGCCCCAGAAGCATCGAAGCTTTTTGCTTCGGCTCTTCAAGTGACTTGTGGGGTGGAAGTAAAGTGGACAATGTACGACGACCTCGGTCATGGTGGGGCTTATGATAGAGCCTATCGAGATCCAGAGCTTTACGCTTGGATGCTGGAACAATCACGTTGAGGTCTTATAAGAGAATTATGTAGGGGCAATTCACCGTTCGTCCCGCGAGAACCAGCCAGGGTGCGAGACGGCATGAATTGCCCCTACTTCTTATGGTTGAAACGGTTTGCCGGGGGACAACGTCTGCGAGGACACGTCATTCAAATGGATTAATACCGCACAATCTGATGAGGTTGTGGCGAGCTTAGCGTCTTCTTCCGTAATGCCCAAGAAGGTCACAACCGCGATGGTATCTTGCATTGGGTTGATCGTGATAGTTGATAGAGGTGCCAGAGGACCGAAGCCTAACCCACCCAAACGTAGATAGACAGGTAATTCATAAACTGGCATCTCTTCAGAGACAATGAACCGACGCAATTCACCAGTGAAACTGTCCTGGTTCAGCAATGGGCATTCGATATGGAAACGATAACGATGAAAGCCAACATTCCAAAAATTCTCAGGAAACAGAAACTCGAATGAGATGGCCCAGACGCCAGGGAAGACCTCTGGTGGAATTGCGGTGGGTAGCAGTGTTTGGGGCTTTACTGTACGAGGCGAGGTCTGAATAGGGGTGGGAGATACTGGGGAGCAGGCGACTAAAGCCACAGCGATGATCCATAACAGCAAACGATGAGCGGATTGTTTCATCTTCTGTTTGTTTTCCGTGTGTGATGTTATAGAAAGAACCATCGCTGAGCGAGTGAGGAATTGTAAGGATTTGGATCGGTTATTGAATCAATCTTATTTTTTCCTGAGCGTTCTAAGGAGAGTATGGCCTTACCCCTACGATATTTCTCTCAATAATAAGTAGAGGCGACAGGCTGTCACCCCTACCCTTTTACATCGACCTGAACTTACGGTTGAAACGGTTCACCAGGGGTCATAAACTGTGTGGATCCTCCGTCCCAATTCATTAATATCGCACAATTCGATGAGGTCGTGGCGAGGTTGGCATCCTCTTCAGTTATACCTAACAGGGTCACGACTGCTGTTGTAGCTTGCTCGTGACGGATGGTATCCATGGATATAGGCGCAAGGGGACCAAAGCTTAACCCACCTAGTCGTAGATACACAGGCAATTCATAGATCGGCATAATCTCCTCGTCCGTGGCGTGGAACCAAACCCAGTCACTACCATAGCTTTCCTGAAACAATAATGGGCAATCGACATAGAAACCGTATCGATGATCGCCAACGCTCCAAAAACTCTCAGGAAAGGAGTACTCGAAAGAGATTGCCCAGCTTCCTGCAAAGGCCTCTGGCGGAACAGCTGTTGGCAACATGGTCGCGGGTATGGCTAGGGGAGGCGAGGTCTGAGTCGGAGCAGGAGCCGTTGGGGAGCAGGCGACCAATGCCAAACCGATGAACCATAGCAGCAAACGATGAGTATGTTGTTTCATGTTGCGTTTCTTTTCCGTATGTGACGATGTCTTTGTAAAGTCATCGCTGAACGAAATTAGTTTATCGAATCAGGATCGTGGATTGAATCCACTCTTAGTATTCTAAACTACTTTTCTGGAGGGTCTAAGGTTCAGCCATACGAGGTGACAGATCGATCTTGTATTTGAAGGATGAGTACCAAAAACAAGTGAGCAGGCTCAATCGCAGCGTGGTTGTAATCTCCGGCCAGCTGCTGAGATTGAAGTATCGAGTTATCTGCGTAAATCTAACCAAGTTCATCCCTTCGCTCCTCAAGTCGATCCTTCGGAAATGTCGTATGGTTTCGGTGGATGTTTCCCCGCTTAAGCTACAAACTGAGCTTGCTCGGGCTCGTTTCCGATCATCAATAGTTATAGAGCCTTACGTATGAATGGTGTCGACATAGTATTAGGGACAGGTCAGCAAAAGGGTTAACAGTTTTCCTATGTCTTTTATACAGAATTCTGATGTTGCGAGGTTATCCTTCACACAAATAGTGAGAAGAAGCAATTTGGAGGTATTCTGATGACAACTTACTATCTTACTCCGTGGAACTATCGTCGCATGCGCAGCCATCGACCGGTGGGATTCAATGGCGGACGTCGTCTGCCTTTGGATGTCCAATCCGATGGTGAAGAGTATGTGATCACGGCTCCTGTCCCAGGGTTCAAGGCAGAGGATCTTCAGATCGAGATCTTGGATGACGTGTTGACCCTGCGGGGCGAAATCGAGAGTGACGAAGTAGAAAAACGAGGCGGTTACTTGCTTCGAGAAATTCACCATGGTTCCTTCTCTCGCAGCCTACGCCTACCTGAGGCAACCGATGCTTCTAAGGCCGAAGCCAAGGTCGAAGATGGTTTGCTGAAGGTACGTATTCCGAAGTCGGAAGAGGCTCGTCCGAAGGAAATCAAGGTCAAGGCAAAGTAGAGACGTATGCTTACCTGAGGTACAATGGGCGGCAATTGCCGCCCGTTTCCATTTTTGCATCCGGAGATGGTATGTTCCCTTTGCGAGATACGGTCCGTTCAAGGACTTTTCCTGTTATCAACTATAGCCTCATCGCAGTTAACGCCCTCATCTTTCTCATCGAAGCAGCCCTTGGACCGCAAGGCTTTATCAATCTGCTTGATATCTTGGGGCTAGTGCCAGCGAAGGTCTCTCTTGCTCAACCCCTAAATGTGGTCACCCTTTTCACCTCCATGTTTCTTCATGGAAGCTGGTTTCACTTGATCAGCAATATGTGGACGCTCTATATTTTCGGTGACAACGTGGAGGACAGGATGGGTTCCGTTCGGTACCTGGTGTTCTATCTGTTTGCGGGGGTTGTTTCCGGTTTAACCCATATCGTTGTGACGAACACAGTCTATGGGATTGATTCACCTCTGGCTCGGATACCAACCGTTGGCGCCAGTGGCGCGATCGCCGGGGTGCTCGGAGCATATTTTATCCTTTACCCACGATCGCGAGTGATCACGCTTGTGCCTATCTTTATCCTGCCTTGGTTTGTAGAGATTCCTGCATTTATCTATCTTGGTTTTTGGTTCTTTTCCCAGCTCTCATCCGGCTTATTGAGTTTAGGATCGTATGGTGTGTTCGGGGGTATAGCCTGGTGGGCACACATAGGTGGCTTCATGGTCGGATTGCTTCTGGTTAAGGTATTTAGTCGTCGGCCAAGGACCTACGAGTATTGGTATCCTGATGAGTATTGGCCCTGGTGAGGAATTAGGAGGAAAGGTGTACGATGGATTTCACAATAATCTTTTGGCTGTTCATTATCATCTCAACCCTACAACCCGTGATCCGGCAGAGGATGTTGGATACGGCTAGGAGACGCATTCTCCGCGAATTGGAGATCAAGAGAGGCAGTCGTGGCATCGTCCTCATTCATCGTCAAGAAACGCTCGCCCTGCTCGGTTTTCCACTCGCGCGCTATATCGACATTCAAGACTCGGAAGAGATCCTGCGTGCGATCAAGCTTACCGATCCTGAGGTGCCCATCGATCTTATCTTACATACCCCGGGTGGGCTGGTGCTGGCGGCGGAACAGATCGCCTATGCCTTGTGCAAACATCCTGCAAAGGTCACCGTTTTCGTGCCGCATTATGCCATGTCAGGTGGAACGATGATCGCGCTGGCAGCGGATGAGATCGTCATGGATGATAACGCCGTCCTCGGACCGGTTGACCCTCAGTTGGGCCAATCTCCCGCTGTATCTATCTTGAGCGTCCTCGAGAAGAAAGACATCAACGAAATTGATGACCAGACGTTAATCCAGGCTGATGTGGCCCGTAAGGCGATCGATCAAGTTCAGTCAACGGTGAAGAGGATCCTTGGCTTACGGGGACGCTTGTCGGAGGAGAAGATCGATGAGTTAGCGAACGTCCTCTCCTCTGGGTGTTGGACACACGACTATCCGATTACGGTTGAAGAGGCAGTTGAATTAGGTCTACCGGTCACGACCGAGATGCCAGAAGAGGCCTATAAACTGATGAGCCTCTATCCGCAGAGGTCACAGAGACGCCCTTCGGTCGAGTATATACCCATGCCTTACACTCCTCGATCGCCGGCACCTCCACCGGCTGGTTCAGAACGATAATGACTGTGGATGACACGGCTGAAAAAGGATCAACCGCGAGAAGAGGACCGATATCTTGTGGTGTGTTGGCTGCATCCGCACACCAAAAGTTATCCCTCCCTACAATTTGAGTGTGTTTTCGGTACAATCATAGAAAGCGAATGGTTTAAATCTTGCTATAAGAAGAACGTGTAGGATATCGTAGTAAATGGATCGTAGGAGGGATGGGGAAAATGTCTGAGCGAGAAGATTTACTTATCAATCCGAACAGCGCTTCGGTTGAGGCTCTGATCCAGCTTCCTGGTGTAGGTGAGGTACTGGCGCAACGCATCATCGAGTCACGACCCTATGCTCAAGCTGAGGAGATGCTTCGCGTGCCCGGATTAGGCGAAGCTACCCTCGCCCGACTGAAAGCATATCTGACGTTCGAAAAGGATATTAAACCAGCGTTGGATGCTCCAGAAGGTAAAGAGGTAGAATCAGAGGGCCTTCCTAGATCTGCGCGGCGAAAGCCCATCAGGGAAACGACGACTTACAGCCGTGAAGCGACATTGTGGTTGATCGTTGGGGCCGTGGTCATCAGTATAGCTCTCTCTGTCGTGCTGAGCCTCTCGATCTTGGCAGGGATAAATCGGACACTCAACTATGGGCGACATGCCACAGTCCGTCAGTTATCGAGTGAATTGGCTGAGATCAAGGCTGAAATAACTGATATGTCCTCACGTATGGATGTGATCGGGAGACGGATTGGAGCCGTGGAGGGCTTGAGCGGTCGTGTAACGGGAATGGAAAATGAATTCTCTGCCTTGCGTGAAGAGGTCCGGGGATCCATGGATCAGTTGAATTCAATTCGAAGCAGAATGGATGGCTTGATACAGGAGATGGGATTTCTCTCGGAGCGGATCGGCGTCTTTGATATGTTTCTCGAAGGATTGAGAGAATTACTGGTAAGAGCTCTACCAGCGACAGCACCTTAATGAACGACTCAGATAAGATGGAGGGCATCATGGAAAACGAGACGGAAGTAGCTGAGCAAGTAAATGAGCAGGGTCAAGTATCCGCTTTCTCCCGAGTGATGCGCTTCATTCTGCGTCTCATATTTGTAGTGGTGTTTGGGATTGTGCTTGGGGCGGCGTTATACTTAGGCGTACCAGCGCTTTACCGCAGCACGATCGAGCCGATGCGAGCCAACACGGAGCGGATCGAAGAACTGCAGGAAAGCTTGGCCATGGGCTTCTCCACGAGCGAGAAGCAGGTGGAACAATTAGGAGAGCGTTTGGTTGAAGCCGAAGGTCGATTAGCGGAACAAATCGAAACAACCGCAGCATTACAAGCAGAATTGGATGGAATTGGGGAAGTGCTGGATGATCAAGCAAGTAAGATCTCCAGGTTGACGATTCTGTCTAATCAGTTGGAGGCGATAACCGCTGATCTGGATGAGACCATCGCACGGGTGGAATTGCTAGAAGTTACCCTTTCTGAGGTCGAATTTCCTGCTGTAGAGTTCAGAAGGCAAGTGCGGATGATCTCCGCCATGACCATGATTACGAAGGCTCGTTTGTGGTTGATTCAAGACAACCTTGGACAAGCTGCCGAGGAGATCTCTGCTGCCAGAGAGCTGCTAGCCAATTCAATGGTGGACACCAATGTAGTTGATGATGAAATAACTCAGATCATCGAAAGGCTTGATCTTGCCCTGGCGGATGTGAGAACAATGCCGATCGTTGCTGCCGACGAATTGGAGATCGCCTGGAAGTTATTGGTGGAGGCGACAAACCCCCAACCCTTCACACTAACACCAACGCCTTGATTGTGTGATGTGGAAAAGAACCTAGAGGAGATGTAGGATGAGCGAAGACGATTCACAAATTCACGATGAACAACCTGAGGTTGAACCCTCGGCCATTGAAAGCGAACCTGTGATTGCTGAGTCTATTGAGCCCGAGATCGAAGTTCCTCCAATTGAGCCCGAGCTTCTGGAAGAAGAACTCCCCGAGATTCTACCGGAGGTTGAACCTCCACCGCCAAGTAAGTTCCGTCTTTTCCTCAATCGAGCCTTACGTTGGATAACTGGTTTCATGCTGGTTTTCGTGTTGGGGATCGTTGCGATGTGGGTCATTCGGGTGAGACCTGCGCAGGCAGAGCTTAAATCCCAGCAGGCTGAACTGGATGCGATGCAGGATCAGATCACGACCCTCGAAGATCAGGTACGATCGCTCCTCCCACTTGAAGATGAAAACGTGTCATTACAAGCGGAATTAGCGGAAACCGAGCAACAGATGGCTATTAGGGGTGTGCTGGTCGATGTAACTTCGGCTCAGCTGGCTATGGCTCAGGAAGATCCGGTTGCAGCGAAAGCTGCTTTGGCAGGTACGGATGAACGTTTACAGAAGTTGGACGTGGAGCTTGTCGGCACGGATACCTTGGAGGGGTTACGAACAAGGCTGGCGCTGGTCGTGGATGAGTTAGACAGCGACACCTTCGCTGCTCAACGCGATCTGCAGATTCTCGCCAACAACTTGATCTCCCTTGAGCGTTCGTTGTTTGGCGAATAACCGGATCTGATTGTGGCAAACCTCTGGGCATTGCTTTAGGCTCAGAGGTTTCGTTTTGTGGTCAACTCTCCATGGTTCCGTTGGACTAGGGATTGGGTGGTATTAATAATGGTAGGGGCGCAATGAATTGCGCCCCTACGATGATATCGGGTGGATGCTGTAGGGGCGGTTCGCGAACCGCCCCTATAATGTATGTGGAAAAACACCAAGCCGTTTTGAATGTTAATAGCGCAATAGAGCACCAATCCCACCCGCTGCCTCGAGGTCAGAACTATCGTGGATCACCTCGACTTCGCCCCCATCTGAGAACACCTTGCGCACGGCCATCTCGATGGCGTCCTCGATCTTTTCGATGGCGTTACCACAGAAGGGACATATCTCTAGCGTCTGTGCGGTTAAGTAGCCACAACCCTTACAGCGATATCCTGGCGCTCGGTGCCCCTCGCTGATGATCAATGTTTGAACCTGACCAGCGTGCACCGCGCCTAAGGTATCGTCGAGCCGGATGACACCCTCACGACCTTTAGCGGCGGCGGTAATCACTGCGCTCACCAAACGCGACTCTTTCTTCTTCACTGCCTTCTGGGCAACTATCATCGCTTTCTCCAGCACCTGTGCGTGTCCAGCGGTCATCTCAATAGGAAAGGAGCCCATGACGAGACTCTGCCAAGTCTTCGGTAGCAGATCAATAAAACGCGCCACATTCGCTTCTGTACCGCCTACCAACACTCGACGCACGCGCTGTTCTGAGAAGAAATCGGCCGTGAATCGGGCTGACTCTTTTAAGTTTCTCTCTGCAACCTCCTCCGCGTAGCGCGTCTGGCCGGTCGTGCCACCGCGCCTACCGAGAGCTTGCGATCCACCACCGCGTTTGGTGTGACGTACAGCCTCGCCTGTTGTTCCCTGTTGTTCACCTAGTTGACCCAAGTGGAAGTGGAATAGACGGGCTCCCTGTTTATCAACCAGCGCGACACCGTAATTGCCATAATTCGTGAGCAGATCAGCTAAGGGTTTTACATAGGGACGGTTCAAATGACGCGTGCGACTACGCACAGGTAAAGAGAGTGAATAGCTACGAAAGAATTCGTCCTTTGTGCATGAGAAAATCGCTAAACCTCGACCGGACCAATCGTATTCATGTTCTACGAAGCGCTCGATGCTTTCTGTGTCTTCCGCCACGATTTCATCAAAGTCCTTAAGCATCTGCCGCAGGCGCAATTTGTAAGCATCCGCGGAGCCGGCGGAAGGATCTGTATTGAGGTACACACTTAGTACTGGGTGTTTCGAACGATAGGAGATCAATTCCTGAAGATTCTGCTCGGTAAACATGTGAAACCTCCCCAAAATGGGTGACCAGAAGGGTTTGACCTACGGATCTAGGTTAAGGGCGTGCGCCGATGGTCAACGAAATGTCTATTTCTTCTCCGTCTCGTAGAATGGTCAAGGTCACGACCTGGTCAACCTGTGTGTTGTTGATCAAATAGGAAAGCAAATCGCCGTTGCGTCGTATCGGGTTGCCGTCGAGCGCGATGATCAGGTCGCCGCCTGCATTGACACCTACCACAGTCCGTCGGTTGCCACCTCTGAGTCCGGCTTGCTCGGCAGGACCGCCGGGAGTGACATCTGTAAGATAAACGCCGGCCGCGTCAGGGGGTAACCCTAAGGCCTCGATTATTTTAAGGTTCCACAAATCTTCACCCATCATTGCGATGCCCAAGTATGGGTAGCGATACCTGCCGTATTCAATGATCGAGGTGATCACCTGCTGTACCGTGTTCACAGGGATGGCAAAGCCCACACCTGAGTTCACCGATTCGCCTACGAGGGTAAATGACTCAGTGCGGATGGCCTGGTTAACGCCGATGACTTCGCCTCTCAAATTGATTAACGGTCCTCCAGAATTACCCGGGTTGATAGCAGCGTCGGTTTGGATGATATCGCCACTAGTGAAGATACCACCTCCTGGCGCGATATTTTGGGATGCAAGTGTGCGATCCAGGGCGGAGACGATGCCGATCGTCATCGTGCCTGAAAGGCCGAAAGGGTTACCAATAGCGACGACAAAATCTCCGACTCTGACCTGATCTGAATCAGCTAGCGGTAGTGGCACAAGGTCTTCTTGCAAGACATCAACCTTGAGCACTGCAAGGTCTGAATCGGTGTCGGAGCCAATTAATTCTGCCCAAGCTTTCAACCCGGATGAGAAATTGACCTCGATCTCGTCGGCTCCATTGATCACATGTTGGTTGGTCACAATGTGTCCATCATAATCGATCACAAAACCTGAACCTTGCCCGGTTGGCAGGTTCGGGTCCTGCGGCGAGCCATTGGTATCAAACCTCCATATTGTGACGACGCCGGGGCTGACGCGCTGATAAAGCGCTGCAAGATCCGAAGCCAGGATCTGTTGTTCCCCGAAGGTGGTTGGTATAGCTAGTGGTTGAGAGGGTGTTCTAGTCTGCTGAGTTGTTGGCGATGGCGGCGAAGTAGCCGTTGGGTTTCCTGAAACCGCGGAGGAGAGAGAGCAAGATGTGGTAACTACAAACAGAACTACTGCAACGATTACTGTCGTATTGAAACGAGATTTCATGATTACCTCGTGGATTGAAATTATGAATCATTGACGCAAGATCGAGGGTAGAAGGTGGTTCTGGTCGGCGAAGATCGATGTGTGGCGTGCTCACTTGTCGCATCGATGATATTTTCAACCCCTTTGTCTGGGATAGCAAGTGTTGTGGGGATGCCGTCTTTGCCATAATCCATACCGGTGTTAAGCCTTCACCATTATTATTAAATTTGTGGTCGGATCGCATATACAATACTCAATTGCGGAGTTTGGCGAGTTGTTGGAATAGCTCTCGCTCCTGATCGCTGAGCCGTCGTGGTAGCTCTATCTGAAGGCGGGCGTAGAGATCTCCATGTTGAGAAGGTTTCCTTAGCTTCGGCATACCTCGACCTTTAAGTCGAAAGGATTGTCCTGGCTGGCTCCCAGGTGGGATGGTGAGCATGACATCGCCAGCGAGAGTCTTTATTCGAGTCTCGCATCCAAGAATGGCGCTATAAAGATCGAGCTCTACATCGATATAGAGGTCTTCCCCCTTACGCTCAAAGATAGGATCTGGTGCGACATTAACCAGGAGGTAGAGGTTGCCCATCTCCAGTTGTCCGGAACCCTTCTTGAGATTGAGACGGACCTTAGTGCCTGTCTTGGCACCTGGGGGGATCTTTACCTCGATTTGTCGCCCATCGACACGGACAACCCGGCTAGTGCCGTTATATGCCTCGGCGAGGCTGATGTTCACCGGTTGTTCGATATCGCGGGTACGGCTCTGGGGACGACCTGTGAAATCCTGGCTTTGGCCGGCCATACCACCGAAGATGGCGTTGAAGAAATCGGAGAAACCGCCGAACAGATCGCCGAGATCGCCGACCTCAATGCGTACACCTCCTGGGGTTCCGCTTGCCCATTGTGACCAATCAAACCCCCCAGGTTGACCACCCGTCCTCTCCCAGGCTCGATAAGAAGACCCCAATTGATCATATTTGGAGCGTTTTGTCGGATCGCCGAGGACATCATAGGCCTCGTTTATTTCTTTGAAGCGATCTTCTGCCTTCTTATCGCCCGGATTCTTGTCTGGGTGATACTTTAATGCCAATTGACGGTAGGCGCGTTTGATTTCTTCCTCGTTCGCGTTCCGCTCTACTCCTAATATCTTGTAGTAATCTTTGTACTCCATGGAGACCCAACCTTCACTACTGATTGTAAAGGTGGCTGGGAATTCGCGTCAAGGTAATCTGGGTGAATCTAATATGATTCTAACGTTTGACTCCACTGAAAAAAATCAACCGCGAGAAGAGGACCGGTATATATGTGGGTGCGGTCGCAGCCCGCACCTACACATATACCCCTCCCTAACCCTCGAAAGTAGTTTTTTCATTGCACTCACGTTTGAGTAATGCTAGGTCTAAATCACCACAGCGATTTGACTCCCTCCCCATGCTCTTCCATGCTATCATACCCATATGACCACACCTGCTCAGCTTGAACGTGTTCTGGTCGTGGATGAAGATCCTGAGGTGCTGGATCTGGTCGCACGACAAGTTCTGGAACCGCTTGGTTACAATGTGGCGACGGCCAGCGATGCGTCAGGTGCAATTCAGCACGCCGTGACGTTTGCGCCTGATTTGGTGATCGCCAGCCTGTCGCTGCCGGGTCTCAGTGGAAAGGATTTATTGGTGGCTTTGCGTTCGCAGGGCATGGATGTGCCAACGTTGGTGACGGCCCGAGAAGGCATGGACGCGGACGCAATACAAGCGTTTCGTCTTGGTGCAACAGATTACCTGGTAAAGCCGCTCCGTGAAGCTGAGGTGGTCACAGCCGTTGAACGGGCGATTTCAGAGATACGGGTGCGTCGCGAGCGGGGAAAGTTATCAAGGCAACTGGCGGAGAGCAACCGACAACTAGAGCGGCGGGTGCGAGAGTTGACGACGTTATTCGGCCTCGGGAAGACGGTGACATCAACGACTCATCAAGGGCAATTATTCGACAAGTTGATGGACGGCAGCCTATATGTCACGGAAGCCGATATGGGCTGGGTTTTAGTGCCCGAGGAAGAAGAGCAACAATTATTCCTGCGAGCACAACGCAATCTACCCTCTAGCCTGGCAAGCAAGATGCATCAACCTTGGGACGATGGTGTGAGTTCATTGGTGATGCTTTCAGGCGAAGCCCTCGCTATTCATGGCGAAGGATTGTCCCAGTTTAAATTAGCCCGCTTCGGCGAAGCGGCGTTGATCGCGCCGATTAAAGTTCGAGATCAGTCGATCGGAGTCATCGCTGTTTCCCGCAAAGAATCCCGTCCTTTTACTGAGCGGGACCAAGCCATGCTGGAAGCGGTGGCTGACTACGCATCGATCTCACTGGTCAACGCCAGACTCTTCCAGGCACTCGAAGCCCGGGCTCAGAGGTTGCAACAGGTGATCGATGAAGCCCACATGGACGCTGAAGCGCGTGCTGAGTGGAGAGCGGGGTTGAACCGAGGCTTACGAGCAGCACAAGCCCAGATCGCACGTCTATTGGAGGAAACCGAGGAATCTGATCTCCAAGCTGGTTTGGAGACTCTCAATGGCGACCTTGAAGCGTTGCTTCAAGTAGTCGCTTCTGTTTCCCCATCTGATCCATCAGAAGAACTATCTTCGTTTGGATCAAAACCCTCGACTTAACCCCCACGTTGTTATGTCCGTTTGATCAATATGGAGCGAGTGCTAAGACAGAAGGTGACGCAGATACATGAGTGAATCTCTGATCTTGGTTGCCGATGACAGTCGCGAGATTCGGAACTTCCTTGAAGAAAACGTTCTCGTTCCGGCTGGTTACTTGGTTCGATCGGCAGAGGATGGTATGTCCGCCTTAATCCTCGCCCGTGAAATCAAACCTGACCTTCTCATCACCGATCAACAAATGCCCAACCTCACAGGGATCGAATTAATTCAACAACTAAAACGTGAGCTTCCTCATCTTCCTGCAATTCTTATTACAAGCGAGGGGTCAGAGTTCTTGGTCGTGGAAGCATTGCGAGCCGGGGCCGTAGATTATTTGACAAAACCATTCGAAGCCGAGCATTTATTAGCAGCGGTTGGTCGAGCCTTAACCGAACGACGGCGCTGGGAATCGCTGGTGGAGGCCAGATCTGAAGCCCAGGCCAGTGCTGAGGATCTCGCCAGCCGCTTACGGGCGCTTGAAGCTTTAACACTGGTGGGGCGAACAGTGACCTCTCTCTTGGACCTTGACGAGGTCCTGACCACTGTGGTTGAAGCTGCTGTCCGACTTACAGGAGCTCAGGAGGGGAGTTTGTTGCTGGTTGACGACGAGAGCGGCGAGCTTTACATGCGAGCGTCAAAGAACTTCGATGAGGAGTTCGCACGCACATTCCGTTTACATGTCCTTGATTCACTTGCAGGACAGGTGATCACATCGGGCGAATCTATACTTGTCGATGAGAGCTCTCCCCAAGAGATCTTGACTTCTTATCCCGTACAATCGTTGATCTACGTGCCCTTGCGGCTGCGCGGTAAGGTGATTGGGGTCTTAGGGGTTGATCATCGTAAGGCGGGACGGTCGTTGACGTATGAAGACAGGGACATGATGATGGCGATGGCTGATTACGCCGCCGTCGCTATTGAGAACGCGCAGTTGTTCCAGCGGTCAGAGGTGGAGCGTAATAAATTCGAAACAATCCTTACACAATCAGAGAATGGCGTGATCGTAACCGATCCAGAGAGCCGATTGCTCTTGATCAATCGTGCTGCCATGCAAATCTTTGGCGTGGAGGGGAGACTGGTCGGGAAGCCTGTCGTCGAGATCTTCGATGATGAAAAGCTAGTCTCTTTGCTATGCACCAAGGGAAAGCATCCGCACTTGGATGAAATTGAAGTCGATACTGAACGATTTTATAGTGTTCAACGGACGCCAATCGAGGGTGTCGGGCAAGCAATCGTATTCCACGATATCACCCATCTTAGGGAACTGGATCGCATCAAATCAGAATTCGTCACCACTGTGTCACACGATCTACGATCACCGCTCACCGCTGTTCTGGGTTACTTAGAGTTGATTGATCGTGCAGGGAAGGTCAACGAGCAACAGGGGGAATTCATCCGTCGAGCACAGATGAGCGTTACACAGATCACGGAACTGGTAAATGATCTGCTCGAGCTTGGGCGGGTTGAAGCCGGCTTGGATATGGCGAAGGAAGATACACCTCTCACGGTGTTGGCACGGTATGCAATTGAAGGTTTGCGGGGCTCAGCCGAGGCGAAGGAGATTACCTTGGATGTGGATTTGCAGGAATTTGCCCCGCTTGTAAACGGTGATCCAGTTCGTTTACGACAGATGATCGGGAATCTGCTGGACAATGCAATTAAATACACTCCCGAGGATGGTGTTGTGCGTCTGGCCGTCGAAGCCGAAGGAGACCAAGTGATCCTGCGCATCAGTGACACTGGTGTAGGTATTCCTCAGGCCGATCAACCTTACTTGTTTGATAAATTCTTCCGTGCCAGCAATGTGCCAGAGGATTTACCTGGAACAGGATTAGGGCTTTCAATCGTTAAATCAATTGTTGATAATCATGGTGGACGCATCTGGGTGGATTCCAAATTGGGAGAAGGAACGACCTTTACGGTGGTCCTCCAGGCCGTTGAAACGTAAATCAGAAGAGGGTCCATAGAAGGGGAGGGCGAGCACGATCTAGCGAAAAGCACGGGAATAAAAAAAAGAAGCCTCCGCCGGGGCGGTGAGGGGATTGCCCGGCGGAGGCTTTCGCCAAAGGAGGAGACAGCGATGAACGTTGTGATGCTAAGTCTCCCGTCTCCGTGCGCTATAATATCCCCTCAACAAGTACCAGACCATTGTTGAAGGTCATCGTGAAAAAGTGACTTTCATCCCACGCGAGGATCGAATGCAGGTACCTGATGGGAGTTTGTGATATCGAGATACTGTAACGAGTGAGGAAGGTATTTGACTGCGCAGGACTAAGGCAGGTTTAGGTTCTCTTTATGATGGTTTTTGATTAAACGAGGGTGAGGCATTAATCCTGTGGGTGATGAAACTTTACGCCGACGGCTAGGACGATTGGATCGAAAGCGTCGTAGTCCTACTTTGAAGGTCGATAGCGAGCCTGTGCTTCCCCGCAGTGGCTTACCTCCTGGGGAAGAGATCGACACGCCCTTTGGCACCACCTTTCTCATCCAGACCCAATACCCGATGGATTATCTGCATGGCAGGAGCCGGCTATCCGAAATCCTTGACTACGACACATCAATTGCGGCGGAGGTTGCCCGCCAACCAAGCTTGGGTGAGATCTCGATCGAACGGTTGGCATTTATCGACACAGAAACCACCGGTCTGGTGGGTGGTGCTGGTACGATCGCTTTTATGATAGGGGTAGGCGCCTTTACGGATGACTCGTTCGTGCTCCATCAGTACTTCTTAAGGGATCCAGGCGAAGAGCGTGGAATGTTGTCTGCCTTACAAGGGGATCTTGAATCGGCAGAAGGTTTCGTGAGCTACAATGGACGGGCGTTTGATCTTCCTCTATTGGAAATGCGTTATATGCTCGGATTGCGGCACCATTGGTCGTTAAGCACCTGGCCGCAGTTCGATCTGTTGCACCCCGCACGACGCTTGTGGCGTATGAGTCTACCTGACTGCACGCTTGGTACGATCGAAAAAATGCAATTGGATGTACATCGGACCGAGGAGGACGTGCCAGGGGCGTTGATCCCAGGTCTTTATCTCGACTATCTTCGTAGTGGTGATGCCAGCCAGATGGCAAGGATCGTCTATCACAACGCGGTGGACATATTGACATTGGTCGGCCTCGCCACGCAGATCCTAAGTCGCCATCAGTCTCAGGATTCCTCGAAGTTGTCTGGGGCGGAGGCGCTCGCGGTCGCTCGTTGGCATCATGAAGTCGGAAGGTTGGAAGCGGCTGAAGATGCTTTCCTGCGGGCGATTAAGAGTTCCAAGCTGGATGTGCGCATTGATGCCCTTCATCGCTATACTACATATCTCAAAGGTCAAGATCGACGTGAGGAAGCGGTCGAGCAATGGCAAACATTACACAGCATAGCTCCAGATGATCCAAGACCCTGTGTGGAATTAGCCAAATATTACGAGTGGCACGCGAACGATCTTGCGCAGGCGCAACATTGGGCCCAAGAAGCTCTCGTCTGCCTATCTCATTGGGAGGACGATTGGCGAAGGGACCAAGTCTGGGCGGAAATCGAGCATCGTCTAGCACGCTTGGCGAGGAAATCGGGGCCTGGATAAGATAGCATCAAACGAATTGTAAGCCACAAGCCACAAGTCGCAAGCTTCAAGCCATAGACGACCTCCCCGCGAGCTTTAAGCTCGCGGGGAGGTGCCCGTTGAAGTTGTGGGTTGATGGGAATTGCTTGAGGACCAACTTTGGGAATCAACCCCCTCTCCCTTATAGGGAGAGGGCCGGGGTGAGGGTGTGTTTCTCCCATCAAGCTCCCCTCACCCTAACCCTCTCCCCATAGGGGAGAGGGGAAATTCCCCTGAACTCAGGAAAGAACGTCATCCTGAGCATGTCGAAGGATGACGGATAACAGTAAAACGCACCCTTCGATATGCTCGGGGTGCGTTTCCCGCACTTCATCCCCACGAAGAAATCGGACACACTGCGTATTTACCGCATTGATTTCATGTGAGAATTGGGGTACAGAGAGATCGTTGCCCTACCCCAGTTATGGATCAGCCCCCACCATTTAATTCTTGGCGAACGGCACGGTACAGGTGATCCGCCTTGAGTTCATGAAGCGTGTAGCAAGGACCGCCCAAGTGGTCAGCAAGTGCATTTGCCAACCCTTGGTCAAAAGCGGCATGTTCCATATTGATCACGACGGAACGAATCTCGGCCTTTCGGATCTGATCGGCGATTTGGTGAGCTTCCTCCTGTGGAGGTTGATTGCCCATCGAGACGTTTCCCGCCCCGTCGGTAAGCATGATCATAAGCGGTAATACATCCTTGTGAATGATCATCTCCTTTTTAAATATTTCAAAAGCTAGTTGAAGCCCAGCCGAAAGCGGGGTTTTGCCACCCACGGGGATATCAGCCAATGCTCGTTGTGCCAACTGAATGGAATTGGTTGGTGGGAGCACGGTCAATGCGCGATCCTTCTGGAAGACCACCAGTCCGACCCTGTCCCGATGTTGGTAGGCATCGGCCAATAAAGAGAGAATCGCCCCTTTGGTAGCCGACATACGCTCGGCAACGGCCATCGACCACGATGCATCCACGACGAAGAGGATCAGGTTGGCGGCTTTGCGTACTCTCACCTTACGCTGGAGATCTGTAGGTTGGATTGCGAAGGCTACCTTCTTCCGCTGTTCCTCACGTCGGCGCTGGTATGGCGCAGCCGCCCGGAAGGTTGCGTCAAAGGCGATGTCGGAGGTCGTTCCATCAGCGGGACGAGCGGTAATGTATCGACCGCGTTTGCGTTCGGTCCGTGTTCTGGTACGACGTCCGCCTTGCCGGCGGGTGAGGCGATCAAGCTGACCTTCGATGTGTCTTGGAACGAAGGTCTTGCCTATCTTGACTTTGTCGCCGCCCTCCCACCAGCGTGCTTGAAGGGAATCCAAGGTGGACTGCCGGGTAGGTTCGGCCTGTCCCTTTTCTTCGGTGTCTTCGACGACCTCACCGGTTAGTTCAGTTTTTTTTTATCGGGAATGGGCTCTTCAGTAGGAGTAGGGTCGACCTCTTCATTGCCGAACTGAGCTTGGATTTGCTCGATACGCGCTTGCAGATCCTCTGGGCTCACTTCAACTTGTTGGAACGGCCCGCGGCGTAGACGATGCGGAAGTGCGAGTTCTGCAGCCAGTGCGATGTCGCGATCGTTGATCTCTGTGCGGCCTTCGAAGGCTGCGTGCGCACGCGCAGCTTTCAGAATCACTAGGTCTGCCCGATGTCCATCAACCTCAAGCGAGGAGGTCAGCGCCGCGATGGCATGCAGATCGCGCTTCGTATATGCGACGTTACCCACGAGTTTGCGGGCGGCTTCAATGGTCTGGGACAGTGAGCGCTCCTGCTCCATCCAATGCTCCCTGAACGCATCTGGGCTGTCCTCAAAGGCTAGGTTACGTTCAATGATCGCTACTCGGTCGCGTGGGTGTGGCAGACCGCGGATTTGTACCGAGAGCGAAAATCGATCAAGCAATTGAGGCCTGAGATCGCCCTCTTCGGGATTCATTGTGCCTACCAGGATATAACGAGCCGGGTGGCTGAAGGAGATACCCTCTCGCTCGATGATATTCATGCCAAGGGCGGCTGAATCGAGTAGCAAATCTACAACGTGATCGTCGAGGAGGTTGACCTCATCGATGTAGAGCAAGCCGCGATTAGCTGCGGCGAGCACGCCCGGCTCGAAGTGCCGTTCACCCTCCTTGATCGCTCGTTCAATATCTAGGGTGCCCACTACTCGATCTTCCGTTGCTGAGACGGGAAGGTCGATGAAAGAAGTCCGTCGCATTTCGACCGGTAATTTCTCGCCGTTCGCGACGCGCTCCTTGCATTCGGTGCACCATGTTGTGGGTTGGTCCGGAGCGCATCCGAAACGACAGTCTGCTACGACTTGGACCTCGGGAAGAAGAGCCGCCAGCGCACGGGCAGCTGTGGACTTAGCGGTACCACGCTCGCCGCGTATCAAAACGCCACCGATGCGGGGGTTGACAGCATTCAGAACCAGCGCACGTCTCATGCGCTCTTGACCTACGATAGCTGTGAAGGGGTAGACAAAGGCCATAAAAAGCGTCTCCAGGGGGATTATACCCTAACAAGAGTGGGCCAAAATGTCCAAGGTTTACAAGACCGTGGTTCACCTTTATAATGCGCTCATCTTATCGTGTGGAGAAAACTGCGTTGACCGAGCCGAACGAGGAGGTCACTGGCAATGATGCCGTGCCTTCTACGCCAGATTCAGGGGAATACAAAGAACTAGATACGCATCCTATGGATGTCTTGCTCGATTCGGATTCGTATGAACTCGAGATGCCCAGAAGGGGTGAACTTCGAAAGGGAACGATAGCTCGGGTAACCGAGACAGATATCTTGGTAGACGTTGGTGCAAAGTCCGAAGGTGTGATCCCCGCCCGTGAACTTGAAAAGCTAACGATTGAGCGTCGAGAAGAATTAACCATTGGTCAAGAGGTCGATGTTTATGTTTTGCGCTCCGGGGGTCGAGACGGGGCGCTTCTACTTTCCATCGTACGAGCCGAAGAAGAGAACGATTGGCGGGAAGCAGAAAAGTTGCTTACCGATCAGAGCCTATATGAGGGGATTATCAGTGGTTTCAATAAGGGTGGATTGATCATCAAGGTCGGTCGCCTGAGGGGATTTGTGCCCGCTTCGCAAGTGAGCCTTTCTCGACGGCGGCGAGCTCATGGGAATTCGCCTGATCAACGTTGGGGCAAGATGATCGGTGAACCGATCATGGCGAAAGTGATCGAGGTTGATCGGCGTCGTAATCGACTCATCATGTCTGAAAGATCGGCGGCGCGCGAGGCGCGAGATATTCTTAAGGAGCGTTTGATCAGCGAACTAAAACCAGGGGAGATCCGCACGGGTCATGTCATCAGCCTGGCTGATTTCGGGGCCTTCATCGATATCGGTGGAGCGGACGGACTTGTCCACATGTCAGAAATATCCTGGAAGCGTATTTCACACCCTCGCGAGCTACTGAAAGTTGGTCAGAAGGTTGAAGTGAAAGTGCTAGGGGTTGACCCCTCTCGCAAGCGTATCAGCCTGTCACTGCGAGAGCTCGAGGCCGATCCCTGGGAAAGCATCCTCGGGAATTACCGCGAAGGACAACTCATCGAAGGAACCATCACGAAACTCACCCGATTCGGTGCTTTCGCTTCGCTTGTGGGAACAGAGGAATACGACATCGAGGGTTTGATACACATATCAGAGCTCTCTGATAAACGCATCGAACATCCCCGCGAGATTGTACAGGAGGGTCAGGAATTAACCTTGCGGGTAATCAAACTAGAGCGTGACCGACGGCGAATCGGGCTCAGTCTCAAACGGGTTGATTCGGTGGAGTATGCGGAGCAAGATTTGCAAGCCGCGATGCAGGAGATTGACGACTTAGGCGAAGAAGGGATCAGCGTTCGTCTGACAGAAGATGTCGAGGACTTCGATGCGGCGTTAGAAGCCGAAGCTGAGGGTATGGATGAGTCCGAATTAATGGTCGAAGTGGCTCAATCTGAGGAACCGGAGGCCGAGGGTGACCAGGTCTTGGTTCCCGAGGCGCAGATCGAGGACGCCACTCCTGTTGAAGAGATAGCTATGGCAACGGCGGAGGATATTGGGGAGATTGACGCGGTGGTTGAGATCGAGGGTGAAGAGCTTGAATCCTCGGAAGCACTTGCACAGGAGCAGGAAGAGATCGTCGAAGAAGTGGCAGCAGACCCCGACATGTTCGAAGAGGAAATCATCGCTGAAGCTGACCAGGTTGGTCTCGAGACCCAATTGGAAGAGGTCGAGGAAATCGTTGACCAAGAGATAGAAGCGGAGCAGGTAGACGAAGTTGTCGATGAAGTGGAGTCGTTGGAAGACATCTCCGAGGATTTGGATCCAGGATCAGAAGAAGAAACGAAAACCGAAGAGGGTGTCGAGCCGAGCGCACAGCTCTCCGAGGATACAGCGTTGGATGAGCAGGAAGCGGTACCCGAAGCCGCAGCGCTTGGTGAAGGGAACCCAGCAGCCGAGATAACTGTTGAAGGTGAGGTTGAGGGTGGCATTCCCCCAGTTGATGAAGAGGCTGTCAGCGAGGTTGTGGACGACGAGGACGAAGGTAAGTAATCTGACGGTCGGGTAGTCCAGAAAGAAATGCCTCCGACCGTTTTGTTGTTAATTACACTAAAAAAAACGCTCGAGGAGTAGGGAGGGGTATGTGTTGGGTTGCGGGCTTAACCCGCAACCCAACACATATCAGTCCCCTTCTGGATGTTGACCTTTTTTAGTGGTGTCATAGTTATAAATGACGGGACATTGGTTCTAAGAGGCTTTTCTAGAAATTTTGGTAGAATGGGAAACAGGTACGAGGATTATTAAGGACATGGTGGAGGTTTTTGGTGGCGGATAATATGGAACGTTTTACCCAAAGGGCTCGACGAGTGTTGAGTCTAGCTCATGAAGAAGCCGAGAGGATGCATCATGGTTACATTGGAACCGAGCATCTGCTACTCGGTTTGATTCGTGAGGAGGGTGGAGTAGCCGGCCGTGTTTTACGAGAGTTGGGTCTCGACCTGGGACGTGTGAAAGAGATGGTTGAACGCCTCACGGGGATCGGCCGGCACATTGGAGGTCGGATTGAGCTTGCTCCAGGGACCGAGCAGGTGTTGCAGATCGCCATTGAGGAAGCGCGACGGATGGAACACCATTACATCGGCACGGAACACCTATTGCTGGGTTTGGTACGTCAAGGAGAGGGCGTGGGGCTTGATGTCTTACGCCGTTTAGGCATTACGCCAGAACAGATCCGTCGCCAGACCAGCAGGATTCTTCAGGAAAGCCCCGCCCGTCGAACGGCTCGTCCGACAGGCGTAGCACGAAAAGAGCAAGAACAGAAAACCCCTCTCGTTGATCAATTGGCAACAGATCTGACATTGTTAGCGGAGGATGGCAAGCTAGATCCAGTCATTGGTCGCGAGCAGGAGATCGAGCGCGTGATTCAGATCCTCGCTCGACGTACCAAGAACAACCCGGCCCTAATCGGTGAGCCTGGTGTAGGCAAAACGGCTATCGTCGAGGGACTTGCCCAACATATTGTCGCTGGTGAGACCCCCGGACCGTTGCTCGAGAAGCGTTTGCTTCAGTTGGATGTGGGTTCCTTGGTGGCAGGGACGATGTACCGGGGCCAGTTTGAAGAGCGCCTCAAACGGGTGATCGATGAGTTGAAATCGTCCAGGTCTATTCTCTTTATTGATGAGGTCCATATGTTAGTGGGCGCCGGATCGGCCGGCTCATCGGTGGACGCGGCCAATATCCTCAAGCCTGCCCTGGCACGTGGCGAGTTACAGGTTATCGGCGCGACCACGATGGACGAATATCGAAAACACATCGAGAACGATGCCGCGTTGGAGCGGCGTTTCCAGCCGGTGATGGTGGACGAACCCACCGTTGAGGAGGCGATCGAGATTTTACGCGGTATTCGACGTCCCTATGAGGAGCACCATAATTTAAACATTTCGGACGATGCGTTGGAAGCAGCGGTGCACCTCTCTTCCCGCTACGTGACCGATCGTTTTTTACCAGACAAAGCCGTAGACTTAATTGATGAGGCAGCTTCACGCGTTCGGATGTACAAAAGCCCAGAGGCGATTTCACTAAAGAAGGTCATCACCGACCTGAGACAAACACGTGAAGCGCATGCTCAAGCGGTCGAAGAAGCGCGCCATGACGAGGTTCAGGAGCTGATAGAGCGAGAAGCTGAACTTGAAGAAGAACTTGGACAATTACGAACCGCTTGGAACCGAAAGGGAGACGGGCCTCAGGTTACAGCCGATGATGTCGCTGAAGTGGTCTCAATGTGGACCGGTGTGCCTGTGATGCAACTGGCTAAGGAGGAATCCGAGCACCTGTTGCGGATGGAAGAGGCGCTGCATCAACGCATTATCGGCCAGGATGAGGCGATCGAGACCATCTCAAAGGCCGTTCGTCGAGCACGAGCTGGCTTAAAAGACCCGACACGACCGATTGGATCCTTTGTTTTCCTTGGTCCAACTGGCGTGGGTAAAACCGAGCTCACCAAGGCATTGGCGGAATTCATCTTCGGCAGTGAAGATGCATTGATCCAGATGGACATGTCAGAGTTCATGGAACGGCACAGCGTCAGCCGTTTGGTCGGTGCGCCACCCGGTTATATCGGTTATGATGACGCTGGTCAGCTGACAGAAGCCATCCGACGTCGCCCATACTCGATTGTGGTCTTTGACGAGGTTGAGAAAGCGCATCCTGAGGCTCATAACATGCTGCTCCAGATCATGGAGGAGGGGCATCTTACGGACGCGCGCGGGCGAACGGTTGATTTCCGCAATGCGATCGTTGTGATGACTTCCAATGTCGGAGCGGAGATGATTAGACGGCAATCTCAAATTGGCTTCGCGCTTGATAGAGACGAGGAGATCGAAGAACGCCTGGCTTACGACGAAATGCGCAAGAAGCTGATGGATGCATTGCGTAAGGTCTTTCGCCCTGAATTTCTCAACCGTGTGGACGCCACCATCGTCTTCCACGCTCTGACAAGAGATCAAATCGCCCAGATTGTCGACCTCGAGTTGGCGAAGGTAGCGGTGCGGTTGGGAGAGTATGAAATTACCCTTCAAACCAGTGAAGCAGGTCGATCCTTGTTGGCTGATCTGGGTTACGACCCCGAGATGGGGGCTCGCCCTCTACGTAGGGTGATTCAAAATAAGATCGAAGATCAGCTTTCGGATTCCCTGCTGGCTGGGGAATTTGAACGTGGCGACACCATTCTAATCGACGCCGAGGATGAAGAGGTGGTTTTACGCCGGGTGGAAACTGAGCCGACAAGAGAGGCCCATGAGACAGTACCGGCTGGTTGATAGGGTATTTATTAAAACAAACACGATATGTTGAGGTGGGTGAAAACCCACACCCAAGATGAACTGAGCCCGGTGATGGTATCGGGCTCTTTTGGTTATCTTATTGTCTGAATGATGACCAGAAACCAGTTAGCCATTCTTGCACGAACAGATGAGTTGCATCCACTGAAAAAGGTCAATCGCGCGAGGGACATTGTTTTATGAGGGGGTGTGGGCAACGCCCACACCCCCTCATATACCTCTTCCTGCTCCTCGGGGGTGACTTTTTCAGTGCTCTCGTGAGTTATCTTTCACTCGCGTGAGAGAGCTGGGGCAAGTATAATCCTCCGTAGGAGGAATCGTGGTCAAGTCAAAGACCGAGTATGTATGTCAACAATGTGGACGGAGGGCGGCCAAAGCACTTGGGCGTTGTCCGCAATGTGGTGCCTGGAACAGCATGGTGGCGGAGATTGTCACAACAAAACGAGGTAGAGGACCAAGTGCGATGGTTGAGACCTCCCAACCGATGCGCTTGATGGAGATTGAGGGAGAGGACACAGACCGCATACCTCTGCCTATCCATGAGTTCTCTCGCGTGTTGGGTGGTGGTGTGGTGCCCGGCTCTGTGGTGTTGATCGGTGGCGACCCTGGTATTGGTAAGTCAACGTTGTTGCTCCAGTTAGCACTGGTATTGGCTGATCAGGGATCGGTCCTCTATATCTCTGGTGAAGAGTCCGAGCGTCAGATCAAAAACAGGGTGTTGCGGATACTGCATGGTGGGGCGCCTGACGATTTGTACTTACTCACAGAAACCAGCCTCGAAGCCATCACCCCGGCGATCGAGAGGACAAGCCCGATCGTGGTAGTCATCGATTCGATTCAAACCACGCACACGTCAGAACTTGACGCGAGCGCAGGTTCCATATCACAGGTTCGTGAATGTGCTTCACGTTTGCAGACATTAGCAAAATCCTCTGGCGTGGCTGTTTTTCTAGTAGGGCATGTGACGAAAGAAGGCGCGATCGCAGGACCGAAGGTCTTGGAGCACATCGTGGATACCGTGCTTTATCTGGAGGGTGACAGCTTTCATGCCTATCGATTGTTACGCTCGGTGAAGAACCGCTTTGGTCCGACAACCGAGGTGGGTGTCTTTGAGATGGGTGCGTCAGGAATGGAAGAGGTTCCGAACCCGTCGGAAACTTTTCTGGCTGAGCGCGTCGTGGACTCACCTGGTTCGGCCATCGCTGTCACCATGGAGGGCACGCGTCCTTTGTTGGTAGAAATCCAGGGTCTAACCAGCGCGACCTCATTTGGGCACCCACGCAGAACTGCAAACGGGGTGGATTTTAACCGTCTGCTGCTCACGATTGCCGTGCTCTCCCGTCGAGTGGGTTTGCGGTTATCGGATCAAGATGTGTTTGTCAATGTGGTCGGAGGATTGCGCATCAGTGAGCCCGCGGCGGACCTCGCGGTCGCGGCAGCCATATCCTCCTCGGTGAAGGATCTCCCGCTCCCAGGAGATGTGGCATTCATTGGAGAGGTCGGATTGTCCGGTGAATTGAGGACCGTTCCTCAGATTCCTGCGCGCCTGAGTGAGGCTTCTAAACTCGGTTTCCAACGCGTGGTCATCCCTCAGGTCGACATATCCGCTGACCTTCGACCTGAAAGCTTACAAGTGATCCAGGTTCGCTCTCTGCGCGAGGCGTTGGCCGAAATCTTGAGGTCATGATCGCCGTCCCTCGGGGCGCGTTTTGTCCACAACCCGCGACGATAAGACGCATTTAAGATCAGGATCAATACTATTTATCCACTTCTGACCAGACGAAGCCGGGATTTTAGGTTTGGAGGGTGCGCGCTTACTTCATCGCAATTCCCGCATTTCTTTAAGATTTAACATTTGAGTCTTCTCGTGTTGATATGTTGGGGGACAACTCCCTAGATCTAGGGGTGAGGGTGAGGTTGCAACCCGGATATGGGGTGATAACTTGCCATGGCTTTATTCACCTGGTGATCGAGGGAAATTGATCGATAAGATTTCTTTTAACATTTCGCAATCTTAAAACTTTGAAAGTTTTTACGATGTAGCAGGGTAAATCTATTGAACCTGCTCATCAGTTTTGTTAGAATGCTTCCACGTGGATGGTGTGGTGAACTGAGGAGGAACGCGGTCCCGCTGAAATTCTGTTGGCGATGGCCGGGACAGCCGCATCCTCGGCGGCTGAACACACTCTCGCGTTTCAACGAAACATTTATAAATATGCGATCTACGTATACAGAGTGAGTGGGGTGTATTTAACTCCCAGTTGGGATCAGTGGAGGTGTACATGAACTCAGAGCAACTCTGGCAAGCTGCGCTCGGACAACTGCAGATGGAAATGCCACGCGCGGCATTTGATACCTGGGTGCGCGACACGGAGTTGCTTACTTATGAAGATGGTGCCTTCGTCATCGGCGTACGGAATGCCTACGCCCGTGACTGGCTTGAAGATCGATTGCTCTCCACCGTCAAGCAGGTATTGACCGGGATCCTTGGCCGCACGGTTGAAGTGCGTTTCGTCGTGTGGCATGAGGACAATGTCGATGAATCCCCTGAGCCTGTTCTGAAGGCGTCCTCGGGTAGCGAGAGCAACCTGAAGCTTTCAGCTAACCTGACCAGCCGCTACACTTTTGAAAGCTTTGTCGTTGGATCTAGCAACCGCCTAGCTCACGCAGCCTGCCAAGCGGTTGCCGAAAGCCCAGCTCGTGCATACAACCCACTATTCCTTTACGGGGGGGTCGGTTTAGGGAAGACCCATTTACTACATGCCATTGGACACATTTGTGCCACAGATGGATTGAATGTGCTCTACGTTTCCTCTGAGGAATTCACCAACGATCTGATCAACGCTATTCGAACCCACACAACGGACGCCTTCCGTGAACGTTATCGCCGCATTGATCTACTTTTGATCGATGATATTCAATTTCTTGTCGGGAAGGAATCGACACAGGAAGAGTTTTTCCATACCTTTAATACGCTCCATGGACAGGATAAACAATTGGTCATCTCCTCCGATCGACCACCCAAAGCGCTCGCAACGTTGGAGGAACGCTTGCGTTCACGGTTCGAATGGGGTTTGACGGCCGATATCCAGTTGCCCGACTTTGAGACCCGGCTAGCAATCTTGCGTTCGAAGGCCGAGCGTGCAAGGAGATCCGTAGAGTCTGAGCTGCTGGAGCTTATCGCCCGTCGCGTGCAGAGCAATATTCGAGAACTTGAGGGTGCGCTCACGCGAGTCTTGGCCTTTTCCGACCTGAGTGGGGCTCCGTTGAGCCGTGAGTTGGTGGAAACGGCGCTGATCGATCTCCTGCCTCGTGGCGACACGCTGACTGTTGAACGAATCATTGCTGTCGTTGCTAGGCAGTTCGGTATTGAGGTAGATCGGTTGCTCAGCCGTGAACGATCGAGGGAGGTAGCGTTGCCTCGTCAAGTGGCTATGTATCTCATGCGAGAGGAAACATCTGCCTCCTTACCGCAAATTGGCGAGGCACTTGGGGGACGTGATCATACGACAGTGATATACGGATACGATAAGATCACGAACCTCATGGAAACCGACGATGTGTTGCGGCGACAGGTGTTGCTGGTTCGAGAAAAGCTCTTCCATGAGGTCGGTATACCAGCCTGAGGTCTACTCTTGTCCTGAGTATTTATGCGCCCCTTGCGACAGGGGCGTTTTCTTATTAAAGCACCTGGGCACCAAGGCACTTGGGCACCTGGTCGCTTAAGAGCTTCATGGATTCCACCCTGGTGCCCCGGTGCCTAAGTGCCCTGGCCCTTCATAAAAGTGTCACGGGATCGATGTCCACGATCCAACCTTCGGGTATTTCCTCTGGAATCAAACGAGCCGGATCGGTAGCGCGGATCAAGATCTGCCAGCGGTATTGTCCGCGTTCCTTCCTAAAAAAACAGGGGGTGGGGCCGATGATCTCGGCCGATAGCTCGAGCTGGGATTGTTTGCGCTGGAGGGAAACCCTCATTTGTTTGGCTTGGTTTTCCGCTTCAAGGTCAGAGATGTGTCGGAATACTAATTTTGCCAACCGCCTATAGGGGGGGTAACCAAGCTGGTGACGGTTCCGCAGTTCTTGATCATAGAACGCGTTGTAGTCGTGTTTGGAAGCCGCTTGGATGGCAAAGTGTTCAGGTTGATATGTCTGCAGGATGACACGACCACCGAGCAGACCTCTGCCCGCGCGACCGGCGACTTGGGTGAGGATCTGGAAGGTCCGCTCGGAGGCGCGGTATTCGGGCAGATTGAGCCCAGTGTCCGCAGAGATCACACCGACAAGCGTCACCAATGGAAGATCGAGGCCCTTGGCAATCATTTGGGTTCCGATGAGGACATCCGCCCGATGGGCAGCGAAATGGGACAGGATGATGTCATGGGCGCCCTTGGTGCGCGTAACGTCCCAATCCCAACGCAAAGTTCGAACATCAGGATGAGTCTTCTCGAGCTCGGCTTGGATGCGTTGGGTGCCAGCACCGAAGTGCCGAACCCTTTGCCCCCTGCAATTTGGACATGAGGTCGGGGATTTTCGCGTGTAGCCACAATGGTGACACATCAAGCGCTCATGAGCACGGTGATAGGTCAGAGAAGTCTCGCAACGCGGGCAGCGCGACACCCAACCACAATCGCGACAGAAAACATAGGTAGAAGTCCCTCGCCGGTTGAGGAAGAGAATCGCTTGTTGATTTGCTTGCAATGCTTCTGAGAGGGCAGCCTGTAGCGCACGACTGAAGAGCGAACGATTTCCGGCTCGCAATTCCTGACGCATGTCCACCACTCGAACAGGCGGCAGGGCGATCGCTTCCGCATCGCCCTCGGATGGTTTGTAGTGTGTTGTCACACCAAGACGCGCAGCCTGGCGGCCAATCCGCTCGCGGTGACCCAGGATGCGTTGAGGTAAACGTACCCTTACCAGCTCGCCATGTTCTGCCCGATATGTGCTAACGATGTCGGGTGTCGCACTACCCAGAATGCAGGTCGCACCGATGATTTGGCTGTAAGAAAGGCAGGCTTCCCGGGTGTGATAGCGCGGCGACCGACCTTGTTCCTTGTATGATTCGTCATGTGATTCGTCCACCACGATCAAACCAATGTCGGGTAATGGAGCGAACAGTGCGCTTCGAGGACCGACGATTACCCCCAGTGTGCCTGCCCGGCTTCGTCGCCAAGTATCGTACCGCTCACCGTCGGAAAGCTGTGAATGTAACAAGCCAACTTGGCCAGGGAAACGGGCTAGGAAGCGCCGTACAGTTTGAGGTGTGAGGGCAATCTCTGGCACGAGCACAATAGCACGACGCCCCAAGGAAAGTGTCTCGGAGACAGCTCGAAGATAGAGTTCAGTTTTACCCGAACCGGTAACCCCATGAAGCAGGATGGGGGGTACAAGTTCTGCCGCCGCTTTACGCACCATACCCTGGATTACCTCCCAAGCGTTAGCTTGGTCAGAAGTTAGACGGGGTGGCGTGCTGGGCACGAAGTCGATCGATTCAAGCGGATCGCGCCACACCTCAGATTCACTCAAGGATATGAGATTGCGTTCTTCCAGATAGCGTAGGTCCGACAATTTGGCGCCGCACTCAGCATAGAGCCACTGCACTTCTAAAGGCTCCCCCTCTTGGATCAACGTCTCCAGGATTGCTCTTCGTCGGCCTGCGGCTGCCCTGCCGGGAAGGCCTAGGTCATCGTAAGTTTGACGGGCGACCTGGGGCGAGACGGCTAATCTTGCTATGCGAACATGCTTCGCGCGAGCTCGCGGGGGATCGAGGACAGAAACTTGGTTGAGCACACCTCGTTTGACTAATCCGTTAGCCGCAGATTGCCAATTGTGACGCGGAAGGGCACGCGAGATTTGCCGCCCCCTCAAGGGGCCACGTCGCGTGAGCAGATCAATGATCCGTTTCTGGTTCTTCGTTGTACCTTCAGCGCTGAGGTCAAGAAGCGTGTAGAGGGAATCGGCCCTTTGACTTAGACCGGGGGGTAGCATCAACGTAAGGCATTCGATCAGAGGCGCCAGCGTTTGACCCTCTATCCACCGACCCAATTTGAGTTGGTAGGGGGTTAAGACGGGTTCTGGATCGAGAAGTTCTTCAATCGGGCGCGTTTCTGGGACAGATGGTCTCTCGAGCAGATTAACCACGATTCCCTGGACGCTCCTGTGGCCAAAGGGAGCGGTGACAAGATGGCCGGGTTCCACTCGGCCTCGTAGTGGAGAGGGGAGATGATAATCGAAGGTTCCCCGCAAGCGGGGTAAGTTAATCACAACCTCGACAAACATCATTCTTGATCTTCGACAACAGGAGCAGCGGGTGGAGGTGTGCTTCTATTGGAACGTGGAACGAGCGATACGCGCGCAATGCGTAAACCTTCCATAGCTTCGACATGCAGTTCTACGCCTTCCACTATGATCGTATCACCGACTTTTGCCAGCCGTCCTAAGCGTCCGAGCATAAACCCTGCGAGGGTATCGTAATATGGATCGTGTAAGTTCAGGTTAAAATGCTCATTAAAATCATCGATGGGCATCAGACCATCAACCAAAGAAGATCCGTCAGGCAACGGGAGGACCTCGGGTTCTTGATCAAAGGGGTCGCCGACTTCGCCAACGATCTCCTCCAGAAGGTCTGCTAGTGTCACCAACCCAGCGGTGCCCCCATATTCATCCAAGACGATGGCGATGTGCCGTTGCCGCACGCGGAACAGTTTAAGCAATGCACCTACTTTTGCGGTTTCTGGGATAAAGAGGGCTTCTCGCATCAGATCACGAACCGTCTTGGTATCTCTACGTTCACTATGCATCGCGTTGAGCAGGTCTTTAAGGTTAAGCACACCGAGAACCTGATCAAGACTCTCGCCATAGACTGGTAATTTTGTGTATTGATGATCGATGGCGATTTGCAGGGCTTCCTCTAAGCTGCTGTCGGCCGTCACGGCGGTCATCTCGGTCCGAGGGATCATCACCAGACGCACCAGGGTCTCACCGAAATCAAAGACGGCACGCAGCATCTCCTCTGCCTCGTCCTCGACGACACCGCTCCCTGCACTGGCCGAAACCAGCATCTTTAGCTCTTCGACCGAATGGACCAGTTCGTGACCCGAGGCTGGCCTAATTTTGAAAAGTCTCAGCAGTGCGTTACCAGCTCCGTTAAGCAACCAGATGGCAGGTCTGAAAATCCACTCGACCCACAAAGTTGGTCGAGCGACGAGCAATGATGTGCGCTCCGGGTTTTGTAAAGCGACAGATTTGGGCGCCAGTTCTCCAATTACTACATGCAGGAAAGTGATCAGAGCGAAAGCGAGACCAGCGGATAGACTGTGTGAGAGTTCCGATTCGATTGAGATCGGGAACAAGTTAATGAGCGGCTCGAGAAAGTGGCTTAACGCTGGCTCACCAATCCAACCTAATCCTAGGCTGGCAAGGGTGATGCCGAGTTGTGTGGCGGCTATGAACCGATCGGGATCCGCGATGGCTCGTTCGACCGATCGGGCCGAAATATTACCTTTGGCAACCAACTCGGCGATACGAGTTCGGCGAACACCGACCAACGCAAACTCGGCTGCAACGAAGAAAGCATTGGCTAGCACAAGCAGCACGACAGCTACGAGTCTCAGCAGATCAAACCATAGCATCGCCTCTATATCCTAATCGAGTGGGGTAGTGTGATGACATATATGAGCTGGAGCCAATAAAACGATAATAGGGCATCAGTTTTGAAATTCACGATAGATCACGGCCGCTGCATATCCGACGACCGAATGGTAGTCACCGGTGACATCGCCTGAAGTGGCATGGTGAATAACGTTAACAGAGTCCGCTCCGAGGTCCTCACAAGCCCAGAGGACAGCTGCCATCGCGGCCCGTCCGCAGGCAAATCCCAATCCCTCGTCTTCAGCGGAGAGGACAGCGGATGGGTTGAAGGCTTCAACGCGGGTCAGAACCTCCGCATCATACTGTTCTGCCATTGACTGGGGATAGAAATGGGACAGGTCAGAACTAGCGACAAGGATGGCAGATTGGTCGCGCAACACTTTTCCTAATGCGTGGCCAACAGCTTCGACGGTGGGTCGTGATTGATCACGTAACATCAGCGGTAACAATTGGAAGGGTTGGGTAAGGATGCGTTGCAGGAAGGGCAGTTCGATCTCTACGGAGTGTTCACCATCGTTTCTGACATACGTGACCTCAATTCCTCCGTCTTCGATCAATTGGGTTTCGAATCGCTGAAGCAATGTTTGGTCCACCGGTATGGAGCCCAATGGTGTTCCATAAGCGTCATGGCCTGTGGTGAGTACTTGACTGAGATGAGGGTGGTGAAGAGGCGAAATCACGGCGACAACATCAGGAGTGAGTCCCTCCAGGTAACGGAATGCATGTGCGGCGACTTGGCCCGAATAGCGGTGTCCGGCGTGGGGGGCGATCACCCCAATCAATTCACCGGATATTGGGCTGATCTCGCTATTCTGCAGCTGACGGTCGATCGATTGGGCGAGTGCCTCCGGATCACCCGGATACCATGTGCCTGATATGGGTGAGGGTCGTACGTCAAGCATTCTTCTTATCCTGTCTCTTTGACTTGGATTGTAGCATAGGAGTCACCTCTCGGTAGAGGTGATCGGGAGGGATTGCGTTATGCTGTAGATTTTACAGGCGCTGGGGATGGAGGGGATTATTTGTCCTCAAAGTGAATAAGTAGCTTATTGCTTTTCGTTTGCAAATCGCCCCTAAATACATAATGCGTTCTCGCAACCTGTTTCGTCCTAGATGGTTGACTTGATCTCGGTTTTACTTGTACGAACCTTGAATTCGCCTCTGGCAAAGTACTCTGGCCGATTCTCTGGATAATGCATCTTGAGTTCAACAAGATTTACACCATGAGCGAAGCCTTGAATATTCTGTCCAGGGATTTTGTTATCTGGAGAAAGATATTTTCACCAATGTCATCCTGAGCGGAGCGAAGGATCTCGTTTTCCGAATTCATTTAACGCTCTTTCCCAACAACAAGTTTCTTCGCGCCTTGCGGCGCTCAGAATGACATTAATGGTCAGGTTCCCACGCCGTTCAGCTGAACTTACTCCAAAGCCGGGTAAGAAAGTAGCCCAGGTGTTCTCTCTGCTTGTGAGTGTAATTTTTTTTAAATCATTTTTTGGAGGCTGTTCTGTGAATGGTATCTACTCAAGTCTGATGGCAAATATTCGGGCTTGACAAAAGAACATATGTTCTGATAGAATAGAACACACGTTCTATTCTATATCATTGATGGAGGTGCACAGTGGGTGAGTCTTTCTTGCAGCGTCCCTATCTTGACCGGCAGGCGGATAGCATTGAACGAGTGCTTTCCTTGTTAGATCTACCGGCACGTGTCCAGGGTGGTCAGGTTGGCAGCCATTGGGTTCGGTACCACCTCACTCCAGTGTCTGGCACACGCGCAGACAAGGTCGTTCAGGTGGCCGAGGAGGTGGCTGAGGCGATAGGGGTCTCGGGTTTGCGAATTGCGGAGCGATCGCAAGGGTTAACAATCGATGTCCCTCTCCAACAGGGGACTGAACTTAGGTTGCTGCCCCTGCTGCATGCTTTGCCCGGTCTTTCTGCATCGACCGCAGTAGTTGGTATGTCCATTGAAGGTCGGCCTCTGCTCTTTAATCTAACCAAGCCCTCCACATGGAATTTGCTCGTCTATGCACCAAAGGGGTATGGTAAATCAGAGCTTATTCGCACCCTGATGATGTCCCTTGCCCTGACCAGTCGTCGATCTCAATTGAGCATGTTGGGGATTGACATCGGTGGGAGGGAATTGGCTGTCCTCGAGTCGCTGCCTCATGCATTGACCGATCTGGCGACTGAGCCTAAGTTCGCGGAGGAAATCCTCACCTGGCTTTCGGAGGAGGCCGGTAGGAGGCTTGTTGCAGGTGTTTCCAGCCCACATTTGGTCCTCCTGATTGATGACTTGGGATGGCTTGCGGACAAGCGGGAGGAACATGCTCTTGCTGCGTTAAAGCACATTGGGCAGGTTGGTGTTGATGTAGGCGTTCATTTCTTAGTAGCCACGCAGGCACCTCTTCCTATGACTTTGCGTGATTTAGCCGATCATCGAGGGGTTGTCGAGGTGGTGCCGGATGAGAACGCATTTCTGAAGGGCAAGACATCGGTTGGCAGATTTCAGTTCACTTCGAACGCTGACGTCAGCATCGCAGACGTGGCATGGTTGAGCTTACGCGATCTGAACACGGCATCGAAGCTTGCCGTTGCGGGTTGGCGTGCTACTGGGATGTCACCGTTGCCCGCGATTGAGTTCGAAAAATGACGGCTCTCATACTTCGTGTCTTCAGTTGCCTGGTGGCAGTCATGCTTGCTGTAAATCTTATCGCACGCAGCAGAACATGGTACGAGGCCGTTCCAAGTTCTCAAGCTCATCTCGAAGCGGCCTTGTTGGGTGTTCTTTCTGGCTTGTTGATTGCATCACTCGGATCGCTGATCAAGTTGATATTGAGGAGGTTCCTTGTCTCAACACGGAATGAAGTCATTGTCACACATTCCCACAGGTTGATCAACGAGAGTGATGAGCATCATCCGGGGGACATGTTCTGTTCACAAGTTAAGAATCCTGATGACCAGCGAAGGAAGTATTTTTTCGTAGATACGTTCGAGTTTGAGATGCATGAGGAGATGGGTTGATGACGACCATCGAATATGGCGAATTGGTGAGAGTTGTCCCAATGTCTTCTGGGATATTTCCCACCGAGTTCACGTGGCGTGGAAGACGTCACCGTGTACGGAGCGTTGAGAGATTCAATACCGAGACGAGGCCACGTCGTAATGGTGTAACGAGGCGTAGGCTTTTCCGCCTGCGAACAGCGAGCGGCATGCGTTGTCTGCTCTCTCAAGATATTGAACGCGAAACTTGGCATTTGGAAAAGGTGCTCATCGCTCGAGGAGGGGTAAGATGAAAGTCGGCATGTTGTGGTTTGATGGGGATCTCCAGCTCGACCTGGGGGTCCGAATTGAACGAGCGGCCATCTATTATCGTGACAAATATGGTCGCTCACCGAACCTGTGCGTCATACATCCCTCCACGGCTGGTGAGGACCATCCTGGTTCTGTTACAGGTGTTGATGTGCGAACGAGTGAAACTGTACAACCGGATTATTTCTGGTTGGGAATGACAGAGCGGGGGGTGGCATCAAGTGATGGATCAGCTTCAGCTCGCTGAATCGTACAGCATCAAAGTTTCGGGTGTGTGTGATTAAGTCGCGAGCTCAGCGATGAAGCGATCAAGTTCGACATCGTAAGAGGCTTGGCTCGTTTTTGATGCTATGTCTATCGCAAGCAGTTTGTGGTAAATGCGTTCGAGGTCCGTGAGCGAAAAATTTTGGGCCTGGGCGCTGATTTTATCGGCAATGAAACGCGGTAATTGCAGTACCTGCTCAGGATTTTCTCCGTTGTCGAGCGCTTCTCGTGCCTGAAGAATTAGGCGAAATTGTCGCACGATCATCGCAAAGGCGTAATGAGGATCGCTATTCTCCAGCAATCGATAAAGATGATGCAGAGCATCCTTACCTTGACGAAGACCTATGGCGTCAACCATGGCGAAGACATTACTTTGGCCGTAGAAAGGGGTCAGGCGTTCAACATCGTCTCTAACGATCGGACGTTCACGGTTGATGTAATCAAGGATTTTCTTTAATTCTTGGTCAGCCAGCAATGGGTCCTCAGCGACAAATTCAGCGAGCATATGCGCCGCAGTAGGCTCAATCTCGCCGCCTAGGTCCTTACAATGCTCCATTATCCAATGCAGGAACGCGCCTCCTTTTGGAGTGGGACACGGAATGAGATAGGCTTTATGTGGATGAAGGGGTTCAGCCCATCGAAAGAAAGGCGATCGGGTTTTATAGTTCTCGAGCTTCTTTGTGCTTTGGATGTCGACGTGTTCAATGAGAACGAGGGCCGTGGTCTCGTGCATGTTTTCGAGGAAGTTGAAGAAACGTTCCTTTTGGTTATCATTCCAGGATTTTCCCCGAGTTAAGTGTTCTGCGTTATCGAGGATGATCAAGCGTCGGTTTGAGAGAAAGGGAATCGCAGAACAGGCTTCTTCCAGGGCTCCCATGTCCAAACCTATCGCTGTGAAGCGTTGGACATTCATATCCGCTGCCGTGGAGTCTCCAAGCTTCTCCCGCAATTGATGGATAATGCGTGCGATGGTGAACTCGTCGTCCCCATAAATCAAGTAGACGGTTGGTTTCGGTTGATCCATATCCGACTCCACTGAAAACGGGTCCACCGCGGGAATAGAACCGGACTATGTGGGGATACGGACTTCGCCCGCACTCCCACATATATAACACTTCCTACTCCTCGAAGGTGGTTTTTTTCAGTGCACTCATATCAGTTTGCTGTAAGAACGCGATGGACGTTACCCCGGGCACCTCGGATCGGATGGATCGCGACAATCTCTAAGGAGCCTGGATTAGGTTCCGTCGTCACGTATTGTTGAACGGCTCTACCGATTGGCTGAGCGAGAAAGAGGGCAACGGTTGTCGCAGCAATGGCTGTCGGTAAGCGTCTCAGTCTCTCGCGCCAACCCTCTTCCTTGTTTCCGCCAAGGGAGAGGAATGAAGCCGTAGCGGCCAATAACCCTGCTGTTACGAGGTTGGTCCCGCATGTTGGGTGGATCGCCAGGGATTTTTCACCGTTCCGCAATCGATCTAGAGCCTCGTTTACGGATGATTGAACAACATCCGTGGCAACCTGCCCATATATATAGAAGCCCCTGCCATCGGAACGACCAACAAAAGAAGAGTTCGGGTATCGCTCGGAGAGGACGTGCATAGTCGCGTGTTCAAGACCGTGATTGCGGCGGACGCGTAAAAGGACTGGATGGTTCAGGAATTGCTTGTACACATTGAACCCTCCTCTCATATTTTCTACACGTGATTATACCCTGAGGGGAATGTGGGCTCATGTGACTTAAGGTGGATGGTATTCACCCTCTCCCTGCCAGGGAGAGGGCAGGGGTGAGGGTAGATTTCGTCGGTCAACCTCCCCTCACCCTAACCATCTTCCTACAGGGGAGAGGGAACGGGCACCTCTCCCTCTTGTGACCGGACAGCCAACTGGGCTACAATCAGACCATGGCTTGGGGAATGCTTGGACACCAATGGGCTGTGAACCTGTTGAGAAGCCACATCGCGTCTGAAAGCGTGCGGCACGCTTACCTTTTTATTGGCCCCGACTCAGTGGGTAAGCGAACCTTGGCGTTGCGTTTTGCGCAGGCTTTGAATTGCGAGGCGCCACCATCTCCTGGTGACTACTGCGGTGAGTGTCGTGCGTGTATCAAGATCCCCGAGGGGAAATATCCCGATCTGCATGTGGTCAAAGTGGGGCAACTTGACGAGGTCATCAGAGATGAGCATGTCCCCAATGGTGTGGAGGTAAGGGGAGAACAGACCTATGGGGGAGCAGGAGGTTCGCAAACGGCAAGACAGGTAAGCAGCATGGTGAAAGTGAAGCAGATCCGCCTCTTACAACGACAATTAGCCTTAGCGCCCTATGAAGGCCGTTGGCGGGTGGCGTTGTTGCCACGTTTCTGGGAGGCCAGTGAAAGTGCGGCCAATGCACTGCTCAAGACGCTGGAGGAACCCGCCCCTCAGGTCGTGATGTTGCTTACAGCGCGATCAGCTGAATCTCTGTTGCCCACCATTGTTTCACGTTGTGAGGTAATTCCCTTGCGAGCTCTGGCCCGGTCGGAACTTGAGAAGGGATTGGTTTCGATTGGGGAAGCGGATGAGAGAGCTCGTTTGTTGGCCGGATTATCTGCGGGACGCCCCGGGTTAGCGTTGAAGCTGATGGAAGACCCAGAAAGGATGGAGGAACGAGAAGCTTTACTCGAGGATCTGTTCTCGCTGCTTGAGAAAAACCGAGCTGAGCGATTCAACTATGCGGTTAATTATAGGCCAACAAGGAATGAAAGCACTCAGGAGGTACGTGCCCGGGCGGTTAAGACGCTGGAGACTTGGCTCAGTCTATGGCGTGACATCATGATCAACACGTTGGGGGCTGAGGCCTCTGTGCAGAACGACGACCGGAGAACCGACATCGAACGTATCACATCGAGTGTCAGTACGGAGCAGGTGGTTGACGCTGTAAGAAGCACTGAGCGAACCTTACGCACACTTCATCAGTATGCAAATGTGCAATTAGCGATGGAGAATCATTTGCTCGATTTACCCACCATCATACCCGGATAATGATTCGTCAAAACCTGTTGTTTGCGATCCTATTCACTGGTATGTTGGGTTCGTGTTGTGGGCCGTTGACAATTCCTGGATGATTCCTGACCTTCAAAGAAGGTAAGACATCGGAAGTCTAGGTTAAGAAACATAACAAGAGCGACGATAATAAAATTGACCTCAGGGCGACCTGAGGTTTTCTTGTGGTCATGGTAAACAATAGGGATGTGCGTAGTGGTTCTTGTTCTCGTGAGTGTTGGAATGCCAAAGGGGGGGCGTTAGCGTGGCTCGACGACTAATCGTATCGCGGTGCGTTCCTTTCCGTCGATTTCCACGGATGTGAACTCGGGGATGCAAACAACATCCAAGCCATCTTCTTGAAGATAGCCGCGTGCGATGGCGACGGCCTTAACAGCTTGGTTGACCGCACCAGCGCCAATTGCTTGAACCTCTGCTCGGCGATGTTCCCGGACCACACCTGCAATGGCACCGGCGACAGCCGAGGTGCGAGACTGAGACGAAACCTTGATGACGGTCACCGGGCTTTCTCCCTTGGCGGTGGAAACGTGGTCGCCCGATACGTTACCTTTTCTCACAAGCATTGTACAGTATTCTGGTACAGTATTCAATGAGGCGAAGCACGGATTAGGGGATTCAGGAGCCATCCCAAAGAAGTTGCAACGCACGCGTAAAGGGTGAGGAATGGGGTTTTGTTTGGTAGATGTACAACCCCCACATCTACGCCACTGGGTAGTTACACCAACGAAGTAAGGTGTGTCCGCTATTAGGAAGAAAGGTTGTTGACGTGAGCGACTTCAGCGTCTTCGAAAATGACCTCCTCTTTACCGGCGAGTTTTTCTTGAATTTTTGAGACGATCAGGTCTAGATGGCTATCGTAGGCGACATAGTTGAGATCATCAGCTGGAACGGTGAGCACGGGGCAGAGGGTGAAATTCTCGATCCAAGATTTGTAGAGGGAGTTCAAGCGGGTTAAATACTCGCGCTCAATCAGTTGTTCGTAATCGCGGCCTCGATTGGCGATGCGTTGAACCAGGGTATCAACGGTTGCGCGTAAATAGACGACAAGGTCAGGTGGAGGTAAAAATTGGCTGAGCACTTGATAGAGTTCACGATAGGTTTGGTGGTCCCGCTCGGTCATGTGTTTTTGTAGGTACAGATTGTAGGCGAAGATCTCTGCATCCTCGTAGACACTGCGGTCCTGAATGGCTGAAGTGGGATGGTCTAATAGTTGTCGGTGAGCCCGCAGCCTTCGGGAGAGGAAGAAGATTTGTGATTGAAACGACCAGGCGCGCATGTCTTTGTAGAAGTCAGCGAGGTAAGGGTTTTCGCCTACCGGTTCATAGAATGGCTCCCAACCCAATCGCGCGGAGAGCAATTCTACGAGGGAAGATTTTCCTACACCGATGTTTCCTGCGACTGCGACAAACTTCTTCATGGCTCTTTACTCCAGCGTCTATTTAGGCTCCATTTCGTTCGGCCCACAACTCGACGATTTCCTCAACGAGATCTGAATACCTCTCTAATTCTTCGTTGCGTGCATCGGATCGCGCAGAGGTGAGTCTCAGACGTTCTAAGGTGTTCTCCCACAATGGCAGGAACTGTTCGGCTCGTTCAGCAGATATCAGGGAATAGATGGAACGCTCCCAGGTCGTGAGTAATGTCCAGATAACAGCATCAGGGCGCCCTGCTTCCAGCAGGGCTTGAAAACCGTTTAAATAATAGGATCGACGACAATGAGCCAATTCAGGTTCGGAGTTGAGTTCGCTCGCTTGATCAAAGACCCGTGTCCATGCAGACAACAACTCGGAGGTGTCGTTAGGTTGGATCGCCTCAACACCAAGTAGACGGGTGAAGCCTTCATATACTTCTGGGTGATCCAAATCACTGACGGCTTGTTCAAGGTCAAGGGCCATACGTCTTCCTGCAACTGGAAAGCCCGTCAGGCACGCAACGGCGTTCGCCGCCTCCATCATGGCTCGTGTGTAGGTTTTTATCCAGCGGTCGGAGAGTTTTAGGACCGATGCCGATTGACGTGACATTTTTAGAAAGGCTCGCGCTCGAGCATAGACGTGATCAGGGCGAAAGAAGCGACCTCTTGCGCCGGCTTGAGCCCACTCGAAGAAATGTTGAGGGTCATAGAGAAATATGGGCTCACACATCGCAGGTCCGAGCCAGGGGTGAACTCGCAACTCCCGAGGTTTAGAATAGAGATCTCGTGGGTGGTGGGCGATATCCAGGTGCACGTCCTGGGAAAGACGAACGATCTCACGTATTTTTGGGGGATTTCCTCGATGGATTAATACCAGATCGATATCGGCTGTTCCACCCAATACGGGTTCATCCCTGGCCACTGATCCGATGATATAACCCGATATGACGTCCCCTATTGCAGCGCGTTGTTTTGTTTCGTGTCGCGCCAACTCGATCAGCGTTTCGCGTGTGATCCTCACAATGAAGGCCCTCCACTGAGAGGCAGCTCAGGTTGGAAGGGCGGTATGCCGAGTGCAGCACGGATACGCTTGGCGACGTGCTCCAAATGATTGCGTTGCGTGACGTAGTTAAGCGAATTCGTGTCAATCTTTAAGACTGGATAGATCTTCTGATCCGAGAAGTATGCCTCGTAGGCTTGATTGAGATCCTCGATGTATGACCGTTCAATGAGCCGTTCGTAAGATCGATCACGCATCGCAATTCGCTGCAGGGCGATATCGGTATCGACTTTCAGGTAAACGACCAAATCGGGGATGGGAATTCGTTCGGCTAACGCCTCATGAACGAGCGTGTACGTTGCTAGCTCATCGCCCACAAGGTTTAACCTGGCGAAAAGGGCGTCCTTATCAAAAGTGTAATCGGCAATCAGGTTACCCTTAGCGATAGCCTGTGGAACAACGCCATATTGTTGTTGGTAACGACTGAGCAGGAAGAAGATCTGCGTTTGGAAAGCATAACGACTGCGATCGCCATAAAAGTCGGAGAGGAAGGGATTCTCCTCGAAGACTTCGAGGAGTAAGATAGCGTCGAACACCGGTTGGAGTAAACGTGCCAGGGTGGTCTTTCCTACGCCGATCACACCCTCAATGGCTATGTACATGGCAAAACTCAGTTGAGAATAGAAACAAGGTCGACCCGTGATCTAAGGATACTCGTGAAGACAATTGTGCGCAACTAAACAGTGTGGAAAAGACCTAATACATAGCCATGGCAGAGGGTTTAATAGATCGTGCACTGGAAAATGTTGGTGAATAAGTTTGGGAAGCCATCATTTACCTTTCCCATAGTAGCTTGAATAGACAACATATTCCTCCCTTGATTTAATGACAGTAATCGGATAATATTAGTCCTAATACCGAAAGGACTATCATAATCCTTCCACATCCAGAGAGGAGCGAGTGATGAGTGTTCGAGAAATAGCTGAATCTTTTACCAAGGCGATGAACTCCGGTGACTGGGAAAAGGTCGAATCTTTCCTGTCAGAAGATTTTAAATTTATGGGACCCGTGCCAGAACCCATGAGTGGGAAGCAATGGGTGAGACTCTCAAAATCAATGTTGAGAGCATTTCCAGATATCCAATACCATTTCCGAATTGATAGTATAGAGGGAGATGTTGTAAGAACCACTACCCGGCTCACAGGAACTCACACGGGTGGATTGGATCTTACCGCAATGGGGTTGGGCGTCATCCCAGCAACGGGCATCTCCTTTTCGAATCCTGAAGAGGAGGGCGAGGCGGTAGTGAAGGGCGATAAAGTTGTATCCTTACATGTTAAATCGGTTGAGGGAAGTGGTTTGATGGGTATTCTTCAAAAGATAGGTGTTGAGGTTCCAGTAAAGTAAGCGATATTTGTCCTTCAAACCAGATTTCAATAAACCGGAGATCGCTAGCATACAACATGCTAGCGATCTCTTCTTTAGCTATCATCTCAAGACCACCAATTATGGTCTGGGTCAATTATTTCTGATTATGTCGCACATGTAGAATCCCAAAGATAATGGGGCCACCCAATAATTAGGGAGGTCTAAATCATCACGGTAAGTGTCCCGATAATAAATTCACTGTTTCAAGTTTGTCTTTTTGGTTTCACAAGAGTTATGATTCTTTTTGTTAGTTACCTCATAATCCGCTAAAGCCAAGGAGTTGCGTGTGGTCATCCTCCCCGGACCTCTTCAGTAGCTCAAGGCTCTTGGACATCAAGCAGTGCAGGATATCAATTGACCATGATCAAGTATCTAATCTGGGATTTGGACGGCACGTTGTTTGACACCTATCCCGCCTTTACGGACGCGTTTCTCGAAGCCCTTAACGATTTTCAATACTCCGCTGATCCAGAATGGGTGTTGAGTTTGACTAAAGTAAATTTCAGCCATTGCGCTTCTGTATTGGCTTCGCATTTTCATTTAACGGAAGAGGAGGTTGAGAACGCTTTTTGGCGGCATTATCTCGCGATGCCACTTGAAACCCAGGTTTTAATGCCAGGCGCCAAAGATCTCTGTGAGTATATTGTCGGACTTGGAGGGATGAATGTCATCGTGACCCATCGTGATCGACCCTCGACAATCGACCTTCTAGGAACACATGGGGTGGAAGCACTGTTTGCGGATTTCATCGCCGGTGATGACGGATACCCAATGAAGCCAGATCCTGGAGGGGTCGAAGTGATTATTGAGCGCAATCGTATCGATAAAGAGCAGGCGCTTCTCGTTGGAGATCGTGACATGGATATTGAAGCTGGACTGGCATCAGGTGTCAGGACGTGCTTGTTTGGATTAAGGGGCGGTCCATCTTCAGCGGATTATCTTGTTGATGATCTCAATAAATTGCGGGACATGATACGGGAAGAGAATAGGCTTTAACTAAAGGACACTTTAGCACTAAATACATAAGATCGTTTCGTAAGCGAATGTTGGAGTGTATGTTTCCAGCAGTACGCATATATTCGTGGGGATTCATGCGATATACCGACAAACCATCAGAAATCAAAACGCCCGCACAGGCGCTTTCTGAACGACTTTCGATTTGTGAGTACATTGAAAAATCAACTTGGAATGAATAGCGAATCGCAGAATGAGAAATGATGAGCAAGGTCCGTTTTTACTCTTCACCCTTTCTCGCTTGTTTTGAAATCAGCTTTTTGCACAGTTCCACACCTGATATGGCATCGGTTGTCCAATGGTCAGCACCCACATACTGACAGACCTCCTCGCTGAGCTGTCCTCCACCGATGATAATGGGCTTCTGATATCCTCGCTCTCGTAAGAGGCTGATGGTTGTGTGCATGGAGTCATAGGAACTGGTCAGCAGGCCAGATAGGCCTACGAGGTGCGGTTGTACCTGAGCGGCTTTCTTGGCGAAGGTAGTGGGCGCCACGTCTACCCCGAGGTCATGGACGACGAAATTATGACAGCTCAAAAGCATGTTAACGATGTTCTTGCCCAGATCGTGGATGTCGCCTTCTACCGTACCAAGTAGGATGCGTCCTGAAGCCTGACCGGAAACCTGGCGTTCTACGATGGGCTGGAGTAGCTCCATCACCTGGCTGAAGATCTCACCTGCCATGATCAGCCCAGCGAGATAGTATTCGTGTCGTTCATAGCGTTCACCTACTTGACGCATACCTTCTTGACAGTCTTCGATGATCAATAAAGAGTCGTCGCTGGCATCCAATCGCTGACGAACGAGGGCCAGGGCGGTCTCCTCTTGGAGATCGGCGATAGCATCGATCAATGTCGTACTCGTGTCCGTGTTATTCATGGATGGCCTGTCTCCTTCAGGGGATGCCTATGTTGGCAGTGAAGCGGAGACGGTCACCGGAGCAGATAAACCAACCCCAACTGACGGGTTGGTCATCAAAGTCATAGAAAATATGCTCCAGGCGAAAGGCTGGGACACCGGTTTCTGATTGGAGTAGCGCGGCTTCTTCTTCGGTGAGTAAAGTAGTCTCAATGGTGAGGTCCCCTCGCTTTAGATCTGATCCGCCACCTCCACTGAAGAGGCCTCGTAGGGTGGTGGCCTCCATCTCCGCTTCGACAATCGGGCGGCTGGGGTCGTAGATCACGTGTTCGCGATGTAACAGCATGGGCTCATCGCCCTGGAAGATCAGACGTCGGATAAATACAGTCCGATCCCCGATTTCGATGGCCAGCTTGCGAGCCGCACGCTCAGTGGCTGAAGTGATGCGCGCCTCCAGAAGTTTGACCGTGGATTGGTCTCCGTCACGAAAGAGTTGCTGAAGTCTACCCAGATCAAATGTAGCTGTACTCAGTTCAAGCGGTCTAACGAAGGTACCGCGCCCGCGTTCGGTGGTCACCAAGCCTTGATCCGCGAGGATATTGACGACGCGACGTACGGTCATAGGGCTAACGCCATAGCGTTCGCAGAGTTGGGCTTCTGAAGGTAGGCGGTCGCCAGGGCGGAACACCCCAGCTGCGATCTGTCCTGTGAGGATGCGTACCAATTGGGCGTAGGCCGGTTCGTATGATTCACGATCAATAGTAATATTTTGGTCGTCGACCAAGTGTGATCACCCTAACGTGGATTTTCTCTATAACTATATATAACCCAATCTATATTGTCAAACGAATCGTAGTTTGCTTAAATTTGACTGCTTCCCTATATAAGTATATAATGCTTTTGGTGCGCGCCATGGGTCATTAAATGGGGTCAGAAGGACCGGATTCGGAACAATTTAGACGCACCAAGGTCATCGCCTGCGCGACGGTGATCGAGGAGATGCTAGCGCATCTGCCCAAGGACGTAGAAACCTGCGTTCTGGACTTTGGCCTGCATGTCAACCCTGAAGTATTGAGGGGCGCCCTGCAAGAAACCATCGACGCCTCAGCGACTTCAGCCGATACGATTCTCTTGGGCTACGGCCTTTGTTCCCAAGCAGTTGTCGGCTTGCGTGCCAACGGCTGTACGTTGGTGGTGCCCAAAGTTGATGACTGTATCGCGATCTTTTTGGGCTCAGAGCAGGCATATAAGGCACAGCATCGCGCCGCGCCGGGCACTTACTACATGACCAAGGGCTGGATCGAAGCCGGAGATAGTCCATTTGGTGAGTATGACGACATGGTGGAGCAGTACGGCGAGGATAAAGCCCGCTATCTGATGGGCAAGCTTCTCAATAACTATACCCGCCTAGCGCTCATCAACACCGGCCAATATGAGTTAGACCGCTATCGCGATTACTGCCGATGTACGGCGAAGCAATTTAATTTACGCTATGAAGAGATCCCTGGTTCGAATACCCTGATCAAAAAACTGTTGCACGGTCCTTGGGATGATGAATTCGTCGTCGCTCACCCCGGTGAGACCATCACGTACATGGATTTCAAGAGAAATACAAGAAAACATGAGAATCATCGGTGAGAAGATCAACGGTACGCGTCAGCGCGTGGCTCAAGCGATTGAAGAGCGTGATTCTATCTTCATCCAAGATTTAGCCGCCAAGCAGGCAGAAGCCGGTGTAGCCTGGCTGGACGTCAATGCCGGTACGCGTCGGAGCAAGGAGCCAGACGATCTGATCTGGCTGGTTGAAACAATCCAGTCTGTTATAGATGTACCACTCTGTCTGGATAGTGCCAACCCGCAAGCTCTGGCGGCGGCCATCCAAGTTGTCGAACGGACGCCGATGATCAATTCGATCAGCGGAGAACCGCAACGGCTGGAGGGTATCCTGCCATTGGTAGCCAAACATGGTTGTCCGACCATCGCCCTGGCTTTGGATGACTCAGGGATCCCCGAGACCTGTGAACGGCGCATGGAGGTCGTCCATAAGCTTATGGAGATAGCCCGGACCCATGCTGTTCCAGATGATGACATGTACATCGATCCCCTTACCATGACCCTGGCTACCAACACCGACAGTGCCATGATCACCTTGGACACCATGCATGCTATCCGCCAGGAATATCCTAAAACGCATTTGATCATGGGGTTGAGCAACATCTCCTTTGGACTACCCGCCCGATCGTACATCAACCGGGCTTTTTTAATCTTGGCGCTGGCTGCCGGTCTGGACAGTGCCATTCTCGACCCACTTGATCGCGAATTGAGAGCTGCACTGGTCACTGCCAGGTTGATCCTGGGGCATGATCGTCATTGTCTTGACTACACTCGCGCGTATCGTGCCGGGCTGTTCAATGGAATGGAGAGTGACAGCTAGTTAATGGTAAACGTCAATTTAAGGGGGGATGGGTCTCATTGGTTGGGATCATAAACCTCTCGCATGGCCTTTGGGAGGAGGAGACTATCGATTGACTTGCTCTAACGGTCAAAGGCAAGAACCCTACATTCAATCCTTGAGAGGAGGATGCTATGTCAAAAAAGCTTGTCAATGCCATCGCTGACATGAAAGAGGAAGAGGCCCTCAATCTTGTCAAGAAGATGGTAGAAGACGGATCGGAGCCCACAGCGATCCTGGATGCAGCCAGGGAAGCCATGGACATCGTCGGCCAGCGCTTTGAGAAGGGTGACTACTTTTTGCCCGAACTGATGTTGGCTGGGGAGATGATGGCCCAGATCACGGAAATGATAAGACCTGAATTAGCCAAGATGCCGGAGGTGAAGCGTTTTGGAAAGGTGCTCATCGGTACCGTGGAGGGGGACATACACGACATTGGAAAGAACATCGTCACCTTTATGCTCGATGTCAACGGATTCGAAGTCCGCGACTTGGGTGTTGATGTACCCCCCCAGAAGTTTGTAGAAGCAATCAGGAAATTCAAGCCCCAGGTTGTTGCTTTGAGTGGATTCCTGACTCTGGCATTCGATGCCATGAAGGAAACAACCGCGGCCATTGCAGAAGCAGGACTGCGGGACGACGTCCATATCATGGTTGGCGGTGGTCAGGTAAACGATGAGATCAGCGAGTATGCTGGCGCGGATGCCTACGGCAAGGATGCCATGGCCGGGGTTTCCCTCGCGAAAAAGTGGACCGGCGCCAAGTAAGGAAGCTCAGCAGAGAAGATGGAGGTCGTAAAAATGGAAAAACAACTATCACCAGAAGAGAAGCAGGAGGCGCTGTTCCAGAAATGGCTTTCGCCGAAAGACCCCGAAGGGAATGACTTTAAATTTCAAAGCCCGGAAGCCGAAAAGTCGTACAAGGAAAGAGTAACCAGGATAAAAGATGCCATTCAGATGAAGAAATTACCCGATAGGGTGCCAGTCGTCATATTTCCGAGCATGTGGCCTGCTACTTATGACGGGATAACCGTTGAAGAGTCCATGTATGACTACGATAAAATTGTCACGGCTTTTAGGAAATTTATCCTGGAATTCGAACCGGATACGCACATGGGAGCTGCACAATTCGGCCCCGGTAAGTTCTTCGAGATTCTCGATTACAAGCTATATTCATGGCCGGGCCATGGAGTTAAGCCTGAATATAGCTTCCAGTGCAATGAAGGCGAATACATGAGGGCGGATGAGTATGATGCCCTTATTGCTGATCCATCGGGTTTCTTCTCTAATGTCTACCTACCTCGTGTATTCGGAGCATTGGAGCCCTGGGGTATGCTACCATTTCTCCCTGGCATCCTCGAAATATACGGGGTTGCCTTTAGTTTTATCCCCTTTGGTCTACCTCCCGTTCAATCCGCCTACAAGGCCCTTTTTGAGGCCGGGGCTGAAGCTCTGAAATGGGCAGGAGCCGTGGGTGGCCTCGAAGCCGAGTTGGTCTCGTTAGGATATCCTCAGCTCCTGGCCGGATTCACCAAGGCGCCGTTTGATGTCATTGGGGACACCCTCAGAGGCACCAAAGGGATCATGTTGGATATCTACCGACGGCCGGACAAGCTTATTGAAGCGATGGAAGCCCTTACGCCCCTCATGATCAACATGGGGGTGGGCGCAGCACAAATGAACGCAAAACCAATTGTGTTCTTTCCCCTGCATAAAGGTGCAGATGGCTTCCTCTCCGATGAGCAGTTCGAGAAATTCTATTGGCCCACATTTAGGAAAGTCATGATGGGCTTAATCGATGCAGGGTGCGTACCATTTCCTGCGCTTGAGGGGTTCTGGAATACGCGGCTGAAAGTCATTCAAGACGTGCCCAAAGGCACGACTGTGTGGATGGTCGACCAGTCGGATATAGGAAAGGCTAAGGAAACCCTGGGTAAGAATGCCTGCCTACTCGGCAATGTATCCTCGTCTATGTTGGCTTTGAGTACACCCGAGGAAGTGAGAGAGTACTCCAAGAAACTCATCGATACAGCCGGTAAAAACGGTGGTTTCATCTTGAGCAATGGGGCGTTCTTTGATCATGCAAAGCCGGAAAATGTCAAGGCGATGGTCGATGCCGCCAAGGAATAAGGCGTATACAAATAATTTCCTCAAATTAGCTGAGGTTGTAGTAACGAAGGAGGGACTTGATATCTGAGAGCGGAGAGATTAATTTCTGACGATCCATTAGGGAAACTCTACGAGCTCCCTTGACAGAACATTCTCCTGAATTTGATCGATATGGATATTGTGCCCCTTCTTGGATGGGATGGGCGATCTTCATCAGAGTTTGGATATCATTACAGAGCCGGATTTACCCGCGTCACCACGATACGGACGTTTGACCATGATGAGTATGAAGGAAGTCTAGAGGAAACTTGGAAGTTTGGCTTACTTTGTAGGCAAGGTGCTTGGTTCGTTGTTGAAAGCCGAGACGCCAAAGGAGATTGAGAATTACAGTAAACAACTACTTAGGGACAAAACCCAGATTAGCGGCCTTATCCTTACCGATGGCACCATCCTTGATGACACAACCTCAGAAACTCTGCACGCCATGGCTGGCGTATCACTCGCTAATAAATGGACCGCCGCCAAGTAAGGAAGCTCAGCAGAGAAGATGGAGGCCGTAAGATTGGAAAAACAACTATCACCAGAAGAAGTACAGGAGGGGTTGTGGGAAGCGGTGTTAACGCCAAAAGGTCCTGATGGGAACCCCCTTCCTTTCCAGAGCCCAGAAGCCGAGAATGGATTCAAGAAAAGAATATTTCGGTTTAAAGATGCCATCCAGATGAAGAAGCTGCCGGACAGGGTGCCGGTCACGATATTTCCTAGCATGTTCCCTTGGACAAATGCCGGGATGACGATTCAAGAAGCCATGTATGACTATGGCAAATGCACTAAGGCCTTTAAGAAATTCGTCAAGGACTTTGATCTTGATGTGCATTGGGGTGCCGCTGCACCAGGTCCAGGGAAGTTCTTTGAGATCATGGACTACAAGCTTTACTCCTGGCCAGGTCATGGCGTCGCGCCTGAACACAGCTACCAGTGTAATGAAGGCGAGTACATGATGGCGGATGAGTATGACGCCTTGATTCAGGATCCTTCAGGCTTCTTCTCTAGTGTTTATTTGCCGCGCGTGTTCGGATCGTTGGGAGGCTTCCCGATGCTCCCATTTCTCCCAGGCATTCTCGAAATGTACGGGGTCGCTTTTAACTTCATCCCCTTTGGCTTACCTCCAGTTCAGAGTACCTATCAGGCACTTTTTGAAGCCGGCGGAGAGGCGCTGAAATGGGCAGGTGCAATGGGTGGTGCCGACGCCGAACTAGCAACTTTGGGATATCCAAATCTCCTTGGCGGATTCACCAAAGCTCCCTTTGATGTCATCGGCGACACATTGCGAGGTACGAAAGGGGTCATGCTGGATATCTACCGGCAGCCTGACAAGCTCCTCGAAGCCATGGAGGCAATCACACCGCTCATGATTAACATGGGGATTGGTGCGGCAGAAATGAACCAAAAACCGCTCATTTTCATCCCCCTGCACAAAGGTGCTGACGGTTTCCTCTCCGACGAGCAGTTCAAGAAATTCTACTGGCCTACGCTTGAGAAGGTCCTGCTTGGCTTGATCGAGGGAGGATGCGTGCCACTCCCTGCTGCCGAGGGTGGCTATAGCACACGCCTCGAAGTGGTCCAAGATCTACCGAAGGGCAAGACCCTCTGGATGATCGATCTGACGGACATGGCTGATGTCAAGGCAACACTGGGTAAGAACGCCTGTCTCCTTGGAAACGTGCCCTCCGCATTGTTGAATTTGGGCACACCCCAACAGATGGAGGACTATGTCAAGAAGGTGGTAGATGATGCAGGCACAGACGGTGGCTTGATCGTATGCAATGGGGCATTCTTTGACCAAGCTAAGCCGGAAAATGTTAAGGCGATGGTTGATACCACCAAGGAATACGGCGCCTACAAATAGATATCAAAATTGGCCAAGATTGTATCAACTCAACCGTGAAATTTGACCGTTTTCATAGACCAAAAAGGAAGGAGGCCAAGAGGAAATAGAGCGGAAGCGTTGAACCTGGTGTCCATGAGATCAGTTCGCGATTGGACACTGATACGCTATCGGAGTTTGAGAATTGCATCTAGCAATTGTCAATAAACGTGGCTAAGAATGTGGTTTCAAAGCGAGCTGACGACTTCATTCTAACGACACATCCCTTAGAAATCTATCCACCAAGGTTGATAGTGCAAGGGATGAAAAGCCGCACCTCAAGGAGAAAATCGTCTCCGACCGAGTTAGAGGAGGGCAGGAATGGGAGTAAGAGATCCGACCCGCTATCAAGAACTTGAGGACAAGAAGGAGGAGAAGATGAGCGAGAAACGAATTACACGTCGTGATTTCATACGCGGCGCAGCGGTCACCGGTGCTGGATTGGTCGCAGCGTCATGCGCCCCAGCGGCAGAAGAGACCCCGACCGAGGTACCCAAGGACAAGATCGTTGTTGGCATGTCACGACCTCTCTCGGGCCCGTTAGCCGTCATCGGGGACTCGGCATTCAAACCGATCTATGATGCATGGGTTGCAGAGGTTAATGCCGATGGTGGGATCTACGTGGAGGAATATGGCAAGAAATTGCCCATCGAGTTGCTGATCTACGATGATACCAGTGATGTGGGCACGATGACCAGGCTGACGGAAAAGCTGATCGTGGAGGACAAAGTTGACTTTCTGTGGCCTGCCTGTGGTACTGCTTTCATCTATGCCCAGGCTCCGATTGCCAACAAGTACGGCTATGTCCTCGTCACGGCGGAAGGCGGTGGCACGACGATCATGCCCATGCTTCCCAGCCTACCCTATGTGTTCATTTCCCTGAGTTTTTCCGACTGGTACGAGCTGCCCGTTCTAGCCGACATTCTTGCCGATAAGGGCGCGAAGTCGGCCTTTGTAGCCTACATAGCTGACCTCCACGGCATAGAGTATTCCGGTGTGGCGGGTATTGAATTCCCGAAGAGGGGGATCGAGATTCTTGGTGTTAAGAGTTTGCCCCCGGACATCAAGGACCTGGCACCGGTGATCAACATGGCTAAAGCGTCTGAAGCCGATGTCTTCTGCTGCTTTGCCTACCCCGATCAGGTCATGCCTGCTGTTGGGACGTCCATGGGCCTTGCCTATAATCCCAAGGCGTGGGTTGGTGGTCCTGGGGTTAATTTCGGCTTTTTCCAGGCGGCATTTGGTCCAGCGGCGGAGGGATTGCTCGGTTTCACGACCTTTGCTCGCGGTTCCTCCCCCGAACTCGCTGCTTTTGCAGACAAGCTTTACGGTGGCGCGCCTGTAGAGATCCAGGATTGGTGGGGGCACCCGCTCTACTGGGCAGCCTTAGAAACTTGGAAGGCGGCCATTGAGAAGGCGGGAACGCTCAATCAGGACGCGATAAGGGATGTGCTTGCCACAGAGACATTCGATACGATCCTGGGCCCGACGTGGTACGAGAATGGGCTCCTGGCAAAGGATGCTCATCCTGGTGAGATTGGTCAGTGGATCAACGGCGTGTTTGAGGTCGTCGGACCGAAGGACAAGGCTACCGCAGAGTTTGTCTACCCCAAGCCTGAGTGGCCACCTCCAGCAGAAGGGTAGACATTGCGTTCATCGACAACAAAATGAGCAGCTAGGCAGGCTGCCTAAAATACCGCACAACTCGGTGGGTGTTGATGCCCTAGAAAGTTGTGATTGCTGGATCCTTTAGGCAGCCTGCATCTTTGGTCGTCGTTACTGGGAAGCGAATGCTATGTTTGTAACTTTCCTAGAGATTGTGATCGCAGGGTTATTGCTAGGTGGTCTTTATGCCTTGATCGCCATGGGGCTCAGCCTGCAGTACGGTGTTGCCAGAATACTTAACATCTCTCATGGCGAATTTATCATGCTCGGGGCTTTAACCACTTGGACACTACAAGGCAGCTTGGGCATAAACCCATTGTTAGCCCTCGCCGTTTGTGGTCCCCTTGCATTCATCTTAGGTTTCATTCTCCACCGCACGTTGTTCAGGTACCTTCTATCATCATCAGAAACATCGGATATTTTTGAAGCTAATTCCATGTTGGCTTCATTCGGTCTCTTTTTTGTCATTCAGAATTTAGCTTTGATCGCGTGGGGGCCTGAAATCAGGGGATATTCCTACTTGGCATTTCCAGTGAATATTGGTGGTGCGCTCTTTGGTGCCAATCGCCTCGTGACCGCTGGGTTTGCGATTGTCATCGGGGTGGCTTTCTACCTTTTCTTAGCTCGCACTCGCATGGGCAAAGCCATCAGGGCGGCGGCCCAAGATCCGACCACGGCGGGGCTCATGGGGGTGAATATTAACCATGTGCTCGCATTATGCTTCGGATTTGGTGCAGCTTTGGCTTCAATTGCCGGTATGCTGATTAGCATGGTCTACCCCGTTCATGGGGTGATGGGGCTCGAGTATACCGTCATCGCCATCATTGTGGTGGTCCTGGGTGGTTTGGGCAGTATACTGGGCAGTTTCATTGGGGGCTTCCTGCTGGGGATCATTGGTAGCATCGTAACCTACATAGACCCTGGCTTATCACTGGTGGCCTACTACCTTATTTTCACCATTCTCCTCTTGGTTAGACCAACTGGGATTATGGGGAAGTAGGCAATGAAAATTTCTAATCTTGATATTAGAAAATTATGGGTCCCAGGCTCACTTCTTGTCATCCTGGGTCTAATGTCTACATTGACCCTCTATGCCTCAATATATACTGTCATCCTCATTACCAGCATCTTGATGTACATCAACCTGACTGTGAGTTGGGTCATTTTTTCCGCTCCAACCAGGTATATTTCATTAGCACCCGCAGCCTTCTTTGGGATTGGTATTTACACTTCAGCGAGTCTGGGGACGGAATTACCCTTAGTGCTTGTCATCCTCATTGGCGCATTATTAAGCTCTTGCCTTGCTCTTCTCATCGGTGCATTGACCCTTAGGTTGAGGGGCATCTATTTCACCGTATTCACATTCGGGCTTGTTGAGCTCATCAAGCATCTTCTCCTTTGGTATGAAATTAAATTTACAGGCACACGGGGACGTTTTGTTATCCTCGTTGACAACAATACGATTTACCACACCATGCTCATTATTCTCGTGGTATTGCTGATCACCGCTTACTTGATACGGCGTTCTAAATATGGGTTAGCACTCTGGAGCATCGGAGAATTTGAGGATGCAGCAGCGCACTCGGGCGTGAATGTCAATGCCTTGAAAACCATTACCTTTGCCGTTAGCGCTTCCTTCATGGGGGCAACAGGGGCCATTATGGCCACACGATGGACGTATGTTGATCCATACATCGCTTTTAAGGCGTTCTATTCTTTCATGGTCGTTTTGATGGCCGCATTTGGTGGTATGGGACAGCTTTATGGTCCTGTTGTTGGCGCTGCAATCTTTGCCTACTTGGAGGAAGTCTTAATCACCAAGTTTCCCTACTACTACATGCTCGCGTTCGGTCTCATCTTGTTGATCGTAATCCTCTTCATCCCTGACGGGCTAGCAGGGGTAATAGATAATTGGCAAGAGAAACGTAAAGGGAAACAGCATGCCAATCCTTGAAGGTGAAGGTATCACGAAATATTTTGGTGGGTTAGCCGCGGTTTCTAATGTAGATTTCAGTGTGGATCGTGGCGAGCTCGTCGGATTGATCGGACCCAACGGTGCCGGTAAAACGACCTTATTTAATTTAATTTCCGGGGCGCTGGTCCCTAAGTCCGGAACGATCAAATTTAATAGAGAGACGATCACCGGTTTAAAACCACATCGAATATGCAGGAAGGGGGTAGCGAGGACGTTTCAATCGGTCAAGGTGTTTCCCGAAATGCCGGTTTTCGCGAATGTCCTTTTAGGCTCAACGTTTGGGAGATCCACCACTCCATCAGCTACAGATGCAGAGGGAGAATCTGCAGGACTCTTAGCGTTCGTGGGCTTGTTAGATGTGATTGAAGAACCTGCCAAGAGTTTGACACTAGCAAACAGAAAACGACTCGAACTGGCCAGGGCATTAGCGACCAAACCACAGCTCCTTCTATTGGATGAGATGATGGCCGGTTTAAATCCAACTGAGGTATCTGAGGTGATGGAATTGGTCGTTATGATACGTTTCATGGGGATCACCATTTTTATGATCGAGCATGTTATGAAAGCCATCATGAACATTTGCGACCGAATCATGGTTCTCCATCACGGTGAGAAGATCGCTGAGGGAACGCCGTCGGAGATTGCCAACAGCAAGGCAGTGATTGAGGCCTATCTAGGAGAATAGACTCGTGTTGGAAGTATGTGATGTGTCCACTCCTTACGACATGACACAAGCGTTGTGGGACGTATGTATGGAAGTCAATGAATCAGAGATCGTCGCCTTGATTGGATCAAACGGAGCCGGAAAGACTGCGCTGCTTAACGCCATATCTGGCGTGCATCCTCCGGAATCAGGCACGATCGAGTTCCTTGGTAAGCGGATCGACGGTTTACCGCCCCACGCCATTGTGGAATTGGGCATTTCCCATGTCCCTGAAGGCGGAAAAGTCTTTCCTGAGATGTCGGTGTATGAAAATTTAGAGATGGGTGCCTATCCTCCTCACGCCTGGAGCCAGAAGGAAAAGACGTTGGAACAGGTCTACCATGTCTTCCCCATACTGAAGGAAAGAGCGGGGCAATTAGCGAGAACATTGAGCGGTGGTGAACGTCAAATGCTAGCCATCGGTCGGGGTTTAATGTCCAAGCCCAAACTATGTCTATTAGATGAGCCTTCATACGGATTAGCACCGAGGTTGGTGTCAGATATCTTCCGTATTATCAAAGAGCTCCGCGACCAGGGTATTACCGTTTTGTTGATCGAACAAAATGTTCGCCATTCTCTTGAGACAGCCGATCGAGCGTACGTGTTGGAGAATGGCCGAATCTGTTTGGAAGGGGCTAGCGATGAGCTCCTCGAAAGCGATTTTGTGAGAAAGGCCTATTTGGGGCTCTAAGGCAACTATTTCGATTTTCACCAGGGTGCTTCAGAGGCGATTGACCGCGAACTCTTCGTTATTGAAACACTAGCTGATAGGGCTATATATTTGATTGGCGCAGGATGGTGGTTTAGCTTATCCCTACTCGCTGTTCACCTGAAGATGTCATGGCTTAAGTCATGACCCGTTGTGAGTGGTCATCTATGAAGAGGAGGTGAAAAATGGAAATCAAAGCCGCGGTGATTTGGGAGCCATCGGGGACATTCAGTATTGAAAAATTAGAACTCAGTGATCCGAACGATGATGAGGTGTTGGTTCGGATCGTCGGCGTTGGCATATGCCATACCGACCTGGCCGGTCGGGACATGCACTTACCGATCCCCCCGCCACCGAGTGTCTTCGGACACGAAGGTGCTGGTGTGGTTGAAAGGGTAGGGGAGCGGGTGACTAAGGTTAAACCGGGCGACCATGTGGTATTAGCCTGGGATTACTGCGGGACATGCACCGCATGCAAGTTGGGCAAGGAACTCTATTGTATGAATTTCTTCCTACACAATTTCCATGGCGCCCGTCCAGACGATACCTCAACCATGAGGAAGGGTGATCAAGCCATCCACGGTTCCTTCTTCTGTCAGTCTTCATTCTCCAATTACGCATTAGCCAACGAACGGAATGTGGTCAAGGTGCGGGATGATGTTCCGCTTGAGATTCTAGGCCCCATGGGGTGCGGCGTTATGACCGGTGCCGGTGCGGTCATGAATTCATTTCATGCTGAACCCGGATCTTCCATCGCGATTTTCGGTATTGGCAACGTGGGGATGAGCGCGGTTCTCGCATCGATCGTGTGCGGTTGTACCACCATTATCGGTGTGGATCCCAACCCAGAACGTCTCAAACTGGCAGAGGAAATGGGCGCGACTCATACCATCAACCCCGATAAGACGGATCCGGTTGAGGCGATCCGAGAACTTACTGGCGGAGGACCACATTATAGCCTTGAGTGTGTCGGGAACCCCCAGGTCTTTCGGCAAGCCGTGGATGTCCTCCCCCGTCTCGGGGTTTGTGGACTGACCGGGGTTGTGCCTCCCGGTACGGAGGTCAGTCTGGATATGGACCTGATCATGAACGGCAGAACGGTTAGGGGGATCCTGGGAGGCGATGCTATCGCAGATTTATTTATCCCGAAATTGATTGAATTGTATAGCCAGGGGCGGTTCCCCTTCGACCGCTTGATCACCTTCTATCCCTTCGACGACATTAACCAGGCGGTGGAAGATATGGAGAAGGGGCGTGTAATCAAACCAGTGTTGCGACTATAGCACCAGTAGATTTGTCACTGATAGCGAGGGATTGTGAGCATCTCCAGTCGCCTCATCGGAAGGCTGTTCGATCTGCCGACAGCTGAAACGTATAAGATCGCGATCGAACGGGATGTCAAGGTACCCATGCCCGATGAGGTCGTCTTACTCGCCGACCACTATTATCCGGACAAAGGCAAGCCTCCGACTATCTTGATCCGTTCGCCGTACGGCAGACGGAGCATATGGGGCCTCTTGTTCGGTCGGCCTTTCGCCGAGCGCGGCTTTCAGGTCTTCATCCAGAGTTGCCGTGGCACATTCGGTTCGGGCGGCCAACTGGACCCCTTTCATCAAGAGCGAGCTGACGGATTAGCGACCGTCGAGTGGATGAAGAAGCAGGATTGGTTCAACGGCGAGCTGGTCACCTTCGGTGCGAGCTATCTTGGCTTTGTCGAGTGGGCGATTGCCAAAGAAGCGGGGTCGGTACTCGAAGCGATGTCAACATGGGTCACGAGCGCCGAGTTCCGCACGGTGACTTATCCGGGCGAGTCCCTCTGGTTCGAATCGAGTTTTGGCTGGACGAACCAGATCATGACGCAGGAAGGATCGCCGTTGGGTGTCCTCATGGGCATGCTCTCGGGAGACAAGAAGTTACGGCCAGCCTTCTGGCATCTGCCGCTGATTGAGGTGGATGAGATGGTGCTGGGCAGGCCGGTGCAGTTCTGGCGCGAATGGTTAGAGCACAACGAGCCTGGCGACGAATGGTGGACACGGAGCGATTTCAGTGGAACGGTCTCTCAAGTGACGGCGCCTAACCACATGGGAGGCGGCTGGTACGACCTTTTCCTGCGCCAGACTCTTCGAGACTACTTGGCGCTAGTACGTGCCGGTCGCCAGCCCTACTTGACCATTGGCCCCTGGACGCATACTAACTTGCGGTACATGGGTGTGTCGCTCAAAGAGGCGCTTGCCTGGTTCCAGGCCCATCTCCTTGGTGATCGGAGTGGGTTGCGCGAGATGCCGGTGCGCATCTTTGTGATGGGAGCGAACGAGTGGCGGGACCTGCCGGAGTGGCCGCCGGCCAATTCGAGACCGCAGCGCTGGTACTTGCACCCGAATCGTTTCCTCTCCTCGGAAACGCCGCCCGACTCGGAGCCGGATCGCTACCGCTATGACCCGGCGTATCCAACGCCCGGATTGGGCGGAGCCGCCATGAGCGCCAACTCGGGGCCTAAAGACCAGCGCGCGCTGGAAGCGCGACCGGACGTCCTGGTCTACACCAGCGCCGTCCTCGACCGCGACATGGAAGTGATCGGTCCTGTCCAAGCGGATCTGTTCGTGAAGTCGAGCCTCGAACACACCGACTTCTTTGCGCGTCTCTGCGATGTGCATCCCTCGGGCAAGTCAATCAATATCAGTGATGCCCTGGTGCGGTTGATCCCTGGCAGGCCTCCGCGCGAGTCGGATGGCACGCTCCGCGTCAGCATCGATCTGTGGCCTACGGCATACCGCTTCAAGCGTGGCCACCGAATCCGGGTACAGGTGTCGAGCGGGGCGCATCCACGTTGGGCGCGCAATCCCGGGAGTGGCGAGCCATTGGCAACAGCCCAGACGTTGCGCGCCGCGGATCAGACTGTCTTTCATGACCCGGCACACCCGTCGGCGATTATCTTGCCGGTCCAAACCTAGGACCCTGAGCTATCTTGTTGATGAAATCAACCAGACGGTGGAAGCAATTAAGCAGGGACATGTGACGAAGCCGGTTTTACGATTGTAAACCAAGCCAAACCGTTTTTTAGAAAGGAGCTGCGATGAAAACTTATCAGATGTTTATCAATGGGGAGTGGGTGGATTCCGTATCTGGTGAAACCTTTGATGATCTCAATCCATATACCGGGGAAGTTTACGCTCGTGTACAAAAAGGTGACGAAAAGGATGCGGATCGGGCGATGGCAGCCGCCTATGCCGCACGGAAACCTTGGTCCTCGACGTCGTCGTTCGATCGGGCACTGATTATCGCCAAGGCCGGTCATATCCTCGAAGAGAGCCGAATGGAGTTTGCCGAAGTGCTCACCGGTGAAGGAGGGGGCACATTTGGCAAATGCATGTTTGAGATCTCTCAAACAGTGGACCTGCTCGCAACAGCAGCGGCCGACGGCAAACGCATCCTCGGTGAAACTTTTCACACCGATCCGACGAAGCTCTCCATGAGCCTTCGGTCACCATGGGGCACAATTGTGGCCATCTCACCTTGGAACTTCCCGCTTATCCTGTCTATGTACAAGGTGGCTTATGGTTTGGCGACGGGGAATACAGTCGTCTTCAAACCGGCGAGCGACACACCAGTCATCGGCCTCAAGATCGGCGAGCTTTTCGAACGGGCGGGCTTGCTTCCTGGAGCTCTCAACGTGGTAACGGGCCCTGGGAGTGTGCTTGGAAATGCGCTTATCGATGATGACCGCTGTTCTTTTGTGACCCTCACGGGTCAGACCGAGACCGGCCGTCATGTAGCCCAAAGGGCCGCTGCAAAGTTGAAACCGTATGTCCTCGAGTTGGGTGGGAAGAACCCGCTCATCGTCCTTGGTGATGCGGATATCGACTACGCCGTAGATGCGGCTGCCTTTGGCGTATTCATGCATCAAGGGCAGATCTGCATGTCCGTTGGCCGAGTGATTGTGGAGCAGTCGATCGTCGATGAGTTTGCGACGAAATTAGCGGAAAAGGCTGCGTCCCTGCCAGCGGGAGATCCTAGCATTCCGGAGACGGTCATTGGTCCACTCATCAACGACGGAGCGGTACAGAAGGTCGATTCCCATGTGAAGGATGCCGTTTCCAAGGGTGCCGAGCTCCTTGCTGGAGGAAAATACGAAGGGCGTGTCTACGAGGCCACTGTGCTTAAGAACATCACCAAAGACATGCTGGTCTATCGCGAGGAGACCTTTGGACCTGTTGCTCCGATTATCGCCGTCAAGGATGAAACAGAAGCGCTGGAAGTTGCCAACGATACCACGTATGGTCTCTCTTCAGGTGTCATCACCCGGGATCTGCAAAAAGCCATTTTCCTCGCGGAAGGCCTCGAAGCCGGGATGGTTCATGTGGGCAACGCTTCCATTGACGCGGAGGCATCTGTCCCCTTCGGTGGTTTCAAGGAAAGCGGCCAAGGTCGGGAAGGTGGTTTCTATTCCGTCGGACAACTGACTCAGATCAAGTGGGTCACGATCGAGAAATCGGAACACCATTTCCCGTTCTAGTTGGTGACTAGATCATAGATTTTTTGTATGACTGCCATTCGCTAAGTAGCGGAATTCGTAGGACGAGCACCCAAAGGAGGCGATCAAGCTATGGCAGACTATGAGGCATTAAAAGCAAGAGTGCAGGAATTGGCTGAAAGAGATTGGGATGTGCCAGCTCTTGAAGCCAGAGTTAAGAAACTGTATGAGGAAGGGATTCCCAAGAAGGTACTTGACCCCCAAGAGATATTGGCCAATAAAGAGCAGATCCTCGATCGAGTTCAGCGGCGGGGTGAGGAATACAACTTCATCGCCCGTAATTGCGCTCGAGGTACAGCGCTTGCCGTGATGGAGGAGTTCGGTCTGGGTAATATGGAGATCGTCAAAGCCATGTCCCCGTTTCCCGGTTTTGGCGGGACCGGTTGGATGTGTGGAGGCGTCACCGGTGGCCTAATTGCCCTTGGACTTTATTTCGGAAGCGAGGATGTGCTGGATTACGAGACTGTTGGCGCAACCATCATGGCTGCCCGGCAATTTATGCCCCGTTTCGAGGATGAGGTGGGTTCTGTAATCTGCCCCAAGTTACAGGAAGACGTTGTATTCGGACGTTACATGGATCCTGCGGCCAGCCCAGAGAATATGGAAGCCTTCGCGATGGCGGGTGGTTTCGAAAAGTGTGGTCTCCTTCCAGGGATAGGCGCTAGGTTAGCTAGCGAGATCATTATTAAAAGTATGGAGTGAAGGATTAATAACCTCAAATCTTGAACGCCTATATCATGGGAAAGCCATTGGATGGGCGTACGGATTTCTGCATACATACGGATCTTTGATGAAAAGGTCAGGATAGGGGCTGTCTCAAAAGCCATGCCCATGGACAGCGAGAATACCCTGTACTACGTGATGTCATTGCGATGAGCCGTAAGGCGACGAAGCAAACTTATCATTGAGGAGATTGCTTCGCCCTTTCAGGGCTCGCAATGACAGGAAGAGATGCTGCAGGCGCTACACTGCTCTGATTGAGTACCGCTTCTGAGACAATCCCATGAATGACCTTTTTCTCCGAAGAGCATTGTGTCTACTATTGATTTAAATTTGAGCTCCATCCGTCGGATTATGCTCCTGGGGGCGTATGAGTGGGTTCGGAGGTGATTCCTATGACAACGAGGTATGTGTTGCGGGAACTAAATCGTTACCCTTTAGGAACCTTTGCCGACATCATTTACAGAAATGCCATCCTCCATCCAGATAGTGAAGCCTTTGTATACGGATCTGAGAGGGTAAGCTTTAAGCAATTTAATGAGAGGGTGAATAGACTCATCCATGGTCTTCACGCCTTAGGGATTCAAAAGGGGGACATCATCGGGATCCTTTCGTGGAACCAACTTGAATACCCCGAGGTATTTGGAGCGGCGATGAAGGGGGGATTTGTCCTCGCGCATTACAATCCCCGCCTGCATGCGAAAGAGCTCGTTCATGTTATCAATGATTCCGAACCAAGGGTTCTGTTTCTTGGACCCGAATTGGTCGAAACGATCGATGGAATCTTGAAACAGCTACCTAAGACAGAATACTTCCTGTCTTTTGGTGATGTGCAGGGGCAAATCAAGGCGTATAAGGGAATGTTGGAGGGCCAACCGATAGAAGAACCCGATACCAGGGTCACGGAAGAGGATCCCCTGACGATCTTCTATACCAGCGGTACGACCGGGATGCCGCGTGGAGCCATCTACAAACATAGACAGAAGATGGAAAACACATGTATGAAGGCGCTGGATATCGGGGTGGAATTTGGAAATCGGCACCTCGTCGTTCTGCCGATGTTCCACATTGGCGGAGATAGCCACATCTGGCCCTTTTTCCTGAAGGGTGGATGCAACGTGATCATGCCCGTTCCTTTCGATTTGGCGGACGCTTTAAGGGCCATCCAGGAGGAGCAGATTACGGACATTCATATCGTCCCGACGCAACTTGTTTCACTGATAAACCTGCCCGATATTGACAAATATGATCATCAGTGCCTTAAGAGAATCTGGTATGCGGCATCTCCCATGCCGACGGAAATTCTAAAGCAAGGTCTTTCAGTTTTTGGATCTAAGTTTATCCAAGGTTACGGGCTTACCGAATCTGGTCCCGATGTGACAGTTCTCAGTAAAGAAAACCACCACTTTCCAGAAGAATCCACAGATGCACAGAGTGTGCTTGCATCCTGCGGGCGACCATGTGTCGGGGTCCATGTGCGAATCGTCGACGATGACGGTCGTGATGTCGAGGTGGGGAAGATCGGGGAGATCGTCGTGCAGAGCAAACGAATCATGACAGGATACTATCACAGACCCGAGGAGACAAAAGAGACGATTCGGGATGGATGGCTGTATACGGGGGATTTGGGGTATTACGACGAGAAGGGGTACATCTACATCGCTGATAGAAAGAAGGACATGATCATCTCGGGAGGGGAGAATGTCTATCCCATCGAGGTGGAGAATGTCCTCTATAGACATCCTGCTGTCAAAGAGGTCGCCGTCATCGGTGTCCCGGATCCCTATTGGATAGAGCGTGTCCACGCTTTGGTGGTCCTTAAAGAAAATGCTCAGACATCTGAGGAAGACATCATCGACTTTTGCAAGGAACACATCGCGAAGTACAAGTCACCTAAAACAGTTGAATTCGTGGACGATCTGCCGAAAAATCCTCAAGGAAAAATATTAAAACGGGAGATCCGGTCCAAATATCAGGAATAACGGGTCTTGGATATTTTCAAAAGCGTACTAGATTAGCTGGCTGCTTCTTCGGGTGCACAACAAATTCACACGAGTCTTGGCGTTTGAGATCAGTAATCCCGGGAGGAATCGATGGAAGAGGTTAAGAAAGTAAAAACGGTCTGTCGAAGTTGTCATGGCGGATGTGGTGTCATCGCCCATGTGAAAGATGGCCAGGTCATCAAGGTGGAAGGTGATCCCGACTCACCGATCAGCCATGGCACCATGTGTACGAAAGGGCTGTCCATTACCCAACTTGCCTATCATCCGGACAGGGTGCTGTATCCGATGAAAAAATCCAATGGTAAATGGGAGAGGATCTCCTGGGATGAGGCACTGGATACCTGCGTCGAGAAATTTAATCAGGTGATTGAGAAGTATGGTCCCGAAGGTATCGTTGTCGGTCAGGGGACCGGTCGGGATTATGAGAGCCATTTCTCGCGCTTTGGTAACCTGCTGGGAACACCAAACATCATAACGGCGGGGCATATGTGCTATCTCTCACGGATAGGCGCCTCCCTGATCACGTGCGGGAGTCTGCCAGCGTGCGACTATGAGAATGATCCCAAATGCATCGTGATGTGGGGATGCAATCCGCTGTGGACCAACCCGGACGAATACAAGGGGATGAAATTCTGGCAAGCCTTTGATCGAGGCGCCAAATTGATCACCATCGATCCTCGAAGATCTTTCTATGCTGAGAAAGCGGACATTTGGCTCCAGATACGACCAGGAGCCGATGCAGCCATGGCGATAGGTTTCCACCGCGTGATTATTGAGGAAGAACTCTATGACAAGGAATTCGTCGAGCATCACCTTAATGGCTGGGATGCCTTTGTTGAGAGGGTCATGAAAGATTACCCCCTCGACCGTGTGGCAGAGATCACTTGGGTTGATCAAGAACTTATTCGAAAGGCGGCCAGGTTATATGCCACTACCAAGCCGGCTGGTATCCACTGGGGAGTGACGACAGAGCAGAACCTCAACGCTACCGACTACACCCGATCTGTGATCGGCCTGATGGCCGTCACTGGAAACCTCGACGCACCCGGCGGGAATGCCTTACACGTCCCGCCTCCGGTCAGAAAGGTCTCCGAATTCTCAGCTCACAAAGAGCTGCCGCCCGAGCAGTGGAAGAAACGTCTTGGTGGGGAGCAATACAAGCTTGCGGCCAGAATGACCATCTGCACGCCCAAGCCTGTCTGGGACGCCATCCTGACTGGCGTACCCTATCCGGTCAAAGCTGGATTACTAGTAGGGACCAACCCGGTGATGACGAGAGCCAATGCCAGGGAGGTTTACAAAGCTTTGAGCAGTCTCGATTTTCTCGCAGTAGCCGATTTCTTCTTGACGCCGACCGCCGAGTTGGCCCACATCTTTCTTCCCTCTGGTACCTGGTTAGAGCAGAATCACGTGGCGGACAATTGGAAGTTCCACGGATACGTGCTTGCTAGAGTAAAGGCCGTCGAGATCGGTGAGTGCTGGCAGGATCACAAGATCTTCATGGAGCTGGGCAAGCGGTTTGGTCAGCAGTGGTGGGACACCGTGGAGGATGCGCTCGATTGGACGTTAGAACCGTCTGGCCTGACCTGGGAGGAGTTCAAGAAGGTAGGTTATCTTCACGGAGAAGAGAAATATTACAAATACAAGGAAGAGGGTTTCAAGACCCCCACGGGGAAAGTGGAAATCTATTCCACCATTCTTGAGAAATGGGGTCGCGATCCCATACCCAAGTACACAGAGATCACGGAAAGCCCCTTTTCTACACCTGAACTGGCTAAAAAGTACCCCTACGTCCTGAACTCAGGGCTCAGGAACGCCATGTTCTTCCACTCCGCGAACAGGCAGATCCCTTGGCTCCGGGAGATCAGACCCGATCCCCTTATGGAACTCCACCCCGAGACGGCGAAGAAGCACGGCATCCAAGAGGGAGACTGGGTCTGGATCGAATCGCCTCGGGGTCGCATTAAACAACGTGCGAAACTGAACGATGGCATCGATCCCCGCGTGATCGCCGCCGAGCATGCCTGGTGGTATCCGGAGATCAAAACACCGGATCATGGATGGGACATATCCAACATCAACATCCTGACGGATAACTCCCCGGAGGCGACGGATCCGGTGATGGGGTCAACCAGTCTGAGGGTCCTGTTGTGCAACATCTCGCGCTGTGAAGATGAGTAAGGGATGGTTGAGATGACAAAGACAACTTTAATGATCAATGAAGTAAATTGCAGCGGTTGCCACGCATGTGAAATAGCCTGTAAACAGGAGCATGGGCTGGGTGTTGGACCAAGGTTGGTGAGGGTCATTGAGAGGGCACCGTTTTTCCTACCTCTGTATTGCCACCATTGTGAGGACGCCCCATGCGTCGTGGCCTGCTGGGAAGACGCCATCACCATCGATCCGGATACAGGGATCGTCTTACATCATAACGAGCTATGCAACGGCTGCCTCGCCGTGCCGGGCATTTCCGGAACCGAAAAGCAGGACACGTCTCCTTGTATGGTGGGTTGCCCGGCTCACAATAATGTCCAGGGATTTGTGAGCCTTGCCGCCAAGGGGAAATTTGGTAGGGCGATGCAGGTCATTAAAGAAACAAGCCCTTTCCCATCCATCTGCGGGAGGGTTTGCCCTCACCCCTGTGAGGCTGACTGTAATCGCGATCAAATCGATGAACCGGTAGCCATTCGTTCCATCGAACGTTTCGTGGCTGATCACGATCGTTCCAGTAAAGATCAATATATCCCGAAGGTCGAAGAGGCGAGAGAAGAAAAAGTAGCCATCATCGGGTCAGGCCCAGCCGGCCTAACAGCTGCTTATTTTCTGGCAAGAAAAGGATACCAGGTAACTGTCTTTGAAAAATTACCTATTGCCGGTGGCATGATGGCCGTAGGCATTCCGGAGTATCGCCTGCCGAAAGTTATCCTTTCTGATGAAATTCAGGCCATTCAGGACTTAGGGGTAGAAATTCGAACCGGGGTGACATTCGGCAGTGATATCACCTTCGAGGATCTGAAACAGGACGGGTATCGAGCCACCTTCTTAGCAACAGGGCTCCATGACAATGTCCGTTTGAACGTCGAAAACGAGGACATGGAGGGTGTGCTTCGTGGGATCGATTTTCTGCGGGACGTGGCGCTCGGAAATTCAGTATCCATTGGGAAAAGGGTCATTGTCGTTGGGGGTGGCAATGTGGCCATGGACGTGGCCATGACCGCGCTTCGTAAGGGTGCGGAAGAGGTCTCTCTGGTGTGCCTGGAATGCCGAGAGGAGATGCCGGCCTGGGAAAGCGAAATCCAGATGGCCACCGAAGAGGGGGTTGAGATCGTCAACTGCTTGGGTCCCAACCGATTCCTATTGCAGGATGGGACATTGGCCGCAATTGAATTCAAGCGCTGCACGCGTGTCTTCGATGAGGACGGGACGTTCAATCCTCAATATGATGAAACGGATCTGACAACGCTTGAGGTCGATAATGTCGTTGTAGCCATCGGTCAGGTTGCGGATCTTTCGTTTGCAAAGAAGCAGGGGATTCCCATCAGTTCAAATGGCGGTCTTGAGGTCGATCCTGTGACCTTGGCGACGTCGCTCGAGGGTGTCTTCGCAGGGGGGGATGTGATTTATGGACCAGAGTCCATCGCACAGGCCATCGGTTCTGGTAGGGAGGCGGCGAGGTCCATCGACCGGTATCTCAGCGGACGTGATCTTCGCTTGGGACGATTAGGGCGAGACAAATTCTTGAAAGCGATCACGAAGGTTCAGAAGAAGCAATTCGATCGTGCTGCTCGCGCTCAAATGCCTCATTTGGAGCCTGGCGTGCGAATCCAATCCTTTGATGAAGTGCAGACTGGATTCACGGAAGACATGACCGTGCAGGAGGGCAACAGGTGCATCATGTGTGGGGCCAGTTGCGTTCAATCCTGTCCATATGATGTCATGCAGTTCAACCATGAAATCTATAAGGCGGTGAAGTGCGACCTGTGCGTTGAAAAACGAGCCCGAGGGGAGGCACCCGCTTGCACCACAGTCTGCCCAACAAGATGCATCTTTTGGGGGGATCCCGAGACCTTTCCCAATGGTTTTAAGAAGGTCCTGTAAAGAAAGTTAATTGCGAGAGAGATCGGTGTGAGGGGGTGTGGGCGTAGCCCACACCCCCTCATGTACATCTCCCTTCCAGGGCATGGGTACTACCTCCTCTGAAGTAAAGTGTTCCCCATGTCTAGAGAACATGTGTTGCCAATGTTGTGAGACTGTTCTGTTACCTATGTCGAAGTATGGTTCATAATTGCCTGTACGGCTGATATGCGTTAAGCGCGCCGCGCAAGGGTTGCGGGGTGCGGAGGGTGTTCTCCTTGTCCGCGACGAGTGACGCGAACGCACCGGAGGCACGGAGCCCTTCAGCGGAGGCTAGGGACTCAGGGAAGGGCGTAGTTTCTGTGTTCCATCGTCTTCCTCACAGTTCCGGATGTCTCAAGTGGTACTCTGTCCCGTCTTGAAATGCCTTAGCAACCGCTAAGAGTTCTGCTTCCCCAAACAGCCGACTAACGAAGGAGATGCTGACAGGTCTGCCGCTAAAGAATCCGCACGGCACGACGACAACCGGATGGCCAGTTGTATTTGTCAGCCAGCAGCTTGTCCAGGTGATCTCGATATAGACATCGATATCTTCGAATACTTGGTTCATCTCTTGGATGACCAAGCTTCTGTATCGGGCTGCCTGCACATATTCGACGGCTGGAACGAAACGGTGTTCTCTCCAGTAGTTGGGCCACCTAGGATCTTGGATCAGATCATCCTGACCGCTGCGGAACATTTCATCAGCTGCAGCTGCGTTTTCGCACATCATAGTGAATCCGACTGCGCTCATCGGATTGACATCGATGTCCAGTGGCACCAGATCGATACCGAGGTTGCGGAAGAAATCCAGCACTTTGAGACTTTCTTCCCTTACGCCCCTCCTGAATGCCACGTCTCCGTCCATGAGCTCCCCTTCAAAGAACTGGGTGCGGTAGCCGATTCGTAATTGGCGAATATCAAAATCTGGGTCCCAGTTGAACGGCAGATCGATGATCGTGTTGTCTCTTCCATCCGGGCCGTAAATAGCATTGAACACCACCGCACAATCCTCCACGGTGCGACACATGGGGGTCACCTTGTCCCAACTCCAGGCCACAGTCATCACCCCGTATCGGCTCACTCTTCCAAATGTCGGCTTCAATCCCGAAACTCCGCAGGCGTCGCAGGGGGAGGTCATGGATCCATTCGTTTCCGTACCGATCGAAAAACCGACACAGCCTGCCGCCGTAGCAGATCCCGGTCCAGCAGAAGATCCGCCAGCCCCCCATTCGGGATTCCACGGATTTCTCGTAAACCCTCCAAACCAGTCATCTCCTGTCGCCATCGTACCCGTGCTTAGTTTGGCCAGCAATACAGCACCGGCTTTCTCGAGCTTCTCAACGACAGATGCATCCCGATCGATGATTCGATCCCTGAAAGGCTCTGCTCCCCAGGTTGTCGGGTAGCCTCTTACCGAGTATAGGTCCTTGATTCCATAAGGGATCCCATGCAGCGGGCCACGATAGTTGCCGGCTTGGATTTCCTCATCCGCTCTCCGGGCCTGTTCTCGGGCTAATTCATCGGTGAACGTGACCACGAATTCCAGGGTGGGATCAAGCCTTCTCAACCTTGCGAGGTACATTTCCGTCAGCTCGGTAGAGGTAATCTTTCTGGTTCGGATCAGTTTGGCCAGTTGGAGGACGGAATAAAAAGCGACATCTTCGATCTGCTCCGGTATTTCAACGTCCACGTCACTGTAGCGGAAGGGTCGTCTTTCGTTTGAAAACGTCATTCCTGGTGGGATGGGGTTAAAGACCATGGAAGACATGACGGTATCGTCTAGTTTTTCATCTCTGAGTGTTTGATAGAGTTCGATGTTCTCGTACAACCTTTCCAAAATTTCTCTTCTTTCTTCGTCAGTCAATTCGATGCCAAATATCTTTTCCGCGGCGGCGATCATCTCAAGGGTAATCTCACCTTCAACTGGAGTGGTTGTCGGTGTTGGTGATAGTGTCGCTGTACGAGTGGGCGTGGTGGATGGTGGGAGGGACGTGCTTGTCGGTAGTAGGGTGGGGCTCGGTGAGCAGGCCTGCGAGAGCACTGACGAAATGCCCAGGGTTGATAAAAGTTGTAGGAATCCCCTTCGATCGATCATGGTGTATCTCTCCTTGCGGTTTTCGCTTCTATTCTTTGTCCAGTTGCGGTTCGGGGAGCAGATTCGCCATAACCGGGTTATTCCAGAGCGAAACGCTCGCATGAATCTGTAGCATGTGTATGTGTTCTCAGTTTGGCAGCTGGTCCATATGTTCAGATGAGAGTCGCCAACAGCGGTTACTAAGGGACGGCATAGCTGAATGAACTCGCTCTGGTCATCCCTTCCTCGGGATGACATTCGGGAGGCGTTGTAGCCGGCGGTGAAAGGCTATCATAACTCCTCCACGGAGTGAAGCTATTTGGATTTATCCGTCTGATTGGGCTTTTCTATTGACAGACTACCATACTTTATACACTTGTGATGCAATTCAAGTTCGACTCGCTATTCCTTCCCCGCAAGCGGATCCATTGACCGATATCTCACCGGTCGTGATCTTCGATTGTTTGATTAAGTCGAGATAAGGTGTTGAAGGCGATCACAGAGGTTCAGAAGGAGACATTCGATCCTGCTGCTCGCGTTCAAATGCCCCATTTGGAACCTGGTGCGCGAATTCAATCCTTTAATGAAGTGCAAACCGGATTTACGGAAGACATGACCGTGCAGGAGGGCAACAGGTGCATCATGTGTGGAGCCAGTTGCGTTCAATCCTGTCCGTATGATGCCATGCAGTTCAACCATGAAATCTATAAGGCGGTGAAGTGCGACCTCTGCATTGAAAAACGAGCCAGGGGGGAGGCTCCCGCGTGTACCACGGTCTGTCCTACAAGGTGTGTCTTCTGGGGGGATCCCGAGACGTTCCCCAATGGGTTTATGAAGGCTCTGCAAATAGAAAGGTAAACTGCGAGAAAAATTGGTAAGAGGGGCTTTCTTAAAAGTGGTACCCAAGCAGAGTAGTGTAGCGCCTGCAGGATCTCATCCTGACATTGTGAGCGGTCCTTCGACAACCCTTCGACAAGCTCCCCTCGGCAGGTTCGGGACAGGCAGGACATGGCTCAGGACAGACTCCAGAGCGAAGCGATCTCTTCAAGGATAAGTTTGCTTCGTCGCCTAACGACTCCTCGCAATGACAGATTGAAGGAAAGCGCCTCTTAATACATTCCCTGGATTGTTCGTCAATCACCACCCTATACCACGAAATACGACCTTCTATGATCCTCGATCATCGATCTTCAACTCATTCATTGACATATACCTAAGATGTCTTTATAATTCAGCTCGTTTAACTATTTAGAGAGGTGAAGCATGCAAGCCGATCCGTTTGTCGCCACGTTAAAAGAATGGACAGAAGTCTCCATGCGTCACTCGATGCGGAACATCATCCGCTATGCCCGAGAAAGTGGACTTTCGATGACGAATATCGGTGCTATGTTCCATATCCATCACATCGGGAGCTGTGGCGTTACGGATCTAGGTGATCATCTGGGTGTGACTAGTGCCGCTGCCAGCCAAATGCTGGAGCGCTTGGTTCAACAGGAATTAATCCTGCGCACGGAGGATCCAGATGACCGACGTGTTAAACAAATTGCCTTGACCGATAAGGGTCACCGGATTCTTGAAGAAGGTGTCCACGCCCGCCAGGGTTGGATGGATGATCTGGCCCAGAGCCTCTCCGATAGCGAAAAGGAAACCATTACGGTGGGGTTGAATATCCTGATTGATAAAATAAGTCATCTAGCCCCACCCATTGAAGCGCGAAGTTGATTTAATCTCTGGAGGAGCCTCCCCGTTATGTTACGTTTGGCTAAATACTTAAAACCTTACGCCCTTATGATCATCTTATCTCTCGCTCTGCTGTTCGTTCAGGCGAACGCCAATCTTGCGCTGCCTGATTACCTCTCGAAGATCGTCAACAATGGCATTCAACAGAGCGGTGTGGAGAATGCCGTCCCTGAAGCCATCCGCCAGAGCGAGATGGAGAAGCTTTTCATCTTCATGAGTGCTGAAGAGAAAGCACTTGTATTGGAGGATTACATTTTGGTGGAGCCCACCTCCACCGATGCGGACCTCTATCTTGAGGAGTATCCCACACTCGCCGAAGAGCCAATCTATATCCTCAAGGAGATAGATCAAGCCGAACTTGATTTGCTGACCCCCATCATGGGCAGAGCTTTGATGGTTGTTTCCGGTATCGAGCAAATGATCGAGGATCCATCAAAAGTCCCGCCCATAGGCGAGGGCTTTGACTTTGACCTATCACGGATTCCACCGGGCATGGATGTTTTCGAACTGCTGAAAATGATGCCGGCCGAGCAGCTTTCCGAGATGAGCGCCAGGATAAATGAGGTGTTCGCTGCCCTTGGCGACAACATGATCAACCAAATGGCCGTCAGCGCGGTCAAGGCTGAGTATGAAGCCCTTGGTATGGATACCGGTAAGCTGCAAACCGATTACATCGTGCGTACTGGTGGCATCATGTTGCTTGTCTCGCTGCTAGGTGGAGTCGCTACGATAGCCGTTGGTTTTCTGGCTTCGAGAACGGCTGCTGGAGCGGCGCGTGATATCCGAAGGGAAGTGTTCAAAAAAGTAGAGAGTTTCTCGAACGTGGAATTCGATCAATTCTCGACGGCTTCCCTGATCACCCGCTCGACCAATGATGTCACCCAGATTCAAATGGTGATCTTCATGATCATACGTATGGTTTTGTTCGCTCCCATCATGGGTATTGGCGGTGTCATCCGAGCGATCGATAAGAGCGCGAACATGTGGTGGATCATCGCTTTGGCTGTGATTGTCCTGCTTGGCCTGATCTTGATTGTCTTCTCGATTTCCCTACCTAAGTTTCAAATCATGCAGAGCTTGATCGATCGGCTCAACCTCGTAACGCGCGAAAACTTATCTGGCATGATGGTCATCCGGGCCTTCAACAAGCAAGAGGATGAGCTGAAACGCTTTGACAAAGCCAATTGGGATCTGACCGAGACGAGTTTGTTTGTTGCCCGGGTGATGATCACGATGATGCCCGTCATGATGTTGCTTATGAACGGATTGTCCGTGGGAATCATTTGGGTTGGTGCACACCAGGTCGCTGAAGCGAACATCCAGGTGGGCGACATGATGGCCTTTCTGCAGTATGCCATGCAGATCGTTTTCGCGTTCCTGATGATGTCTATGATGTTCATTTTCTTACCCAGGGCGGCAGTATCAGGCGGTCGTATTGCGGATGTGCTGGAGACCGAGACCGTTATCAAAGATCCTGAGGATCCAAAACAATTCAGCGATCCATTCGTCAGCCAAATCGAGTTCCGCAATGTCTCCTTTCGTTACCCAGGTGCCCTCGACGATGTACTGCACGATATCAGCTTCACTGCCAGGCCTGGCGAGACTACTGCCATCATTGGATCAACGGGCTGCGGGAAATCTACTGTCATCAACCTGATTCCGCGTTTCTATGATGTATCCGAAGGTGCCATTTATCTGGATGGACATGATATCCGCGAAGTGAAACAGAACGATCTGCGGGATAAGATTGGTTATGTTCCTCAAAAGGGCATGTTGTTCTCAGGCACGATCGAAAGCAACCTGCTGTACGCCGATGAAAATGCCAGCAGCGAAACGTTGAAAGAAGCCGCCGATGTTGCCCAGGCCAGCGAATTCATCTTCGATAAACCGGAAGGTTTTGAGGCCGAGATCGCACAAGGCGGTTCGAATGTCTCGGGAGGGCAAAGGCAACGCCTGGCAATTGCGCGTGCGCTGGTTAAGAAACCTCCAATTTATATATTTGATGACAGCTTTTCAGCCCTGGATTTCAAGACCGACTCGGCCCTACGCAAGGAGCTTAAGGAAAAAACTGGGGACAGCACTGTGATGATCGTTACGCAGCGCGTGGCAACGGTCAAAAATGCTGATCAGATCATCGTTCTCGATGAGGGAAGGGTTGTTGGTGAGGGCAAACATCACGACCTGATGGAAAGCTGCGATACTTATCGAGAAATTGCTCTGTCGCAGTTGAGCGAGGAGGAGCTGGCATGATCATGCGTGGCAGAGATTCTTCATCAGATCGCAGACCACCAGGCGGCCCCAGGAGAATGCGGGGCCCTATGGGACACGGCCCAATGGCCATGATGAGGGGTGAGAAACCCCGAGATTTCAAGGCCACGATGTCTAAGCTGATCCAGTACCTTGGCTCCTACAAGATCGCCATCCTGATCGTGATGCTCTTCGCGGTAGGCTCGACCGTTTTCACCATTATTGGTCCAAAGATTTTAGGGAAGGCAACAACCAAGCTTTTTGAAGGTGTCATGGGTCAGATCTCTGGATCCGGCGTTGGGATCGACTTCGACTATATCGGCAGAATCATCCTAGCTACCTTGGGATTGTATCTCGTCTCTGCTTTGTTCAGCTTTATCCAAGGTTGGATCATGTCAGGTATATCGATGGATATTACCTATCGATTTCGAAAGGATATTGCTGAGAAGATCAACCGCATGCCCTTCAGTTATTTTGACGGAACTACCCATGGTGAAGTGCTTTCACGAATTACGAACGATGTGGATACCGTCAGCCAAACGCTGAACCAAAGTCTTTCACAGATCATCACCTCGGTGGTAACTGTGATCGGCGTGTTGATCATGATGTTATCTATCAGTTGGCAAATGACGTTGATCGCATTGCTGGTTATACCAATTTCTGGGGTGATCGTCGGATTGATCATTAGCCAGTCGCAAAAATATTTCAAACAGCAGCAGGATTACTTAGGCCATGTCAATGGCCATGTTGAAGAAATGTTCGGTGGACATGTGGTGATGAAAGCCTTCAATGGGGAAGATAAGAGCATTGAAGAATTTGATGGGTACAATGACATCCTCTATGGCTCGGCCTGGAAATCCCAGTTCTTGTCCGGTTTGATGATGCCAATCATGAACTTTGTTGGAAATCTGGGTTATGTAGGTATCGCCATCATGGGGGGTTACATGGCCACCCAAAACGCCATCACCCTTGGTGATATCCAGGCCTTTATCCAGTACGTGCGTTCCTTTACTCAGCCGATCACCCAGATTGCCAATATCTCCAATGTCCTTCAACAGACCGTCGCTGCAGCCGAACGCGTTTTCGAATTTATGGGCGAGGAAGAGGAAGTCCCTGAGGTGGATGAACCTGTACAGGTGGGGAAGGTTGGGGGGCATGTGGTCTTTCAAAATGTTCAATTTGGCTACAACCCAGACGAAATCGTCATCAAGGATTTCTCCGCCGATGTCAAACCAGGGCAGAAGATCGCCCTGGTTGGCCCGACCGGCGCAGGTAAAACCACGATGGTTAAACTGCTCATGCGTTTCTACGACGTCAACAGCGGAGCGATCCTGGTAGATGGACACAATATTAAAGATTTCAAGCGTGAGGATCTGCGTTGTATGTTTGGGATGGTGTTGCAGGATACCTGGCTTTATAACGACACCATCATGGAGAACATCCGATATGGTTGGCCTGGTGCTAGCGATGAAGACGTCATCGCGGCTGCCCAAGCCGCCCATGTGGACCATTTCGTCCGAACACTTCCTGAGGGCTATAACTTGGTCCTAAACGAGGAAGCCACCAACATATCACAGGGTCAGAAACAGCTTTTAACCATCGCCCGCGCCATTGTGACCAATCCCAGCATGCTGATTCTGGACGAGGCCACCAGCTCCGTCGATACACGCACGGAGATCTTGATCCAGCAAGCCATGGACACTCTGATGGAGAATCGCACCAGCTTCATCATCGCCCACCGTCTCTCTACCATCCGCAATGCGGACTGGATCCTGGTCATGGACGAGGGCGATATCGTCGAGCA
>DUEZ01000064.1 GCA_011174825.1 Anaerolineae bacterium | reverse complement strand
GATCTCTTGCCACGATGGGACCGACCACAGCTTTATGGTGTTGTCCATCCCTGCTGAAAGCAACGTTTTGCTGTCGCTGGTGAACAGGACATCCATCACGTGGTTTTCATGAGCCAAGATGACTGTCGCTTCTTTCACTTTACCTTCTCCATTAATCAGACTAATTTGGTGCAATTTTATCATTTATGTATCGAGATGTCTCTTTCCTTCCAGATGAGATTCAGACTTTCCGAGTTCTGTATATAATGACCTGCGAATTACTGCTATACGAGGTGCTCTCATCGAGCCTATACTCATCACAACCAGGTGTCTATTCAGAAAAGCACTGTATGTATATATACTAATCAAAAGATGAGCCATCACCTATCACACGAATGAAGAAACTCTCATTACGACGATTAATAGCGATTGCCATCGCTGTTCTCGGAACGGCGATGATCAGTCTTGCCATCCTCGCTACACGGCTTGGTATTGACCACAACAACGTCTGGGGACCTAGGAGATTATCCGTACTCGTCATTGGCGTTTTATTGCTCTTTCTATCGGTTTTATTTGTGTCTTATGAACGCGTTTCTGCTTGCTTGGAAGATTGGAAAGGGAGGATCGATAGATTTCTATCATACTTAAAGGGTGTTGTTCTTGACAGCCCCATTGTCAGGTTTTTCGTTGGTTACATCCGTAAGTTCACAACTCGTTTCAGGAATGCAATGTATGCAATTCCGTTCGTGAAGTTCTTGATAGAAAAGCTTGGAGATCAAATTTCACGCATCGCACGTTCCTTTCGAAACTCACCTGTTGTTCAATATCTCTCTGCGTCGAAGGAAAGAAAAGCCAAGATTGCCTCATGGAGTCTTTTCGCTGTTATTGTATTGACCTATGTATGGCTAGTAAGCGTTGGTCGCTGGACCGATTGGCCAGGCACGACTGATTACTATGAAATGCTCGCCAACGCCCTTCATCACGGTCAAACCCACCTCATGATCGATCCAGATCCAAGGCTGTTAGAACTGCCCGATCCATATGACTATGAGGCGCGGAATGATATTCCGATACCTTGGGATGTTGTCCTCTACGAGGGAAAATTCTATCTATATTGGGGACCGGCACCTGGTTTGATCCTGGCGGGGTTAAGGTTGTTCATCCCTTTTGAAATCGGTGATGAGTATCTGGTATTTGGGTTTGTGACGGGGTTCCTTTTCTTCAGCGTTCTTTTGATTCTGGCAATCTGGCGGGATCTTTTTCAAGATACACCATGGTGGATTGTAATCCCCGGTGTTTTAGTTGCAGGGCTTGGAAATCCAATACCGTGGTTGCTCACTCGTCCTGCCGCCTATGAGGTGGCGATCTCAAGTGGTCAATTGTTTTTAATCGCTGGTATCTATTGGGCTTTTACGGCTCTGCGAAGTGCAAAACCCGTCAAATGGAGATTGACTTTAGCGGGTATCTGTTGGGCATTGGCCGTAAGTTCGAGAATCACGCTGATGATCGCAATCACCTTCATGATATCGATGATTTGGTTCATGGTATGTAGAAAACTGAAGGTTCGAATGATCCACATAGATGTCCGGGTATTGGTGGCATTATTAGCCCCATTGGTGTTGGGAGTCATGGGGCTTGGTTGGTATAACTATGTGCGTTTTGGTTCAATTTTCGAGCTTGGACATCGATATCAGCTTACGGGGGAAAATATGCACTTACGATCTAGTTTGATTTGGTCATCCTCTTACATCATTCATAATCTAAATAACTATCTAATAAATCCGTTTCGCATTCTCCCTGTATTTCCCTTTGTGAAACCGATATGGGGTAGATACAACGTATGGCCCTTAGGAATATGGGCTCCGGAACACTATCATGTTGAACAAGTGGCTGGTATTCTGATAACAACACCTTATGTATTGCTCGTGTTCATTCCTGTTTTTACTATATTGAGCCAGATGTTTCGAAGGAGGAGTATTCGATCCCCCTCTGAAGGTGATTTTCTTACAACAACAAATTATTTTCCAGGACAATGGTTAATCATTACGTTAATTGGGGCTGGTGTCCTCGAACTCTTGCCTTTGTTGTTCTTTCTCTACACAACGATGCGTTATCTGGCAGATTTCGTTCCTACGCTGGTGTTGCTCTCAACCATTGGTTCGTATCAGGGTTATCGGATGACTTTAAAACATGCCGCTAAACGGAAGGCTTTCTTGACTATCCTCCTACTCACGGCTCTCATTTCGGCTCTTCTTGGTTTTTTGCTAAGCGTCACAGGATATGCTGCCCGGTTTGAAAACCTCAATCCTGAGCTGTTTGAGAAAATTGAAAGATTATTGGCATGGTGATGATGAACCTCCCCGCGAGTTTCAAGCTCGCGGGGAGGTTTATTCTCGTAGGGGCGTACGACTGTGCGTCCTTACAAATATAACCTGAGAGACCTTTTCAACTTCGATCAGAACACCATACTCCCTTATGTCATTCCGAGGAACGAAGTGACGAGGAATCCCTAAGAGGTAACTTCTAAATTTGATACATCATAGGGATTCCTCTCGCCTAACGGCGCTCGGAATGACACATTTCCATAAGCTATTTGAGGAACAACGCAGGAAATCCGAACTGCGTCTTGTGGTAGGCTTTGAATGTGGCGCGCACGGTTGAAGATGCAGGGTGATCTTCCCCGCCCGTGTGCTCCTACTCATGAGCCATCGAAGGTGGACTCGAAGAATTCGGCCAAGCGTAGATAGAGGATCTTGAGATTCTTGGGTCGAACGATGCCGTGCCCCTCGTCTTCAAATGCAAGAACCTCATAAGGCACATTTGCCTGATCGAGTTGGGAACGGACGACGCGTACATTTTCCGGGGTGACGTTGGGATCCTGCATGCCCTGGACGATCAGCAGCTTACCCTGGATGTCTCCCACGAAATGGAGCGGTGAACGCTCGTAAAAAAGTTCAGGCACCTCGTCTGGACTGCCCCCCATCATCTCTTCGCTGTAGGGTCGAAGGTCGGGACGTGTGGTCTCATAGTCAACGACCAGGTCAGTCATGCCGCAGATCGGAGCTGCGGCAGCCACCAACTCCGGTGGGTAACGGGTGATCGCACACCAGGCGGAATAACCTCCGAAGGACGTTCCGGTGATGCCTACCTTGCCTGGTTTTGCGATACCAGAGGCGATCAGGGCTTCGATGCCGGCTCGGATGTCTTCTTGTTCTTGACTGCCCCAACCCTCCGCTTTGATTGCTTCCTGGAATGACAAACCAAAACCTGTGCTGCCCCGGTAGTTGACATCAAGCACGTTGAACCCTCGAGCGGCGAAGAATTGGAGTTGGCTGTTGATCCAATCCTCGCTATGGTATGTCGGTCCGCCATGGATGGAGATAATCGTGCCTTTCACCTCCCCAGCTGCCCGGTAGAGCCATCCTTGGATTTCAAGACCGTCCCTTGCTGGCCAGCGGAAGTCCTCTGCTGGTTTAAGGTCGAACGGTTTCAGCGAGATGCGTTCCCAGACCCTCGTTAGACTGACCGTTGACTCAGGTTGCGGATCCTTTAGGGGCAGGCGCACAAGGTCATCAGGCTGCAGGGAGTTGTAGGCCAGGGCGACCCATTTATCGCTCTCGACCGGAGCGAGGAGGGTTAGATTCAGAGGAGACTCAGGTAGGACTGTCTCCTCCCCTGTGTCCGCATCCACGAAAGATGCACGTCTGCGTGCCTGTTGTACTTCGAGAACCGCGATGTGAGCGTTATTTGGAGGGACGAACGCGGCTTCAATATTTCGCGCCGGGTCGTCGATCAACCAGCGGAGGCCTTCGTTTGAACGATCCCATATGCCTAAGCGGCGATGGGTTTCCGTTTCGGCCAGCACGACAACCCGCTGATTGTCCGGAAACCATGAAGCGTTGACCTTCAAAGAAGGTCCGCAGTTGATGATTTCACGATCCTCAGTTCCCTCGATGTCTACCAGCCAGATTTGCCGTCCAGCCGGGTGGCGATCCTTACGGGTGTAGAGAATGTGGGTGCCTGCGTGGTTGAGCCGTGGTGCGTAATAGCACGGTTTCTTTGGTTGCGCCAAAACCACGCGCTCTCCACTTTCCACATCGTGACGGTAGACCCAAGTGGGCTGGATCTCCTCACCACGGACGACATCAAAATTCGCCGCGTACACCAGCCAGCGTTCGTTTGGGTGAAGCTGGCCACCGCGCAGAAAATAACTTGGTGCGGCTTCGGTTAATGGTTGCATCGTGCCTGGTCTCTTGATGTCCACCCGAAAGAGTTGGTATCGTTCGTCCCCATCTTGATCTTGCGCCACAAGAACCGCATGACAATCTGGTGTCCATGAAGCAAGCCAGGTGTTGTTGGCTGTTTCGGTTAATCTTGTGGGGGCCGCTGAACCATCGGTAGGCGCGTAGTAAACATCGGCCGCAGGTCCGGTTCGGAACCAGGTCCAAGCGACCCATTTGCCGTCGCACGACACCTTTGGTGTGCGTATGAGAGGCAGGTTTAACATCTCATTAAGCATTTGATCAGGATTCATGGAAGCCTCTCAACAGAAATGTCGTGTGTTATGAGAATCAAAAGTGAACATTGTACATCTTAGGCTAAATCATCGATGGTTGAGCGTACTTTGGAGTCCAGAAGCTCTGCTTCTGGGCGCAAGCGAAGCTTGCAATTTCCGAAGACGCGAGAGTGCATGTTGACAATATTCTGTGGAGGATTGCAAGGCATCCAGAAGCTTCGCTTCTGAGCGCAAGCAGAGCTTGCGCACTCCAGATTCCCATCATACAGCAGAGATTCTTATTAGAATCGAGAAGAGCATGATCTTCTTAAGCAGGATGCGCAGCTTTCATATATCTTCGATGATCATTTGCCTCCCAAGTTTGAATCATTCAGGATGCGTCTTATCAGGGCTGAATCGTATAAACTCTACCGGATCCCTGTCCATAGACCTCCGGGAAATACACCGCCCAAGCGCGCGTAGGGAGGACACGGTATTCACCGGGCAAAACCGCACGGGTCAAATAGGTGTATTGGTATGTGCCTGCGGGCAGGTAATCTGCGAAGAGTCTCAATCGATCATCGCCGAAGGATACCCTCGTGAACCACCACCCTCCCCAACCACCGCGCAGCAAATCGGCTTGAGCTAGCTGAACCGGAGCCCCTCCGGTTGGTGTGGTGAGCAATTGGGTATCGATGGGTTCCATTCCGGCAGGGTAGGGATCCTCTATCACCAGATAATACTGGTCGGAGGGGACGATCAGGGTCACACGGGTGAGCAGATCCTCGCCAATGACAGCCGATGGTGCTAGAGGACACGGATCTTCAATACCGCCGCAGAAGCCATCGTAATGGAAGTATTCGCGTTGGACAGTAAGACCGCGCGAACTTTCTTGTATCTCCTCAATAGGTCGGTAGACCGTTAGATGAGCGGTGTAGTACAACGCACCGTCCCCAGGACCACGACTGACGGATAACTGATTAGGTTGATCAGCGATCAGTTCGCTGATCGGGGTTTCTAATTCGACGGAGGAGAATAGCGCGCCGGGTGCTGCTGTCCCCGAAGCCAAAATTTGCCCATTGAGCATGAGGCTGTAATCGTAGTTTGCCTCCAGACTGTCGCTTGCCTTCAGCCAATCTGTCAGCGCGAGGATGGCCCAAGCGGTTTCGTGGGTTGATGACCAGGCGCCGTCCCGCTCTCTTGCGGCGACAAGCCAGCGCACTGCACCCGGGATGAGCGTGTTGTCACCATCCAGCGCGATCAGTGTCTGGAGCACATGTGCGGTTGTACGGACGGAGCTGCCCATGTTCCACCTGTCGATCGTCTCATCCTCCCAATGTGCGCCGGTCGCGGAACGTACTGAGGTGGCTTCGAGATCGGAAAGCAGAGGCGGGATGAGCTCGTCTCCAGGAGAAAGCAACCCTAGTGTTTGAGCAAGCAGCGCCCTGGCCCACAGGTTGAGCTCTCCACGCTCAGAGGCCATCTGGCGCGCCGTCGCCAGGTCGCCTTCATCAGCGACGGCTAACGCATAGAGTATGAAGGCTTGACGATTCATCGCCGACGGATCCTTGAGCATAGAGTGTGGGACGATGCCAGCCAACAGATAGTTAACAGCGGTGTCGATCATCTGCTCACTGACTTCCACGCCAGCATCGCGTGCGACCGCCAGGCTGTATAAAACATAGGCAGTCAGGTAGGGGTTTGAGGGGCTTTCACTCCACCATCCCCAACCACCATCGCTCCCCTGGCGGCTTCGCAGGATCTGCAAACTGTCTTCGAGGGTGCGCCTTAGACGGCTCTGCAGCGATGGGTCGTCAAGGTTAAGCTCTTGCAAGGCGCGGTAAGCTGCCAAGTTGGGTAAAAAGCGCGACACCACCGCTTCGATGGATAGGTATTCTGGGTTCTCTAAGAGATCCAAGGCCGTGTTTAATGCCGAGCCCAAGGACGGATCGAGGGTGGTCATCAGCTCACCTTGCGTGGCGTCGTAGCGTCGAGGCAGGTTGATAGCCTCCAGGCGTTCGCCAGAGGTTTCCAGGATTCCGGCAGTTGCGACGGTATCCGGAGCGCTGTAGCGCAGAACGGGTAGCGCTCCGTTCACAGCCGAACCCACCGTGGGTTTGGACGCGTCCCTCAATCCACCTCCGGCGACATGGAAGGTCAGATCCACGAATTCGACATCTTGTATGATCAAGCTCCATTCGAATCGCATCTGCCCCTGGGCAGGTACGGTGGCAGCGTGAGATGGCGAGCTCGTGATCTCGGCGCCGTTCGCTACCAACTGGGTCTCCACCGTCAGCTCATTTGGCGTGTTGTTATGGACAACCGCGGCGACGCTCGCAGCGTCACCAGCGGTAAAGAAGCGAGGCGTTACGGGGCGGATCAGCAAGTCTTTGGTCGAGACCAGATCTACAGTCGTACTTCCGACCAATGTGTCCTGAGTCACGCCACGGGTGTCCATACGCCAGGTGGTCAGGCTATCGGGTAATGTCAGATTGACCTGGGCTTGACCAAGAGCATCGGTCACAACTGATGCATTCCAATACGCGGTATCGGGGAATTCGCGTCTCACCTCATAAATGCCCATTTCACCCCCACCGCCTCCCATACCATCTGTTGGGAGTCTTTCTCGTATGCCTTCTCCGCTTATTGCCAGGGAAGCACCGCTGCGCACGCGCAGAGGCTGGCGACTATAGAATGCCTCGAAGGGGCTTGGGCTGTTAGGATCCGTGAGCGAGAGAACTGCCAGATCGGCCAAAGCGAAGGAGAACTCAGCTTGAACCGGGTGTCCTTGCGCGTCAAGAGCTTCTAATTGGTAGGTGATGTCCTCACCGGGACCGGCCTGTGCTCGATCGGGTGTGAGCGTGACCTGCAGCTCCAGAGCATCGGCAGCTACGGGAAGCTCGATCATTCCCACGGCCAAAGAAGCCGGGTCGCCATCGACCATTGGGCGGATGAGGGTGACCGTCAGGAAGACATTTGGAGCGTAGAGATCCCTGATCGGAACCTCAATCATGGAATCGGCGCCTTCGATTTGGATCACCTGGTGCGTGAGCACTTCTCCTCTTTCGATGGTGACCAAGGCCGTAGATGCCTCCTGGAAAGGTGATGGTACGAGGATCCTGGCAACATCACCTGGCTGGTACGATTCGCGATCGGGCACCAAGGCTATCCGACCGGCAGGCGGCTGTCGCCATAGACCGACACCCTGGCCGGACACCCATATCGTTAGCCGCCCCACAGTTTGGCGACCTGCGGGATCCGTTCCTGTTGTGCTCACCTGGTAGGTGCCACCCTTCTCGGGGACGAAGCTAAAGAGGAAGGACCCGTCTTCACCTGTGGGGTGAGAGATCTGATTGACTAAGGCAGCGTCCGATACCCATGTGATCAGCCCCTCGTCATCCACGACTTGCCGCCAGGTCAACCGCTCAACACGAATGTCGGCTTCCTGTCCAGGGACCGGATCCCCGGCCCAATCGACGGATTTGAGGTTTACCATCGCGGTCTCGCCAGCGCGTAATGCATAGCGCTCCGGTGAGAGAGTCAGATAAACGGTGGCTGGATGCAGATCGACCGTCGTGCGACCGGTCACCGGGAAACCACTGCTGTCGGTTATCGTGGCCTCGATCGTCATCCGAGCCGGACGGCCCTTTTCCAAGGTTGTAGGTAGGGTGATGAGAAGTTCACCGTCGGAGTCCGTTACGCCGTCGCCGTTAGCTGAACTCTCAAAGCTGGTGAACATTTGTGGCCCGAGGGCGAGGTCGAACCAGTTAATGGGCCTTAGAAGTCCCGGAGGGTAGAAGGGGTCAAACCAGGCAACCCAATGGACATCCGCCTCAGCCACTGGACCGCCGAAGAAATACTCGGCGCGGATTGTGGCGGTCAACGGATCTCCGCTGGCAACTTGTGAGGCGGAGGGCTCAACGGCCACTGTGAATTCGGGCTTGCGGTATGCAGCGACGTCAAAGAAAACGGACCCGTCATCCGTTTCTATGGAGTAGGTTCCCAAATCAGCACCTTCACTGAGTGTGAACTCACCGTGGAAGGTGCCAAATTCTGACAACGAAGCCGTCTGGGATTGGACAATCTCGTTTCTTTCATCTTGCAGGTTGACATTTACGCTTGTCATATCGGGGAGCAGGTACCGGGCTTCGGATGTCTGACGATGAACTCCACGGAAATGGACGGTTTGACCCGGTCGATAAATTGGGCGATCGGTGTAGAGATAGGTCTCGTGGTCGGGTTGGATCATGTCGAGCCAGAGTCCATAGAAGTAGGGTTGAATGCCGTCAGCCCACGTGTTGGCGGTCAAGCCGAACAAATCCTCTCCCGCTGAACCGCTGAGGGCGAAAAAGCGTGTGTAGGGATCGTCTCCCAATGGGTTGGAAAGCATGATCACGCCGTTGCTATCGGTCACGCCGCGGCCGATTTCACCTCCCAACTGGTTAAGTAATTGAACACTGTGGTTGGCGAGCGGTTGACCATCAGACAAGTCAACGGCCCAAATGAAGGTCGTCTCGGTTGTCGATTTGACCACCAATTCAACTTGGCGTATGAGCAACAATTGGAGCTGAGGTTCCCGATCATCGTTGGGGATGTCGAGGGAAAGCAGGTAAGTACCGGAGGGCAAATGAGTGTTATACAAAGGGATCTTTGCCCACTCGGTCTTGTTGACTTCTCCCGTCACATACTCAGACCACCCGCGCAGGAACTCGCCTCGCGGCGTGGCACGGTAGAGGCCGGATTGGATCAACTCAAGGAATTGATCCATGGTTAGCCGGTATAGCTCGAGATCGAGACGGTAGGTGTTACGATGGGCCACCTCGATCTGCTGCGGGCCATCGGTTGTCAGTGCGATGGCCGAGCCGTAGCGGTTGAAGTGAGCATTGGGCGGGAGTTGCTCAGTGCTGAAGTTGAGGATGAAATCACCTGGCAAAGCTGTGCCGTAGGGATCGAGGGCACCCTGGCTTAAGCTCAATTGGTACCAGACAGAGGGTTGGTAATCGCCATAGATCACGAGTGTGTTTTCGCTTGAGCGCCAATAGGTACCCAGATTCTCGACTTGGGGTGTGATCTGAAGTGATGTTAGCAGGCTGGCTTGATCCATCGGCGCGTTAAAGCGTATATCGATGCTGGTGTAAGTGGGCTTGACACTGCCTTCCCTTGGCGATGTATCGATGATTCCTGGGAGGGGAACAGTGACGAAAGAGCTCTGAAATGTCGTAGTTAATCTCGATCCACCCACGCTGCGGGCGCTGGAGGCCAGACGAACATCGTAGCTCAGGTTGTAATCCAACCAAACGCTTGGCGTGAAGGTGAATTGGCTATTGTCCTCGTTCCATTCGGTCGTTCCTGGAATCCGCACCTGATCACGGCCTGTTAACGTGAACGCATCTTCCACGCTGGTGGTGTCCATTACCTGGTTGAAGGTGAGGGTAATCGGACTCTCACGGGCGACGCCATAGTCTAGTGACCTCGGAGTAATAGCTTCAACCTCAGGGTAGGCCGTGGTAAAGGTCCACGCGTAGGTATCAGGGAGGACACCTCCAGTGAGGTCGGTGAGACCGGATTCGATTCTCGCGTTGTAGGTGATGCCTCCAGGGAGTTGGGGCTCCGGTCGGAAGAGGAAGATGCTGGTGTCGATCCATTCGCCTTCTCCGGATACCGCTGGTTCGAGGGTTAACGGCACGGGAAAATCACCCTCAAATTCGAGGGGGACGACAGGTCGGTTGAAGACGACCGTGATCGGGCTGCCTGGGTTGACATCGACCGATTCTGGATCAGGCAAGACCTGGGTCACTTGGAGATTCTCTACCGTATGGATGTCGATCAAGATAGGCTCGGTCAATGCCAAACCGACCGTTGATCGTGCGTCGGTATCAACGCTAATCAGATAATCGGTCGCGTATCGGAGTGGTTCTGAGGGCTGCACGCGAAGGGTTCGTTCATCCAACCACTCAAGATAGGTTTCGATTGGCGGGTCAACTTTAAAAGCCGTTGCCACGGATGGCGCATCCATCGCTTGATCGAAGAAGAGTGTGATCGCACTTTGTAAGGGAAATTCGACGCCTGGAGGAGGATAGGATTCAACCAGAGTCGGGGGCAGGGGTGGTAAAGGCGTTGGGCTGGGAACGATCTCGGTTTCGACAAGTCCTTCATCGGTGTCCGGGGGTGTCGATAGCCCTGGAAGAGAACAAGCGAGCGTGGCGATGAGAAGCAAACTGATGGGCAAGAGAAGGTTGCCTTTTGACATAACCCCTCCGCTTGGGTCACTTACACAATTCAGAGTCTCATGATGATTGGCGACAATGACACGATTATACTGCGCTTCAAAAGCCTTGGTATGATCCCAGAGTAACATCTCCTCACAGGGTAGGAGCCAATCTCCCTCTCCCTGAAAGGGAGAGGGCTGAGGTGAGGGTGAATGATAGGTTAGATTGGGTCAAGGATAGATCCGTTTTGGAGTGCGAAAGCTCTGCTTGCGCCCCCTTCAACAGGCTCAGGACGTGGTAAAAGCTGAGCTTTTGGACTCTATAATCAACAACTCAGATGTTGCTTAAATGAGGGTGAATGTGGTTAGTTAATTGCCCCTCACCCTGACCCTCTCCTCACGGCTGAGATGGGAAGCTTCCTCTCCCTTTCAGGGAGAGGGCTGGGGTGAGGGTGGAATGTCTTACAGGTTCAGTTCCCCTCATCCCAACTCTCTCCCCACAGGGGAGAGGGAATTGCCCTCTCCCTTTTACGTACACCGGAATGATGAATAATACCTTGAAATTGGCGCTGGGACGGCGTGCGATCATGCCTGGTACATCACCTTAATCATAGAGGGAAAACTCGAGCGCACGCTATCGTCAATGATCAGCTTATCAAGGGAGTTCTGGTTGTTGGAAGGTCAACAGCCAAGAACCGGGGAACAACTCGTCTCCATCCCCAAAGCAATCTTCTGCCGTTAAACCGGTAATCGGCGATTCCGATTTCACAACTTGTACGGTGTAGATCACACCCTCGGTCATGGCGAAATCCCCATACCCCAAACCAAGTTCGGGTTTGAGCCCGGTGAAAAAGTGATCTTGGCCGGTATCCCATACCACCAGGATTTCAACACCGGGCACCGCTCTTCCAGCCGCGTCGATGACAACCACTTGGATCAGAGGAGCGTACAGATCTGGATCGCATACCTTTTCTTGGTCCAACAGTTCAAATGGGGCACCGGGCGTGGGTGATGGTGTTCTTGTGGGCGGTGGGGGCGGTGTCCGAGTTAGCGTCGGGGTAGTTTTTATGGGAGAGGGTGAGACGACTTTCGTTTGAGACGAGACAGAAGCCATAGGGGTTGGACGATCCCCAAGGGCAGCGGCCATGAGAGCGATAGCTCGGGTCTCCGATTGGGGACGACCCATCGCCAATCTCTTTTGAGCCAGTTGGCTGAAGGTGATGGCAGGGTTGGGCTCCTGAAATATGGCGATGCGAGCTTCGGCGCGGGGTAGATCACCGCTGTAAGCATAAGCAGAAGCGATCAACGCCAGGTAGTCTGCTTTAAAATCGTCTCGCATAGAGGCTGGTGAGGTTTCTACAAATTCGACCGGGTTGATAACCCAGCTGTAATAGAGACCGATTGCCAAACCGATCACCAAACCCATCAGGATGGGCAACCAATCTTCGCGTTTCATGGTCCGCCGATCTCCGGTGAGGGTGGAATCGATCGCAGTTGGATCGCCAATCGGTTGAGCGTTTCCAGGTCTGGGCGGCTGAAGTTTTGTTTCACAGCGTAATCAATGGCTTCGACCACGATGTCGACAGGTGGCTGTGGGCCCAGGGCGGCCAATCGGATTTGAGCCAGGTCAAGATCACCATCACCAGCGTAAGCTTCAGCGACCATTAGTACATAGTCGGCGCGGTAATCTTCGCGCAGCGTGTCAGGCGCGGTGTCCACATACTCGACAGGACGAAGGACCCAGCCATAGATCAGACCTACTATGAGGCCGATGATCAGACCGGCAATGAGGCGAAAGGTTGTTGAACTCATGTGCTGACGACCCTAGGTGCCTGCGGCATTGTGCCACAGACATTAGTCAACCGCAATAGACGAGAGATTGTTGAAAAACCATTGTCGCAATGACATCACGTGGTATAGGGTATTCTCGCTGTCCACGGGCATGGCTTTTAAGATAGCCCCCTGACTGTATATACATTATCAGCAAAGTGTATCAAATCATTTTTCATCACTCTCATAGACGTGTACGACCCCGGTAGAATCTCTTAAGACCGGGGTCGCCTATGCTATAATCGCTGGTGCCGAAGGTGGGAATCGAACCCACACTCCCGAAGGAACGCGATTTTGAGTCGCGCGCGTCTGCCAGTTCCGCCACTTCGGCGTATGGCAAGTATAGTCAAACGCTCGCGGGCGGTCAAGTTTTCCTCTCGTTCGTAGATAGCGGGAGCGCTTTTTATATACCATGCATCTAGGAATCATTGGTCTACCACGATCTGGGAAAACCACGCTCTTCAACGTTCTTACTGGGGAGAATGCGCCTGTAGGCCCGTTGGCTAGCAGGGGGCTTTATGAGGTCCAAACTGCAGTGGTCGAGATTCCAGATTCGCGCCTCGACGCGCTGAGTGAACTCCTTAAACCCCGTAAAACGACCTATGCTAAGGTGACTTTTTCCGATATCGGCGGCCTTCAGGTGGGTAGCGGTCGTGGGGGATTACCAGGCCCACTCATGAACCAATTGGAACAAATGGACGCCTTGTTGCATGTGGTTCGAGTCTTCCATGAGCCGACTGCTCCCCATACCCTCGACACGATAGACCCGGCTCGAGATCACATGGCCCTGGAGACCGAACTCCTGCTGCATGACATGTTGACGGTTGAGCGTCGTCTGCAGCGTCTGGCGGAAGAACGCCAGAAGGGTGCTCGAGATCGTGGGTTGATCGATCGAGAGATTGCCCTTTTTGAGCAACTTGCTGCGAGCTTGGATGGCGAGCGCCCCTTACGAACTCTCGATTTCACGATCGAAGAAGTACAAATGGTGTCCGGTTTCAGCCTGCTTACGTTTAAACCAGTGTTGGTGGTGATTAACCTTGGGGAAGGCGAGGAGGCTCCAGATTTAGAACTATCGGATGGCGTGCAATCACTTAGCCTCCTGGGAAAACTAGAAATGGAAATCGCTCAATTATCACCGGTCGAAGCGCAAGCCTTTCTCGCTGAGTACGGTATCGAGCAGCCTGGAAGAGAGAGGATCATCCACTCCTGCTGTGATCTGCTCGGCTTCCTTTCCTTTTTCACCTTCAATGAACAAGAGGGACGTGCTTGGACTTTACGCCAAGGCAGCAGCGCGCTTGAAGCTGCTGAAACCATCCACTCAGATTTGGCCCGCGGTTTCATCAAAGCCGAGGCGATCGCCTGGGACGAGCTGATCGCCCTTGGTGGCTTAGCCGAAGCACGGGCACGAGGCAAGTTAAGGCTCGAGGGCAAGGATTATAAGGTAGCGGACGGGGAATTGATTTATATTCGGTTTAGTGTTTAGCGACTCGAGTGAGGATCTGATGTACTTGTAAATTGGGATCAGGGATTGGGGATCAGGGATCAGGAAGCAGGCATTCCTTTTCCCCGATCCCTAATCCCTGACCCCTGATCCCTTATCACCAAGGAGAAAGCAATGACAACCGCAAAGTACAAACAAGAAAAATGGAGTTTGGAGGACCTGTTCACAGATATTGATTCGTCTGATATGAAAGAGACCCGCGAGAGACTTGAGGGTATTGTCCAGAACATTGAGGGCGTACGCGACAAGCTTACGCCTGATATGGCCGAGGGGGAATTCGTCAAGATCCTTGACGCCCTCGAGCAGGCGACGCGACTCGTTAGCCGTCTGTATGGGTATGGACTTCTTCGCTTCTCCGGGGATACGCAGGATCAGAAAGCACAAACCTACTTTGGCCAAGTGCAGCAACTTCTGGCCGAATACGAGAATCGAACCCTATTTTTCACGTTATGGTGGAAGAGCTTGGATGACGAGCAAGCTGAGCGACTCATGTCTGCTTCTGGTGACTATCAGTACTGGTTGGAGGCGGTCCGCCTTGAGAAGCCTTACACCCTCTCCGAACCAGAGGAGAAGGTAATCAATATAAAGAACGTTAATGGCCCGAAGGCACTTTACAATCTTTACGAATCGATTACCAATCGCTATACATTCAATATGGAAGTCGACGGTGAGGTAAAGGAACTCACGCGAGGTGAACTTTCCGTCTATTTTTTCAATGCCGATCCTGATCTCCGAGCAGCAGCCTATAAAGAGTTGTTTCGCGTCTATGATCAGGATGCAACTGTACTAGGTCAGATTTACCAGTACCTATTGCGTGATTGGCATAGCGAACACCTTGGCTTAAGAGGCTACACTTCGCCGATAGCAGTGCGAAATCTGTCTAATGATGTGCCGGACGAGGTTGTCGACGGCCTGCTCAAAGTCTGCCGTGCGAACGCACCTCTCTTCCAACGTTACTTTCAATTGAAGGCGCGCTGGCTGGGAATCGATCAGTTGAGGCGTTATGACATCTATGCCACTGTGGTGAAGACTAAAAAAACCTATGACTATTACGATGCTGCCCAGATGGTACTTGCTAGCCTCCACCAGTTTGATCCGAGTGTAGAGAAGATGGCAAAGCGAGTTTTTGATGAGCATCACTTGGATGGAGAAATTCGCAAGGGCAAACAAGGTGGCGCCTACTCTCTCACAATCGAACCTGGCCTGACACCCTGGATTAAGCAATCATACCAGGGACAATTAAACGATCTAGCTACCATGGCTCACGAGCTTGGCCACGCCATCCACTCCATGCTCGCTGAGCATCACACAGCACTAACTCAGGGCCCGAGTCTGCCTCTTGCCGAGACGGCTTCGACCTTCTGCGAGATGCTTCTGACAGATTATTTATTGGACCAAGATCCCGACCCGGAAGTGCAGCGCGATCTGCTTTTCAAACAGATGGACGATGCCTATGCTACCATCATGCGTCAGGCTTACTTTGCGATTTTCGAGCGCTCGGCGCATAAGAAGGTGCATGAAGGAGCCTCAGTGGATGATCTGTCTCAGGTCTACTTTGAGGATCTGCAAGAGCAGTTTGGGGATTCGCTTGATCTCACCGACGATTTTCGACAGGAGTGGATCGCGATCCCCCACTTCTTTGATCGACCATTTTACGTCTACGCATATGCCTTCGGACAGTTGTTGGTACTTTCGCTTTACCAGCAATATCTCCAGGAAGGCGAGAGTTTCAAGCCGCGATACTTGGAAATCTTGGCGGCAGGCGGCTCCGATTCACCGGTACGCATCCTTGATCGAGCAGGAATCAACATCCGCTCCGCTGATTTCTGGCAGGGGGGCTTTGACGTCCTGGGGAAGGCTCTCGAGCGGCTTGAGGCGATCGAGATCGTCACATAGTCGAGCTGGAATCCAGACTTCCGGAGTCTGGAAGGCTCCGGAAGTCTGATGTTCGTTCGGCCTATCGAGTTGATATATAATGAGAGAACCGATGAGGTCGGGCCTCGCAGTCCCCATTGTTTCGACAAATTTGTGTGACCTCGGAGGTTCCCACCTGTGCGATATGTGTTAGGAGCAAGGGATGATCTATAGGCTCCTGAAGCGGCGAGATATTTCTTCGCATTGGAAACACGCCGGGCGCTGGTTTTTCACTGCCTCGAGCTCCCACCTTTCATTCCCCATACTATTGCTGATTACGATCACCACGCTCCTTGTCGCCCTCATCCTTCCCCTGAGTACTGTCGAGGCGCAGACACCAGCCGGTTATTCCGAGTATTACATCCCCGGCGGGACGGAACAGTTGTGGAATATTTATGTCGATTTGGATAACGATCCCGTTTTGCAAGCGGCGCAAGGCATGCATGCCGTCATCGCCGTTACAGCAACTTTGGATGATACAAAAGTCTATTATGATCACTGGGAGGACACCTACGATTTTGATCCTGCTGACCCAGAGGTCACGGCGGATCAGATCGTTACGCTTAACCAAGGACAGGTTGCAGAATTTGAAAGCAATAACATTCCTGTGCCACGCGGTACGTCTACATACTATGATGGTCGTGATCGTATTTATGTGGCCGGCGGTCCGGTTACAGTTACTCGAGCGAGCTGGCCTGAATCGATCGGTACAGTCTTTTCCCTAGCGTGGGAGATCTACCCCACCAAACCGTTCCTGACCAATTACACCATCCCAGTAGGTCAGGATTTAGCTGGTGCGCCGTATAACTACGATGACTTCGATCGTGTTTACGTCATTGTTCAATCGACCACCAACGGGAACAATGTCCAGATCGATGATCCCACCATACCCGGTATCGAATTAAGCACGACGCTTAACCAGGGTGGCGTAGACGAGTTGTATAGCATCAACCATGGGACTACGGTTGCCGCCGATGATCCGGTCCAGGTGCAGTTCATCGTCGGTCAAGCTCAAACTGGCAACGCATCGGAAGTGCGCGGTTTCAGCGCCGTTCCCGATAGTCTATGGGACACGGAATATTACAATCCTGTCAGCGGTGCCAGCGCGGGGAATGTCGATCTTTATCTCTATAACCCGAACGCCTCAACGATCTCAATCAACTATCAGGACGCTGGTAGCTCGGGTAGTTTTACCGTGGATCCTGGTATCACTCGTTCCTATTCGGACGGTACCGGTCATTTGGTGCCGCTGAATTCAGGGGCGTATCTGCAATCTGCAAACGCCTTCTGGGGCATCGGTTCTGGAGACACGGAATCGCCCAACTATGATTGGGGCTTCAGCCTGGTTCCTGCCTGGGCATTGGAGGACCATTACTTCTTAGGCTGGGCTCCCGGCACATCAGAAGCGGTACCTGGAAGCAACGGCTCGCCCGTTTACATCACACCGCTGCAGGACGAAACCACCGTCTACATCGACTACAGTCCTACCGACGGCACGCCCAATGTTACATACACGTTGAACCGCCTCCAATCCCAGAAGGTTTTCGACCCTGACAACGAGAACACCGGCATGCATATCTGGGCCACCGGCATCATCGCTGTAGCTTGGGGTGAGGACCCAGATACCGCCAGCACCGGAACTCCCTACCTCGACCTAGGTTACTCGACCCTCCCCCTACCAGAGGACTGGATGGACGTGGTCCTGGGGATCGACAAGACAGCCGATCCAACGAGCCTGCCGCCAGGCCCGGGTCAGGTTTCCACATTTACCATTGTCGTTTCTACCTTTAACTTCCCGGTGAGTGCTGTCGATGTCATCGATACCCTACCTCCAGGATGGGACTACGTGTCAGGCAGCACAACCATTACCTTGCCGGACAGTACCGTCATCAGTGGGGCAGCAGCGGACCCGATCGTCTCGTTGCCAGACCTGACCTGGGATCTGGACCAGGACATGGGGATCAATGAGACCCTGACGATCGTTTTCGATGGCGTTACCACAGCGGCTGTTTCCTCTGGGTATAACCAAAATGATTCCCAGGCTATAGGCACCCGTTTGGGAGGCGCGCAGGTCTTCACACCCATCGACAGCGCTTTTGTCTACATCTCTGCCCTGACCATCGATAAGGACACCAGCACGCCTGCTGTTGAACCGGGCGGCGTGGCTACATACACGATCAGAATCGTCAATGGCACCGATGGGACCATAACCAATGTGACCGTTACGGACGATCTTCCGCCTGATTTCAGCTACGACAGCGGGAGCATCACAGAGGTCAACGCGACCCGTACCAGCACCACCAATCCGAACCCGGGGGATACTTCCCTGGCATGGGGAACCTGGGATATCAATGCGAGCGGTAGCGTTACCATCACCTTCGACGTGAACGTGGACGCTGGCGCCACGCCAGGGACCTATGACAACACCGCCTCCGCCGACAGCACACAGACGGGCCTCATTGATGATAATGGCATTTTGGCGCAAGACCCTGATACGCCGCCAGACGAGGACCCGGAGGACGACGAGGATGTGACCATTACCGACATCCCGTCCTCGATCCTCGTGACCAAGACGGCGAACCCGACGAGCTTACCCGAGCCGGGCGGAAACGTGGACTTCACCGTGCGGGTGGACAACACCAGTGCGGTGGACACGGTGACGATCAGCAGCCTGATCGATGATATTCATGGGGATCTGAATGGTCAGGGCAACTGTACGGTACCGCAGGTGATCGCTGTTGGTGGTTTCTATGAGTGTACCTTCACCGCCAGCGTGAACGGATCGCCGGGCTATATCGAGACGGATACCGTCACTGCTTCCGGGACGGACGATGATGGGGTTCCGGTGAGCGATGACGACGACGCCACGGTGACCATCACCGACGTGCCATCCTCGATCCTGGTGACGAAGACAGCGAACCCGACGAGCTTGCCTGAGCCAGGTGGAAACGTGGATTTCACCGTGCGGGTAGACAACACCAGTGCGGTGGACACGGTGACGATCAGCAGCCTGATCGATGATATCCATGGGGATCTGAACGGCCAAGGCAATTGCACAGTACCGCAGGTGATCGCTGTTGGTGGTTTCTATGAGTGTACCTTCACCGCCAGCGTGAACGGATCGCCGGGCTATATTGAGACGGACACCGTCACTGCTTCCGGGACGGACGATGATGGGGTTCCGTTGAGCGATGACGATGACGCCACGGTGACGATCACCGATGTGGCTTCGTCGATTTTGGTGACGAAGACTGCGAACCCGACGAGCTTGCCCGCACCTGGTGGAACGGTGAACTTCACCGTACGGATAGATAATATCAGTGCGGTGGACACGGTGACGATCAGCAGCCTGATCGATGATATCCATGGGGATCTGAACGGCCAAGGCAACTGCACGGTACCGCAGGTGATCGCTGTTGGTGGTTTCTATGAATGTACCTTTAGTGCGAGCGTAACCGGTGTTGCAGGCGATACAGAGACGGACACCGCTACAGCCTCTGGCACCGATGATGACGGGGTTTCAGTAAGCGATGACGACTACGCTACGGTGACCATCGTCGATGTCAGCAAGTCCTTGGTTGATACCAATCAGACGTTTACAACGTCGCCGGATGTTGCGATCGGCGAAATATTAACCTATGAGATCAGTGTGGTCGTTGAACCAGGCACAATGGCCAGTATGACGCTTACGGATGTCCTTGATCGTGGACTGGTGTTTGTGACATGTGGGAGCATCACCCCTTCACCACCGACCCTGACGACCACTCGCGGCGACTTCGTCACCGTGTGTAATACACCTACTGTAAGCACAGAACCTACTGGCAGTTCCAATCCGGCCGATCAGGGAAGACGTGTCGAGTTTGACTTCGGTGACGTCGGCAATCCAACCGCGAGCGCGGGGACACTTACCGTGCGTTATTTGGCGGTTGTGCTCAACAACATCGAGAACCAGCGCGGTATCAGCCTAACCAACGATGTTGATTGGCAGTGGATTGGAGGCGCGCTCTCCTCCAGCGCTTCACCGGTAACGATCGTGGAACCTGAACTCATCTTGGTGAAGAGCGCTTCGCCCACTGTGGCGCTGCCGGGCACGACGATCACGTTCACCCTCAATCTAAATCATGACACACCGAGCGACACGAACGCGTACGATTTGATGCTGCAGGATCAGGTCCCAAGTGGCTTGACTTACGTACCAGGCTCCCTTGCTTGGACCGGTGTAGGGCTATCGCCCACTGCGCTTGATGACAGCGCTGCTCCCACGTTGTCCATCATGTGGGATTCCTTCCCATTAGGGGGGAGCAGTGAGATTCAGTACCAAGCCATATTAGGGAGCCTTCCTCCAGGAAGCACCGTCACCAATACGGCTTTTCTACAATGGACCAGCTTACCTGGGGATGTATCGACGGCTCAATCGATTTGGAATTCCCTCTCAACGGAGCGCGATTATGACCCAGGTGATCCGGTAAACGTTTACGGTCTCGGCGCGAGCGCTTCGATTCGAATCCCTCGGTTGCCAGACACGGGCTTTGCACCGGGACGTGAAACCCCGCTCGCTTCACCGCCTATGACTCCGATCTATCAGAACATGGGCGGGATGTGGCTCGATATCCCGGCCCTCAATGTTTTCGTTCCGATCGTGGGAGTCCCAATGGGTGACGATGAATGGGATCTGACGTGGCTTTGGGGGCAGGCAGGTTACTTAGAAGGGACCGCTTTTCCAACCTGGTCAGGAAACACCGCCCTGACAGCCCACGTGTATCTTCCCTCAGGAGAGCCGGGTCCTTTTGTACGGCTGGCTGACTTACGGTGGGGAAAAATCGTTGTGTTGCATGCCTATACCAGGCAATATATTTATGAAGTGCGTCAGGTGCGATATGTTCATCCGAGAGATCTGTCCGTACTGCAGCACGAGGGGTATGACTGGCTCACCTTGATCACCTGTGCTGGGTATGATCAAGTGAACGATCAGTATTTACGTCGGGTGATTGTACGGGCTGTGTTGGTGGAGATTCGATAATCAGAGAGATTATTCCCACAATACATCGTAGGGGCGCACAGTCATGCGCCCCTGCGACAAATGAAGCAAAATCCATAACGCGTAGGGGCGGTTCGCGAACCGCCCCTACCTCATTTGAGTCGAAGCCATGGGATGTGCGCTCCTACCTTATGTAGATTTCCACCCATTGGTAGGGGCTGGCCAGTCGCCCCTACGATTCGAGAAGGAAGGTATTGGCAATAAGGAATCTCGTATACTCACGGAGGCAGATCAGCGCTATTTGATTATAGGATTGAACCGGCATCCTTCAGCGTAGTAGTGGCGGAGTTACCCCGTCCCTACATGTATAAGGTAGAAGAAAAAAAATAACTCCCTGAGGGGAGCTTGTCTTGTTATGGCGGAGAGGGTGGGATTCGAACCCACGGTGGCCCGCAAGGACCACAACGGTTTTCGAGACCGCCCCGTTCGTCCACTCCGGCACCTCTCCGCGGTCGTAGCGATTATAGCGCGGCCTGTTTTAGATTTCCACTTGCTCACCCAATTCTGGGTAGTGTACCTGAGCAAACCCAGCACCAGCCAATTTTTCACTGAGAGCCTGCGCCGGTCCTGGTTCACCGTGGACCAAGAAGATACGCTGCAGGCGATCCTGCGAAGCCAACGCGTATTCGACCAGAAATTCCTGACCGCCATGCGCTGAGAGTCCGTTGATGTTTTTAACCTCGGCACGTACCCGGTGTTCCTCTCCGAAAATCTTGACCTTCTTATGACCCTCAAGCAGACGTCGTCCGAGTGTATGGGGTGCCATCCAGGAGGTGATCAGGATCGTGTTACGAGAATCATGGATGTTATTCCGTAGGTGATGCAGGATGCGACCAACTTCTGCCATGCCCGAAGCCGAGATAATTACCACCGGCCCCTTCATCTCATTGATCGCTTTGCTCTCCTCTACTGAACGTGTATAGGTCAACAAATCGAAGCCGAAGGCGGAACCATGGGGATCGGCTTCCATGAAAGCGAGCGCTTCTTCGTCAAAACATTCGGGATGCGCCCGGAAGATATCGGTCACGTTGATCGCGAGAGGGCTGTCGACAAAGACGGGGATGCGAGGGATGTCTCCGTGTTCGATCATCTGATGTAGGTAATACACCAAGGTTTGCGTACGTCCAACGGCGAAGGCCGGGATGATGACTTTGCCCCCGCGTTTCACCGTTCGGGTGACGATGGTTTGTAGGTCTTCGTAGGCCTGCTCTGGTGGGTCATGTGAACGATCACCATACGTACATTCCATGATCAAATAATCGACCCCATCTGGAAGCACTGGATCACGCATGATGGGTAATTCGGGTCTCCCGATATCTCCAGAGAACATCAAGCGAACTTTTCGTCCCCGCTCCTCCAACTCGAGGACGATTGCGGCGGACCCGAGGATGTGACCAGCTTCGACCAGCTTGGCGACGACTCCTGGCACAGGCTCGAAGGGAATCGTGTAATCTTGATGCACCAAATGCTTGGCCGCCTGTTGTGCATCCTGCATGGTGTAGAGCGGTTCGACTGGAGGCTCCCCGCGCCTTGCGCGCCGCTTGTTTACAAATTCGACATCCGCCTCCTGGATGTGGCCTGAATCGCGGGTCATGATGTCGGTCAAATGTGCCGTAGCGCGGGTGCAGTGAATCGGACCGTTATATCCTTGTTTTACCATGTTAGGCAGGTTGCCACTGTGATCAATGTGCGCGTGAGAAAGGATCACGGCATCGATGAGAGAGGGCTCAAAAGGGAAGTTAAAATTTCGGCGATAGGTCTCTTTCCGTCTCCCCTGGTATAGACCACAGTCGAGCAATAAGTTATATCCGTTCACACTGATCAGGTGACGCGACCCCGTAACAGTTTGAGCAGCTCCATGAAAGGATATCTTCATTTGACCCTCATTGCTTATGCTCTTTCAGTCCCAGAGGACTCTGAGGATATCTTGGCCATACGTCTTGAAGCGCCAGTCGAGAGGGACCATCACCTTCTGCAAGGTTTCAGCGTCATGGGGTGCAGATTGAGCGATAGCAAAGAGAACTTCGCGCGGCATGATGATGTCCGATTCTACTTTGCGTTTGCGAGCGATGTCTTTCCTCCACGTCCGCAAGGCTTCATAACGGACACGAACGATCTCATCTATGGGTTTGTGACCTGGACGGCGGGGAATGGGTGCTCGTTGACCACGCTTAACAGCCGCGAGGATGCCTTTTTCATGACGTCGAATTTGACCAGGCGACATGCCTGGCAAGCTCTGGAGTGCACCTGAGCCTTTCGGGGACGCTTCAGCAATGGCGAACAGTGTCTTGTCCCCCAGGACTTTGAATGGTGGTCGATCGAGGTGTCGTGCCTGCGAATCTCGATACAGGTAGAGTTCACGCAGGATGGCGATCTGCCTCGGCGTGAGTGATTTCGTGTTTGAGATGCGCCAGTATCCCTCTGGGTCAAAACCGTTCTCGTGCGGGTCCACATCGGCCAATCGCTCACAGACCTCAAGGGCTTCTTCCCACCGCCCAACCGCATGCAAGGCATCATCGAGACGATCACGGAGTGGGAGCAGATAGTGGGTATCCAAACGAGCATAATCGAGAAGTGCAGGGGGGAGCGGACGTTTCCCCCAGTTCGCGCGTTGGTAGCGTTTACTGATCTGGATGTCGAATTCTTCGGCCAACACATCCTGCAATCCGCTCCGCTTCCTGCCGAGCGTGCGGATCGCCACTCTCGTATCGAACAGGCTAGAGAAGTTAAAACCGAAGTCGCGCTTGAGGCACATGATATCGTACTCTGCGCCGTGGAAGACCTTCTCGGTTTTCGGGCTAGCGAAAAGGGTGTCGAGTCGACCTATATCCGACAACGACAGAGGATCGATGAGGTAATCATACCCGGGAGTTGAAAATTGGATCAAGCAAACTTGTTCTCTATAGGCATGCAGACTGTTTGACTCGGTATCGACAGCTAAACGTGGTTGGGCGTGAAGCGTATCCACCAAATCTTGAAATTCATTGTCCTCCTGAATCAATTTTGGCGGTGGGAGTGTTGATGGATGCATGGGGCAATTATACCTGCCACTTCGTCCTTGTGGGTAAGCTCGATAAGCCTGACATGGCGAGGATTCAACCTGGCGGTTATCCGTCGGTCGAGATGCTCAAGCCCAGGGCGATGCTGTGGGACAACCCAACCGTAGGGGTAGGATTACCCTGCCCCAATAAGAAGTGAAGCACAATCTACAACGTTGTAGGGGTGGTTCGCGAACCGTCCCTACATCATTTGAAAAGGAGCCAGGGGATACGCGCTATCTTTCCCGAGCGAAGAACCTTTTCATGAGATTGCGTGTGGAAAGGTGATAAAATCCGTGCTGCTAAGCTGGAATGTAGTCGTTGCGGGGAAGTGTTTGGAGGTCGTTGAATGAGCGATATCGAACTTGCCGATGTGGGCACAGGTTTTGGTGGGCGGAGGAAGCTGCTCATTGGGGGTTTTTTAATCGTCGTGGCCGTGATCTATCTGATCATCTCCTCTACCCAGACCGCTGCCCAATATTATCTTACCGTCGAGGAACTGATCGCCAAGGGTGAATCAACTGTAGACCGAGACATAAAGGTCTCAGGTGCCGTAGAGGGTGATACGATCGAATATGATGCCAAGTCGTTGGAGCTTCGTTTCACCATTGTGAATGTCCCCGGAGATCTGGACGAAATTGAACGTGCGGGTGGCCTGGCGAAGGTTCTACACCGGGCGGTGTCCGATCCGAGCGAACCGCGCTTGGATGTCTTGTATGTCGGTCCGATGCCTGATTTGTTACGCCACGAAGCCCAGGCGATCCTCACCGGTCGCATGGGTACAGACGGCGTGTTCCAGGCTAATGAATTGCTTCTCAAGTGCCCTACGCGTTATGAGGAGGAGATCCCCCTGCAATCGGAGGAGGGCTGATCCCTAAATCCGTCTGTGTGAGAGAAAGCGGAATTTCGATAAGTGCATCGATCGATCGTCGTTAGAAGGGCTTTATCGGAAGAGGTTGAAGAATTACTAGCAAAAAGGTAGACCAAGTTTCGAAGTCAGAGACGAAGGAAGAGGTAGGTGGAAGGGACTGTCCTTGAACCTTCGTCTTGTGATGGGAGCTTACTGAGTTGATTGCGAGCGTAGGATATTTATCGCTGGTCTTGGCGTTTTTGGTGGCTCTCTACGGCGCTAGCGCTGCCGCATACGGTGAGCGGCATGGAAGATTGCGATATATTGAGAGCGCCCGTCATGCGATGTTGCTTACCTGGCCTCTGGTGACCATCTCGGCGCTGGCGATCATCTGGCTCCTCATCAGTGGCCAATATCAGATCCGTTATGTAGCTTCGGTGACGAGCAACAGCATGCCGGCGTATTTAAAGGTGACTGCACTTTGGGGCGGGCAAGCCGGTTCGTTGGTCTTCTGGTCGTGGCTCATGGCCGCTTTTGCCAGTGCGGTGGGTCTACGGAAATGGCAACGTGACCGGGAGCTGCTGCCATGGGTCATAGTGGTGACGATGGTCACCCTGGCTTTCTTCCTTGGTCTGGTGATCTTAGTTGAGAACCCATTTACTCGCTTGTGGTTGACACCGGATGGTCAGCAAGCAATTGCTCTCTTCCAACCTAGAGGGGCAACACCGTTGATCCCCTCAGATGGTCAGGGACTCAACCCACTGTTGCGTCACCCGGGGATGATCATCCACCCACCCACGCTTTATTTAGGGTTTGTCTCTTTTGTGGTTCCCTACGCGTTTGCCATTGCGGCTTTGGTCACCGAACGGACCGACGACCGTTGGATTCGTATCACACGCCGTTGGACATTGATCGCCTGGTTGTTTCTCTCGCTCGGATTGATCCTGGGCGGTCGTTGGGCCTACGATGTGCTTGGTTGGGGTGGCTATTGGGGATGGGATCCGGTAGAGATCGCAGCGCTCTTACCTTGGATTACAGGGACAGCCTTCCTGCATTCGGTGATGGTGCAGGAGAGGAAAGGCATGCTCAAACGTTGGAATATGATCCTGATCATCCTAACGTATGCGCTGGTCATCTTCGGTACTTTCTTGACCCGCTCGGGGATTCTCTCTTCGGTTCACGCGTTTGCCCAATCGGCCATCGGTCCGTTATTTTTCGCCTTCATCGGGGTGACTTTTGTCGTATCGCTAAGTTTATTGATAAAACGTTGGGACGATCTCAAGGCTGAAAACCAACTAGGCTCAATGGTCTCGCGCGAAGCGCTCTTCCTGTACAACAACCTGTTTTTTATGGGCATCCTGGTAGTGTGTTTTTGGGGGGTGATCTTCCCATTAATTTCGGAATTGTTTACCGGTCAGAAGGTGACTGTAGGACCTCCCTTTTACGAGCGTGCCAACAGCCCACTAGGGTTTGGGTTGTTGCTTCTCATGGCGATCGCACCACTCTCGGTTTTTGGACGAACCTCCTGGAAGCTCCTCGGCAAAGCGTTGTGGAAACCGCTCGCTCTATCGTTTCTCGTACCAGTTTTTTCTGCATTACGAGGGACCACCAACCTGGGCGCCCTGATTGGATATTGGGTGATTTCGTTGATCACTCTGGTTACACTCTATGAGTTCTGGCGTGGCGCACTGGCCCGTCGGCAACGACACCAAGAGAGCTTCCCGGTGGCATTGTGGAAACTTACTAGCCGCAACAGGAGACGCTATGGAGGGTATGTGATCCACCTGGGTGTGGTATTGATGCTCCTCGGTGTAATCGGTATTGAACTCTTTCAGGCGGAAACCCAGGGAGCCCTCGCTCAAGGTGAGCAACTCACACTAGACCGCTACACCATGATCTACGAATCACTGACTCAGTTCGATACCCAGGATGGACGTAATGTGACCCGCGCTGTGGTCTCGGTCTACCGCGACGGTGAATTTGTTGGTGAACTCTACCCAAGACAAGACTTCTACTACGCCTCCCAGCAACCGATGACCATCCCCGGCATCCGTTCTACCTTAGAGAACGATTTTTACGTCTTGCTCGTGGGTTGGGAGCCCATCGGGCTCGGCGGGGCGACATTCAAGATCTACCATAACCCACTGGTTAATTTCCTTTGGATCGGAGGGTTGATCTTAACCCTTGGCACAATAATCGCAGCGTGGCCGGATCGCGAGCCTGAGCCTATAACGAAGCTTGCTAAGAAACAAACCGTAATCGCCCGGCCTTAAATCAGGGGAATGACGATGCGAAAGATCACACTGGCCCTAAGCATAATGATATCAGTGCTGACCCTCCTACTTCTCCCCGGAGCGGTAGCTGCGCAGGGTGGTGAACCGACAGACGATGAGGTGAATGCGATTGCTAAACAGCTTTATTGTCCGGTGTGCGAAAATGTCCCTCTGGATGTCTGCCCGACACAAGCATGCGCTCAATGGAGAGGGATCATTCGTCAGAAGCTTGCCGAGGGGTGGACGGAAGATCAGATCAAACAATACTTTGTTGACCAGTATGGCGATCGCGTATTGGCTGCACCCCCGGCAAGAGGGTTGAATTGGTTGGTGTATATCTTACCGCCAGCGGTTTTTGTTATTGGGGCCTATGTTCTCGTCCGTGCCGTCAGAGGTTGGCGACAACCACCTGTGACGGAGGAATTTTTCCCGATATCAACACCTGAGGATCCCTACATCGTCCGTCTGGAGCAGGAATTACAGAATCGAGACAGATAAGCGGGTTAATGGGAAACTTTGGAAGCGGATGATGCGGTATGTGGTGCTAGATCTAATGATGAAATGATGATGACGCAAGAGAATCAACCTGAAACCAACAACTCATCACCACCGCGGAGATGGGGGTTCATCTTCGCGTGGGCTCTGGTCCTGGGTCTATTAGGCACACTAGGCTTTGGTTTGGTGCGTGCTCAGCAGGGATCGATCGGAGTTGGAAGCCGCGTTCCTGACTTCACCCTAACGACATTTGAGGGTGAACAGATTCGTATCGCTGACTTGCGAGGTCAGGTCGTGCTTATTAACTTCTGGGCTTCATGGTGCACGACGTGTGAACTAGAAGCGAGAGAGTTGGAACAGGTCTTTCAGATGTATAAGGATCGCGGCGTAGTTTTCCTGGGTGTCGATTATGTCGATACCGAACCGGAAGCCTTAACGTATTTAGCACGATACGGCATTACCTATCCAAACGGCCCGGATATGGAAACCCGGATATCTCAAGCGTTCCGCATTGTCGGGGTGCCCGAGACATACATTGTGGATCCTGAGGGTCGAGTGGCAGATGTCATGATCGGACCTTACCCGTCCGTGGAGATGATTATCCATGACCTCGAAACTGTCCTGGGGCAGTAGATCACCCCCAAGGGCTGTCAATGATCACCTGGTTGTGGGTATTCGCCTGGAAGTGTGTATGATGAATAGCTGTTCTTTCATTATGAGCCGACTTTGGCTTACCCAGGAGTGTTAGCATGGACCTCGGTTCGTTGCTCGTCATTCTGGCATTGGGATTATTGGCTGCAGCCTTCATCGCTCAGCCTCTCATGGGGAGTCATGGATTGGGTGTAACGAAGGAAGATCGCCATCTCTCTGAATTGCAGGCGGAAAGAGATCGCGTGTTGACATCGCTCCAGGATTTGGACATGGATCATGCGATGGGGAAGGTCCTTCAAACGGACTATCAAGCACAGCGTGGCGCACTGATATCTCACGGTGCTGAGATCCTCAGGGAGATCGACGAACATTGCGGTACCACCGGCGAGGAGATTTCTGAGAAAGATTTGGATGTCGAAATCGAAACTACGGTTGCCCGATTGCGCAGGGGTAAGGATCAGGCGAGCGGTGGAACCTGCAGATCGTGTGGAAGAGAGGTCATGGCGGGTGACCGTTTCTGCGTTCACTGTGGGGCCTCACTCCTTGAGGATGGGACGTGAGACGTATTTATTTTTTCGCGTCGATCGTCGCGCTTTTCTTAACTGGATGCTCGCTGGCTGAAGACGTCACCCCTCCCCCGGTCTTTACCACGGCACAAGCGGTAAGCCCGGTATCCTCGCCAACTGAGGGAATCCCACTTTCAACACCACAAACCACGGCTGAACGTTCGTTGACCGAACCCGCGGAGAAACCCACCTCAACTTCTCAGGGAGATTCAGCGCGGGGCACAATCCGTGGTCGCGTGGTCAACGGAACGACAGTAGAGACGGTGGCTGCCGGTATAGAAGTCCGCCTGATTGGAATTGATGGTCAAGCGCTTGCGGTCACCGAGTCAACAACGACTGATAACGGCGGCGAGTTCGCTTTTGGGGCTCTGGAGATTGTTCCCGACCGTATCTTCTGGGTTTACGCTGTGTATCATGGCGTGGAGTACTTCTCGGACGGACGACAGTTTTCAGATAACGAGGCGATCATCGATATGCAAGTGACCGTCTATGAGGCAACCCCAGACACGAGGACGGTCCATGTCGACCGCTTGCACCTTATGTTCGACTTCACCGTTGAGGGCTTGGTTGAAGTAATAGAGGTTTGGGTTCTAACCAATCAGGGGAACCAGACGGTCGCTCCCGAAGAAGGGATAGAGTTTATACTTCCGTCAGGTTTCAGTGACCTGCGTTTCTTCAACGAAATGGCTTCCGAAAGACGATTTCTGATAACGGATCGAGGTTTTTACGATCGTGGTCCTCTGAGGCCAGTTGTGGGCGCAGAATTAGTTTTCAGCTTCACTTTGCCTTTCGAGCGTCACCTCGAATTCGCTCAGCCAATGTCTTACCCGGTCAGCGCTACCGTGCTCCTGATGCCCGAGAATGGGCCGACGGTGGATGCAAATAGATTGCAGGATTTGGGCGTTGGGGACGATGGAGGTACACGGCGTCAAATCTATAACCTTGGTACGATCTCAGCCGGAGATGCCATTGAATTGAGGTTGTCTGGAGAACCCTCTACGAATGGGGGTGAAGGCATGCAACCAGGGATCATCGTCGGTGCTGCTTTATTCGGTCTGGCGTTGATCGTCACTGGCGTATGGTGGTATCGGATCAGGGCGAAGGCTAGGGCGCAAGGGTTGGCTGGGGGAGGGATCCCCTCCGATCGTGAGGATCTGCTTAGAGCCATCGCCGACCTGGACGACAGCTTTGAGGCTGGGAGGATCCCTGAAGACGAGCACCGTCGCCGTCGCCATATCCTCAAGAGGGAAATCATATACCTGATGCGAGAAGCCCATGATTGATGTGAAAGGTTTGGTGAAGACCTTTGGTCTCAAGTCCGTGTTGCGCGGGCTAGAATTCCATGCCGATCGTGGTGAGTTCGTCGCTCTGGTGGGCCCTAATGGAGCGGGGAAGACCACTTTTTTACGCATCCTGGCATCGCTTTCAAGGCCCAGCATGGGCGAGGTGCGTGTCGCGGGTTACCGCCTGCCAACCCAAGCTGCCGCAGTACGTATCCGTTTAGGCGTGGTTTCACACCAGCCCTTGCTCTATGGCGACCTGACGGCGGAGGAAAACCTCACCTTTTATGCTCGGATGTATGGTGTGGTTGATCCGGAGCAGCGCGTGAGGGCGGTTCTAGGCATGGTCTGCCTTCAAGCCCAACGGCGGGATCTCGTGCGTAAATTTTCGCGTGGTATGCAGCAGCGTTTAGCGATCGGACGAGCGATCCTGCACGATCCCGACATCCTGCTCTTCGATGAGCCTCACACCGGTCTTGACCAAGAGGCGGCTGCGATGCTCGACACACTGCTGCGGGACGTCGCGGCTCGCGGCAGGACCATTGTGATGACCTCACACAATCTAGATCGGGCGGCTGATCTCGCACAGCGGATCGATATCCTCTCCAAGGGAGTGATCGCCGCCTCGGTGAAGCGGGCTGAGATCGATCCGCTGGATTTACCGAAACTTTATCGGTCGGTGACTCATGCCTGAGGCCGGTTCAACCAAAGTGTTAGATGACCAGCCAGTGACTCTTCGTCGAAGCAGTGGCCTAGGTGCCTACTTGCGGTCCATTGGCGCCATCGTCTGGAAGGACCTGGTGGTTGAATTGCGAAGTCGAGAATTAATCAGCGCGATGTTGGTCTTTGCATTGTTAGTGATCTTAATTTTTAATTTCGCCCTCGAACTGGACATCAGAACGAGGGAGACGGTCACCTCAGGTGTGTTGTGGGTCACTTTTGCCTTCGCAGGAACACTGGGGCTCAACCGCTCGATGGCGGTTGAAAAGGATCGTGGTTGCTTAGATGGACTTCTGTTGGTACCCGTAGATCGAAGCGCAATCTATTTTGGCAAAGCCATAGGCAACCTGGTCTTTATGCTCATTGTCGAAGTGATCGTCATTCCACTTTACAGTGTGCTTTACAACGTCAATCTCTTTCAGCCAGGGTTGCTCGCCGTGATCCTGCTCGGCTCAATCGGATATGTAGCTGTTGGCACGTTGTTATCCTCGATGGCAGTGCATACCCGTACGCGGGACGTGTTGCTACCGATCCTGCTTTTCCCGGTGGTGTTGCCGGTATTGGTGCCAGCGGTAAAGGCGAGTAACGGCTTTCTGCAGGGCTTTGAGATGGCTGAAATTTGGCCCTGGTTGAATTTACTCATCGTTTATGATGTCATATTTATTGCGATTGCTTTTATGGTGTTTGATTATGTGGTGGAAGAATAGGGGCTTAGGCACTAGGGCACTTGGGCACCAGGGTTTCTCGGTACCTTGGTGCCTAAGTGCCTAAGTGCCTTGATTGATTTTGTTATATCAAGGAGGAATTATATGGAACCCATCCCCAAGGCTCTCAAAGCCCTCAACTGGATCACGGGAGCGCTTTTCGTCGCGGCCTTGTACATGGTCCTGTTCTTCGCTCCGCGTGAAGCGGTTATGGGTGATGTGCAGCGTGTTTTCTACTTCCACGTCGCCGCCGGTTGGGTGGGTGCATTGGCCTTCTTGGTGACCGCTATCGCCGGCGGGATTTATCTCGCGCGCGGTGAACGTCGCTGGGATCTAGTCGCCATGGCCTCGGTGGAGATTGGTGTGATCTTCACTTTTGCCAACATCGTCAGTGGTTCGATATGGGCGCGACCGATTTGGAACACCTGGTGGACCTGGGACCCGCGCCTTGTGACGGCGACGGTCATGGAGTTGGTCTACATTGCCTACCTTATGTTGCGGCAGGGGATCGAGGATCCCGATCGCAGGGCACGCTTTGGGGCCGTTTACGGCATTGTGGGTTTTCTCAGTGTACCGCTCACTTTTCTCTCGATCCGCATTTTCCGTACCATCCATCCGGTGGTCATCGGGAGCGGCGATCCAACGGCCCTGGGCGCCTTCGATATGAGCCCGAAAATGCGCGTGGCTTTCTTTTTCAGCTTGTTCACCTTCACCTTCGTCTATGTAACACTGCTCTGGCATCGCCTGCGCTTGCAGCGGTTATCCGAGAAGGTGGAGCAGATGAAAATGAAAATCTTATCTGTATAAAGTTGAGATGAGGAGTTACAGAGAATGCTAATTCAACCCCCGCCTGCGGAAACCCTTGATTATATGGTCCTTGGTTTTACTGTGATCCTGGGAAGTATGGCGCTTTTTATTGTCAGTTTGGTGGTACGCTATCGCAACCTGAAACGGGATCTGGATCTGCTTGAAGAGATGGAGTCCGAAGAGTCAGCCTAGAGCCAAAAGGACAAGCCGCCGTGGCAAATTTTTCTTTGGAAAACCACAGTTTGATGGGCCGTATTACCAGGACCAGCTGATTTTTCAATGCTTTCGATCTTTATCTAGAATGACCAATGTAGGGGCGGTTCGCGGACCGCCCCTACAGCGTTCTTGAAGGGGTCATCCTGTAGCGGCATTCTTGCTTTAGACCTCACTATGATCCCTCATCATGCTAACGGAAGGACACGATTCGACCCATTTTCCTAAGATTTGCACATCCATTTCCGGAATTGTAGGGGCGGGGTCAACCCGCCCCTACTTCGTTACTTTCCACGAGTTCAGGATAAATCCCGTAGAGCAGTAGGGGCGACCGGGCAGGGAAGATCACCCTGCATCTTCGACCGTGCGCCCCTACGCATTTCTCTTGTGATCAACCTGTAGGGGCGGTTCGCGAACCGCCCCTACGCAAGTTGAAGATTGTGACCTTTGGTATAGCCTTTTAATGACCTCGAAGCTTCCCCTCGCCTAAAGTACTGGCCTGAGGTTGTTTTCGCTTCGTTAGATATAGGTAATACTGCAAGCTTGCCAAGAACAACCCCAAACCGATGTCGATATAAAGAACCGCGAGATAGGGTTTTGGGAAGGGTGAATGACGAAGCATGATCCCCAACATGACCATCACTGCGATCAGAGGATAGCTTTTCCATTCTTGAAATGCGAAAAAGCAAGCCTTTTCGGGTAGATGTTGGATGCGGTGGATGTTCTTGATTGCGAGCCCTAAGAAGCCGAAACGGTATATCGCCGTACCCAACAGAACCCCGGCCAATGCTAATAAAAGTGCATTTAGATCTCCGACCTGAATGAGCCAACCGTAAGCCAGGGCGCAGAGCATTAGACCAACCCCGCTCCACATCAGTCCGGAGAACAAATAGAGCCATGCCCTTGGAAGTGCGGGTTTCCACCGCTCGAGCCTCTCCATCATGCGAGGGCCAATCCGATCACAAAGGCAACCGTCATCATCAACAACAGAACTGGTAGCACGGTGTAGATTGTCTTCGCAGACAAAAGCGGCCGACCGGTCCGTAAAAAGGCCAGAAGAAGTCCGCCGATTCCGATCAAGCCACCACCAATCCCAACGAGGATGAAACCAGGCCGCGCCACTCCTTGCAGGCTGAAAACAATAGGGAGAATAAAGATCAGGAGTCCTGCGGTACCGTGTACGAGAGCCAAAGTGATCGTGGCTATCCTGCCGGGGGTGAGATAACGTGTAATGCCGATGGCAAGAAAGCCAAGCACAGCGAACGCCATATAGCCAACTTGATAAGTGGGAACGTATTGAGAGATCAAGCCCAACGAGAGGCCGAGCGGGATAAGTGCGGCGATGACCACGACGTGGGGGCTCTCCAAAGCCTCGAAGCCGAGGATGATCAAGATCAGGCTGGCGACGAGGAGCACCCCAAAAGCGATCGTGTAACATATGACCGCCAAGCTGCCTAGCCCTTCGATTCCAACTGCGATCTGGTAAGCTGACAATAATGCGGTTAAGAGAAGTAAGACCCGATCAAGTGCCGAGATGTCCCGCATCACATGGTCTCAACCAAAACCAATAACATTGAACTCAGCATGTATATCGAGGCGAATTTGAAGAGGCCGAAATTTAATCTCACTGATGGTCGGACCACGCTGGATACTGCGAGGACAAGCAGACCAGCGCTAAGCACGACGAGCACACGCAGATAACCCCATGTCATACCGATACCGTAAGCAGCGATACCCATGGCAACCGACGCGACCACGCTAGAAAGCGCGATCGCCAGATAGGTCACTCTGTCACCATAGGCGGACGGAAAAGTCGGGACACCGGTGTGCTGGTAATCGGCTTTATGGCGTAGGTTAAAGGTCATGATGTGGGTGGGGATCCAGAGCAGAACTGCTAGGGACAGCAGGAGCCCGATCCAGTCGATCTGTCCAACACCAAGTGCACGTCCTGCCAGGATCGGCATACCGCCGGCGATGCCACCCCACACGATCGACCAGGCCGTTCTTCGCTTGAGCCAGATCGTATAGACGACGATGTCGAAGAAAAAGCCAGCAAAGACTACTATGCCGTAGATTGGGGAGAGTAGAAAAGCCCATCCTATTCCCAGGATGCTAAGACCCACACCCAGCACGAGGGCTTCCACCACGCGTATTTGTCCCAGGGGTAGGGGCCGATTACATGTGCGCTTCATCTGGGCGTCGATGTCTCGATCATAGACCATGTTCAAAACCGTGCTGCCGCTGATCGCCAGGAACAAGCTTCCAGTCAGTGCCAGCAATGTCCGCCAGGTGATCACCGGACATCGGGCGCTCATATAGCCGGCCAGGCCGGTCAGTAGCAGCAGTCCGGTTTGGAGACTCTTAATAAGCTTCCAATAGACGCCGAGTCTTCTACGTACCTGTTGACCGATGGACCGTATTATCATCTCTACTATCCTATCCTCATGTGATCAATCGCCTGGCGACCTTACGCAGCGGAAGCCGACATTGGGACTGACATAATCAGGGTGGGAGTTATTTCTTGTCCATACCCTTAGATTGTACCCGTAATCGGCTTTGCTCCCCCCACGCATGTAACGGTAATGAGCACCTTGGTAGATATCGCCTGTCCATTGCCATACGTTGCCAGCCATATCGTACAAGCCGTAGGGACTGGGCGAATCGATGGTCTGGAAACCATCGTAGTTGTTGCCGTTGTAGAAACCTACTGGGGTTGTGTCACCTAATTTACCAACGATCTTCTCGAAGAGGTCGTGGCTGCTATAAAAGTTCGCGTTCTCGGGCTGGATCTCATAACCCCAGGGAAATGGTCGACCATCAACGCCGCGGGCGGCTTTCTCCCATTCCACTTCGGTTGGAAGCCGACCGCCGAAGAACTCGCAATACGATTTGGCACCGAACCATGTCACCTGCACCATGGGACGATTCTCATAACCTTTCAAAGGGTTGAAGGCTTTGCCAGCATACCGCAATCGCAAACCAGGGTCATCTAACAAGACATGCGGCCAATCACCTGCGGCAATTTCCTCCTCGTGACGGTAGCCATGAAACTCGTCGCCCGGATAGTAGCCAATTACCTGATTGTCCACGATCTTGATCACTCCCGCAGCCAGTGCTTCATTCAAATAGGTAGCATATTGCGCGTTGGTGACGGTTGTGATCATGATCTCGTAATCGTAGTCTACCATCATCGCGTGGCCGTGGAGACCCATTAAGAATTCGCCAGCAGGCACCAATGCCCATCCTCCGGGATCGATGCCTGTATCGAAGGTGCGAGGAGATTCCTCTGGTGAGACCGAGGAAGCAGCACATCCGATCGCGAAAACTGGAAGTAACACGAGCCACAAGAAGGCCCGTTTCATGACTGCACCTCTGCCTCGGTCGTTGGGCTGGATCCCAGTGGAGTGGTCAGCGAGATCGGCAGTTTCGTGGGTGTGTCGAGTCCCTCCTCAGCGAGTTCAGTCGCCCAGCGCCCCTTGCGTTTAAACAGGTCCACCAATCTCCAGATCATGAAAGCGGCAAGAACGATCAATACCGAGGCCAATCCGATCTCGATCAGAAGCATGGTCCAGTTGACGATTGGTTGCTGCTCCGCTTCACTTACGAACAGGCGCTTCATTTCAAACACCGTCGCAGAACCGAATGCCACGTCTGAGGCGATGATGAGCACCCAGCCGAATACCTGACGTGCTCTGCCTTTCAATCCTGCCAGGTCGGCATAATACATGAGGATGATGGAGGCGATGATCGCCGAGAGGACGTGCCAATGCCCGGTGAGGATGACTCGTTCATCTCGAGCGGGCCAAACGCGGAAGATTTCATCCAATTTCACCGCTACGAAGATGCCCACAAAGCTCACGTTGAAGTTCATGAAGACCATTTGCCATGTGGAACCGAAGCGGAGCGGATCGCGCAACAGCGCTTTCAGCCCCTGTACAAAGTTCCCCTTTTGGATTCCCCTCTCGGCGAGCCCATCACGGATCAGCTTACGCCAGGCGAAGATTACGAGGAACAACCCCGCCATTAACACGAAAACCGATCCGCCGTAGATGATCCAGTGCGCGATTTCCTCGATAGGGACCACCGCCCAGGCTCCGAGGGTGATGACGACGGTGCCGATGATCATAAAGGGCATGGCGATCTTGTGGAGCGGTCCTTTGAAATCGAACCAGCGGCCGATGAGCAGCGTGATCGCCACGCCGATCAAGGTCAGCATGATGTGCAGGTGTCCGATGATCGCCAACTGCAAGGCCGTTTTATGCGGCTCGCGGATCAGATCTTCGGCCAGGAAGGCCTCATGGCCATTACCCCAGAAGGAGCCGGTCACCGCACCGAAGAGCGCAGAACCCAGTGTCGTTACCGCCATGGTAAAGAAGGCCAGACGCTCGAGATCGACACCTCGTCTTGTGTGGGCATACGCCGGGTCCTTGACGTAGTACTCCTCCCTCAACGGCCAAAGGGCGATCGTAAGCAGAATACCGGCGAAGAAGACCAGTGATAGACCGAAGAGATAGAGGCCGTGGAAGACGAAATTGTGCCCGAAGTAGCCAAACCACAGACCGAAGATCATTGTGGTCAGATACCCAACGGTGATGGTACCGTTGATCATCGAGCGCTGATGGTCCCTCATCGGCAGGGTACCGGTGATCAAGTAAACCTCGATCGCGACAACTGCGACCGCGATGGTGTGATAAAGCAGGATGATGCGACCCTCGCGCTCGGTCGGTGACAAATCCATCCCTGTTAGTTTGATGACCGCGTCCGTGACTCCCCACTCGACCATAGGGCCAGAGAGCATCCCCCAGAGGGCGGAGATGAGTGAGATCATAGCGATCGCCACGAGCACCAGGCCCTTGGTGGATTGAAAGAGGAAGCGAAAACGCTTGGTAAGCATCAATGTCCTTCCTTGCAAATGATCTGGTTCTGAGACGAGGCGCGACAAACCTCATCGAGCCTCATTTTTGTGAATTTAGTTACAAATAGGATACCACCCAGACTGGTGGAAGTCATTGCGGAAAGTTAAATTTCATGGACAGTGTGTGTGATTCATGTGTCTTATTTGAATATGGAGGGACACTGATCCTCGATGAAGCGCTATTCAATAGATGTTTATTAGCTGCATAGTAAGCCCTTAGGCAATCCGTACGGGCAATTCATGAATTGCCGCCTTGTGGATTAACATCATTATGATTGGTGTTTTGGAGAATTTTATCCCTTCGACAAGCTCCCCTCGGCTGGCTCGGGATAGTCAGGACAGCGTCCAAGCTGAACCGAGGGGCTCAACGTCTTCTCTGCGACGAAGAATCTCGCTGTTTGGGGGATGAGGAAATTCAAATCATGGGGCAAGATGCTGCGTCACAACAAGATGACACAACAGAAGGATGACGCAGCTTCCCGCGAGCTTTTAGCTTGCGGGAAGTTTAATGCCCCACGATGTAGGGGCGACTGGCCAGTCGCCCCTACACCTTGACAGCATTAGAGAGCACGAATTACACAACGGCAATTCTCACAGACGTTATGACAGGCTCAAGGAAGTAGCCTGTCAGCGTTCTGGAAGATAAAAGGCTTGATAATGGGGGTAAAATAAATGCAGAAGCTGATGATGGGGGTCGGCCTTCCAGTTTCGGAAGGAGGGCAAATGCTGGTAGCGAAGCAAGTTGCGGATTTACTGACCATCCTACGCGTCTTCTTGGCCGGTGTGCTTGTCTGGTTGGGTTTCAGCCAGGGGGAAGCAGGACTACCACTGGCAGGGTGGTTGCTCATCTCTTCTTGGACGAGTGATAGCCTGGATGGTCCGCTTGCACGCCGCAGTCGGGTGCGCTACCGAACATGGGTGGGGGAGCACGACCTTGAAATCGATATGTTGGTGGCGGCCGGGCTCTTGATCTATATGGCTGCAGCGGGAATTGTTGACCAGCGGATTGCGGCTTTATATTTACTGATTTGGATTCTGTATTTCATACGCGTTGGTGTACCACGGTCACTCGGTATGCTTTCCCAAGCGCCGATATATGGTTGGTTCATTTGGACAACCCTGCGCCAAGCTCCAGCGACCGGCTGGTGGGTGGTGGGATGGATCTTGGCGATGCTTGTGATCACTTGGCCAAAGTTCCCCAATGAGATGATTCCCGGCTTTTTGACTGGAATGCGTGATGCCATGGTTGGTGATGAGCGGGGAGAAGGAGGAAGGTAGGGGCTCCGAAGTCCTATGGACTTAGGAAATGCGGGAGTGATATAAACAATCCACATCTCGGGGAAACCCCCAGCTGTGGAGTCTTAATTGGCGGAATCAAGTGATATACATCATGACGCGCAGCCTGTAGGCGGCGCGTCTTATTTTGCAAAACTGTCACGATGGGTGCGTAGGGTTCTACGACACTCCATCTTTCGTGTGCTGAGCCCGGTGATCGGTCAGACGCTCTCCGTGGTCGAACCTAACGGTAGAGAGACACCGGGTAAGGGTTCTATCCGCGCTTCATATCGGAGAGACGATGCAATCACGGTGTTGAGCGCCAATCTGTGGCATGACTGGCCACGTCATCGTCACCTACTGCAGCGCCTGAAGGCATTTGCCCGATTGGTAGAGGAGCAAAAGGTGGATATCCTCCTGCTGCAAGAAGTCGCCCGTACACCGGATGTCCGTACCGATCAATGGCTTGCGGAGAGATTGAACATGGCATATGTCTACTCGCGAGCCAATGGTCATCACAAGGGAATAGGCTTTGAAGAGGGTTTAGCGGTGTTCAGTCGTTTTCCGCTAAAAACACCTCGCCTCCGACATCTTGAACCAAGTTTTCGACCCTTTGTGCGTCGATTGGTGCTTGGGGCAGAGGTAGAGACTCCAAGAGTTCAGTTGCCGGTGTTCTCAGTCCACCTGAGCTTGTTGCCAAGCCACAACGCAGCGCAGGTACAACTTCTGCAGAAATGGGTTAACTCCGTCGCGGGAAAGAGGTCGGCGCTCATTGGCGGTGATTTCAACGTCAACGAGCACGCGGCGCAGATCGCAGATATGCGGCAAACATGGCTCGATGTCTATCGACATATACACCCAAAAAAGGATGGCACGACGCACGAGTTACGCTTATTCTCGAGGGGTCGAGCGAGGCGCAGACGACTCGACTACATTTTCTTCTCCCCAGGTGACCATCGTTGGAGAGTGTTGGAAGCCCGTCATCTAGATGCTCCCGACGGTCCCCACTCCGATCATAGGGCAGTATTGGCGAGAATTGCGCTTGATTGATCGTATGAGCAGGGACCTCAATCTCAGATCATCCAAATAAGACAAGCTCAAGAAGGATCGTAGGGGAAAGATACGTCGACCGCGATTCAAAGCGGTCGACGCACGATTGTTATTATTTTTTTCCCTTATCGGGGATTACGAGGCCAGCAACCTCTCCAATTCAACCATGGATTGCGTCTCAACCTCAGCGTGAATGCTGCTGTTGTGGGAATCCATGGTTACGACAACGGGGAGGTCTTTGACCTCGATCACCCACATCGCTTCGGGCACCCCGAAATCAAGTTTGTGCACATCGATCACGCGCTGTACAGACTGGGCGATCAAAGAGGCCGCTCCTCCGATAGCGTGTAAGTAGACGCCAGGAACCTCGTGGCAAGCGGCAAGGGTTTGCGGGCCCATGCCGCCTTTTCCGATCACGGCCTTGAGGTTGAAGTGGCGCATCACGTCGCCTTGATAGGGTTCCTCGCGGGTGCTGGTTGTGGGACCAGCCGCGACGAAGCGGTAGTCGCCGGTATCAAGCCCGGCTACCACCGGTCCGCAGTGGTAGATCGCGCCGCCATCGAGTAAGGGTTTAATGGCTTCGTAAACCTCAAGGTCATCGCCCACTGGTTGGCGCGTCTCTTTGATGAAAGTCTCGATCATCCATTTGTGAACGGTGTCGCGTCCTGTGATGATGACGCCGGAGAGAGAAACGGAATCGCCGACTTTAAGTTCACGGATTTGCTCGTCTGAGATGGGAACGCTGAGGTTGTACATACCTCGCTCTCCTATGGGTACTGAATGTCGCTACCATGCACGACCATTCTTCGACGTCGATGCGCCCAGCACATGTAGGACACAGAGACGAAGAAGCTTGCTGGAAGACGGTGCATGCCCTTGATTTTCGTTCCAAGAACTGTTGTCACCCCTCCGAAGCCCATGGGCCCGATGCCTAATCGATTGGCTTCCTCTGTCAACCGCTCCTCAAACGCATCCAAGTCTGGATCCGGGTTGGGTTCATCGAGTTTGCGGAAGAGGGATTCCTTAGATCCGTAATATGAGGAACCGCGATCACCACCGACGGCCACGCCTAAAACGCCAGGGGCGCAGCCTTTGCCCTGAGCCTTGTATACCGCATCGAGGACAACTTTGCGCACGCCCTCCATATCTCGCCCGGCGGCAAGGCGTCGGTCGGGGAGTGAGTACTGAGCACCGACGTTTTCACAACCACCCCCCTTAAGCATTAAATCGACGATCAATTCCTCACCCTCGATCTCTTCAAAGTGGATGGTGGGGAAGGCTTCGTCGCCCAGGTTATTGCCGCTGTTGATACCGGAGATCGCATCAACGGCGTTCGGTCGTAGATAGGCGAGGGAAGTTGCTGCGGCTACGGCAGATCGTATCTGTTCTCGCAACTTTCTGGTGCTCCAACCCTGTGGGTGTTGGACATAGAATATTGGGGTTCCGGTGTCTTGACAGATTGGGGTGGATTGCTCGCGCGCAAGGGCCACGTTTTGCAAGACAGCTTCCAAGGCGCTCTTGGCAGCTGAGCCGGCTGCTTCCTGATCTCGTGCAAGGATCAGGGATTCCTCAACGTCTGGTGACAAATCAGTTGATGTGAGCCGGATTAACTCGAGAAATGCGCTGGTAAGATCGTCCATATTTCCCTCACAACCGTTCCTCTTCTCGCGGCTGACCTTTTTTGAGTGGAATCGTGTTTCTATTTTGGTCTGAAAAGGATTTCGTAGGTAGTGACAAATGGCCAGTCCTCAACTGCTGGGTATCGTGGTTGAGGAATTAAAGCGGTTAAGTACCGTTGTCTCGAACGATCAAGGTGGAGCATTTGTTGCTGGTGATCAATTGCGGAGCGACGCGACCTAAAAGTAATCGCTCGATCAATGCCCCTGGTTTAGGGGCACCGATCACAACCAGATCGTTTGGTTTTACTTCACAGGCTCGGACGATCTCCTCGGTTACAACGCCGTGACGAAGTTCCAGCTTCGTCTCTACCCCAGCTGCTTTGGCTATCGACGCTGCTTCTTTAAGATGGTTGGAGAGTGGGCTCTCGCGGGTTATTACCTGTTCTAGCCCCTCCTCGATCGCAGGCAGACCTGTGTACATCGATGGCGTGCTGGAGGCGACATGGAGGATGGTGGCGTTTGCCTTGATGGCCTGCGCCAGGTTGATGCCCAAGGTCACCGCGCGGGTTGACTCAGGGTGACCGCCAGTGCAAATTAAGATCTCACTGATTTGATCTGGCGGATTACGGACAAGGAGTACGCTTACCTTGGCCCTATTCGCCAAGCGCTTACTCAGTTGAGAAGCGGGTTGGTCAGGATCACTGAAGGAAGTCTCCATTACGAGGAGTTGATAGGGACGGCGTTTTAGCTCGTTCACGATCCCGTTCTCCACATTACCTTCGACGTGAAGGACCTCGACATCCTTAGACGAGAGCATGGAACGCGCATTTGCCAAAAGCCTCTCACCTTCTTCCAGCGATTCGTCAGGTGGAGAGACATGAAAGAGGACGGGACACAAGCCCATGGCTCTCGAGATCGCTTCAGCGTAGCGCATGTGGTTTGGATCGCGCGGTTCTCTTCCGATGCCGATGAGTGAATATCCTTCATCTTGAGGGAGTACTGTTTGTTTCATAAAGTCCATAACCTCCAGTTCAGCCCGCCAGACGTAGTAAGACCAGCACGGCAGCGATCAGAGGTAAAAAAGAAAAAAGGAAGCGAATAATTGGACCTGAGAAGTAGCGTGTCATGACCGCGCCGATTTGGGCACCGATGGCCGCGCCGGTGTTCATCGTGAGGGCGATGAGAATGTCCACATTCCCTTTCAGCGCATGGCTCACAGTGCCATAACCGGCCGAGATCATGATCTCGAAAAGGTCCGTGCCTACGGCGACGTGGGTCGGGACACCGAGCAGGTAAATCAGAAGCGGCATACGCAAAAAACCGCCGCCGACGCCAAGGAAGCCGGCGAGAAGCCCGGTCAAGGCGCCTACAAGGATGATTGCCCAGATTGAAATCTCCTCGATACCCGATACCCGTAGTTTGATCATGGGTGGGATCCTGAGCAGGCGCGAGCGATAGGACAAACTTTGAATCCCTAAGACTTCCTGAACCTCGAGTTGGTCGGTCCTTCTAATACGGATCGCGCGCAGGCTCTCCCATGCTGTGAAAAGACCGATCGAGGTCAAAATGAACACGTAAGTAAGGCCGACGACTTCTTCGACGTTACCGATCGACTCGAGCCGCTCGATCAGTTGTGCACCGGCTTCAATGCCGGGGATCGTGCCGAGGATCATCAGAGCCCCCAGGCGGATATCAACGTTGCCAAGCGCGCGATGGCGACGGGCAGCAACGATCGATTTTCCCGTCATGTGAGCCAAATCGGTGCCGACGACAAAGTTGATCGGTACGCCGGCCCAAAACATCATCGGACCCGCCAAGAATCCTCCGCCCACGCCGAAGAATCCACCGAGCACACCGACGACGAAGCCGATGATGGCGAGGATGAGAGGGTTGATCGAAACCTGTGTAATAGGGAACCACATAGCTTAATGCCTGAGCCCGAACCTACGCAGAAGCCACGAGGTGAGAATCTCGAGCATCGCTCCTTGCCCCACAATGAGGAGCACTGCAACGATGGCATACCCGGTTGATGAAGCAGTGAACAGGTTCGTGAGCCAGTCGTTCGCGGTGCGGAGCACGATGAAGAAATAGAGCGTAACGAGCGGCGCATAAATGACCAGCTCGAGTGCAAGACTTCTCAGCAATGGAACGATTGACGGGTCGATTCGACTGGATGATTTAGAGTTGTTAGACATGTTACCCCTTCTTATTCGATCGAACGTTGTTCCGCACCAGTACCATTGCTTATGGAAGATTATGTCATGAATTGGCGATGAGAGTATTGTATCTGGTTCGAGCGTTAATGGATGAGAATATCTCACTCCTTTTTCTACTTGGTCGATAGGGTAAGAGATTGGTCGATGAGTCTATCAGCTTCCTGTTCGCTTGCCAAACTCTGCGCTGCAGGTCGCCGCTCCTCAATCAATGTTTCCATTGTAAAGTTCGCGCACACAAAATAATAATCGCAATGCTTAAAATGCTTCAATAAAACCTGTGTCTGATGAAATGCGCTGGGAATCATGTTACACTGCCATCGGTATGGGTGCAAAATCAATTAATACTCTTGAGCTTCCGACTGTCCTCAGCCGTTTAGCGAGTCATGCAGCATTTTCTGCTTCTAAAGAGTTGGCGCGGGCTTTGAAGCCAACTAATGACTTGCTGGAAGTACGCCGTCGTTTGGCGGGGACCACGGAGGCGCGCACATTGCTCAGTATGGTGCCTGGCCTCACGATTGGGGGTGCGCGCGATGTGCGGTCTGCAGTTACCGCGGCCACCCGAGGCGCGATCTTAGAACCTGACCAATTGCTCGATCTCAAGAGCACCCTCATCGCTTCCCGCACGCTGCGACGCCGTTTTGACAAAGAAGGTGAATCCTTTCCCGTTCTTTCGACTCTGGCACTCGATTTAGAACCATCCTCACCTTTGATTGATGTCATTTCAAGGATACTTGATGAGCGCGGCGAAGTTCTCGATAGCGCCTCAGAAAGACTCGCCACCATCCGGCACGATCTACGGGTGTCTCATGACCGTTTGATGGGAAAGCTTCAAAGTCTGCTAAGTGACTCAAAGATTGCACCCATGCTCCAGGAACCGATCATCACCCAGCGCGATGGTCGATTTGTCATCCCATTGAGGGCTGAGTTCAAAGGGAAAGTTAAATCGGTAATCCACGATCAATCCGCCTCCGGTGCGACATTGTTCGTTGAGCCGCTCACGGTGGTTGACTTGAATAATCGGTTGCGCGAGCTTCAATTGGCTGAGCGTGATGAGGTGCGTCGTATCTTGGCCGAGCTCTCAGAACAGGTCGGGCAAGAGTCAGAAACCATTATCCGAACCGTTGAAGCGTTAGCCGAGCTCGATCTCGCTTTTGCGAAGGCCCGTTACGCTGAAGCGATCAAAGCCAACGAGCCGATCATGAATCCCTTCAATACTCGGGCGGACGATGATCACCCCGGATCGACCTTACGATTGTTAAGCGCTCGTCACCCTCTACTTGATCCGGATATTGTTGTGCCGATTGATTTGGTCTTGGATGAGAACACATATGCCCTGGTTATCACAGGGCCAAACACAGGCGGAAAGACGGTCTCGCTCAAGACCGCTGGGCTGTTATCATTGATGGCTCAGTGTGGACTGCACATCCCCGCCCTCTCCGGTTCCGAGTTATCGACCTTCGATTCGGTCTACGCCGATATAGGCGACGAACAGTCCATCGAACAATCCCTTTCGACCTTCTCGTCGCATATTTCCAACATCATCGACATTCTCAAAGCTGTCACCTCTCGCTCTTTGGTCGTTCTCGACGAATTGGGCGCGGGCACTGACCCTCAAGAGGGCGCGGCATTGGCGCGCGCCATTCTGGGCTTTCTGTTGGAACGAAGGGTGACCACTTTGGTCGCCACCCATTATCCTGAATTGAAGGTTTACGCACATGGTACGCCTGGTGTACGTAACGCAAGCGTCGAATTTGACTTGGAAAGCCTGCGACCTACCTACCATCTCACCATTGGCTTGCCAGGACGATCGAACGCGTTGGCGATTGCCGGGCGACTCGGATTGGATGAGGATGTCATCCAGCGCGCCCGCAAGATGGTCTCACCTGAGGACTTGCGCGCTGAGAGCCTGCTGGACGAAATCCACCGCCAAAGGGATTTGATCCGTAAGGAGAGGGAGGAGGCAGAACAGGCGCGCAAAGGAGTTCAAGCGTTGGAAGCCGAATTAGCAGCGCGTTTGGATATGATCGATGAGGAGAGGTTGGAGTTGCTGGAGCAGACTCGGGTGGATGCGGAGTCGGAGGTAGATGCGATTCGTGAGCACTTACAAGATCTTCGACGTCGTCTTACCCATGCAGAACAGCCGTTAGAGGAGTTGAAGGCGATCGAAACTGAACTTGAGGAGCTAGGGGAACAAGTCGCTGAATCCGTTTCCGGTCAGATATCAGGCTTGGATCTACCAGGGCGATCTTTAGATGTTATTGAAGAGTCCTTTAGCTTAGGAGATCGAGTGCGTTTGCGTACAATCGATGCAGAAGGCGTGATTACCGGTCTCAACCAGGAACAAGCGGAGGTCCAGATCGGAAGATTGCGCGTGCGCGCACGATTAGAGGAGTTGATCCGAGTGGGTGAAGGCCCATCGATTGAGTATCGTCCGATCCAACCCCAAGCGGTGAGTAGAGGCATCACACAAGCGCCACCACTGGAATTGAATATTCGGGGCCGCACGGTTGAGGAGGGCCTTGAGGAACTCGAACGGCGTTTGGACGCTGCCTATTTGGCGGGAATGCCCTTCGTGCGTGTGATCCACGGTAAGGGGACGGGACGCTTGCGCGAGGCGATCCGCCAGGCTTTGAAAGATAATCCATATGTCTCTTCCTTTGAACCGGGTCAAGCGGGAGAAGGAGGAGATGGCGTGACCGTGGTCCGGCTGGCGGTATCCTAATTTGTGAAAATTGCTCCCACTCGTGAGCGTATACAGCATTGTTACATTTTCAGGCAGAATAGAACCACAATATCAGATACCGAGGTCGCTTCCTTGGAGGAGGAGAGATGAATCAGTTAATTGAAGCCCTAGCTCCGGTTCTTATTGCCAGCTTCGCAATCCAACAGCTTATTGAATTGCTTGACCCCATCTTGGATACGGTGATCAAAGCGCACAAAAAATGGATCCTAAGCGCTGTGGCTTTTATCGCTGGATTGGCCCTGACCTTAGGTCTCGAATTGCGAGTATTAGCCCCTTTCGGGATTACGCGCTTTCCATGGGTGGACGTCATCCTGACAACACTTTTCATAACCGGAGGGACTAAAGGGGTCAACGATCTGATGAAATTGATTGGATACAAGAAGGAAGAGGCAAAAGCCGCTTTCGAGGCCGCTTAGGTCTGACCTGGAGGAAGCATGCGTTGGATGATCCATCGAAGAGTTTGTCCTGAACATCGTCGGAGCATCTATCCTGTCCATCCAGGTGGCTCGGTGAGCACACTGAAGGGTTAGCGATTAGAACTCAAGTTGATGACAATCTAAAGGGTACGCCTTTATCGCTACCGCGGTGGCCAGTAGTTGGTTGGAGGAGATCCATGATCGCTTTGCCTGATCCCCCGAATGTGTTATGGCTGGATACATATGGTGAATATGAGCCGGAGCCGCCCTTAGAAGGCGATGTGACCGTCGATATTGCCATCATTGGTGGAGGATATACGGGATTGGTCACAGCTTATGAGCTGTTGCGCGCAGAACCCGCTCTACGGGTCGTCGTCTTGGAGGCCAAGTCTATCGGATATGGCTCCAGTGGGCGGAATGGCTCATTCGGTATGACGGTGATCGGCCTTGGCTTCGGTGTCACTGAGATGGTGCGTGGGAAGCAGTTTCTCAAGGAAGCACATGCGTATATGGAACGCGCAGTAGATTGTATGAGTGAGCTTATCCAGCGCGAAGACCTGGATTGTGATTACAGTCGACCAGGTTTCTTGCGCGCCGCGACAACACAGGGCTATGTGAAGCGCATTCGTCATGATATTGAGTTGATGCAATCCCTTGGTTTCGACGGTATTTATTGGATCGAGCGCGATGAGATCCGAGCGAGGGTAAATTCTCCGTTATACCTGGGTGCGATGTGGGAACCGCGCTTGGTATTGGTTAATCCAGCGAAACTCGTGCGTGAGGAAAAACGGCTGGCCATGCGATTCGGAGCGGTGGTCTACGAAAACACCCCGGTGACGGAGATCACATCCAATTCGAACTTCTGCCTAAGGACCCCGCGTGGAACGGTGAAGGCCGAGAAAATCGTATTTGCTACGAATGCCTACTCTCACCTCTTCCCACACCTGAGGCGTAAGCAAGTCCCCGCCTTTACCTACATGATCGCTACGGAGCCACTTACTCCTGAGCAACTTGAACCTGTCGGTTGGGGTGGTCGTGAGGGGGTAGAAGATGCGCGCAACCTGATCCACTACTACCGTATCACACCAGATAATCGATTGGTTATCGGTGGAGGGCCTGTTGGCTTAACCTACGCGAATGACCTGAACGCGGATGACAGCGAGTCAGCCTGGAGGCATTTAGAGGATCATATGGCGCTGCTCTTCCCCTCCTTCAGGGATGTGAAAATTACCCACCGATGGGGAGGACCGTTCTCGGTCACCCTCGATCTGACACCTGCATTAGGGTACCTTGGCGGTAAGCGTGCCGTTTATAGTTTGGGTTGTATTGGGCATGGTGTGTCCACGAGTCATCTAAATGCTCAGACAATTAGAGATCTGTTGCTCGAGCGTGAGAGCGGTTTGTTGGAGTGTCCCTTTATCAATCGCAAGGTGATTCCATGGCCGCCAGAACCTTTGCGAATGGTCCTTGCTCAGGGAATCCGTGGATACCTGCGAGTGGAGGATTGGATCTACGAGCGTCGTATGCCACGACAGTAGGCTGACGAGAGACGAGACCAACCCATCCCTGGTTCATGTAGGGTCCATTGGGCGGAGGACAGAGTACAACCCTGAACACTCCTGAGCGTGGATGATCATTCTACACGCTGCATCAAACTCAGAGATCGATTAAAGAAATGGGACGAAATAAGCAGGATATCCGCCAACAGGTTTGGGAATCGATGACGCAAGCGGGTGTGGCGCGATCCCCCGGAGCGCAAGGACGAATCCCTAATTTCCAAGGAGCAGAAGGGGCAGCGAATAGGTTGGCGAAGTTAGGGGTATGGCGGAATGCACAGGTCCTGAAATGCAACCCCGATTCCCCCCAAAGGCCGGTACGCGAGATAGCGCTGCGCGATGGCAAAGTAGTTTATATGGCCGTGCCCCGATTGCGTGACCGTCGCTGCTTCATCGAATTGGATCCCGATCGGCTCAAAGGAGATGATCTCCACCAAGCGGGAACAATTAAGGGCGCGTTCCGTCTGGGAAGGTTGGTGAACTTCTCTGAAATGCAGCCTGTAGATCTGGTGGTCGCTGGCTCAGTAGCCGTGAATAGGATGGGAGCGCGTGTCGGCAAAGGTGGAGGTTATTCAGATCTGGAATATGCCCTGGGTTTAACTTATGACCTCATCCATCAGAAGACGCCGGTGGTCACCACTGTTCATCCGCTTCAAATTCTGGATGAACCCATTCCTATGTTGGAGCATGACATCCCTGTGGACATCCTGATCACACCAGAAGAGGTGGTCGAGACAGGTCACTCGCTTTCCCGACCGGAAGGCATCTACTGGTATTTATTGCCGGAGGAAAAGATCTCAACAATCCCCATTCTCCAGCAGTTGAGACCGTAGGGTGTTTGTCACTTTGGCTCAGTCAACCAAGATTTGATGCATAATAGCGAAAAAGCACCTTGAGCCTGTATTTGTCCTGTCTGTCCAGAGACTTGTCCTGAGCTTGCCGAAGGATTGCCGAGCGGAGCATGACGAAGGACCGAAGGGTGCATACAACAGTGATCCTTCGATTGGCTCAGGATGACACAAGAAGTATGTCATTCTGAGCGCTGATAAGCGCGAAGAATCCCTGTGATGTGTCGAAAGAATTAACATCATCATAGGGATCCTTCGCGGAGCCTGTCCTGAGCCCTTCGGCGGAGTTTATCCCGAGTGAAGCCGAGGGGCTCAGGATGACATTCGATGAGAGTTGTTCTAAGAACCGCCGGGCGCTAAGAAGCCCAATGTTTCTGCGATTTGAAAGACATCAGCATCGGGATTTCCTCATTGCAGGATCCATCCTTGGTAAGGCCAAGGGCCCTTGGATGACTTTCATTTTGGGGATTTATATTATTCATAGTGATAATATGCTGTTTGCATCTGTTTGAACAGGAGGCCAAATGAAGCGTGTCTTTCTCCTGACGGGTGCGCCTGGATCAGGGAAGACGACGGCCATTCAAAAGATCCTCTCTCAACTCTCATGTGATGCAGGAGGTTTCTACACGGAGGAGATCCGTGAGGGGACCAGAAGGACCGGTTTCGCGTTGATTACGTTGGACGGGCGCAGTGGTGTGTTGGCCCATGTCCGCATTCGCGGAGCTCCGCGCATTGGCAAATACGGCGTAGATCTTTCTGTCATGGATGGGATCGCGGTAGACTGCTTGACGCGTGCGATGATAGCTAAGGATATCGTTGTCATCGATGAAATCGGGCCGATGGAACTGCAATCCAGGAGGTTTCGAGAGGTCGTGATGCAGGTCCTTGAAAGCGACGTGACCGTATTGGGTTCGATCGCCAAGCGCAGAACGGATTTCACGGATGTGATCAAAAGACATCCGAACGTGCGTGTGATCGAGATTGATCGAACGAATCGCGAGCAGATTCTAGAGGACATTTTGGGTTGGATCCGAATGACGGGTCGATGCGAGGTGGGGGACACAAACAAGGGAGAAAGTGCATAATCGTATTGGCAAGCATCGTTTTATCGATCATGGTGATCAGACAAAGCAGGAGGGAGCCAGATGTCAAACTTGTGGAAACTCAGCCCATCGGATCTGACATTCCTCTGGAGTGAGTGTCGCAGATGCTTTTATCTCAAGGTCGTCCAGGAGTTTAAACGCCCAGCGGCTCCCTTTCCCAAGATCTTCACCCGTATTGACCGTTTGATGCAGACGTATTTTGAGGGCAAAGCAACCGCAGAGATCTCACCCTCTCTGCCTGAAGGTGTGGTTAAGTTCGGTGATAAGTGGGTGAAATCTCAGCCCATCGATCTGCCGAACCACGATTCAAGCTGCTTCATCCTTGGTAAATTCGATACCGTCGTAGAATTCGCCGATTCATCCTATGGCGTTGTGGACTTCAAAACGACCGAGCCTACACCCAAACATGTGCCTTTCTACAGCCGCCAACTACATGCCTATGCTTACGCATTGGAACATCCTGCCCCGCGCAGATTTAGGTTGAGTCCCATCACCAGATTGGGCTTGCTTTGCGTCGAGCCTACTGCCATGGATCGATATCGCGACGATCAAGTGGCCTATATCGGGGATGTGAGCTGGCTGGACATCCCCAAAGACGAAGGTGAGTTCCTGGATTTCATCGATCAAATCTTATCGGTTCTGGAGTTATCAGAACCTCCGCCGCCAGGACCGGAATGTGGGTATTGTCGTTACCGTGAGGGAGCACGCGATACCGATTGGTAGTTTCCAGGGGAATAGGGATCGGGGGGAAGCAAGGCGCATGGGAACTTTGGCGCTTCGGCACCAGGGTCTCCAGAATAAGGTATTATCAAACCGGATCCCCTAGTGCCAAAGTAACTTGGTGCCCCTCAGTTCCCAATTCCTAATCCCCAATTCCTAATCCCCGATCCCTGATCCCTGATTCCAAATCCCCAAAAACTATATTGACATCCGATATAACGTGTGCTATTATAACGCTTAACGATATAACGGATAATGATATAACGTTGCTTGATATATAAGGATGAACCACATGCCCGAAGATAAACAGATCCAAAAGTATCTACCGCTTACCGAAGCCACGTATTACATCATGCTGGCGCTTGATGAACCTCTTCATGGCTACGGTGTCATGCAGAAGGTTAAGCAGACCAGTGAGGGGATGGTCGATGTCGGTCCGGGTACGCTCTACGGTGCCTTTTCCACCCTTCAGGAGGGGGGTTTGATCCGGATGGTTAAGAAAGAGGACCGCCGTAAGGTATACGCCTTGACCTCTAAGGGGATGCAGGTGCTTCGTGGGCAAATCCAGAGATTACAGATCATGACCAAGCTAGGATCTGATTTCCTTTCTAGACTTGGCTGAAAGGGAATGAAAAATGAATGCGATGGAGAAGAAAACGCTTCGAAGATTAAAGTGGTTTTTCGCCTGGCAAGATGATCAAGAGGAGGAATGGTTGCGAGACATGGCGAGAAAGGGATGGCACCTCTCCGCCTTGGGATTGCCAGGGTTCTACACCTTCACCCACGGGGAACCTCAGGACGTGGTCTACCGACTGGATTTCACCACGCCCAAGATCGATATGGATGAGTACATGCAACTTTTCCGAGACGCTGGTTGGGAACACCTCGGGTCGCTCGCGGGTTGGCAGTACTTCCGCAAACCGGCTGATGTAGAGGGGGCGAACCAGATCTACACCGATCCTGAATCCAAGATCCAGCGATACCGCCGACTGCTCGGTTATCTCACGCTCTTTCTTCCCATCATGATCGTGTTATTCACCAGGATAGGGGATCCTTCATCAGTCCCCTTTTTCAGTGTGATGAAATTATTCAGCGCGGTCGTTTTGATTTTTTTTGCTTATGCAATGGTGCGAATCTTGATGCGTATAAATCAGCTTCGAAGACGCTGAATGGTAGGGACAAGGGATCAGGGATCAGGATGATGGACTCTTCTAAGTTGTTTCCTGATCCCCAATCCCTGATCCCTGCTAATTCTTTAAGCCTCGCGCCTCTTGACAGATGTCTTCTTTGTCCTAAAATGTTTGAGAATGTGTTATGCCTGGTAGAAAAATTGCTTCAACGCCCATATACGCCCGCCCAGAGGTTCACACCTCCCGGCGGGCGTTTTATCACCACCTTCAATGGAGCCGTTCGGCTCTCTTTTTTTGCCAATTGACGCTGGCTCAAGGCCGAGGTGTAGAGTGATACGTCTTCCTGGTTTGATCGACCCCCATGTCCATTTACGCGAACCGGGCGCTACCCATAAGGAGGACTTCGATAGCGGCACTGCTGCGGCGCTTGCGGGGGGCTTCACCGCTGTGTTGGTGATGCCCAATACCCAACCGCCTCTGACAGATGAGCCCAGCTTGAAGCAGGCTCAAGCTGCGGCCAAGTCCAAGGCTCGATGTGACTACGGCATCTTTCTCGGCGCTGGTGCCGATAACGTCGCGACCGTTTCCAGCCTGGCATCACAAGCTTGTGGTCTGAAGATGTATCTCGATCAAACCTACGGCCCACTCCGCTTGGAGGGCTTAGCTGTGCTCCGAGACCATATCGGCAACTGGCCCGCCGATCGCCCTGTCGCGGTTCACGCTGAGGGACGCAGTCTGGCTGCAGCACTTCTCATCGCCACTTTATATGAACGACCCTTGCATGTTTGTCATGTAAGCCGGAAGGATGAGATTGCCCTCATCCGGAAAACAAAGGAGATCGGTTTGCCCGTGACCTGTGAAGTCACTCCGCATCACCTGTTCCTGACGGAGGATGATGTGCCGAAATTGGGAGCCGGGCGAGGGGAGGTGCGTCCGCGCTTAGCGACCGCTGCAGATAGAGATGCATTGTGGGCCAATCTAGATGTGGTTGATTGTTTTGCGACGGATCATGCTCCCCATACCCGATCTGAGAAGGACGGGGAGGACCCCCCTCCTGGCTTCCCTGGCCTGGAAACTGCGCTGGGATTGCTTCTTACCGCCGTGAGCGAAGGTCGGTTGACGCTCGATGACTTGATCATCCGCAGCCATACCAACCCGCGGCGAATCTTCGGATTGCCAGAGCAGCATGAGACTTTTGTTGAAATCGACCTCGACGCAGTCTGGGAGGTGCGCTCATCAGGGATGCACACACGCTGCGATTGGACACCCTTTGAGGGTATGCGTTTGCAGGGTCAGGTACGCCGCGTGACCTTGCGTAACAAACTAGCGTATGCCGATGGCGAGATCCTTGTCCCGCCAGGATATGGCAAAGACTTATCCTCTGTTACACACCAACAGATCAAATAGGAGGTATCTATGGCAGCTTTTGTCCCCCCCAATCAACGACGCGTACACAGTCCCCATCTTCCCCTCGGTGACCATCGCGAGGCTCCTTTCTATGGTAAGGACATCATTTCCGTCTCCCAATTTAGACGAGATGATCTGGAATACATCTTCGGGGTTGCCAAGGAGATGCGAGCGATGGTAGAGCGCGTCGGCACCTTTGACTTGCTTAAAGGGAAGATCTTAGCCAACTTGTTTTATGAGCCTTCCACCCGCACTTCGTCGTCTTTCCTGTCAGCAATGGAGCGTCTTGGTGGAAGTGTGATACCCATCAGCGAGGTAACCTACTCTTCGGTTGCTAAGGGGGAGTCCTTACCCGACACAATCCGCACGCTGGAATGCTACGCTGATGTGATTGTGATCAGGCACCCGGAGGTCGGTTCGGCGAAACTGGCCGCAGAATACGCTCGCAAGCCCATCATCAACGGTGGCGATGGCATTGGCGAGCATCCGACCCAGGCGTTGCTCGACCTCTTTACGATTGAGGAAGAGTTGAGGAGGGTGGACGGACTGACGGTGACGATGCTTGGTGATCTGAAGTATGGTCGTACGGTCCATTCTTTGGCCCGTTTGCTGTCCCTATTCGTCGTGAGGTTGAATTACGTTTCGCCAGATATTCTTCGCATGCCTTCTGAGTTGATCGAGGAGCTTGCTGCCAAAGGCGTCTCGCAGAAAGAGTACACGACACTCGAGCCGGTACTGGCGGAAACAGACGTTTTGTATGTCACACGCGTGCAAAAAGAGCGTTTCGAGGATTTATCTGAGTATGAACAGGCGAAGGGAGCTTTTATGATCACTCCGGAAACGCTCCAAGCTGCTAAGGATGAGATGATCGTGATGCATCCACTGCCTCGCGTGGGAGAGATCAGTTTAGAGCTCGACTCAGATCCACGAGCGGCTTACTTCCGTCAGATGGAATACGGTCTTTATGTGCGGATGGCTTTGTTGGCGATGGTATTGGGAAAGGCATGAGGGAGAAGGGATCAGGGATCGGGGATCAGGGATTAGGCGTTGAATGCCCACTGATCCCCGATCCCTGATCCCTATGAGCAACTTTAGGGAGTGCTATGTCGTTTTTCGATTATCTCACCAATCGAATTCAAGAAGCTGATTCCCTCCTCTGCATCGGCCTCGATCCTCACCCAGAATTTCTCCGTCGCTCGACGGCTGAAGAGGCCCGTGACTTCTGCTGGGGCTTGATCGAGGCGACGGCCGATCAAGCTTGTGCTTTCAAGCCCAACAGCGCTTTCTTTGAGGTCTTCGGTGCTGAGGGATGGACAGCCTTACGAGAGGTGATCGCAGCGGTGCCCGAGGGTATCCCGGTTATTCTCGATGCCAAGCGTGGTGACATTGCCTCCACCAGTCACGCGTACAGCCGGGCCGTGTTCGAGACGCTAGGTGCGGATGCGGTCACCCTAAGCCCTTACTTGGGAAGAGATAGCTTAGAACCATTTCTCGCCGATCCGGAACGAGGGGTCTTTCTTCTTTGTAAAACATCCAATCCTGGAGCCGATGATCTCCAAGTGCTCAGCATCGAGGGGATCGAGCCGCTCTATCTACGGCTCGCTCGGATAGCTTCTGCATGGAACACAGCGGACAACTTGGGCCTGGTCGTAGGCGCAACCGATCCGGTTGCGTTGACGGAGGTACGTCGGGCAGTTCCTGATATTTGGCTCCTTGCACCGGGAGTCGGCGCTCAAGGTGGAGACCTCGAGGCGGTGCTGCGAGCGGGATTACGAGAGGACGGGCTCGGGATGGTCATACCGGTGTCGCGTGGGATTGCCAAGGCGGAAGATCCGCGCGTCGAGGCCATTCGACTCAAGGAGATGATTAACAGCGTTCGTAGTTCCTTGAGTGAAGTACCTGTCCCTGTTCTGTCATCACACCTCACCGCGCTGGCTGATGCGTTGCTGGAAGCCGATTGTGTTCGCTTTGGCCAATTCACGCTCAAATCCGGGGTGAAGTCGCCAATCTATATCGATTTGCGGCTTTTGGCCTCTCGACCCACCCTGCTGATGCGTGTCGCAAGCGCTTATCTCCCCGTTCTCAAGAGCTTGCGCTATGATCGGCTGGCTGCTCTGCCCTATGCTGCCTTGCCCATCGCAACCGCCATTTCCCTGCAAACCGGTCGACCGATGGTCTACCCACGTAAGGAGATCAAAGACTACGGCATGGGATCTGCGGTTGAAGGTGGTTTTGAGCGGGGTGAGAGGGTCGTTTTGATCGATGATTTGGCGACCACTGGCGGCAGCAAGTTCGAAGCGATCGAACGCCTGCAAGCTGCTGGCCTGGAGGTAAATGACGTGGTAGTGCTGATCGATCGTCAAGGAGGGGCTACGCAGGACCTCGCTGAAGCAGGCTACCGATTGCATGCGGTGTTCACCTTGTCGCAATTGATCGAACATTGGGCCGGAGCCGGAAAGGTGTCTCAGCAGCAAGCAGATGAGGTAAAGAAGTTCTTAGGGATTGGGGATTAGGGATCAGGGACTGATGGGGCACCAAGGCGCATGGGCACCAGGGCACCCGGGCGTCTCTAAGATCAGGAATGATCAGCCCAGGTGCCCTGGTGGCCATCCTTTCCTGATCCCTAATCCCCGATCCCACTCATATGTGATTGACTTGATGAAATCATTGCCCTCACACCGCACAACTGCTCTTCAAGCTCTACTTGTAACCTTCCTCTGGTCTACCTCCTATGTGTTGGTCAAGATCGGCTTGCGCGAGATACCCGCGCTCACTTTTGCAGGTATACGTTATGGGTTGGCATTTTTGGTGTTGTTGATCCTGGCTACTCGCGGTGGACACATCCGCAGTTTGCGCGGCATCCGTCGTCATATATGGTTTCGATTGATCACCCTTGGCTTGTTGTTTTACACGTTGACACAAGGGGGCAATTTCCTGGCGTTGAATTACTTACCAGCAGTTTCGGTAAATCTATTGTTTAGTCTCACATCCATCTTTGTTGCGATGATGGGAATCCCAGTCCTCGGTGAGCGTCCCACAGTCCTTCAATGGGTGGGGATCTGGATCGCATTGCTTGGAGCGGTGGTTTATTTCTATCCTGTCTCTTTCCCTGCTGGCCAGATCATTGGTATCACCGCTGCTGTGGTAGGTCTACTTGCAAATTCAGCATCTTCGATCCTGGGACGGGAGATTAATCGTCAACGAGACCTCGAGCCCATTCAGGTGACACTGGTAAGCATGGGTGTTGGAGCCTTTGTCCTCTTAACGATCGGGATACAATTTCAGGGTTTACCTCAACTTACGCTGACCAATTGGGCCATTATTACTTGGCTGGCGGTGGTCAACACGGCTTTCGCCTTTACGCTGTGGAACCGTACCCTACGAACACTCTCAGCGATGGAGTCGAGCATCATCAACAATACGATGTTGATACAAATTCCTGTCCTGGCTGTGCTATTTCTTGGTGAAAGGATCAACTTGAAGGAAATCATTGGATTAGTCATCGCAGGGTTGGGCGCAGTGATTGTTCAACTTGCGCGTCGGGATGATGGGAAGGGATCAGGGATTGGGGACTAGGAATTAGGCGTTGAACATCCACTGATCCCTGATCCCTAATCCCCGGTCCCTTATTACACGACATGCCTAATTACAAATCTATTCGACCTTTGATCTTCAAACTCGATCCCGAGAGGGCTCATCAGTTGACGTTACGGATCCTGGAGTTGTCAGGGGCACTGCCACCCGTTCGGGCTTGGATGTGGCGGGTTTTCTCTTTAGAGAAGTCGGATTTACGTGTTCATGCCTTTGGATTGGATTTTCCGAATCCCGTTGGAATGGCAGCCGGGTACGACAAGGACGGTCGTGCTTTCCGTGGCTTGGCATGTTTGGGCTTTGGGCATTTGGAGTTAGGCACCGTCACCCCACATTCACAGGTGGGAAATCCCCGGCCACGTGTTTTTCGTTTGCCTCAGGACCGGGCTTTGATCAATCGCATGGGATTTCCAAATGCGGGCTCCGAAGCTTTGCTGCGCAGATTACAAAGTGGGGGACGCCTACCAGGTGTTGTGTTAGGGGTCAACATTGGTAAAGGCATGGACACACCGCTTATTAAGGCGTCGGAGGACTACCTGACTTTGTTGAGGATTTTTTACCCTGTAGCGGACTACCTAGCGATCAATATCTCGTCGCCGAACACGATCGGGCTTCGTCGCTTGCAGGCGAGGGAGTATCTGGAGGATCTTTTGGGAGCCCTTTCTTCCGCCAGGTCTGATTTGGAGGCTACAGGGAGACGGAGGGTCCCGATCTTGGTCAAACTCTCGCCGGATCTAAATGATGACGAACTAGAGGACGCCGTTGCTGTCGTGCAGGGGACTGGGATGGACGGCATCATTGCAACCAATACCACCGTCGATCGATCGGCATTGTCCTCATCCTATCGTGAAGAGACGGGAGGCCTGAGCGGGGTGCCGCTCAGAGAGCGCTCGACGGAGATGGTGCGCCAAATCTATCAACTAAGCGGTGGCGGGCTACCCATTGTAGGTGTGGGTGGGATATTCTCCGTAGAGGATGCCCGTGAAAAACTTGAGGCTGGGGCGACGCTGATCCAGATTTATACCGGGCTCGTCTATCGAGGACCGGGCTTGGTGAGAGAAATCTTGGAAGGGTTGTAAGGTTATAAACGCGGGCTCCCTTCCATTTATTGTGAAAGTTAAGCCACTTTGTAGTTCCTGGTTTCTTTTTAATCAAAGCGGTCCGATTGGGTTAAAGCTTCTCTGAGASMCCTCCCCGCGAGCTWTAAGCTCGCGGGGAGGTCGTTTGACAGCCTGCAGCTTGTGACTTGAGGCTTGAAGCTTGTAGCCTGTAGCTTGCGGCTTGTGACAGGAAGCTAATCCTGAACCCATTGTCTAAAAGGGCGCAAACCGTTGTAAACTATCCTTAACTGGTTAGACCTCTTACCATGAATGAGGAAAATCGTTGGGAAGCGCCAGCCAGGCCAGCTGAACTCACCGAAACCCGCCTCATCGAGGCCATCCTCGAAGGCCATTTCCCGATCGGATCCAACCTGCCCGCTGAACGCGAACTTGCCTCCCAACTCGGGGTCACCCGTCCCACGCTGCGCGAGGCCTTGCAGCGTCTGGCGCGCGACGGCTGGATCGAAATCCGCCACGGACGACGCACCCGAGTTCGGAACTACTGGCGCGAGGGAAACCTCGGCGTCCTAGGGACCATCGCGCGTCACAAGAACCACATCCCACCTGATTTCGTGCCCAATCTACTCGAGGTACGCATCTCGTTGGCCCCCGCCTACGCCCGCGCGGCCGTGGAGCGCAAACAAAAACATGTGGCGGAACTCCTAACGGACTATCCTAAGCTCGACGATAAACCCCAGGTATTCGCCACCGCCGACTGGGAGCTCCACCGCTACCTGACGATCGACTCCGGCAATCCTGTCTTCACCCTGATCCTCAATGGATTTCGTGATCTCTACGGTAGCATGGCCTTGATTTATTTCTCTTCATCAGAGGCCCGCGCCCGTTCGCGGGTCTTCTACCAGGACCTACGAGACGCCGCCCTGAGAAAAGATCCCGAAGTGGCCGAAAGCGTCACGCGCCAGATGATGATCGAGAGCCTCGATCTATGGCAGGTTGCCGCCGAGGGCTATGGCGGAGGTTAGTCATGAGACGCTGGAACGGTTGGGGGGACGACGCCAAGATCCACCCGCTTCCCCAAGCAGCCTCACAGTACCTTGAGCGGATCATCGGAGAAGCCGATTCGGTCCCTGATGCCTCCTTTGAGCAGGTGCTCTCCGCTGTGCCCACCAGCCGTCTCGCTACTCATCCGCTGGTCAGCACCAACGCCGCGGAGAGACTCCTCCACGCGCGCGGACAAAGCTTGCCCGATTGGATCGCACTCCGCTCAGGCAACATCGGGGTTTACCCCGACGGCGTTGCCTACCCAACCAACGATGAAGAGGTTCGATCGCTCATCAAGTACGCAGGAGAAACCGACACATTTCTGATCCCCTATGGCGGTGGCACCAGTGTCGTGGGGCACATCAACCCTCTACCCGGCGACCAACCGACTTTGACTGTCGATATGAGCCGCCTTAACAAGCTCATCAAACTCGACGAGATTGATCAAACAGCGACCTTTGAGGCCGGCATCACTGGACCGAGCCTGGAGGAAGAACTGCGCACTCATGGCTACATTTTGGGCCACTTCCCACAATCCTGGGAATTCTCCACCTTGGGGGGCTGGATCGCCACGCGCTCCAGCGGCCAGCAGTCCTACTATTACGGTCGAGTTGAGGATTTCTTCGCCGGAGGGCACCTCGAAACCCCCATCGGTCCACTCGATCTGCCGCCTTTACCAGCCAGCGCCGCCGGACCTGACCTGAGAGAGATGATTCTCGGTTCCGAGGGCCGTTTGGGTATCATCACGCGCGCGACCGTCCGCATCCGATCAACCCCAGAGGTGGAACGTTTCTACGCAGCGTTCTTTCGGGATTGGGAGACAGGTGTAAATGCCGTACGAGCTGTCGCCCAATCGGATCTGCCTCTCTCCATGCTACGCCTAAGCAATCCCCAAGAGACCGAGACCACCTTGGTTTTGGCGGGTCGCGAGAGACTGGTATCTTTAGCTGAGCGCGGGCTGCGCTTGCTCGGGTATGGTGATGAGCCTTGTATGCTGATCTATGGGCTCACGGGCTACCGAGGGATCTTAGCCATCACAAAGTGGCGCACTGGAACCCTCCTTCGGTCGCATGGGGGACTGTTGGTCGGGAAAATCGTTGGGGAGATGTGGCGCAAATCTCGTTTCTACACCCCGTACTTGCGCAACACCCTTTGGGAGCGTGGCTACGCCGTTGATACGCTGGAGACCGCTATTCCCTGGGCAAGTGTCTTGACCACGGCCGAAGCTGTCATCGCCGCTCTACGAGATGGACTGATGGATCTCGAGGAGCGCACCCTGGTCTTTGCTCATCTATCACATATCTACCGTGATGGCGCTAGCATTTACGTAACCTTCATCTTCCGTAGGGCGAGGGACCCAGCTGAGACGCTACACCGCTGGCAGAAGTTAAAGAGCGCGGCCAGTGAGATCATCGTCGCCCATGGAGGAACCATCAGCCACCAGCACGGCGTTGGCACGGATCACGCCCCTTATCTCGCTGTCGAGAAGGGCGAGGTGGGGATGTCCATGCTGGAGGCCGTTCAGCAAAAGCTTGACCCGCAGGGGTTGCTCAACCCTGGCAAGCTGCTGCGTTAAGGTATTGACATACAAGATTTCTGTGGGAATCGAGACCGCGCCATAAAATTATTTTTGGAGTCCACAAGCTCTGCTTGTGGAGCCGAAGCAGAGCTTCGGCAATCCAAATAGATCCAATCATATGAGGTAGGCCATGTGGCAACGAGGATGGCGTGACCAGGCATGGTCTCAACTTGAGAGGCCCGACTCCCCGTGGGATCTGATCATCATCGGCGGTGGGATCACTGGCGCTGGGATCTTACGTGAGGCGGTTCGCGCCGGATTAAAGGCTCTGCTCGTCGAAGCCAGGGACTTCGCCTCCGGTACCTCCGGTCGCTCCTCGAAACTGGTCCACGGAGGCTTTCGCTACCTGCGCAATCTACAGATCCGGCTCACATACGAGTCAGTGCGCGAGCGTGAACATCTCCTAAAGCAGGGCAGGGGGCTGGTCAGCCCATTGGGTTTCCTGATGGCGAACTTCGTCAATGACCGTGTCCCCGCGTGGGTGCTCGGCGCAGGCTTAATCCTCTACGACCTATTGGCTTTCAGATGGGGTACCCGTCACTACGACCCAGACGACCTGCGTAATTTATGCCCTCCACTCACCGCTGGGGAATTAATCGGCGGTTACCGTTACATCGATGCGTTGACCGACGATGCCCGTTTGGTCCTGCGGGTGATCCGCGAGGCTGTGCGTGAGGGGGGTACGGCACTGAATTATGCCCGTGTCGATGATCTGCTGATGCAACGCTCAGGTCTGGTGGAGGGCGTCTTGCTGCGTGATCAAACCCCGGAGGGGAAAGGACGCACAATCGAGATCCGTGCACATGTTGTGATCAACGCCACGGGGGCCTGGGCTGATGACCTACGTACGATTGTGGGAGGCAGACCTCGTCTACGGAAGTTGAGCGGTGGACATTTGGTATTTCCTTTGAAGAGACTACCTCTTCCTCGCGCGGTCAGTTTCTTTCATCCCGACGACGGACGACCGGTCTTCGGATTCCCCTGGGAGGGAGTCGTCATCTTCGGCACCACCGATATTGATCACGGTTCTGTCCCCCAGCTAGAGCCGGCGATCAGCCAAGCAGAAGTTGAGTACCTCATGGGCGCAGTCAGATATGCCTTCCCGAGCTCTGACCTCACACTCGACGACGTTCAATCCACCTGGGCCGGTGTGCGCGCGGTGGTGGGCACTGGAATAGCCGACCCATCTAAGGAATCGCGCGAGTCCGTCATCTGGAATGAAAAGGGTCTCTTGACCGTCACCGGTGGCAAGCTCACCACCTTCCGTCTGATGGCCCACGACGCACTACGAGCCATACGCCGTCGGCTCCCGGGACGCCCTTCCTTCGATCGCCGTCTGCGCATGCTTGATATACCGCCGGCCGAGTCTTCTTTGTATGCCGACCTCGCGCCCGCTGACCGGTTACGGCTCGTCGGTCGCCACGGTGCCGACGCACCGGCCATCCTCGCTGCGAGTGATCCCCGTGAACTGATTCCCATTGGGGAAAGCCCCGCGCTGTGGGCAGAGTTGCGTTGGGCCGCCCGCACGGAGGGAGTGGTCCACCTAGACGATCTGCTGCTCCGACGGGTGCGACTTGGGCTGCTTCTCTCTGAAGGGGGTATCCCCTTGATGGAACGGATACGTGAAATCGTGCAGGCTGAGCTCGGATGGGACGATGTGCGTTGGGCTCATGAGGCCGAAGCCTATCGTCGACTTTGGAACAGTTGCTATCGCTTTCCCCCATCCAAACCCCGTTAAGCACTACCCCCGTTACATGAGGTGAGACTTGGGAGAGAAACGACAACCCGCATAAGCTCCACGCTACCCAATTTCCACAGCTTTAACAGTCTATCCTTTGCTTTCGGATTTTTCTTACACACTTTTATTACATCCTTTCCAAGACCAATCAGGTATGATTTCGGTGAGATCCAAAGCCGATGATTACCTGTCCTCTTGGCCAGGGAAAAAACTCGCCGCCTAGCATGCTCGAACCTCACCATCTGACGGATGATCCCAAAGAGCGTTGCAAGTATGCTGTTCATGAAAGAAATTTTGAGTACGACGTGGCTAGGGAAAACGGTTTACTTTACGCAGCCGTGATTATTTGTCTCGTTGGAGCCTTGGTCTTTAAAGGTGCGGCCCGGCTATACAACGGAGAATTATGAGATGGAACCTGTTCGGATTGATCTACTCATCCTCGCTCTGAACGTCATCCTGATTGCGTTAATCCTTACGGCACCACTCCTTGTTGGGCTGCTGATCATTCGGGTGCTGCGCAAGTGGATGGCTGAGGACAGGAAAGCCTTTGAAGACGATATCAGGTCGAAATTAGGCGAGATTGCAAAAATATATGCGGAGGTAAAAAAGGAACTTGCCGAGCTTAGGTAGCGTCTGAATTACAACGCAGGTATTCCACATTTGAGGGGCACCTGCGACCAATCCATGTTGCGGCAAAGACCGCAGGAGAGAGCTTGTTATGAAAACAACGATGAAGTCCTTTAGTATTGTGCTGCTGATCGCGCTGGCATTGGCCACCGTCGGTTGTTCCGCAAGTCCGGGAAACGCTGTATCAGAAGCATCTTCGAACACGGTTGATACGATCACCGTCACCGGCTTCGGTAAAGCCCGGTCAAATCCCGACCGGGCATCCGTCAGCGTAGGCGTGAATGTCGCAGACGAAGATATCACCCGTGCAGTGGAAGAGTCCAACCAAATCATCGCCCGCATCACCAATGCGGTCATGGAGTTGGGGGTTCTGGAATCCGACATCCAAACCACCAATTTCACGATCTGGGCCGAGGATCAATGGGATCCGGAAACCGGTCAACGGATGGAAGAGAAACTCTACCGGGTCGACAGCCAAATCCAAATCATTGTGAACGATACCGAGAAGGTCGGAATAATTCTCGAGACCTCGATTGCCAAGGGGGCCAATAATATTTATGGCCTGAGTTTCGGCATTCAGGATTCGAGCGACCTGGCGACGGAAGCCCGCGTTCTAGCCCTCGAGGATGCACAGCAACGCGCCGAGCAAATCGCCCAGGAACTGGGTGTGACGCTGGGTGAGGTACAGCGTGCAGTTGAAATATCGGGTGGGTGGGTGCAGCCGTTCTACGAATCGGCCATGTACGGCGTCGGTGGTGGCGGCGGCGAGCCCCCGATCAGCGAGGGGTCGATGACCGTGACGGTCTCGATTGATGTCACGTTCAAGATCAACCGCTAATGAGCACGCGGAGGAAAACCGCGAACAGTAGGGAAGGGTATATATGGGGATGTGGGCGCAGCCCACATCCCCATATATACCGTACTTCCCCTCGCAGTTGATCTTGTTAAGTGGAATCACCCATAAGGTCCACACAAGCGGTGATCCACCGAGCACTTGGAACAACCGAAGGTGCAATCGTCGTCCCTATCAGCAAGCCGGGCCCATACCCGGCTTGTTCTTTAACTGGGCACTTCGGGGATCGACGGTAAAATCTACCCAAACCTCACTGCACATCCAGTTCTCCGAATGAAAACATGTTACGCCGACATGTTCGATTTCCCTCTACCCAAAGCGCGTCGCTTCCCCAAAACAAAATGCACTCTCCCCCTGGAGCGGATCCTGGTCTGAGCCCAACAGACCAAGCGATGATACAATTCTCCCACCTTGCTGGGAGGAATTGATGGGACAGAAGCAGATCATGGGGGTCTGGATCGTGATCGCGACATTTACGCTTCTCGGGGCTGCGTGCAACACACTCATTTCATCCCCTACAGCCACGACGGAACTACCCACAAAGACCTCCCCTCCGGCCACGTCCACCCCCGCTTCAGTCCTCACCCCTCAACCTCAGGACACGCCTCTCACGACAGAGGTCATCATGTGTGAATTGGACTCCGAAGCGGTCTCCGAGATGAATGAAATCGAGGGCCAAGTGAGGATCTTGAGAGGCCTTCAACAGACTCGTCAGGTCGATCGCGAATTTCTCACACAGGTTCAACTGCGCCAACGTGTTATCGACGATTTCCTCGCTGATTTCACTCAAGAGGAGGCCTTCGTCGATGCTCACGTACTCGCCCTGCTCGGTTTACTAGACCGAGACTTTGACCTCTGGAATTTCTACGCCGACCTATTCACCGAGCAGGTGGCGGGATTTTATGACGACGATGACGAAGAGATGGCGGTAATCTGCGGAGCTGATTTCGGCGGTCCCGAACGCATAACATTTGCCCACGAATACACACACGCCCTCCAGGACCAGACCTATGATCTCGAAGATGGCTTGGGATTCAACGACGATCTCTGCGAAGCCGATAGTGAACGCTGTGCGGCGATCCAAGCACTGATCGAAGGTGATGCGACACTACTTGAAGAACAATGGTTGCGAACATACGCCACAGAGGAAGACTGGGCCGACCTGATGGAATTCCTTACCAGCTTCGAAAGCCCGGTGTTCGATTCGGCCCCTCAGTTCTTGCGCGAAGATTTGCTCTTCTCCTACATGGCGGGGCTTGATTTTGTAAAGACGCTTTACTTAGACGGCGGATGGGCGGCAGTGGACGCCGCATATCTCAACCCTCCTCTCTCCACGGAGCAGATCCTCCACCCCGAGCGCTACCCCGCCGACGTTCCTGTTTGGCTTCAGGTCCCCGATCTGGGCGCAGCACTGGGTGATGAGTGGCGAGAGATCGCCCGTGGCGTAGTGGGAGAATGGGACATCCAGGCGGTCCTGAACGAGTTCCTTCCTAAATCTGTCGCCGTAGATGCCGCCGAGGGTTGGGCAGGAGATTATTACCTAGTCTTCTACAACGAAGATCAAGATATCGATGCGTTGGTGCTGGTAACGCAGTGGGACACAATGCCCGACGTCCATGAATTCGATGCCGCTTTCCGGGATTATGGGGATGCTCGCTTCGGTGCACAGGAAACCTCCTCCTCATATAAAGCCTCGTGGCATGGAGAAGCCAGTTACGTCATCTTCGAGCGTCTCTCCAACCAGGCTCTCTGGATACTCGCTCCTGACGTGGAGACTGGTCAAACTCTACGCCAGGCCATAACCTTTCCAGCCCCTCAGCAGTGAACCCGTCGTTCGACCCTGATCGCGTTGAGGCGATTTGCTTCGACATCGACGGTACCTTGGCCGACACCGACGACGCCTATGTTCAGCGCTTAACCCGCGCTCTGAATCCTCTGAGTTTCTTGATGAGCGATGAGGCTCGACAGAGACTCGCACGCCGATTGATAATGGCCGCTGAGACGCCCGTCAACACGATCACCACCCTTCTGGACCGACTTTTCCTCAACCAAACCTTGGGGACCGTGCGGAATACCCTCCACCGCTTGCGAGGCGAAAAAGGGCCCCAGGACATCATGCTCATCCCTGGGGTTCGAACGATGCTCGAGGCTCTCGCGGTGCATTACCCTCTGGCCATCGTAACTGCGCGTGAGGAGAGGAGTGCCGAGAATTTCCTGCGCGCGACAAAGCTGAAACCTCTCTTCCACTGTGTAGCCACCGCGCGAACCTGTTCTCGTGCCAAGCCCCATCCCGCCCCCGTGCGTTGGGCCGCGAAACAAATAGAGGTCTTCCCTGAAGCGTGTGTCGTGGTAGGCGACACCACCGTTGACATACGCGCCGGCGCCGCTGCAGGGGCACAAACGGTGGGCGTACTATGTGGTTTTGGACAACATCACGAACTCGAACGTGCTGGGGCGAACCTGATCCTGGAGAACACTGCTGAGCTTACGGAGGTCCTGTTACCGGGGCGGTAAAGGAGCAGGGGCTGAGGGAACAGAGATCAGCAGGACATGAAACACTTAGGCGCCCAGGTGGCAATATCTCAGCCTCCCCCAGAGACCCCGGCGCCCAAGTGTCCGATTACCTAAGTGTAAAAAAGGTCGAAATTAGTCGTCGTATTCCTCATCCTCATCGTAAATGTCTTCGTCAATATCGTAGACCCAATCAAGCTCAATGGGAGAAAGGCCAATAACCTTCAGGTAAGCTCCACAAGTGGAGCATGTGACCTTTTGTCCCATTTGCGCTTCATTCATAAAATTAATATCAGAATCACATTCAGGGCAAAATCCAACGGACATCTGTCACCTCCAGACGTTGAGGCTAGCTTTCGAATGATAAGTAAAGGCTGTTGAAAAATCGTCAAGGAATTGTCTCAATCGTGTTGAAAAAAGGATATCCACCCATTACTCCATTGCAGGATAGAAGCCTTCAAGACAAGCCCAAGCGATCAGCAGTTCCGTGTAGCTCAGGAGGTGTGCAAGATGGTACGTCCGAATACAATCCTGTCCCTCTCTCAAGAACGGAGGTTGTTTGCCTCGTTTGTATTCCCACAAGGGCATGATTGAAGTATGCTTAAGATCATGTAAGGCAACTAAATACCTACATAAAGGTGATCATGATGCAAGTTATGGTCATTGCTGCCGACCAAAACGAGAAGGAAATCATTACCTTCGTTCTCAGGAGAGCTGGCCTGGCAGTGGCATCTAGCTCTGACCACCAGCGGGTGCTCAAAAACTGGACCGAGCATCCAGCAGATCTTATGGTGGTCGCATCACTGGAAGATCAGGCACTGATCAGAATTGCCGAAGAAGTTCGTGCCGTCACGCAGATCCCGCTGCTCATGATCGTCGATCGGATCGGCGAAAAGGACCGTTGCGATTTGCTGCAAAACGGTGCCGATGTCATTCTTGACCGTCCCGTATCGGCTCAGGTTCTAAGCGCACAAATCCAGGCGTTGTTGCGGCGATCCGCGGCTGTCCCCAGCTTTGTGTTGCCCACCCTTGCCTTGAATGAAATCACACTGGACCCCTCCGCCCGAACCGTCAGCGTATCTGGAAAGGAAACGCGTCGACTGACGCAACTAGAATTCCGCTTGCTGTATACCCTGATGACAAATCGTGGACAGGTGGTCCCTCTCGATGTCCTGGTGGAGCGTGTCTGGGGTTACACAGGTGGAGGTAACCGAGATTTGGTCCGAGGTTTGGTCAGCCGACTGAGGCGCAAGATCGAACCTGATCCCGAACAAGCCTACTTCCTTGAGACCATCCCTGGCGTTGGTTACCGCTTCACTGTGGAAGAAATTTGATCAAGGTCGATCCATTTAGATCAAGCAGCACTCATTTGAGACTGGATAAGGAACGAATTTCTTTCCTTCCTTGAGTGTAAGGGCCAAATCCTCCGAACCACCGACAGGGTCGATCCAACCACCCTCGCAACGCCCGCAACTCGCCCTCCGTTTTCAAACAACTTTTACACAGAATCTCAACAGCTTTTCCAAACCAATCCAATAGAGTCTTACCTGCAGGAATGGGCTCTCTGGGAGACGATCCATGTTGACGGGCATATGTCCTGAGTGCGATGCTGCCGTTCGCTTCTCCTCAATACCCGATCTCGGGTATCGGGTGATGTGTCCGAGTTGTCGCTCTATGCTTATCATAACGAGCTCTCACCCGATCGTATTGGATTGGGCTTTTGTAGAACCCATCGACATGTCCATCCCAGAGGACGATCGCGGGGGTCCTATTTGGAGCGGATAGCATGGCACACAAATATATCTACTTAACGCCACAAGGGCTCAAGAAACTTGAAGATGAGCTGGAACTCCTCCGATCAGTGAAACGTCATGAAGTGGCTCAACGCCTTCATGAGGCGATCGAGGAAGGCGGTGAACTCGAGGAGAATGCCGCCTATGAAGTGGCGAAGACCGAACAGGCTTTCTTGGAGGGCCGGATCAGGGAGATCGAAGAAAAACTGGGCCAGGCAATAGTAATCGAACCAAGTGCTCCCACTGACGAGGCCCAGATTGGTAGCACCGTCATTGTTCAAGAAAATGGTGGTAATCCTGAAGCCTATACAATCGTTGGTGCTTCCGAAGCAAAACCCAAAGAGGGATTGATCTCATACCAATCGCCACTTGGTCAGGCTTTGCTCAACAAACATGCGGGAGAAGAGGTGTTTGTAAAAGCGCCTGCCGGTGAATTGCGCTTCCGCATCATAAAGGTGAATTGAATGCATAGCCCCCGCTACAAGACCTGATACCCTAGATGCTACACAATCCATATACACCAATCATATGATCTAGCTTGATCACGCATTTCAGTCATGGAGGCTCAACATGGCCAAAGGTTATTGCCCTGAGTGCGATGTCACCATTAATCTCGGCAAATCACCGCGCAAGCGTCAACGCGTAACCTGTTTCAAGTGCGGCTCACAACTGGAGGTAGTTGAACTATCCCCGATTAGATTAGATTGGGCATACGACGACGACCCAGGCGTCGGTATAGATGACGAATTTGATCGAGAGCAATCAGAATATTGATCCAGTTCCTCACCATAAACTTCCGCCTACATCACCAGAATGATTTCATCTTGTGATATGTTTCAGATCCAACAGTTCCATTCTGTCGGTTAAATTACCTTTTCACATCAGAATACAAATCGTTGCAGCCTTTCAGCGGTGACATCATGCTGCCTGCGGTCCTTTCCGTCAAGGGAACCATTGATTCACATTCCTTGACCCTCACCCCCGCCTCCGCGATAAATTCACCTAAACGCTCTGCCTTGGTATAGATCTCATCACGCAAGGGCTTCCCAAGCTCCCGGAAAAGAAACATCTTGATACAAGGTCCCTTGGTGTCCTCGAAATCCCACACCCCAACCACCCTACCATCAACCAAAATGGTCGATGTGACGTTTCCTGACCGATCAAACACCAGATCGTAGTGCTCCTGATGAAGATATCTTGTGCGCTCTTTATATCCCATGAGGTAGGGATCGAGGATTGGCAACAGATTGATCACGGGATCACGAGGCAACTTGGCGGCCTCCACTCCCTCCCTGTCTGATTGGAGCATGATGAACCCCTCCCCAATCTCGGGGATAGAAACCTCCACAAGCTGATCTTCGATCTCCCGCAATGCCCGCCGGACTTTCGTCCTGCTAAGGCCCGTCCACCAAGCTGCATCGTCCTCACTCGCTGGCCCAAAGGAAGCGAGGTAGAGGCTAATCAACGCGGTGATCGCCTCGCTCTCTTCGAGGCCTTCAAGATTGATTTCGGGGAAATAATCATTGAAGAGAGCGTATCGATGGCTCCTGTCTTTCCAGCTCTTTACCGGCCTGCCTCGTATCAACAGCCCCTGGTCGCACATGAAATACACAATGGACGAGACATCGGCATCCGTCTTCAGGGTCGCCTTCATCTCTGCGACCGTCATCTCTCTTCCCTGCAACACCTGCAGGATGTCCGCGGAAAGCTTGTCATAGACATCATCCGTGACACCTCGGCGCGTCATAAATCCCTTCGCTGGCTTTAACACCTGGTCCGCGGTCGCCTTCCACACGATCGGAAGCCTGTCCTTGGGTTGGATGTAAATCGTCTTTCTAACACAGCGCACCTTCCCAAGCGTCCGTTTGCTATACAGCTCACCCTTCAGATCCTGCTTCACAAATGGTGAACACCTCGCATACAGCGATAGGTATGGCGTGGTGCTACTTGTCGCATGGAGCCCTCCCACATCTCTCACGATCTGGACGACGTCTTTGCCTTTCGAAAAAGGAGTAAGATGTTGTTTATTGAGGACGAAAAGATTAACTGTGCTCAGATCCAAAGTATCCATGGTTCATCTCGGATCAGCCTACCGATTTATGAACGCTTCCAATCTTCCTCTGTTAAATTCGTCGGACCTAATTCATGAGCTGACCACGGATACTATGCTCGAATGTGCTAAGATTGTCAAAACCCATGTCGTATTCGCACGAGCACAAGTAGAATGATTGAACTAAGAGAATTACAAAAAGTCATCGATCAGAACACACAGATCGACATCCGGGAGCTGACGATCAAAGCAGGAGAGATCGCTGCATTGGTCGGCCCGATCGACAGTGGCAAAGAGATCCTGCTGGAGCTTCTTACCGGTCAATCTCGTCCAACAGCAGGGGAGGTCCGTCTGGCGGGTTTTGATCCACACACGGAAAGGGATCGATTCGGCCATGAGGTCGGTATCCTATTCGCCGAGGAAAACCTCTACCCTCGCATGACAGTGGAGGGAAATCTTAAATTCTATGGGCGATTGCGGCGCCTGCCTAAAGCACGTGTGATGGAGATCATCAATACGGTCGGTTTAGCAGATCATGCGAATGTCAAAGTGGAGAAGCTCCCCTCCAGCTTGCTGAGGCGCTTGAGTTTTGGCCGGGCTATTCTTCACGACCCAAAGGCACTCCTGCTCGCTGAGCCTTTCGCAAAGTGCGATGACACCAGTGTCTCTCTGCTGAGCGGTTTAATGAGCCAGCTAGCTGCGGATGGCGTCGCCATACTCATTTTGGCGGAGGAGACCACGAACCTCGAGCCCGTCTGCGATATGATCTACCGCCTTGAAAAGGGGCGGATCGTCGACGAGTACAGTCCGAGTGAAGAACGGCGTGCGGATCTTCCTTTTATGATACCTGCCAAACAGGAGGGCAAAGTTGACCTGGTGGACCCAGCCGATATCCTGTATGTCGTTGCACAAGAAGATCGAGCTTACCTGCAAACTGCCAGCGATCTTCTGCCGACGCAATTTACTTTGACCGAGCTTGAAAAGCGCCTTTCTCGAAGCGGTTTTTTTCGCGCCCATCGAAGTTATTTGGTGAATCTACAACATGTCAAAGAGGTGATCCCCTTCACCCGCGACAGCTTCACCCTGAGGCTGAAAGACGAGGCCGGCACACAAATCCCGCTCAGCAAGTCGGCCGCCCGTGAGCTTCGGGAGCTGTTGGGCTACTAAGCCATCAGCTGTCAGCCGTCAGCTATCAGCAAGAAAGCTGGTGGGTGAAAGCTGATGGCTTTATATTCCGAATGTCATTCTGAGCGCCGTAAGGCGCGAAGAATCCCTGTGATGTTACGACATCACAAGCTTCATCATAGGGATTCATCGGGGTTTGACACCTCAGAATAACACCATGAATTCCCTAGATTTGCACCCTTATATCGTTGGGGTTGTACAGACATTCTTCACCTGCGTTTGTCATTTAAGTCCATGTTGAACCCGCAAAATGCCTATAAATCCTGGGGTTTCACCCCCGAATTTAAGCCGTTCGCCATCACCAATGGCCGTTCGCCGACTTTTTATTGCGAGGTCCTTTCCTTTTTTATATGCTGTAACCAGAAATTCGGACGGAAAATCGAGGCAGGAGGCGAAAATCCCTGCGCCCTGGAAAGGGAAAACAATGAAAGCGATCATGGTTCAGGACCTGACCCGCGACTACAATGGCCAACGCGCCGTTGACGGGATCAGCTTTGATGTCGAGCCAGGGGAGATCTTCGGCTTCTTAGGCCCAAACGGTGCCGGTAAAACAACCACCATCAAGATGCTCACCGGTCAGTTGCGTCCCACCTCCGGAACGGCACAGGTCATGGGCTGCGACGTGGTGGAGGAGCGTCAGGCTTTGAAACCTCAGATCGGCGTGGTGTTTGAGAATCACAACCTCTACGAACGCCTATCTGCGGGCGACAACTTGCGCTTCTATGCTCGGTTGTACCGTGTGAAGAAAGCGCGCGTGGAGGAAGTCTTGGCGCACGTGGGTCTGACCGAACGAGCACGTGACAAAGTGGGAACCTACTCCAATGGGATGAAGCAGCGCTTGCTGATTGCACGAGCGCTTCTGCACAAACCCAAGGTTCTTTTCTTAGATGAGCCAACTAAAGGACTAGATCCCAACGTGGCAAGAGACATTCGCGCCATCGCCACAGAATTGGCTGACCAGGGAATGACGATCTTCTTGACCACCCACTACATGGAAGAAGCCGACCAACTCAGTGATCGGGTGGCGATCATTGATCAAGGCCGCATCGTCGCCCTGGACACACCTGAACACCTGAAAGCGGAGTATGGCGAAGACGAGCGTACGACTTTAGAAGATGTATTCGTCCAACTTACCGGAAGGTATCTTGGGCGGGAGAGTTTAGAATAATGAGCGCGATCACAAGAAATTTCATGGATAACATCTATATGGCCTGGGCGATCGGGTCGAAAGACATCGTAGACGCCTTGAAAAACAAGAACACCCGCACCAACATCGCCCTGCTGGTATTCATTGTGGTGTTTTTCTACTGGTCTTCAACCCCAAGACCTTTTGATAAAAAGATCGATGTGGCCATCTATGATGAAGGCCATTCCAGCCTAACAGATCTGCCAACCCAATTAGGGGATGGTTATAGTTTTAGGTTCTACGAAGTGTCCTCGCTACAAGAGATGGAACGGATGATGGGCTATAAACAACTAGGGATTGTTGTCCCATCGGATTTTGATCGGACCTTGGAAGCGGGTGGTGAGCCCGAACTATCCGGCTACATCCTGTGGGTCCATCGTACAAGGGTCCCTGATTTGGAGCTGAAATACAGTGACAAGTTCAGCGAGTTGCTCGGACAACCTGTGCGAGTCGAAATTGGCGAGAACTTCGTCATCCCCCAACCAGACGTCGAAACCTCGACCGTGCAGTTCACCATTCTCTTCGCAGTATTCTGGATGGCCATCTCCATCGTACCCCACTTGATGATGGAGGAAAAACAAACCAGGACCATGGAAGCGCTGCTGGTCTCTCCGGCCAGTGCCGGTCAGGTTGTCATGGGCAAAGCTCTGGCAGGAGCCTTCTACATCCTCTTGAGTGGCGGCTTGTTCTTCGCCCTCCACTGGGCGTATGTTACCCATTGGGGGTTGGCACTCTTGGCTTTCCTTTGCACCGCGCTGTTTTCCATCGCTGTAGCATTAGCATTGGGTGTTTTCATCAAATCCCCACAACAGGTAAGACTTTGGATGTTTCCCATCGTTGCTGTCCTGCTTGTTCCGGCGTTCTTTGCCTCAGAACCAAACCTCGCGGTAAATTTGAAGGCTATATTTTCCTGGCTCCCCACCACGGCCATGGTGGAGATGGTCCAATTCTCATTTTCAAGCCACGCACCGCTGTCCCAACTCTTAAAGAATCTAGCGCTCGCGCTGGGGAGCACCGCTCTGGTCTTCGCGATCGTTATCTGGAAGATACAACGTGCGGATAGATAGCAGTTAGCCATCAGCTTTCAGCTGTCAGCAAAAATTGATAGCTGAGAGCTGACAGCTGAAAGCTTACGCACCAGAAGGGAATATATCCAATGAACTCAACGAGAGAAAAAGTGATCAACAGCCTCAACGTGGTTGGGTCGATCGCTTCGAAGGACATCGTGGATGCCTTGAAGAACAAGGGCACCTGCATCACTATCATCATGATGATGGGTATGGTAGTGTTCTTTTATTGGATTTCTACAGTCCGTCCATGGGATAAAAGTATAGAAGCGATCGTATATGACGAGGGTGATTCTGGCCTATTTGAGGGAACAATCGAATTATCGGATAGCTATGAGATCCGCCATATCGAGGTCTCTTCGCTAGGACAAATGAAAAGAAATATGCGCCATGAACATTGGGGACTTGTCGTGCCAGCTGATTTCGAGCAGAACCTGGCTTCGGGCAGTGAAATCACCCTCACCGGCTACATCTTGTGGGCATGGCGCGGAAAGGTGGCTGAACTAGAAACGTTATACAGCGCAAAGTTCAGCGAATTACTCGGTCAGCCAGTGCAGATCGAGATTGGGGAAAACATCGTCGTCCCATCGCCCGACATCGATACGACCGATGTGAACCAGCACATTCTCTTTGTAACCTTATTTATGGCCATTACATTAATACCCGCCTTGATGCAGGAGGAAAAACAGACCAAGACCTTGGACGCATTGCTGGTCTCTCCGGCCTCCACCGGGCAGGTGGTGATGGGGAAAGCCCTTGCCGGGTTGTTTTACGTAGTGCTGACTGGCGGGTTGTTCCTTGCTCTCAATTGGACTTACATCACAAATTGGGGACTGGCGCTCCTGGCGTTCCTACTATGTGCGCTGTTCGGCATCGGATTGGCATTAGCGGTGAGCAGCCTTCTTCATACCCCACAGCAGTTGGCTCTTTGGCTGGCGCCTCTGATAATCTTCCTGATCGTTCCTACAGCTTTGGCAGGAATGACCCATCTCGCTCCGAGCCTGAAGGCCATATTTTCCTGGCTCCCAACTACGGCCTTGGTGGAGATGTTTCAATTCGCATTCTCAAGCTACGCGCCGCTGTCCCAGCTCTTGAAGGATCTAGCGATCGCGTTGGGGAGCACCGGTCTGGTCTTTGCGATCGTTATCTGGAAGGTACGCAGTTCGGATCGATAGTGGTTAGCCATCAGCCTTCAGCGTTCTTGCTGACAGCTGAAGGCTGACAGCTTTTTGGCTCAAGAGTGAGTCCACAAAAAGGTTGAACTATCAATGAATACAACAAGAAGCAAAGCCCTCGACAACTTGAATGTCATTTGGACCATTGCATCAAAAGACATCTTGGATGCGATCAGGAACAGACTGGTCCTTTCCCTGATCATCGGCTTAACTTTTATGCTGTCCATGCCGAGGGTGATGTCTTGGATGTTAGATCCACCGTATACCGAAGTGCTGGTATACGACCCCGGCAGTTCAGGTCTGGTCCTCGAATTGGAGAACAGTCCTCAGTTTCGGGTAAGTCAGACACGTTCTATTGAGGAGTTAAAGAAAACGATAGGCGGTATGGGATTCGGTCTTGGTGTCGAGGTCGGTGTGGTCGTGCCCAATGATTTTGACCCATTATTCAAGGCTGATGTGCAGCCTGTACTCGATGGTTACGTGAGCTGGGCTAACCGTGCCAAGGCCGACGAGCTTCAAGATGATTTTGAGCGACAATTTACGGATCTGTTAGGTCAGCCCGTGCACCTGAACTTCGAAGGGAACATTGCCTTCCCCTCGCGTGATACGGCGCTCCTGCTGGGTATCGCAATAATCACCTCAGTGACCCTCATTCTCGTCTTCAGCATTCAGTTGGTTCCTAATTTACTGTTCGAGGAAAAACAGACCAAAACCATGGAGGCTCTCCTGGTATCTCCGGCCAGCATCCGTCAAGTCGTGGTAGGGAAAGCCTTGGCTGGGTTGTTTTATATCTTCGTGATTGCAGGGGTGGTATTCGCCTTCCACTATAGCGCGGTAGTCCACTGGGAAATCGCGCTACTCGCTATGATCGGCTGTGGGGCGTTTGGCGTAGCAGTAGGCTTGGTGCTGGGGAGCTTCTTTGAGCGTCAGCAAGAGGTGATCGGTTTGATGATGTTGCTGATTCTGATCCTTGTTGGCGCCATGTTTGTCTATATGGTTAACGTCCAAGTGCCATCGTTCCTTCAGGCTATCATCCCCTGGGTACCCTCGGTGGCACTGGCGAAGATCATCTTCGCTTCTTTCTTGGAAAGTGCTCTCTGGACAGAGATCTTTAGGGATTTGGTCAGCGTACTGGCGATTTCCGCCTTGCTTTACGCCGTCGTTATATGGAAAGTGCGTCGATCGGATCGATCGTAACGATCGCTACCCTCGACGTTTTGCAACTAACCCCCAAGCGCATTCAGCAGGGCCGGTGGCACCCAGAATTTCCCGTAGCCGAAGAGCGAAGCGAGGACAGATCCAAAAAGTATTACGCCCCCGAACACCGTCAACGCATAATCACGCCTCTTGAATTTCAACTCCGTCAGCCACGTCCGAGGTCCGATCCCAAAACCGCGTAAATCCATGGCGTCGATGATGTCTTCGCTACCGGCGATGGCGTGAATGGTCACCGGGACGATCAGCGGCGCGAGCTTTCGCACTTGTGAGAACAATCCCCCACTTAGCTTCTCGATCTCATAACCCCGTGCTCGTTGTGCGTCCATGGTCAATTGGAAATCGCGTCCAAAGGTCGGGATGAAGCGCATCGTCAGATCCATGGCATAGGCGATCTTGTCCGGTAGACCAAGGCGTCGAAAGCTGATCCCATAATGAGCCGGGTTTAAAGTATAGGGGATGAGGATGGTCACGCTGGCCATACTGAACACCCTCACCATTTGGCTAAGCCCAAACATCGCTCGCTCGAGGGTGATATCGAGCGCAGGTCTCCAGCCGAAGAGGGTAAAGGGTGCACGCAATGTGGTGATGACATGCTCTTCCTCATAGACTTCCATGCCACCACGACCGGTTAGGAAGGTCAATACCGCAAAGAAGACGACAAATCCACCAATAAACAACCAGGCCCGTCTGCTCTCACCCCATGTAACCTTGGAGGTGAAGACAACCACCAACGCGATGATCAAGAGAAAACTCAGGTAGCGGATGTCCCAGAAGAAGATGGTAGCGACGATAAAACAGGTGTAGAAAATGATCCACGCGCTGGGATCAAACGACTGGATCAACGATTTGCGGTCTCGGTATCGCCAAGTTACCAGCATGGCCCCATACAAAAGGGAAGGAGGTGGGGGCACCCACTCGATGGGTGGTCCCCCACCATCCCCTAGTTTAGCGTCCTATCTGTCGCTGGAGGGCATTGTAGGCTCCGATGAGTATCGGAACCAGGATGGCGGCGAAGATCATGTTTGGCCCAGCGGCTGGTAGGAATTCACCCACGATGGCCACCGACGGCGAGTATCCGTTGACCCAGATATCCGAGATGGACGCGAACCCGATGCCGATGAAGTTACCCAACATCGCCCAGGTCACGGCGGCCGCAAGATCGATGTTCTCTCTGAATATCAGTCGGATGAGCACCACCAGTACGAAGCCCACCACGGCCGACAATCCCGCGAAGGTTGAAATGGCCGCATCGCCAAAGATCCCCGCATCCACGTCAAAGAACATTAAATTTTCTAGGGTGGGATTTAGGATCCAGATCAAGGTGGTGACAGCGGCCAAGGCCGCGCTGATGTAGAGAACCGCATCCATGGCCCTCTTCTTATCGACGTAAAGTGCGATCATGCCCGAGATCATACCGACCAATCCGTTGGCCACGCTCCATTGAGGATAGAGGCCAAAACCGGTCAATGCGTCGCCGAACATGTTGCCCACGGCGCCGGAGAAAAAACCAACCACCGGTCCAAAAGCGTAACCAAAGAACATCGGGATTGCGATCGCCGGTCGTAACGCGACCTGGCTCACCGAGGGGACCACGAAGACGGTGCCGTTGAAAAGATATGAAAACACTGCATACAAGGCGGCGCCGATTGCCATGTACACCACCTCGCGTGTGCCCACTTCCCAGGCAGCGTTATCGCGCGTGAACCAGTACACAACGAAGACCGCGAGTAAGCCTACGCCCACAAACACGAAGCGTATCAGGGCGGTCTCGTCCAACTGCAGGCTTTCATTGAACGAAGGCCCAATCCAGACAACCAGCAAGAAAACAACGAGCACCGCTGCGAGAGAAAGGACTACCGATAGGGGTCTTGTGCCGTTCATATTCCTCCTCCTTTATGAACGTTATGATTATTGCGGATAGGCTTCCGGCTGCAGCCGCGTTGATTAGGAAGGGATGTGCGCTAGCGCCTCAGCACGCATGAAACACTGAGTCCGATCGAACATCTCTAAATTGACGTCGAGCAGGGATGTTGGGACAAGCCGCCACCCCTCAAGGTGCCCGTAATCACTGAGCACCTCTTGCGGTTTGCCATCACCTACCAACCTGCCCTCGTTGAGCAGGATGACCCGATTGGCGTAGACCACTGCCAAGTCGACATCGTGGGTGATGAAAAGGATCGATTCGAAGCTCGGCAGTTGCAGGATAGAATCCATGAAATCCATGTAGTTCTTGTAATCCTGCCCAGCGGTCGGCTCATCCATAACCAGGATCTTGGATCCCATGGCCAGGATGGCGGCGATGCTCACTCGTTTCTGCTGCCCAAAAGATAGCGCTAGCGGTGGATTCTCTTCCATGCCGGAGAGATTCATGATGTCAATCGATGTCTGCACCTCCTTTTCTATCTCTTCCATCGGATGACCCAAATTGCTCGGTCCAAAGGTGAGTTCGTCTCGCACGCTGGGAGCGAAGAGCATATGGCTTGGGCTTTGAAAGACATAACCCAGCGTGCTGGCAATTTCGGCCACACTCAGATTATGTGTGTCCTTCCCCTCCACAAATACATTCCCACTCTTGGGTTTTAAAAGACCGATAGCATGTTTGACCAGTGTCGTCTTCCCGGCCCCGTTAGGCCCCAGGATGGCGATGATGTCCCCAGCATTGATCGTCAGATCTATGTCTTGTAGGACATCATGACCTTCCTCATAGAAAAAGGACACTTTTTCAAATCGCACCAGGGGATCGTCACCAGGAGCTTTTCCTGGCAGAAACTCGATCTTCACGGGAGGCGGATCTTCGGCTGCTCGTTCCATCACGATTCGAGCGGGTAATTTGACCTCGTGGTAATCAACAGACTGCGCCACACCTGCTGCCGATCCCTCATAGACCACTTCGCCGTCCACCATAAATAGCATGCGATCCGGTGAGATCTTGAGGACATCCTCCACCCGATGTTCCACAATCAGAACTGCGATACCTGCATCCGCCAGTTCACGCATCAACCCCAAGGCATCCAATGCGCTGGCGGGATCAAGGCTTGCCAGCGGCTCATCCAGCAGTAGCAAGCTCGGCTCCATCGCCAGCACCCCCGCCAAGGCGACTTTCTGTTTCTCGCCACCCGAGAGGTTAAACGTCTCTCGATCCCTCAAGTCAGCGATCCTCAAATACTCCATCGATCCCTCGGCACGGTCGATGATCTCCTTTCGTGGCAAGCCTGCGTTTTCCAGACCAAAAGCGACCTCATTGATCACCTTCGTGCCAAGGATTTGCCGTTCAGGATCTTGAAGCACCGTTCCGACGTTTTGCGAGATTCTAGCTAACGACATGCCAGTGGTGTCTTGACCATGGATTAAAACTTGACCGGTCAGTTCTCCTTTGTAGGAGCGCGGAATTAATCCGTTGATCACCCGGGCGAGGGTCGTCTTGCCACAACCGCTCGATCCCGCGATGAGCAGCACTTCACCGGCTTCAAGCTGGAGCGAGATGTCTTTAATGGCGAGCTCCTCCCGCTCTCTGTAGCGGAAAGAGACATTGTCAACCACAAGCAGGGGATCTTGAGCCACTACGGTCCTTTCCTCGCAGCTCTTCTGCATGTAGTTTAACACACATAAGGACGGGAGGTCACAAAGGATTTATGCTCGAGGGACAATGCACCCGGGCCTCATAGTAGGCATTTACAGTAGGGATTAGGGATCAGGGATTAGGTTTAACTCCTGATCCCTGATCCCTAATCCCCTTATCAGAATGACTTTGCTCAAGAGATCTTCTTTCTATCCCTCCCTCACAACCACTCACCAAACTATCCCAGCATCCAGGCGCAACGAAATCAGTTCATCCAGTTGTGCAAGTTCCCTGTAAGTGATACGTAAGCCCGCTGTTAGCCAGTATTTCCACCCCTTATGTTAGTATGTAAGTAAGAAAATACTTACATTTTCTCCGAAAAGGGCAAACTCGCTGAAAGGCGACGGCGCAAAGCTACAGGGTCTAAAGTTTCGATAGAAGCCATGACAGCCAGCTGCCGGAGTACCGCAAGCGCAACATAAATGCGCTTGCCACAGATCTGCATAGAAGCCCCGTGGATCTCCGGCAAAAGCCCTCCACGGGGCCAATGATTAACAACCTAAATACGGCTCACTGAGCTACAAAAACCTTCGCTCCTCAGCGGACATCATTATTCATCGCTCGGGGAACGAAAGGAGGGAATCATGAAAATCCGTTTGAGTGAAAGAGGACAAGCTCTCGCCGAGTACATGCCCCTCATTCCACCGATCCTGCTGCTGTCGGTCTTGATTTTGGTTCCGCTCTCTGACAGTGCTGGCGACATCTTCTGCCAAATGGTCAACTCGATGGAACCGGAAAAGTGTCAAGTTGCCGCTGTGGAAGATGGTGAAGATGGGGGTTCCCCCAGGGGAGACCCAGGTGATGAATCGTCGGGGGAAGAGCCAGAGGAACCCTGTATCTATCTCGATGAGAGTCGTGGCGGATCTCAGTGCGATCAAAGCAACTGGTGTACGCTCTTGCCAGGTTCAAGACACGGCGTATGGTACCCCACAGATCCGATCGCAACCGTCGTCATCAAATCCGGCCAAGGGTATTTTAATTTCGACGTACCTGGGTCAAACGATGGGTGCTACCAAGTTGGCATCCAGACCAGCCGTATTGAATGGGAGAAAGTCGGTCGAGGGAAGGGATGCCAAGACATCAGTCACGTAGAGGCCTGGGAGGCACCGGTCTGCAGCCACTAATCCTTACTTAGAGAGGGAATGGTATTCATCAGGGCGCGGGATACCTGCGCCCTTTCTTTTTTTTATGTCTAGCTAATTTGCCTGTCATAAGGGATGTAATAAAGGGATCAGGGATTGGGGATCAGGCTTTATACCTTATCCCTGATCCCTGTATCAGATTAACATCGCTAAGAAAATTTTCTTCAATCCCCCCTCACAACCGCTCCCCAAACCATCCCAGGATCAAGCGCAGACGTTCCATGCGGCGATTGGGTTTTCCAGAGCGGGATAGTTCGTGGGTCTCTTCTGGAAAGATGGCCAATCTCACTGTCCTCCCCAGCCTCCGTAAGTAGATAAAGAGCTGCTCAGCCTGTTCCAAGGGACAACGCAGGTCGTTTTCACTGTGAATCAGCAAGAGCGGTGTGTGCATGTTCTCAACATACGTCAAGGGGCTCTTTTCGGCATACAGATCGGGATCGCTCCATGGCAGACCCCCGACATGATCCGGGTTGAAGAAGTAGCCGATATCGCTCGTCCCAAAGAAGCTCACCCAATTGGTTATCCCCCGCTGACTGACGGCGGCTTTGAAACGATCGGTGTGCCCGATGATCCAGTTGGTCATGAAACCACCATACGAACCTCCGCACACACCTAGACGCTCTGGATTCAGTCCCAAGTCGAGCGAGAGGAGATGGTCGACGAACTCCATCAGATCCTGGTAATCCCTTTCGCCGTAATGTCCATGAACGGCTTGTGCCCATTCCTCTCCGTAGCCGTCCGAGCCGCGTGGGTTAGAGAAGGCGACGGCCATCCCCGCCCCAGCCAACATCTGGAACTCCAAGAAAAAGATGTGTCCATAGATCGCCTTAGGTCCACCATGGATCGCTAAGACGAGAGGACTGCCCCCCTTAGGGCGCCCTCGTGGGAGATGAATCCATGCCTCGACCTGCTCTCCATCGGAGGCGGTAAAGTGGACCGGTCGCCCGGGGAAGACCTTGCGCCTGGCCAAGAGGCGATCATTAAGGCGGGTGATGCGCCGTTCCACCCCCTGCTCATCGATAGACCAAAGCTCGGGAAGGGCCGTCATCGTCGAGCGGATCTCGACCCTCAGGTCGCCTTGCGGATTGCTGTGCCACCCAATAACGCCTAGATCGTCTGGTGTCAGCCAGGAAAAGCTTTCTCCTTCGAGATCCACCTCGGCCAGTCGGACCGTGGCCCGCTGTGTGATCCGCATTCGAACCCGCTTCCCATCCGGTGAGATCCATGGATCGTGGTATTTGGTTGGGAACTTCACATCGGCGACCAAACCATCCCCAATCGACAGATCCATATCGGGGAGCAGGGCTTGATATTTACCCTTCTTCGGGTCGATGCGCCATATGCGGTTTGGAGAGGCATAACCGCGAGCCAAGTCACTGCCGATCGCCAGCAACTCACCGGTTGGGCTTTGTCTCACCGCTACAAATAACCCAGGGAAGTCAGTAATACGTCGTCGATTCCTTCCATCAAGATCCACAACATGGATGTCCACCCGCCTAGCTGCGGCCCAATCATCCTCCGGCTCGGGCGTAGCGAGGTAATAAATATGCTTTCCATCCGTGGAGAAGCTATAGGCGACCGCACCGTAAAATGGGCCACCGACGCTCCAAGGACCGTCGGTCAGCTGCACCGGTCGACCTCCCCGTCGGGGAACTACGAAGAGGTGAAGGCGTTTGTCCAATCGACTGCCTATGGCATTGAATTGCCACAAGGCATGATCGAGCACCTGTATCTCATCGGTGAATGGCTTACCATCCCCAATCTTCGCACTATATTCACCTCGTGGGTCTGTGGGGGAGAGGAAAGCGATGGTCCTACAATCCGGTGACCACTCAGCCGATCTGACACCACCTTCGACCTTAGTCAGGCGACGCGCCTCGCCTCCGTCAGCAGGCAGCAGATAGATCTGCTTCTTCTCGTCCCCGGTACGCTTGCTCAGGAAAAGTAAATAACGTCCATCAGGAGACCAGCTCGGTGAGTCCGAGTCCATCTCATCTGCTGTCAGCACACGCTGCCGACGACCCGTTCGATCGGTAAGCCTGATTTCCGCCCGGTAGCGGTTTTTACTCCGATCCTTATCGACCGTTCGCACCACATAGGCGACGCGCTTTCCATCTGGGTGCACCATCGGATCGGAGACGAAGCGTATCCTGCGGATGTCTTCGGGTGTAAAGGGCTTCAGTGCTGTTTTTTTCGACATGCTGATTTCCTCACAAAGCGTTTATAAACTTGTGATCGGCTTTTTCAATGACCCACACTGTTGCTACATCAAATCAAAGACGGATTGTAGCTTATATGCCCAGTTTGGGCGAAGCTTATCCAAGGATGTATTGAAGGTAATCCGAAACCCGTCCTTGTAACTTTTGCCATCCTAGACTCGTATAGGTCCTCGATGGTTCCCCTCAAAAGTGGATATTTCAACCTGAAATACCAACGCAGCATGTCGTGGTCTTAATATCAGGTTTGTGTCAGGTGCGCACGGCATTTCGCCTCGATCATAGACCCTGAATGCGAACAAGACGTACAAGGGCAATAAGGACCATGCACACGCCAACCCAATCCTCCGCAAGCGCTATTCATGCTCGACGATCTCCTTCTTCTGGGGCCTGGACCGTGAGATCTCAGGGCTGAAGCCGCATATGCTCTTCCTTGCGGAAGATTATCGGGGCGGATTTCAAGCCTTGCAGGACGGCGAACTGCCTGAGCGACCCAGTCTGTATGTCCATGCGCCCGCGCGACTTGACGCCTCACTGGCGCCTGCGGGATGTGACAACTTGATCGGGATCGTACCGGTCGGGAATCTGGATGCCTACCCCGACGAGGATTGGCAGTCGGTGCGCGATCAGGCGCGTGAGGCGATCTTCAAGCGTCTGGCCTCGATCGGGATCGGCACGGTTCGTGAGCATATCAAGCTCGAGGTGTGTTATACACCCTGCAGTTGGCGGAAGCGATACAACCTTTTCAAAGGAGCCACACACGGCTTGAGTCATACGCTCACCCAGCTGGCTTATATGCGTCCTCACAACCGGCATGCGCGCTACCGCAACCTGTACTTCGCCGGGGCGAGCACACACCCCGGCACGGGTGTGCCTACGGCGCTTGTCTCCGCTCGGCTGGCGGCGGAACGGATCATGGATGAACTGGGTATGGATCAGCAGTAGTTGAGGTACTGATAACACTACAAGCAACTCAACCTGTGGATAACCCCCTTCACAGCTGTGGAAAACTTGCATTTTCTGGGGAAAACTTGTCCATTTCCGGTTTCTGATTCCCAACCTAAACCGCCATATATGGGGTATAGAGACATGCTCTCCCCATAATTTCAACCTACCACCATGTCATCGACAGACGGTCAACCCTGTCCACCAACCATCCACATGGTCGCTGTGGAAGCCCTGCTTTATAATCACTCCCATATATAGGTTAAGAACCTAAATCACCCCCAGCCCTAGGCAAATACCCCGTGGTTAACACCCCTTTCCACAAATCCCCAGGCACTACGACTACGACTATTTTAAACATCTATCATTAAAGAATTATGTGGAGGAATAAAACAATCACCTTCTATGGGTAAATACCACGTGCCCTTGTTGCATCGGCGACGCGTTTTATACCCAAACATTGTGCTGCCATACGTCTCCCAACTTTGCGTTTCTTTGCTTCGGCCATCACATCGCGGAAAGCCTCCACTAGAATTCTTTCAAGACGCTCATCAATCTCATTCTCTGTCCAGAAAAATGATTGCAAATCCTGGACCCATTCAAAGTAAGACGATGTAACACCCCCGGCATTGCATAAGATATCAGGGACGATGAAAACACCTTTATCCTCAAGGATGATATCTGCCTCTGGGGTTGTAGGGCCATTGGCTCCTTCAGCCACAAAAGATGCTTGCACACGATCAGCGATTTTTGATGTGATCTGATTTTCCAGTGCACACGGTGCAAGGACATCACACTTGTACGTCAGCAGTTCTTCATTGGTGATAACGTCGCCACCAGGGAAACCTTTTAGGAGCTTGTTCTGAGCAACATGGGATTTTAAGGCCTTGATATCCAATCCCTTGGGGTTGGCAATACCGCAAGACGCGTCGGATACGGCAACAATGGTAGCACCCTCGGCGGACATTATCTCTGCAGCCACCGAGCCAACATTACCAAAGCCTTGCACCGCAACGGTTACATCTGAATAGGTCTTGCCTCGCATCTTGAGTGCTTCGCGCGTTGTAATCATCACACCTCGACCCGTAGCCGATAGACGGCCCATGCTTCCGCCGATCTCGATCGGTTTACCAGTCACAACCGCTGGCACGGAGTACCCCTTGTGCATCGAATACGTGTCCATGATCCAAGCCATGGTCTGTTGATTCGTGTTGACATCGGGAGCGGGGATATCGCCTTCTGGGCCCATGAGAATGGAGATTTCCGTAGCAAAACGACGGGTGAGTCTTTGAAGTTCATGAATGCTTAACTCATCGGGATCGACAATTACACCTCCTTTTGCACCACCATAGGGGATATTGACAACAGCGCACTTCCACGTCATCCACATCGCCAGGGCGCGTATCTCGTCTAAATTCACAATTGGGTGGTAGCGGATACCTCCCTTTGTTGGCCCACGGACAGTATTATGATGAACACGATACCCGGTGAACATACGCAGTGAGTCATCGTCCATGCATACAGGGAAGGTCACGGTTAATTCGCGCTTGGGATGGCGCAATAGATCACGCATACCATCATCCAGATTAAGAATGTCCGCAGCTTCATCAAATTGCTTCAGGGCAATCCAGTACACACTTCCTTCGGGAGGAATGGTTCCATCAGATAATGGTTTCATAGCGATCTACTCCTTGATAACAATAGCCATTCGCTGGACACTCTAATCGGATGGGAGAATTGAGTTTGTATAAAGCAGGTTTCTTGAGGGAAATCTTACCATGGCGACAGTAAAAGGACTCAACAAAATGCGTGGCTTTGAGCGTATTAAGAAGCCATGAGAAATACGCAGAAACGTATGTCAGTTAAAACCAACGGGTTGCATCGAGCAACCCACCTTTGACGTTTCAAGGTCTAAGAAACAATGCGCAGTACAAACGCTATACTGAACAGAGTGATTCTAGCTTTCAGGATGTATTCACGAGATGATCTTTCCTCTGGAATACTAGTTGCCGTTGGCCTTCATGGCTACAGGCTTGTATCCCTCCTCCCAGAATGACAATGGACGATCATAACCGGCTAATTTTAGTCCGGTCAAAGCCGCCGTGTTCATGTCCATCGCGCGCAGATCCTCGGTCGAAAGGTCGGAAATGCTATTGTGGCCTGAAAGCATCGTTAGAATTTTGACCTCTTCAGCGCAGGCATGAATGAAATTTGCTAACCGCTGCCCGACCTCAATCGGGTCAAGACGTGCGCGCATTTCGGGTTTCTGACTCGTTATGCCATATGGACAGTTACCCTTCTGGCAAGCGTAGCAGACACGGCAGCCCATAGCAATCTCCGCTGCGCTGCCGAAACCAACCGCGTCGGCTCCCATTGCCATTGCCTTGAATGCATCCAGACCGTTGCGGATGCCCCCCAATGCAATCAGTTTTACTTTTCGATGGACGCCGTGATCCTTCAGTGCTTGAACAGCTGGGGGGAGACAAGCGATGGTAGGAATGCCCACACCTTGTGTAACGATATCGGGTGAGCAGCCCGTGCCACCGACCAATCCATCGATGCTGATCGCATCGGCGCCAAGCTCGATGCAAGCAGCGACATCATCATAGGGGCGTGAAGGTCCTAGCTTGAAAAGGATGGGGAATTGATAATTGGTGACATCGCGCAGGAAATCGACCATGTGTTTCATATCTTCTAGGTTTTGGACATCGTAATATCGGCAAGGGCTAAGCGCATCTGAACCGACTGGAATTCCACGGACCCGCGCTATTTCTTCTGTCACTTTTGTGCCAAGCAGATGTCCCCCCATGCCGGGTTTTGCACCTTGGCCGATCTTAACTTCGACCGCGTCACCATTGTTGACATAATCTGCAGATACTCCCCATCTTCCAGTGGACCATTGGATGATCAAATACCCACCAGGCTCCCATTCTTTCTTGGTGAAATTCTGATCGACATAGCCACGAGATAGCCACATCTCTTCATCTAAAAGGCCACCTTCACCGGTATTGGTTGCAATACCAGTTTGAGCCGCACCGATAGCCAAGGCCATCTTGGCTTCTTTGCTCAACGCGCCAAATGACATGGCCGGCCATACAAACGGCAGTTTGAGGTGGAGGGGTTTTTCACACGTGTCCTCACCGATCACCACTTCCAAATCACACTCTTCACGGTATTTGTCCCGGGGTTCAGGACTGGCGATCTGGCTTGGAACTACAGTGATCGTGTCGAAATGGGGTGTCGGCTGCTGGGTGCCGAACCCGCGCAACAGGTAGTCACCAGTTTGAGCTTTGTGGTGGATCTCTTCAACTGTCGACAATGTCCATGGAAAGCGTGCGATGTATTCTGACTCAGCCGGATTGATGCGAATTGCATCCTCCGGGCAAAATTCGGCGCAGATTCGGCAACCTACACAGGCGTTATAATTTCTGATTCTCATCTCACCTGTATAAGCATCGAGGGCAAAAACACCATGTGGGCAGACCTCAGCGCACGTCGCACATTTTCCCGGCATACGTGAGTTGATACAAACCTCTCTATTCACACTTACACAAAATGCGCCAACAACGGTCATTCTATCCTCCTATTTGTAGAATGGCTTTTCCGACGCAGCCACGATCTTTTTGAACTCAACAGGATCAGATTTGATGTCATAAGTTTGGAAATAGACAGAGAGTTTTTCGATATCGCCTTGGGTCAGTTCTTCAACGCGAGTGTTGTGACCGAGACTTTTCCATTTGCCCCCAATATAAACATTGCCACGGATTACAAAATTTGCGAAATTCTCACCTGCATCGCCAACAACAACCAGGTCACCGTCTAACATATAGGTACCAGTTTCATCTCCTACGTTGCCTACGACAATGATCACGGCACCCTTGTTCATGGTCGCCGTGAAATCGCCCGCATCACCGTAGATAATTACCGCGCCATCATAACAATACTGACCAGCACCATAGCCAGCGTTACCCTCCACGATAATCGTGCCGGAAGTCATGTTGTCTGCTGTATAGTTGCCAACGTCTCCAGTAACCCTTATCGTAGCGCCAGCGTTCAAAACACCGAAGTAATCCCCAGCATTACCCTGGATGATGACTTCACCGTGCTTTAACCCAGCAACCAATCCATGGAGGTGGCTTGCGTTCGTCACCTCAATAGGTTCTTCATTCAAGCTCTCTTTTAATTTGCGGCTTATCGTTTTAAGGTCCTTGGCTTTTGCATTTATCACGGTCATGGTTGTCCCTCTCAGCGAACCATTTTCTCAACATTGATCCGTCTGTCGGTGTTCAGCATCCCGTACAGCTATTACGGGATCTCTCGGGTGAGGTAGATCTGGTTGGTGTCCGATACAACCGCACGAATTGCTGAATGGCCTCACCGCGTTGGGCGGGATCGGCCAGGGCATCAAGCATCAAGATTTGTAGATCCTTGAAAGCCTGAGCTCGCTCGCGCCGATCTTTTTCGCCAGCAGCGGTTTCCAGAATGGCTGTATCCACATCAAGACTTGTTGCCAAGAGATTCATCTGGACGGCGTTGCGGGCGAAAACTTCACCAACATGGGTGCGAATGATGACTGTGGAGGAACCCTCCGGCGCACCTAGGGTACCAACGGCCAAGTCCGCCGACTCACCCAGGTAATCATCGCAACTACCGCATCCTGTAAGGGTATAGCTTTCGGCAAGTTGGCGGGGAAGGGTGTGCTCCTCACCGTTCCATAACAAAACACGCATCTGCTCGTGATCAGCGGAAACCTCCAACCGCTTGACTTGATCGCGCGGGATTCCCATCCGCTTGACCAAGATCTCATCGATCAACTCTGGTCGGTAGACACCCGTGCAGAAAACGGCGATGCTCAACCGGATGGCCTCTTGATATTTCCGTAAAAGGGTTTTCGGAGACGCCTTGATCCTACGGACGGCCTGCGCTGTACAAGGCGTGCCCACCACGGCGATATTTTCCATGGCCCGATCGTAGATTGCAGTATTGAGGACATCGAAGATGGGCGCCCATAGGTATTGAGGCCCCACGCTTTCCACGATCTCCTCAACCGTTGAGACAACGCGCGCGACGGGTTTGAGATCCCATGGATCAAGATCAAGCATCACCACACCGTCTATTAAACCTGCGTTGCGCCCGGCGGCGAGGATGCTTCGGATCACGTCATTGGGTGCTCCCGATTTAACCGGACCATGGGCTCGCGCTGCTAAAATGGTTAAGGGCTCGATGGGAGCCCAATGCTCGAATCGTGGGCAAACTTCCTCACAGAACACCTGGCAAAAAGTACAGCTATCGAGGGGTATTTGGGTGTAGCCAATGGTCTTGCTGCGCTTTTCTACGACGGGGTGATTGCCGCCATTCCAGTACAAGACTTGCTTTGAGCAAGCCGCCACACATAAGCCGCATCCGGCGCAGTTGTCTTGCGACCAAACCTCCAATTCTAATCGTTTCGACATCCTGACCTCTTTCCTCCAGTTTTTGTCGTGGTTATACCAGAAAATCTTGACATGAGGTGGTTTTGGTAAATGGTCTCTCCACCTACTTTCTCATCTCATTGCTGAAAGTTTTCATCGTATTTGCGAACGCAAATCCATCGTCGGTCGCAAAGGATTCTAAACGTAGGCGACGTGGATCGAAACCACGTTCTGCGAGTTGTTTTCTCAGTGTTGCCACGCGCTCTTCTGCGTACAGATTCCCGTTACCGTAGTGACATTCTCCCTTTTGACAAACACCCACAAGCACACCGTCTGCCCCATTGAGGAAGGCCCATAATGCGTGATTGGGGTCAAATCGGGCCGAACAATTCATGCGGATGATGCGCACATCAGCGGGGTAGGACATTCGCCTGGCGCCGGCTATATCGGCCGCAGCATATGCGCCCCACTCACATGCAAACACCACAATCTTTGGAACAGGCTTGTCAATTCCCTCGACCTCTTTTTCCATTCCCGTTGAACTCAAGGCGGCGCTGATTTGTGCCAGGATTGCTGGATCGCCATACCCTGGAAGTGAAATGGCCTTGACCGGGCAAACCACGAGGCAATTGCCACAGCCAATACAGCGCAACAAATCCACGGTGGCCAGGGACAACAAACCATCGCGCTTCTCAAGCGTGATGGCGGAGGTTGGACAAACTTGAGGACAGTTTCCACACCCTGTGCATAAAGCGGGGTCGATTTCGGCCCGTAGTCCTGCGGTGGTGAGCGTGTCCTTCCCTAGAAAGCGATGTGTGCGCGCAGCGGTTACATGGGCCTGGAGCAATGCTTCCGCTGTGTCGGTTGGATAATGTACTCCGCCAACTACAAAAATACCATCGTCGACATAATTACCTGGTCGAAGACGTGTACGCCTATCGATGATGAACCCCTTTTTATCCTGAGGCAGGTGTAGCATCGCCGCTAACGCGCTGGTATTGTCCTGTGGTATCAATGGTGTGGTTAGAACCACGCGGTCACAAGGTATTTGTAAAGGCTGGTCGGTCAGTGGATCGTCCACCTTGATGTATTTACCGCCAATGAAAGGAGGGTGTTTTTTTCGGTAACGGAAAAAATTAACACCCAAATCTTTTGCTTGTAAGAGCAGATTTTCGCCTGACCCACCAGCCTCACCCAAATATAGATCGCGAAAGAGTATCGTGACATTGATGTCAGGGTTGAGCTGTTTGGCCTGTATTGCTTGGCGTATCCCGGCCACACAACTCAGGTGAGAACTACCTCCACCCTCGGTATCTTCTGTGTGGAAGATCATCACCACATCGTGCAATGCTAATTGGCCATTGGCAGCGGTTGTTTTTTCAAGCTCGTGTGCAAACTGAATTTGTGATACCACAAGCGAGCGGTCATACCAGTAATTGGGATCCAGACTTTTGGGTCGCACACCAGTAGCCAGGATGATTGCACCAACATTTAGTTCAAAGTTCTGATCATCCCGTGCGAGAAGTACTTGGTAGTTCCCAGACTGCCCGGTCACGTCCGTTACGCGGGTGTTCAACATGGTTTGGATTTGAGGGTGTTTCGAGACCACATCGACGCTCTCGGTGATCAATTCCTTGGCGCCATCTTGCAGCATGTACATCGTTCCGCCCAATTGGCTGTCCCTTTCGACCAGCGATACGTCGATATCGCCATCTGCCAATGCAAGGGCCACCGTCAAACCGCTCAAATCGCTGCCAATCACCATGGCCGACTTGACAACATCACTGGAGAAAGTTTGAGGCGGGTCAATCTCCGTCAAACGCGCCACACCCATTTTGATCAAATTCGTGGCTTTCTCCATTGCAGCAGCGGGGTCGCTTGCGTGGACATAAGCGCACTGCTCGCGGATGTCAACTACGCTCAAGTAACACCCTGCCAGGCCAGTCTCCTCCATTATTTGTTGGAATAGATGTTCCACCAGACGTGGAGCGCATCCAGCGATCAGTACACGTTCCAGTTTGTGGTCGATAATCGCTTGACTGAGACGAGATCGACCATCGACATTGCATGGGTACGGTTCGCTCATGGTATAGACGACACCGGGCAGCGAGGCGCTTCTCTCACGTAGGAGATCGGTAGCTAATACACCGGCAATTTTGTCGCCACATTCACACACAACGATCCCAATACGCGCCGCAGGCTTATTTTCTCGAGTGTCAATGTGCGAAATTAATTCTTCAGCCATCGATTAACCTTGTCTACATGTGGGTCAAATTGCTTCCCTTGCAAATGCTCCTAATAGACGCTTGATCAGGTTTCCTGTTGATCGATAGTTTAGGCGGTATGTTTTGATGACAGCACCTCGAGATCTTGGATCAAACTAGGTTTTAAATCCAAGTCATCGCATACTTGGCAATACACACGATCGTATTCAGAGTCTACAAGATGGACACTGCGAAAGCCTGTAACGTCGTTCAGCTTAAGTGCGCCGGTCGGGCATATCAGAACACACGTACCACAACCGATGCATGTAGGCGACACGATCCGAAAAGGTGGACTGACCTCTTTTGAGATCCCTCGATTGGTCAAGCTGATCGCGCTGACTCCGACGATCTCGTCGCAGGCGCGCACGCAGAGGCCGCATAGCACACAAGCGTCTTCCTCGGGTAACCTAAAGCGTACTTCTTCCAACCCCAATTCCTCTGCCAGAGCGAGCAATTCCGGATCGTTGAATGCCCCCGCCAAGAGCAGTTCAACGGACATGCGCCGACTGCGTCGTACGGACTCGGAGTCTGTTGACACAATAGCTCCCTGCTCGCAAGGATAGGTGCAGGCCGCTACCAGACGTGGCGGGCGCGTCGGTTGGGATAATTCGACCATGCACAATCGGCAGGCGCCATAGGGCTCGAGAGCCGGATGGTAGCAAAAGGTTGGCACGTGGATGCCGTGCTCACGGCAAGCTTCTAATATCGTCCGCCCCTCAGGAACTTCGATGGGCCTTTCATCAATTGTCAATCGGATCATTTCCACCTCGCCCACGGCGTTCGGTGTCCTATTTCTAGGTAACGAGAATCGCATCGAATTTACATACGCTTATACACATCCCACAGCGTGTACACAACCCGGCGTCGATTACATGCACTTCCTGCTTGGCACCGGTAATGGCGTCGCTCGGGCAATTACGCAGGCAAACCATGCAGCCCGTGCAGTTCTCTTCGATGACCGAGTAGGTGATCAGCGCCTTGCAAACCTTAGCCGGGCAGGTCATATCGACGATGTGGGCTTCATATTCATCGCGGAAATACTGGATGGTCGAAAGCACCGGATTAGGAGCGGTCTGTCCCAGACCGCATAAAGAGGAGCGTTTTACCTCTTCACCCAACTCTAAGAGATAATCGATATCGCTCAGTTGACCTTCGCCAGCGCAGATCCTTTCCAATGTTTCGAGCATGGCCTTTGTGCCGATACGGCACGGTACGCACTTTCCGCAGGATTCATCCTGGGTGAATTTCATGAAATAGCGGGCAAAGTCCACCATACAGGTGTCCTCATCGGCAATGACCAACCCACCGGAGCCCATGATGGCTCCCAGGGCGGTAAGAGACTCATAGTCAATGGGTGTATCTAAATGTTGGGCAGGGATGCACCCACCAGATGGTCCACCGATCTGAGCTGCTTTGAACGTGTTGCCGTTCGGAATACCGCCGCCAATTTCAAATATCAATTCGCGCAGAGAGATACCCATCGGTACTTCAACCAGCCCGGTGTTGTTGATGTTGCCAACGACCGAAAAGATCATTGTGCCCTTGCTGGTTTCAGTTCCAACATTGGCGTACCAATCCGCCCCTCTCTCGATGATGATGGGTACCGAAGCCCAACTCTTGACATTGTTGATATTGGTTGGTTGTCCCCATAAACCCGCCGTAGTTGGGTAAGGGGGACGAGGGCGCGGTTCGCCAACGCGCCCTTCGATGGAGGCCATCAGTGCGGTCTCTTCACCGCAAACGAACGCGCCACTGCCGAGCTTTATGTTCACGTTGAAGTCAAACCCAGATCCGAGGATGTCCGTTCCAAGGAAGCCATACTCCTGCGCTTGCATGATCGCCTGACGCAGGTGTTTAACCGCAAGGGGATACTCGTTGCGTATGTAGACGTAGCCCTGAGATGCGCCGATGGCATACGCCCCGATGGTCATGCCTTCCAGGACGCGGTGGGGGTTACCTTCCATAATCGAACGATCCATGTAGGCGCCGGGGTCACCCTCGTCCGCATTGCAGATCACATACTTGATCTCACCCGGCTGTTTACGACACATTTCCCACTTTAAGCCGGTGGGGTAGCCAGCACCACCTCGTCCACGCAGACCGGAGGCTTTGATCTCAGCGATGACCTGTTCAGGTGGCATAGAGCAAAGAATGTTTTCAAGCGAAGTGTAGCCACCCAGAGCGATGTATTCATCAATCCGAAAAGGATCGAGAATCCCATTGAGATTGAGAATCAGACGTTGCTGATGTTTGTAAAATGGCACGTCGTGCTCATGCTCGATCATTTCATCGGTGTTGGGGTCGCTATACAGTAGACGCTCAACGGTTCTGCCATTCGCCAGCTCAGCAACGATCTCGGGCACATCTCCAACTTGTACATGGGTATACATAATCCCCATGGGGCGGATGACAACCAAGGGTCCTTTTTCACAAAAGCCATGACAGCCGGTCATCTTCAGATCGTACGTGAGCGTGGCTTTCAAGTTCTTGTTTGCGATCTCGTCTTGAAACGCGTTCCATACTTTTTCGCTCCCATATACACGACAACCCGTGCCACCACACACGGTGATCCAAGGATGATCAGGGGCGTAATCACTTTTCAACCTTGTGCGTAACTTGTCAAAGTCGGCAGCCGAGTTGATCCTATCCATCCTTTTTAACTTCCTCTGCCCTCATAATTCGCTTCAAGAGCATGTCTGACTTTTGCACGGTCATCTGTCCAGAATATTCACTATCCGTCACGACGATGGGTCCCAGTGCACATGCTCCCAAGCAATTGACTGTCTCCAAAGTGAACAACATATTAGGAGTCGTTTCGCCTGCCGCAATCCCGAGTGTGGTTTCAATTCGGTTCAGAACTTGCGGACTACCGCGCACGTGACAGGCTGTCCCCATGCACACTTGCAAACAGTGCTTTCCTTTCGGTTTCAAACTGAAAGCGTTGTAGAAGGTGGCGACGGCGTAAGCTTGTGATAGTGGTACATCCAACCGTTCACTTGCCAGGATCAGCGCCTCACGCGGTAGGTAGCGGTAGCGCTGTTGAATTTCCTCCAGCACAGCAATCAATGAGCCATCTCCGGCCATTTCCTGGGAAATCAGTTGGTTAATTTCACTTATCGATATCCGCATGGGTGAGATCCTTGGTGTGGGGTTATCTGGGCGCTGACAGGGGGTATGCCAGATCTAAAGGAGAACACCAGCAACATAACAGAGAAAATACATTTTATACATCCAACCTGAGTACCGCTCAATCTCAAACCTAACCAAGACATAGATGGGCCTCAAAAGTAGACCCCTTAGATCATCAGACCATTGGGGGCGTGTTAAACCCAAAGAAGATCTTACTGCCTCCTTACAAGGCTACCGAAGTACCTCGTAGCCGTCCTAAATGATTCAAAGATTGCAAGCAGGAAAGAGAGTCCTGAGTGAAGTTCTTGTAGGCGTCTGCATTCGTGAAGCCATCAAGCAATCTAGGTTGATCAGTGCAGGTAAGCGGCAGCATAATACCCGTCTTTTCAAATGCACCATACTTCCGTAATCATGGAGCGTCAAGTGACGAGTCTCACCCTCCAGACCTGCAACTCTCCTCCAGAATTTTCAGGGCCTGCTCGAGATTGGTGCGTAACAGCGCAGGGTTGGCTCTACCACCAGCAGCACGCATCACCTGACCGAACAGCCATTGAGAGATGGTGGTCTTGCCTGCAAGGTATTGCTCAACCTGCTTCGGGTTCTCTGCTAACACTTGGTTCACAAGATCCATGATCGCTTGTGGATCGTTAAGTTGCGCCAACCCCCTCGACTCGACGATCTCAATCGGTGAGTCGCCGGTTTCGAAGATCACTTCCAGCACCTCTTTTCCGCTGGTGGCGTTGATGTCCTCTCGCTCGACCATCGCCACCAGTTCCGCGAAGGATTGGGGGGACACTTTAGACTGATCAATCTCGACCCCAGCCAGGTTGAGCAGGCTGAAGTACTCTCCGGTAAGCCAGTTGGCGATCTTGGTCGGTGAAGTGTCAGGGTCATGAGCGACTGCGACCTCGAAATAATCGGCGACCGCTCGCTCTTCAACTAGGAGGTCCGCAGTATAGGGGGTCAGATGGTATTCGCTCACAAAGCGTGCTTTTTTCTCGCTTGGTAGCTCCGGAAGCTCAATCCGTATCCGGTCAATCCACGCAGGGTCGATATGCAACGGCGGTAGGTCGGGCTCGGGAAAGTAGCGATAGTCGTGAGCTTCCTCCTTGCCTCGTTGGGATACAGTGACACCGCGAACTTCATCCCAACCGACGGTTTCCTGCTTCACCTCCCCGCCCCCTGCAAGGATCTGATCCTGACGCTCGATCTCGTAATCGAGGGCCTTAACCATGGCCCTGAATGAATTGAGATTCTTGACCTCGGTGCGGGTGCCTAAGCCCTCCGTTCCCAATGGACGGAGGGAGATGTTCGCCTCGAAGCGAACCGCTCCCTTCTCCATATCTCCGCTGCTGGCCTCGAGATAACGGAGTATCGAACGCAAAGAAGTGGCGAAGACCTTGACGTCTTCGGTCGACCGCATATCGGGCTCGCTGACGATCTCGAGCAAAGGAACACCGGAGCGGTTGAAATCCACGAGTGAATACCCTTCGCGATGCAGCAGCTTTCCGGTGTCTTCCTCAAGGTGGACGCGTCGTATCCGAATTCTCCGCTCCCCATTTTCGGTTTCAAAATCCAGCCAACCGTTTTGTGCCAGCGGCAATTCATACTGTGAGATTTGAAATCCTTTGGGGAGGTCGGGGTAGAAGTAGTTCTTGCGGGCGAAAACGCTGGTTTCAGCGATATTGCAATTCAAGGCCAGTGCCACGCGCAGCGCGTACTCAATTGCCCGCTGGTTGATTACGGGTAAAGTTCCGGGCATGCCGGTGCAGATCTCACATACCGAACTGTTGGGTTCGGCGCTGGTGGAATCCACGACCGGGCACCCGCAGAACATCTTCGACAAGGTCGCTAGTTCGGCGTGTACTTCTAGGCCGATGACGGGTTCAAATTTGGGCATGGAATGCCTTGGATAACTCGCTTGGTTTAATTAAACCATAGGGATTAGGGATTGGGGATCTGGGATCAGTATTTACCTTGACCTTTCACCTGATCCCTAATCCCTGACCCCTGTGTTTAACCATAGCGCTTCATAAAGCGTCGCATGCGCTCGAGCGCCTCCTCGATCTGCTCGTAGGAGGTGGCATAGGAGCAGCGGACAAAATTCCCCTCGGCGTTGAAAGCGTTACCTGGCACCACCGCCACACGCTCTTCGTGAAGTAGCTTCTCAGCGAAAGTCTCGTCGTCCATCCCACTGGCTTCGATGTTGGGGAAGGCATAAAAAGCACCGTGGGGTTCGAAGGTGGGCAGTCCTAGCTCGTTCAAGCCGGACACGATCAGGCGACGACGACGATCGTACTCCCCGACCATCTCCTGTACATGCTCCTCGCCGTTGGTCAAAGCCTCCAGCGCGGCGATCTGGGACATCGTTGGTGCGGACATGATGGTGTACTGATGCACTTTACGCATCGCATCCAGAATGGAAGCTGGAGCTGCGGCGTATCCAACACGCCAACCCGTCATGGCGTAGTCCTTAGAAAACCCTCCCAGTGTGATGGTGCGTTCCCTCATTCTGGGCAGGGAGGCAAAGCACACGTGCTTATGGTCACCATAGACCAACCGGTCGTAGATCTCGTCGGACAGGACCAAAAGGTCGTACTTCTCGGCGATGTCGGCCACGGCTTTCAGACGATCGCGGGACATGACGGCGCCAGTTGGGTTATTGGGGTAGGCGATCATCAGGACCTTGGTCTTTGGGGTGATCAAGGACTCCAATCGATCGGCATCTATCCGGAAGTCGTCCTCGACGCGGGTCTTAAGCGATACGGGTGTACCACCGGCGAAGATCACCTCTGGCTGATAAGACACGAAGCACGGCGTGGGTATGATGACCTCATCGCCGGGATCAACGACGGCGGTGAGGGCTAAGTAGAGCGCTTCCGAGACGCCAACGGTGATCAGGAGCTCATTTTTAGGATCGTAATGGACGTTGTAGAGGCGATTCAGATGAGAGGAAAGCGATTGGCGGAGTTCTAGGATGCCGGAGTTGGAGGTGTAGTGTGTCTCCCCATGCTGAAGGGATCTGATGCCTGCTTCGAGGATCGGTAGTGGTGTGATGAAATCCGGCTCCCCAATCCCTAGAGAGATGACATCATCCATGGTGGCTGCGATGTCAAAGAAGCGCCGAATACCCGAGGGTGGAACGCTAGCGACACGACGGGCGATGAAGTCACGCATACAATCTCGCTCCTTTATCAGTGTTCCCATTTATTAATGTGGAAATCCAGACGGTTAAGATGAGTTTGACGAGATGCCAATGCGAGGGCCAATGTCGACCGCTCATCACAGATCGCGAATAGCATATCTCAGGCTGCGCTGATCCGCCATTCATCAACCTGCTCAACGTAGTACAACTCGAAGGTACGATCATCCTCGACGCGCACGCGAAATTTCCGCCCATCGGGAAGTCGCCAACGCGCTTCAATATCTACGATGAGCAGCCTTTCACCCTCCCAGTAGAGGGCGATGGGTCGCTCGCCGTAGGTCGTGCCGGAATGACATTCAACCTGTTCAGGTGACATGGGATCTCAAGGGAACGTGGATCAGGGATCGGGGAGTAGGGATTAGGTGCGTGTACGGGAGCAACGATGTGCCTTTCACGGATCCACCTTTACCGGTAGGTATCAAATCATGACGTTGGTGGGATCCCTACGACCGAATGATCACCGAGGTTGAGCGAGAAATCACAACCAAGAACCCGAACGTGGCGGCCGATCAGCGACGCAGAAAGGTCACTGTCAATGATCTGTGAGCCCACATCGATGATCGAGTCTGTAACCATCGATCCTTCGATAACGCAATTCGCGCCGATCGAAGCATGTGGTCCGATGACGGACTGACGGACCTCTGCGGAGGGGTCGATGTACACCGGGGGATGGATTTCTACCCCCTCGCGCGCGGCGGCCTCCTCTGAGTTTGAGCGTATAGTTTCAAGAACGTAACGGTTGGCTTCCAGGACGGCCTCGGGTGTGCCGCTATCATGCCAGACCTTGACTGGCTCGACCCGCATCTTCAAACCGCGTTCAAGCATGATATTGATTGCGTCGACAAGAAAATACTCACCCTTCAATTGGATGTCGCGCGTCATCTGCTCCTCGATCGCATCGAGCAACGCCTCGGAACTCTGAAAGTAGTAAAAGCCGATCACGGCTAGGTCATTGCTTGTATCCTTGGGCTTCTCAATCAGCTGCCTCACCCAGCCATCTGAGCCAACCTCCGCCACGCCGAAACGCCGCGGGTCAGGCACCCTCCTGACCCAAGCTACCGCCTCGGCTTGCTCGGACGGTAAGCCCGAGAAATCGCTCTCGATGAGTGTGTCGACAAAGGCCATAATCATCGGCCCCTGAAGTCCTTCACGGGCCAACCAAATAGCGTGGGATTGACCGAGCATCTCCTCTTGGACCACATAGCGGGCTTTCATCTTTGGGTAGGACTGATCGATGTAGGCCTCGATCTGCTCACCAAGATAACCGATGATGAAAATCACCTCTTCTACGCTGGGAATGTCAACGAACATGTCCAACACGTAATCAATCATCGGTCTTCCCGCCAAGGGAATCAGGGGCTTGGGCCTCGACCATGTGAGGGGTCGCAGGCGAGTGCCGAAACCTGCCATTGGTAGTACGATCTTCATAGCGATGGACGCTCCTTATGCCAGGATGTGACTTCCTGGTAGGCATATGTTGCTCGGAAGAGTATCGCTTCCCCTAAATGAGGAGCGTTGAGTTGCATCCCGATCGGCAGGCGATCTGAATCGAAGCCGACCGGGAAGGCGATGCCAGGTACTCCGGCCAGGTTGGCCGGTAGTGTGAACACGTCCTCCAAGTACATCGATAGTGGATCTTCGCTGTGCTCCCCCATGCGGAAAGCAGTTGTTGGGGCCACAGGGCAGGCGATGAGATCCACCTCCTTAAAGGCGGATTCGAAGTCACCTTTGATCAAGGTGCGAACCTTCTGCGCCTGTCCGTAATAAGCATCATAATAGCCGGCGGAGAGGGCGTATGTTCCGAGCATGATTCGGCGTTTGACCTCCTGACCGAAGAGGGCACCTCGCGTGGCGAAGTACTGCCCACGCAGGTCTTCGGCCTCGATGCGGGGTCCATAACGAACGGCGTCGTAACGCGCCAGGTTGGCGGAGGCCTCAGCCGGAGCGATGATGTAGTACACCGGCAGGGCTAGGTCGGTATGTGGAAGACTGATCTCACAGGCGACAGCCCCCAAGGCTTCGAAAATGCGCACCGCATCATGGACCGCGGTTTCGACCTCCCCTTGCATCCCCTCGATGAAGTATTCCTTTGGGACACCGATTCGGAGACCAGTGAGGTCTGTGCCGTCGAGCGCGACATGGGGTACGGGCTCGGGCATGGAGGTCGAGTCAAGTGGGTCATGACCTGAGATGGTATGAAATATCGGGAGCAAGTCCGCCGCTGAGTGGGCCAGTGCGCCGACGGTGTCCAACGATGAGCCATAGGCGATAAGCCCGTAACGGGAAACGCGACCGTACGAGGTCTTTATCCCTGTGACGCCGCAGAAAGAAGCCGGTTGACGCACGGATCCTCCGGTGTCGGTGCCCAAGGCGGCATAACACATGTTGGCGGCCACGGAGGCCGCTGATCCTCCCGAGGATCCTCCTGGTACACGTGTAAGGTCCCATGGATTGAAGGTCGAACCGTAGGCCGAATTCTCAGTGGAGGATCCCATGGCAAATTCGTCGGTATTGGTTTTTCCTAACACCACCACACCCGCGTCGATCAATCTCTCCACACTCGTGGCAGTGTAGGGAGGTCGGAAGCCCTCCAAGATCTTTGAACCACAGGTGGTCGGTACGCCCTCGAGACACAGCACATCCTTGATACCCATGGGTATTCCCCATGTGGGCGAAGGCGGGTCAACTCCCTCCCTTCGCCACTCTGACAACTGCCGATCGGCATCTTCAGCCTGTTTCAGCGCGAGGTCGGGTGTGAGGGAGAGGAAGGCGTGGATTTTGGGTTCGAGGTCCTCAATGCGATCAAGACAGGCTTGTGTTAATTCGCGAGAGGAGACATCGCCAGACCGGAGTGCGGCAGCGGCCTCGAGAAGGGTGAGATCAGTAAGATCAGTCATGTCATGTATCGAGGACGGGCGGAACGCGGAACATACCATCTTGGTCGGATGGAGCGTTACGCAGGATAAGTTTCTGCGGTGGGCATGGGCGGATCACATCTGGGCGGAGTGGTGCGTGCAAGGGAAGCACACTTGCAGTTGGGGGGATGGCAGAAGTATCGACCTTACTCAATCGACCTGCGTAGTCGAGGATATCCGAGAGTTGTTCGGTGTAACGATGTTCCTCTTCTGACGTCAGCGTCAAACGAGCCAATTGAGCGATATGACGAACCTCTTCGATTGTCAAGGCCATGGTAGGGGAATTATAGCAGAGGGGTATTTATTGTATTGAGCGAGGGGCGATACAACATAAAAGGGCGCTGATGCGCCCTTACGAATAGTTCACAACCTCGCAGGATCCGTTATTCTTCGGATACCTCCTCCGGCTCGATCACCTCGACTTTTACGATTTTGGCGCCCAATTCACGGACGGCGACATCGACCATCCCACCGGGCTTGATCGTGACGTAGCACTCTTCCTCGAGGTGTCGCACTTTGATGACCAAAGGCGCGAGTGGAAGATCATCCCTGGTATCTTGCGTTTCCTCTTCATGGAGGAACGAGACTTTTCTAACCATATCAGTGAACCCCATCTCTACCTCTTTCATTTTAAAACATGGGGATGGGAACTTCCCCTTACGTTCTCCATACAAATTCTACCGGCAAATTATCACGCTTGAATGTCATTAATCGTACATTTACCTGACAATGGGGGGCCCACAGCAATTCCACCCATTTATGTGAGCCGGGACCTCACGCTCGGTTTTTCGGCTCTTTAATGTCATTGCGAGGAGCCGTAGGCGACGGAGCAAATTTTTGATTGAGAGGTGAGCTTCGCTATTTCAAAACACACGAGATATGCAAGAGAGGAGTTTGTTTCGCCCTTTCAGGGCTCGCAATGACATTATGGGAGGAGGCCGGGCTCTCATGCCCGGCCAAATGGCGACCCTTCGATCCTTCGACAAGCTCAGGACAGGCAGGACAATGCAGGCTCAGGGCAGGCGTGGGAGCCCATAAACCGGAATATCCGCACTCGAGCCTGAAAGTCTGTAAAGTGCGATGCGAGTGTGGAATCACTTGTGCAGGTGATTGACTCACTGAACCCCATGGGATACCTTGGTAGTAGTAGAGGTGAGGGTATCCATATTCAATATGGAGGAGGAGAGATGTCAGAAACATATGATGAGTTGTCTTTTACCCAGGAGGTCGATGCGTCCCCTGACGATGTCTTTTATGCTTTCACAACGGCCCAAGGATGGCGGAACTGGATGTGTGATTCTGCTCGCTTCGAGGCGCGCCCGGGAGGTAGCTACCAACTGGCATGGAACAACGGATGGTACGCTTCTGGCACGGTGCGTGAGGTCGCACGACCTGAAAAGGTCGCGCTGACCTGGTTCGGTATGGGTGATCCGGGCCCGACCGATGTCACGATTAAGTTGAAGGCGAAGGGCGGCAAGACGCTGGTGGAACTGAGCCACTCAGGGTTCGGTCAAAAGGGTGATTGGGTAGAAACCCGTGAGGAGGCGATCAAAGGCTGGAAACTTGGGTTGGAGAATCTGAAGTCGATCTTCAGCACAGGCGAGGATCTGCGAGAGATCCGCAGACCATTACTGGGAATCACTGTCAGCGATTTCAATGCGCAGATAGCCAAGGAGTTGAATGTCCCGGTGACGAAGGGTGTCCGTGTCGACCAGCCTATCGAAGGCATGGGAGCCGATGCAGCGGGTATGCAATCGAACGACGTGGTCGTCGAGATGGCAGGCGTGCCGATAACAGGCTTTGCTTCGATTAGCGAAGCGCGCCTCGGGAAGCATGCGGGTGATGTGGTTAACGTCGTTTTCTACCGGGGACCAGAAAAACATGAGGTGGAAATGGCGCTTTCCTCTCAGCCGTTCGCAGAGGTTCCGCTTGATCCCGTCGCATTGGCGGAGAGGATCCGGGCCATCGATGCTGAGGTCATGGCCGAGCTTCGCGCGTTGTTTGATGGTGTCAGTGAAGCTGAAGCCGATTATAACCCTGCCCCAGAAGCATGGTCGGCGAAGGAGACCCTAGCGCACTTGATCGTCGGTGAGATGGGGGGGCAGGTTGGCATCACAAGCCTGATCAATGACAACGAACCTGAGTATGGAGAGAACTTCGCCAATGTTCGAGCTCGGCTTCAGGCGCTGGTAGCGGTCACACCAACCATCCCCGAGTTGCTCGATCGCCTTGAGAAGGGAAAAGAGGAGACGGCTTCCCTTATCGAACGTGCCAGCGCCTTGCGTGCACGCAAGGGGGTCCTGTGGGGGCTTGGGCAGGGTTACCTGCAGCTTCCGGGCGTTCACGAGCGCACACACATGGACCAGATACGGGCTGCGATTGAAGCTGCGCGGGAAGGATAAGCAACAGGCTATCCCACACATTTCTCTTACAAATGAATGCCGATTACAGGCAAGTAACTTTCTGAACCTCATAGGCTACTTTGGGAGTAGTACTAATGAGAACTTTTTTATCGGAGGAGAGAGATGACGTCCACAACTGAAGAACTATCTATTAGCCAAGCGGTCGAAGCGATCCCGGAGGATGTTTTCTATGCCTTCGCCACATCCCAGGGCTGGCGAGATTGGCTGTGCGATTCGGCTCGATTTGAGGCTCGAGAGGGAGGCTGCTACCAATTGTCATGGACCAGCGGTTGGTATACGGCAGGTACCGTTCGTGAGCTGGTAAAGCCGGAAAAGGTCGCCTTGGCGTGGTTTGGAAAGGATGACCCTGGGCCAACTGCGGTGACGGTTAATTTGAAGTCGAAGGGTGATGGCACCCAAGTTGAGCTGCGTCATTCTGGCTTTGGTCAGGGGGAGGAATGGGAAAAATGCCTGGAGGAGGCGCGCAAGGGATGGCAGGAGGGGATGGAGAACTTAGAGTCCATCTTTAGCACCGGCAAGGATCTGCGCATCGTTCGTCGTCCCATGTTGGGTATTTTTCTCAATGACTTCGACGAAAAGATTGCCAAAGAACTCGGTGTACCGGTGGAGAAGGGTGTACGTATTGACAGACCTGTTGAGGGCATGGGCGCTGAACGTGCGGGTCTGCAACCAAGCGATGTGATTGTGGAGTTTGATGGCAAAACCATTCGAGGGTTCGCAGATATGAATACCGCGTTCCAAGGGAAAAAAGCGGGTGATGTGGTCCAGGTATCGGTTTATCGCGGATCGGAGAAGATCACGGTCGAAATGGAGCTTTCAAGTCGACCTTATGCGGAATTTCCACTTGATCTGAATTACATGGCACAGAGGTTCCGCGAGATCGATGCCGAAGTTATGGGGGAACTACGCACTTTATTCGAAGGGGTTAGTGAAAACGAGGCGGAGTTCAATCCCAGTCCGGAGGAGTGGTCGGCCAAGGAAGTCCTGGCCCATTTGATCGCATCTGAGCAGTACGGACTACATGGGGTTGCCGAGTTCATCTGCGACGCTCAAAGAGAGTTCACCGACGAGTTCGGCAACGTCCGGTCACAGCTTAGGGCCATACTGAGCACAACCCCTACCATCCCTGAGCTCCTTGATCGGCTTGAAAGAAATAAGGAGGAAGCAAACATACTTGTCGAGCATGCTAAAGAACTTAAGTCGCGTAAGGGCGTTCTTTGGCGAATGGGCTTTGAAGCATTCCAGTATCCCGGCTTTCATGACCGTGTACATATGGACCAAATTCGAACCGCGATCGAGGCCGCACGTAAGGGATGACTTATCGAGAAGAAGGCTTGCGAGACGTTAGGAAACCAGGCCCCTCCACGGGGCCTGGTCCATTTTGGGTGGATTACGAAGAGGGGTAAAGCATTCAATTGTCGATCTCGTCACATATGAAAAATCCGGTCTCGATCCACCAACCCACCTGAGATGGATGACGAGCGGCGCGCGGGAAGCGCGGCAGCGGTCGACCACCGCTGGGGCACAGGAACGGATAGGTTAACTCACGCGGAAGCCCCAAGGGCTCCGATCCAGGCTCGACGAAGAGCACATTGGGACCACCGGGTGTCGGCCACAATCCGTAAGAAAGCTCATCCGACCCGTCCGGCAGTCTTCCATAGGACAAATTGTAAGCACGCACCCTCAGGTAGCGGATCTGATCGATGATCCGTCCGTTGGGTGCAAGCAGATGAACGCTGTCGCCGTGATCATTGAGCGAGATGCGCGTTCGTGAGCGGAAGAAGGCGACGTAATCTCCTGGTGCGAGGGTCACGCCCGGGAGGATGTATGGTCGAGAGCCTCCGTCGAGGATATCGTCGAGCCTCCAGCCCCCCAAGAAGATAGGTTCCCCACCATCGTTGTAGAGTTCGATAAATTCGTCTCCCGTATCGGCCTCCCCCTCACCTTCCCAGTCATAATGCGGACGGATGAGCACCTCGTTGATCCGTACCTTGCCGGGGGCTCGAGTAGGGACCGGAGTGGGGAAATGAACGGAGTTGACATCTCGTGGTGTGCCTGGGATGGGGCTGCCGTCGGAGTCATGCCCGCGACCGTGGTAACCGTTAAAGGACGCCCAATTGCCAGGGAGGTCCACCCCTCTGCGACGTTCCATGCTGGCGCATGGCGAAGAACGGCCCGCGGGCCAACCGCCGCCGTCGCTGTTCGCACTGTCGACCAAATTCTCGGATGGATCCTTCAACCACAAGGTCTCTCCGCTGTTCTTCAGTACACCGTTGTAAAGTTGATCCGCAGCGATATCAGACACAACGCTGTCAACAGACCGTTCGAGAAGGAAGAAGCCGTGACCCGTGATCGTGCCCGCCAGTGTAATGTCGATATCCCCTCCATCGGTTAGTGCCCAACCAGTGAGGTCGACCTCCTCGGCTCCGGGGTTATGGAGTTCGATCCATTCGTCGTTGGATGAAGCGTGGGTGCCGGCCCATGCGACCTCGTTGATGAGCATCGACAAAGGAGGGAAGGGTGTGCTCTCCGGGGTTGGCGTGAAGCTGGTGGAGGTTGGCGTCGGACCGAAACTAGAATTTGGGTGCCGTGGAGTGCCGGCGATGGGATTGCCTCCTGCATCATGCCCCACCCCACCATAACCAGTGAAAGTTCTCCAGTTGCCCGGGGTGTCACCTCGGCCAATACGCTCCATACTGGCATGTGAGGCGGTATCACCCGCCGGCCAGCCGCCACCAGATTTATTGGCGCTATCCACGACCGCACCCGTTGGATCTTTTAACCACAAGACCTCTCCGCCATTTCTCAATGCTCCGGTGTAGATCCGATCGGCACCGATGTCGGAGATGGTTGTGTCATCGGTGCGTTCAAGCAAGTAGAAGCTGCGGGAGCGAATCGTCCCGCTCAATGAGACGTTGATGTCCCCGCCATCCGTGAGGACCCATTGATTAAGATCGATCGACTGTAACCCGGGGTTGTGGAGTTCAATCCATTCATCATGAGCGCTGGCCATGGTGCCGGCCCATGCAACCTCGTTGATCATCACAGACTGAGGAGGGTAAGGTGTGCCCCCGGGTTCTTGGGTAGCGGTCTCGGAAGGCGTCGTCGTTACGCTCGGTGTAGCGGAGGGAGTTGTACTCGCGCCGGGAATCACGGTGGTCGTTCCGATCTCAGTCGATGTTGGTGAAGGGGATGCGGTAGGCGTAGACGAAGAGAGAGCAGTGGATGTATCCGTAGGTGACGGGCTGGAGGTTTGTGTGGATGTCGGGCTTCTGAGCGTTGTGATCGGCGTGGGTGTTGACGTGGATGTCGATTCGGGGTTAGGTGTTGCTGTGCTCGTCGGTGTGGACGAGAGCGTGGAGGTCCATGAGGGCGATGGTGAGAGGGTTGATGTTGGAGAGACGATGGTAGCGCTCGGTTGGATTTGGGGAGGACCCGCGGCTGGTGGATCGGCAGCAGACTTGGGGTGCCAAATGACGCCCCCAGATAGAGTGAACCCGACCAATAGCAAGAGTCGGGTCGGGTGGCGAACCAGCGTCCTTCGGGTCATGATTGCCCCCTGTGACCCGCAGAATTTTCAGTACTATAGCGAATAAATTTAACTTGTCAAATCAGATATTGTTGACAAGTGTGTGTCGTGTTTGTGGGCAGGACGAACTGCCGAGAGAACCAGTAAACCCCAGAGCCTGCGTCGTCCTAAGTTTATCGAAGACCGTCATCCTTCGACGAACGCCCGAACGATAGCGTTCAACTTACCCCATCCCTCCATGGACATACGCCATGGCTGACTACGCCACAGGGGATAAGCTTGGCGTTCTGACCTTATAAATCTTTGAACAGGAGAGTTAACAGTACGACAAGGGGTAGTTTCGTAATTGTAGAGGTGGCGAGTGACTACCGGTGGGGATCAGGATTTCGAATACTCTCGCCGATGATCGACAGGCAGAACATGATCCCAGACATGCCCGATACCAAGACGATGCCATCGATTGCGGTTAGGACGCCGACGGCGAGGAAGATCGAGGATAGTGTTAGTAAGTAGACGTTCATTGTGATGAGCTCCTGGGCGGTCCTGGGGACCAATCTGCGCCGACAGTCATTGGTCCTCCCGGTGCTCCCGCCTATATTTTGACCTGCTCCTACCAGTCTGTTCTTCGATCCCATTGTATGGTAGGAAGAGGCGGATTGAGGTTTGCAAATACCTTACAATCCACACCGCTTCCAGATGTATAGAATGGCTGGGGCGGTATCGGAAATCATCCGCTAGATGGGGGGATTAGAGTACATTCAGGGGTGGGTCTTTGCCCTGGTCAGGTGGACAAGGGCTCCTCGGAATCACAGCGTTTGTCCCGAGCCCTGTCGCGATTGTCCTGATGGTTCGACGAACTCAGCACAAGGTCCGCCGAGGGGGTCTAGCCTTAGGGGCAATTCATGAATTGCCCCTACCTCTTTTATAAGGGCGCTCAGAATGACAACCTCCCGATGTCATCCTGAGCCTGTCGATGGATGACTGGCTTGTGCAGCTATAAGAAGACAATCTGAGCCAGCATTGTCCTGCCTGTACCGAGTTTGCCGCAGGGAGCCTACCGAAGGGTCACCGAGGAGCGCCTACAGCTTGCAGCTTGTGACTTGTGGCTTGCGGCTTGCAGTCTGTAGCTTGTAGCCTGCTGCCTATTTACCTCCTTTCGTCAGCGGCGGACCCAGGGCATCCCTGTTTTGTAAGGTGATTGAAAAGTGAAACGCGAGCCAATCACCGTACCATGGAAGCGCATCTTGTGGTCGGTGCCCGTGCCGAAGAAAGGGGTGCCTAATGAAATTCCTTTATGTGGGAGTGATACTTGGTATGTTCCTTGGTGTTGGTCTTACAGCACTATACCTAGCGTTGAATGAGAGAGAGATCGCGAAAACAGACGAGGCTTGGATCGACGAAGCGATTGAACGCGCCTTTGATGCAGTGAATAACTCCCTCGAGAGGGTCTGATTCACGGCCATCAGGATTCTTCCCCAGTCAGTAATGCTTGTTGATCGATGCAAGTAAATGTGTTGAAGCGAAAAGCAACAGATACTGACCTCCGCTTAGATTACTTCTCCCTATCGTTCCGTTTATTCCATTAAAGTACTTCTACTAGAATAACTCCCGTGGTCGCAGTTGCAGCGGTTTGTGTCTGTGATTTGTAGGCAACCCATGTTTGCACTGTGTCCACATACTCAACCAATGAAGTTGTCCTAAAGTTCTGGTGCTCAAGATGACTTTTCGATGGGATCCATCTTCTTCATCACGACAGACTACTGGGTATAATCGAGATCGAAGCCATTCTTTGTGAGAGGAGCCCCATGATGAAGGAACCCGTGATCATCATCGGTGTAGGGGAGTTGGGGGGAGTTTTCGCCCGCGGCTTCTTACGTATTGGCCATCCTGTATACCCCATCACCCGTGGGATGGATCTGGCTGAAGAGGCACGGTTGGTCCCTGAGCCAACCCTGATCCTGATCGCGGTTGGGGAGCCCGACCTTCACCCTGTGCTCAAGGCAATACCGGTTCATTGGAAAGACCGAGTGGTGTTGCTACAGAATGAGTTGCTTCCTAGGGACTGGGAGGTTCACGATCTCTCGAATCCAACCATCATCGTTGTCTGGTTTGAAAAGAAGAAGGGGATGGATGTGAAGCCGAGCGTTCACTCGCCTGTCTATGGTCCGAAGGCAGCGTTGATCGAGTCGGCGTTGGGTGCTCTCGATATCCAGACTCGAAGGGTTAACACCCCTGAAGAACTCCTCAATGAGTTAATACACAAAAACCTTCACATCCTAACGATGAACATCACAGGATTGGTGACAGGTGGCACCCTGGGTGATTTGCTAGAGGAGCACCAGGAGCTAACCAGGGAGGTGGCGGGTGAATTGGTCGAAGTCCAAGACTGGTTGACCGAGGTTCAACTTCCTAAGGGCGAGTTGGTTGGAAGGACCCTAAAAGGCTTTGCGTCCTTCCCCGATCAACCTTGCGTGGGACGCAGTGCCCCAGCGCGCTTGGATCGCGTTATCAGAATAGCCGATCAAGCTGATCTGCCTGTACCGCGCTTGCGTGCAATCCAAGCTGCCCTCGAAACCTAGGCCCTTCTCCTCCGTACCTTATTGAATGTCATAGGGGTGTTTATAAAATATTTCGTGACGCGAGCAGATTGATGTGCAGGGATACGGAGGGATGACATACGATCTATCTGATTTTGCCCTTGAACCGAAGCGTATCCTGTATTTGTATTAATCATGAAGACAAAGCTGATAAAACCTCATTGGCTTTGGACATCCTGGGAAGAGCTCAGGATGCAACCTTTCACCTCTGGAACATGTGACCAACCGTGATCCGTTCCCACAACATTCACAGGAACGGAGAGGACATCATGGGTAAAAGGGACGCTCACTTGCAGGCCTTAGAGAGCCTGCTCGATCAGTTTGTCAAAACAGGTTCGGAACAGGAGTTGGTAGATTACTTACTTTCGAACAGCAACCTACCTGGTCCCAGAGCGAATTTGGAGTTAGCGGATGCCTTTCCAGACGCGTTGGGGAAAATTGCTCAAAAGGAAAGTCATAAGTGCTGGGCTCTTTGTATGAAGATGCTGGAGCTGACTGTAGAAGAGGCTCCTGTGAACACTCCGGAGGAGTTCGTCCCCTTCTGTGGAGCGGTTGGGATCGGTTCGATGGGTTCGGTTCAGCCTTCCTTTTTTGATCAAGCGATCGTGACGCTGAGAAGGCTTGCGAAGGATTCCCGCTGGAGGATGAGGGAAGCGGTTCGGATGGGTCTTCAGAGGTTGGCCGAGGCACGCGCGCGTGATACCTTGATGGCGCTGGAAAGTTGGATTGATGAAGGGGATTGGCTTGAAATGAGGGCGATTGCTGCGACGGTGGCCATGCCATCTTTGTTGGAGAACGAGGAGCAGGCTGCTTGGGCTTTGAGCCTTCATCGAAAGATCTTTGACCGTGTGCTTGAAACGCAGGACCGAAAATCAGAGCAGTTTAGAGTGATGAGAAAGGCGCTGGGGTATACCTTGAGTGTGGTCGTCAGTGCGCTCCCACGAGAGGGTTTTGAGTTCATGACTCAACTCATTGAGCCTCAGGACAAAGATGTCAAGTGGATCTTGAGGGAGAATCTGAAAAAAAAGCGGTTGGAAATGAACTTTCCTGGCGAGGTTGCAGAGATCAAGAACTTGCTCGTGCTATGACCCGATACTGAAGCTCCAGTCGTAAATGACGTAAGGAAGAAAGTGATAAGTAGCATCTCGAAAGACGGGATTCTGAGGTGTGGGGAGTTGTGAACAACCTTTCAAGATGGGTGGGTTTGGTGGGAGCGTCAGCGGCGATCGGGAGCTTGGCCATCATTCTCTTCGGGCTGTGGCGGGGGGCGAGGAGACCCAAAGGCAGATCGACGGGCATGGCGCAGTGGATGTTGAGATGGCCGTTCTATCTCATCATCGGTCTGCTCTTCTTTGGAACGTGTTTTCTTCTATGGCGACCGATTCCCCTTTCCGTAACTCCGTTGGTCGACCTCCTGATGCTGGTATTAGGGGCACTGCTCTACTTCCCCGGATTGGCATTGGTTCTATGGGGACGGCTCACTTTGGGTAAGATGTACGACGTGTCTAGCAGTTTGGGTGCGCATTTGTATGTTGATCATCAATTGATCAAACATGGTCCATTTGCCTTTGTGCGTCATCCAATGTACCTGGGCATAATGATGGCCTCCTTCGGAGGCCTATTACTCTATCGCATGTGGACGCTATTATTTCTATCCATTGTTTTTTTAGGCCTGATATTGCGCGCAAAACGCGAGGAGCAGGTGTTGGCTGCTGAATTCGGCGAACAGTGGGAAACATACTGCCAACAAGTGCCGGCATGGTTTCCACGCATATGGCGAGAAGATCGCAAAACCACTGCAGAGATTTCGGGAAAGGAGACCTAGATGTCGAAGATGTTCTTGTCTCGCTTCATGAAAGATCATGCGCCCGATTGGTTTTTGGGGGTGAGATGGGTGGTGCTTCTGGGTGTGCTCATTGCCTTTATTGTGGGAGGGTGTGGGCCCGCTCAAACTACCATGGCGCCACAGGTAAGCACAAAACTGACCGAGGAAGTTCAGGCGTCCCCCATTTACTCTCCCACGGCGCAGCCTGACGCAGATCCGAGCACCTTTGACGACTTCCTTGAAGAGGCCTTCTTCGCACAGATCACGCGAGACCCTGAGTTGATCAGCGAACTGGGATTGGCTCGTGTCTTCGGCATGGATAATAGTCAACTCACAAATGTCTCTGATGCATATCAACTTGAGACCTACCAGTTGCTCCAAGACCAGCTGGACACCTTGCACACCTACGACCGCGATGAACTTACTTCGGATCAACAACTTTCTTACGATCTGTTTGAATGGTACCTGGACGATTGGCTTCGCGGGAAAGCTTTCAGGTTTCATGATTACCCGGTTAATCAAGCATTGGGGGAGCAGAATATTCTGATCGAATTTATGGTAGATCGACACCCTCTTCATAATCTCGAGGATGCTCAGGATTACATCTCCCGCCTCGACGGCTTCACCGAGAAATTCGATCAACTAATTGAATGGCTGCAAATCCAGGAAGCCCAGGGCATAACGCCGCCCATGTTCGTGATCGAGCGCGTGCTTTCGCAATTGGATTGGTATCGTTCACAAGATGCGGAAGACTTCTCGCTGTATACAGAATTCGTTGCCAAGCTGTCTAACCTAAGCGATATCAGCACCGAGCAGATCTCAAAACTAAGCCTGGAGGCTGCGCAGGCTATCGAGGGAAGCGTCCTCCCAGCCTACGATAAACTTCATACCTATTTCGGAAACCTATTGGCATCCGCTGATAACAACGACGGTTTCTGGAAGCATCCCGACGGGGATTCTGCCTATGCCTACTGGCTGCGCCACCATACGACCTTGGATTTGACCGCCGATGAAATCCATGAGCTTGGACTGCAGGAAGTCGCGCGCATCCAGGGCGAGATGGAGGATCTCTTTGCTGAGTTGGGTATCACCGGCGACAATTTAACGATGAAGATGAATCAAGTGACCTTCTACGGTGGTACGATGCCCCTACGAACCAATGACGACCGTCAAGCTGTCCTTGACGAATACCAAGCCCTGATCGATCATGCTGAACAAAACCTCTCCGATTTGTTCGATCTTCGTCCCAAGGCGGATGTCGTAGTTGAGCCTGTCTACGCCCCCAACGCTCCGGGAGCGTATTACGTCTCCCCTTCATTGGATGGGTCTCGACCGGGCATGTTTTACGTAAATATGACCGGTGTCAATGTTGCCCGTTACGGTATGCCTACCCTGGCCTACCATGAAGCCATCCCAGGCCATCACTTCCAGATCGCCATCCAACAGGAGCTGACGGGGATCCCCTCATTCAGGACGGGGGTCAATTACACATCATATGCCGAGGGTTGGGCGCTCTACGCTGAACACCTAACCTGGGAAGCGGGCTTTTATGAAAATGATCCCTACGGGAATCTGGGTCGTTTGCAAAGTGAACTGTTCCGTGCAGCTCGCTTGGTTGTGGACACCGGCATCCATGCCAAAGGTTGGTCTCGTGAACAAGCGATCGATTACATGGTAGAAACTGTAGGCTACTCACGGTCCAACATGACAAGTGAGGTCGAGCGTTACATCGTCTGGCCCGGTCAGGCCACTGCGTATAAGATCGGCATGATCAAGATCTTGGCGTTGCGAGAGCGAGCGGCGCAAGCGCTGGGCGATGACTTTGATATCAAGGAGTTCCACAATCTGATTTTAGGGAACGGCGCTATGCCGTTGGGGATCCTCGAGCGGGTGGTGGATGATTACATCGCCGAGCGGCTAAGTGAGTGATCGCATTCGGCATTTGATTTTCAGTTGGAATGATGAAAATGGTTGATGGGGTCAGGATTAGACAAGCGCCCTTGCTAAAGCCGTTGGGGCAATTCGCGAATTGCCCTTACGCTTTGACTCAGGACAAGCGCGAGGAATGACACATATAAACACAGCGTCCCATGAGTGTCATGAGATGTAGGGGCGCAAGGTCGAAGATGCAGGGTGATCTTCCCTGCCCTTGCGCCCCTACAACCTTCTAGAATAGTTGCAATTATGAGCGCTCATTCGACAACCCTTTGGCTAGCTTATGATTCATGAAAAGATCGGTTGAAGAATAATAACCACCTCAAATTGCACCCTTCGACGACCTCCGGGTGCTTCGACCACAGGTTAAAAAAATCTGTCCCGTGTCTGAAGACACGGGACAGTTATCGTTTCATGTTTTCTGCGCGGGTTTTCTTTGCGAAAGGGTTGAACCGGGCGTCTTAATGATCTAATGCACGGCCAACATACTCGCTGGCGGCTGGAACGAGAGAACGGTGTAGGTGCCGTAGGCTACGCCGATGATCCCTAATACGATCAATACCCCGGCGAGGATTCGCTTCAGAGGGGTCACCCGCTCAATATCCGTCAGCACCGCATATGTCCCCGCTAGGGCATGGCACAGAACGGCGAAGAGAAACGCGATGTCGATGGCTTTCCATAAGGGGTCAGCCAAGCGTTCGAGGACCCGACTGAAGTCTAGATGGCCAGGCGGATAGTGGACCACAATCATATGAAGGGACAGGAATACGACGAGTGCTATGGCGCTGAGACGTTGAATAATAAAAATTAGCATGAGGGCCTCCTATGACCACATTCCCAATGCGTACAGAAGCAGGGGTATACCTCCGACAATGGTCAGAAGTGCAGAAGTGGCGAAGGCGGCATAGAACAGGCTCTTGCGATAATCGGTTACATCGAAGTAGTGCACGATGATCAAGCGGATGCCATCAAAACCGTGATAGAGCACTGCTGCCAAGAGCAGGATTTCGAGGATTTTGAGGACCGGCGATTCAAACAACTCCAGGCGTGTATTAAACGTCTCCGCCCCTTTGGTGGCGGCCCCGATCACCCACATGTGCACACCCAAGTAAAGCACCAGCACCAAACCGGTGAAACGGCGAAGGAAGAAGCTGACAAAACCCGTGCTCTTGTACATACGAACACTCCCTCTCTTATTGACTTCACTCCGTGTCTTAATCCCCAGACGGCTCTGCTGTTCTGGTGGGGGTTGATACGATGAGCGACTTCTGTCGTTCTCTGCGCATTGCTTCAAAGGCCTGACGCTTCTGTGCAAGTTTACGCAGGGTCTCAATGGCTTGTGTTGGATTGAGTTCCTTAGGACAAGCGTCGATGCAATTGAAAATGGTGTGGCAACGAAATACCCCGTCATCGCCGGCCACTTCAGCCAAACGCTCGCCTGGGACGCTATCGCGGGGGTCCAGTATTTTTTGAAAAGCCTTGAGCAGGGCGTGTGGGCCTATGTAGCGTCTGTTGAGGCCGATCACTTGGCAGGAAGCATAACAGGCACCGCACATGATGCACTTCTCAGCGTCTTTGAGCGCTTCGACCTCCTCGGGGCTCATGCGGAATTCCTTCTCCGGGACATCTTGCGGAGGTATCAACCATGGTTTCACGCGCTGGTATTGCTCCCAAAAAACGGAGCGGTCTACCACTAGATCTTTGATGATTGGCTGGTAAGGCAACGGTCGGATGGTTATTCTCCCCCTCCGATCGAGGTGATCCTTAAGAGGCTGATTACAAGCCAACATATTTTTTCCGTTGATGTTCATGGCGCAGCTGCCGCAGATCGCGTGGCGGCATGAGCGTCGATACGTAAGGCTGCCATCCTGCTCGCTCTTGATCTCTCTCAGCGCATCTAAGATGGTAGTACCTGGCTCTAAATGTATGGAGAATTCATCAAAATAGGCCTTTTCATCGACGTCAGGATTGAAACGCTGGACACGAATTGTCGCGCTATTCCCTTGGAAAGAACGATTAGCCATGTGACTTCCTCGTTTTGATGATGGGAGCTTAGTATTTCCGCTCTTGAGGCGGAAACTTTTCCCAGTCTATGTTGACCGATTTATAGCTGAGTTTGGGTTCGTCTTCTTCTTTATGTGCCATGGTGTGCTTGAGCCAGTTTTCATCGTCCCGCTTAGGGTAGTCTGTGCGGTAGTGAGCCCCACGGCTTTCAGTCCGAGCCATGCCGCTCGCCACGATCACCTCGCTGAAGGTAAGCAGGTGATCTGTTTCGATCGCCTCTAATAGGTCGGTGTTGAAGCGTCCACTCTTGTCCATGATGCGCGCAGATTTGTACCTCTCCTGCAGCTCTTTAACCTTGCGCAACGCATTCGCTAGTCTCTCTTCATCGCGGAAGATTCCGCAACCTTGCGTCATCGTAGCTTTGAGTTCTTCTGCGATTTGGCTCACGGACTCGTGGTTGTTAGACCCAGGATTACCATCCATCAGGTGTTTGATCCGCGCTTGATTGTGCTTTGCGGGATCATCATGTAGGGGTGGTAATTCAGCACCGTTCTTGACAAATTCCGCCATCGTGCGGCCAGCCCGTCTGCCGAAGACGGATGCCCCTAGAAGGCTATTCGTGCCGAGCCGGTTGGCCCCGTGGACGCTGATACAGGCGCACTCACCTGCAGCGTAAAAGCCGACGACGGGTGTGCCATTGGTATCGGCGATGACCTGACCATTCGAATTGGCGGGGATGCCACCCATGCTGTAGTGTGCCGTGGGTTGAATGGGTACGGGTGCGTCAATCATATCCACACCAGCGAACTTCATGGCCAGGTCCCGAACCTGTGGTAAACGTTCACAGATTTTTTGTTCCCCAAGATGTCTCATGTCCAAGTGCAAACCCTGGGAATCGGGGCCGATGCCTCGCCCCTTATCGATTTCTGTTTGCTCGGCACGGCTGACCAGGTCGCGTGGCGCCAACTCCATCTTTTCCGGTGCGTATCGTTCCATGAATCGCTCACCTTCACTGTTGACCAAATACCCGCCTTCGCCTCGACAAGCCTCGGTCATTAAGATTCCTTTTTGGTAAAGACCAGTTGGGTGGAATTGGACAAACTCCATATCCATGAGCGGAACGCCGGCGTTGTAGCTGATCGCCACGCCATCACCGGTGTTGGCCAAGGCATTGGAGGTGATCTTATAAGCTCGGCCGTACCCCCCAGTACCGAACATCACAGCTTTGGCTCTCATGGTATAGAGTCTCCCTGTGAGAATTTCTAGGGCGATAATACCGCGGCACACGTTCTCTTCTATGATCAAATCCATGCAATACCACTCGCTGTAAAACTTTACGCCACGACGCAGTGCCTGTTCGTGGATCGTATGAAGCAGGACATGGCCAGTATAGTCAGCCGAGTAGTTCGCACGCGGGACACTGTGGCCGCCGAATCGCCGCTGGGCGATCCGGCCGTCGGGCAGCCGGCTGAACACACACCCCATGTGCTCATAGGCATAGACGATCTCAGGCGCCTCCCTTACCAAGATCTCGATGGCATCTTGATCACCCAGCCAATCGGAGCCTTTGATCGTGTCGAACATGTGTAGGTCAAGGCTGTCGACCGCCTCACCTCCTGGAGGAATGGGTTCTAGCGGGCCGCGCGGTCCGGTCCCTTCCACGGGTCGAACGTTGTTAAGTACGGCAGCGATTCCGCCTTGCGCCGCGCCGCTGTGGGAACGGAGGGGATGAACCTTGGAAAGGACTGCGATATCTAGCTTCTCTTCCCCCGCAGTCATCGCTGCCCATGTACCCGCTAAACCTGCTCCCACGATGATGATGTCGTGTGTAATAGTTTCAGAAGCCGACATCTGTACTGTACTCCTGCGTTGATAGTTTCGTTCAAATTGTCCCCACGTGGATTGGCCACGCTCTAGTATTTGTTGGTTTCACCCATCATGATCATGGGCGATGGATTGTCACATTGTAGCAAACAATCTGAGAAGATGATCTTGTGCTGCAAGCCTCGAGAAAGTATCCCTTGGGTGAACAGTCATCAGACGCCCCTCTCATGCATGTGGTACAGCGACCACCGACAAGTGCACGCCAAGGGCGACCGATACCTCTCCCACTGAATTGATGCGCGTAGCAGTTGCCATAATTCTACCCCAGCGTAGAACCAGCGGAAAAGTGAGCATGATCATAGGGAAGGCAGGATTGATAGCGAGAGATCATTGAAAACCACGGCAAACTGTCCCTTTTGGTACTGTAGCTGATGCCTGTATAATTTCAAGGGTGGGGTGCAGTGTTTCATAGCCCCTCACCAATGACGATGTCTGAGGTCGACTCTTGGAAGAAATGGTTCATTTGAGCACGAGATGGATCTGACAGAGATCTTTGACCGACCGGCGAGAATCCTGGTTGCAGACGACGACTGGCTCAACCGGGATTTGCTCAAGACCTACCTCACCAAGGCTGGCTATGAGGTGGTCACCGCTGCTGATGGGCAGACCGCGCTTGAGCTGGCACTCCAATCCCCGCCTGATTTGGCTTTGGTTGACGTACAAATGCCGCGCATGAACGGCCTAGAGCTTTGTGCGGCGTTGAAAAGTTCGCCGGGGACGCGCTTCGTCCCGGTGGTGATCGTCACCGCGCTCGACAGCGAGGAGGAGGAGCTTAAAGCGATCGAGGTCGGCGCTGACGATTTCATCATCAAGCCCTATCGTTCACTGGTGTTGCTCACCCGAGTGCGCTCATTGTTGCGTATCAAGAGGCTGAACGACGAGATCGAGGCCTACAACCGCCTCCTACGACAGGTCCTTGACCGTTTTGTGGCCGAGGATGTGACCGACATCATCCTGACTGACCCTGAGCGTTATCTGCAACTCGGTGGTGAGTTACGACCAGTGACGGTGCTCTTCGCCGATATTCGCGGTTTCTCGCGCTTTACTGAGGTTCACACGGCACCCCAGGTGATCGAAACCCTCAATCGGATCTTCGAAGTCCTCAGCCAGGTGGTCTTCACCCATCGAGGCACCTTCGATAAGTATCTCGGGGACGGCTTCATGGCCTTCTACGGCGCGCCCGTGGCGGGGGAGGATGACGCACAACGCGCGGTTAACTCGGCGATCGAAATGCAGCACCGTTTTCAGGAGTTATGTGAGCAGACCGGCGAGGATTTAGCCGACCTCGGTCTGGGCATCGGTTTGCACACTGGCGAGGCGGTTGTGGGCAACATCGGCTCAGAGCGAGTGATGGACTACACGGTTGTGGGCTATGTGGTCAACGTCGCCAAGCGGTTACAGGAGATCGCCAAGGGCTGTCAAATATTGATGAGTGAGGACACCTTTAAGCAGGTGGAGGATTTAGAGGCGGAGAAACTGGACCACCTTCAACTCCTTCATCTGAAGGAGCCTATCACCGCATATTTAGTCGAGTTTGACCGTTGACTCCACTGAAAAAACCCCGCCTAAGGAGAAAATGTGGTATATGTGGGGGTGTGAGCGCCGCTCACACCCCCACATATACCGTTCTCTTTCTCGTTTTTGTGCTTTTTTCAGTGCAGTCAACGCTTAGGATCTCGATCGCTCAGTTTGATCGATGCTATAATCCCACCGAGCCCCAGTAGCTCAATAGGACAGAGCAAGGCTCTCCTAAAGCCTAGGTTGTGCGTTCGAATCGCGCCTGGGGCATACATATCTGATGGGCTGTCCGAGGATAAACGATCGACAGCCCTTTTGTCTTAAGCTCTAGAAATATAGCTGCATCCTCTAGTGGGCACCCGAATCGCAGGCTAAAGACCACGGCTGCATGAATGCTCTTCCTTCTGATGGATCACACGGATATTGGACCAACGGGTTTTACTTTTGCCCGACGTAGATGCCATACCCGAAGTACTCCATGGTCCCCTCTGGCATTCTCCCGGATTCTTTTACGTTTCCTAGAAATTCTCGGTACTCAGGACTTCGGCGGTATAAGGAAAACATTCGCCCATAGACCTTCAACATTTCCCACAAGCCGTACCGGTTTACGAGATCTGTGAAACCGCTGCTGAAGCTGATGTTGTAGGTTTTGTCCGTAACCTGTTTCAAACCAGCACTTTTCATTAACCTTACCCAATCCTCCGCGGTGTGAAATTGCGGTGTTCCGCCATACTCAACCGACCACCATGCCACCACTTCGGGAGGTGGAGACGATTTCAGCCAGGTGCTCTCATTCATCCCCACATGCCCCCCCGGTTTGGTCACCCGCACATACTCTTGGAGGGCTTTCGGTTGGTCCTTCATCAAGGAGGTGACCGATTCGGTAATCACAGCGTCGAAGCGGTTATCTTCAAATGGGAGCTCCTGGGCATCGGCCACCCTGAAGGTTGTGCGGTTGGTGACACCTTGCCTTTCGGCTTGTTTCTTGGACCATTCGATCATCCCATCCAGGATGTCCACCCCAACGACGGTGCAACCGATCTTCTTGGCCAGGTAGCATGGCGTCACGCCCACACCGCATCCCACATCGAGAACTTCGCAGCTTGAGTCGATGTAGCAGAGCGCAATGAGTTCATCCGTCGTCTTTAAGCCACCAAGCTGTTTGGTGAGGCCCACTTGAGCTGCGAAATCAAAGACATTCTTCTTTTCTTTCATGATACCTCCATTTGGGATCACTTTTGTCTTGAGGTCATTTTGCATGCGTGCTCCAGGTTGGATTCTTCAAAATATTCATTTGTCGTACCTTCATGGTCCCTGCATAAAATATAGCCAATTACCATATTCCTGGGAGCAACCGAAATCACACTTATTGACTGTAGTCCCCATACCCCTGGAACTCTCCCTGTAGTGTGCGATCCTCCAGCGTTGTTGTTCTGCATATTGGCACCTTGATTTTAGGGTGAGCCAGACAGACGTACACAGCAGCGATAACCCATGGTCTAGTGTGACTTAAATGCCCCCTTTCTTCCTGAGACCAACCTGACCCTTTTGGGACTGTCGTTGCTTGGGTGCACCTTGTGGGGGGCTGCCTAGCCCACAGCCTGACACCAGGGTCGCACATTTCTTCGGGGGGGCTTGTCCCGGACTGATTTGCAGTTTATCTTATGGCTAGGTATGTCTTTAGAGCCTTCTATGTCGGAAGCAATCTTCCGCTTCTACTCGGAATTGAACGATTTCCTGCCGCTGGATCGAAGACAGGTTCTGTTTACCTACGCCTTCAGCGGTCGCCCGGCGATTAAAGATACCATCGAGGCACTCGGCGTACCTCACACCGAGGTTGATCTTATCCTCGCCAATGGTGTGTCGGTAGATTTCGGTTATCGTTTGCGGGATGGCGACCAAATCAGCGTGTACCCTGTGTTTGAGTCGATGGATATCTCCCCTTTGCTACACCTTCGCCCGAAGCCGCTGCGGGAAGTATGCTTTGTGGTAGATACTCATCTAGGCCGCTTAGCAGGATACCTGCGCATGCTGGGTTTCGACACCCTTTATCGAAACGATTTTGCCGATGATGAGCTGGCTCGGATCTCAAGCCATCAAAGCCGGATTTTGCTCACCAAGGATCGCGGGTTGCTCAAGCGGAGCAAGGTGACGCATGGTTACTTCGTGCGCGAGATCCACCCTCGAGCTCAATTGACCGAGGTCCTGCGGCGGTTCGATTTGGTTGGTTTGATTATCCCGTTTCAACGCTGCATCCGTTGTAATGGCATGCTAACACCGGTGGACAAAGAGGAGATCATCGATCAACTCCAGCCCGAAACGCGCCAATACTATGATGAATACCGTCGTTGTGAAGATTGTGCTCGCATTTACTGGCGTGGCTCACATTACCAGCGCATGCAGCAATTAATCGCTCAAGTCCTTGAGGAGGTTAAGGGGTAGACGGACAGCTTCACCCGAGCTCAAACCTTGTGGGAAGCTGCCCTCCCGGCGGTCAGAACACGCTTGTCCGTCGAAGCAAATCGAACCCCGAAAGTATTGACCCAAAAAGCGGTTTATAGTACAATTGTTCTAGGTACGGTGGGCGCATTAAATGCTGTCACGGCCGCCCGGGCCGAACTGGAGATCGACCCCCACCGGAAAGGAGCACCCCATGTTTCACAAAGTTATTCTTGTTGGCAACCTTGGCCGCGATCCCGAGATGCGTTACACACCCAGCGGGCAAGCGGTCACCAATCTATCGGTCGCGACCAACCGGCGGTACACCGATAGCTCTGGTGAACAAAGAGACGAAACAGTTTGGTTTCGTGTATCGGTTTGGGGCAGGCAGGCCGAAGCTTGTCACCAATACCTGAGCAAAGGTCGCCAGGTGTTGGTGGAGGGTCGGATGGTGGCGGACGAGAACGGCAATCCACGCATCTGGACGCGGCAGGATGGCAGCGCGGCGGCTTCCTTCGAAGTTAACGCCCAGACGGTCCGCTTCCTCGGCGGTCGCGGGGAAGCCTTTGGCGTTGACAGCGAGGACGCTGTTATGACACCAGGGCCCCAGTCTGAGGACGAGATTCCCTTCTAGGTCGCCTTTGATAGGCCTCAACCGGTATTTGTACGGTTGAGGCCTCCTTTTCAATCCAGTGGAGCAGGTCCATGTCTTCTAAACCTGAGCAGCCAGCGGCAGGTCGTATGAGCGTACACATACCTGCCGACCTTGAGCCTACGTACGCCAATTTCGCCATGATCACTCACTCACGCTCTGAAATCGTGATCGATTTCGCTCAGGTGTTGCCTCAGGTGCCAAAAGCGCATGTGAGAAACCGGGTCATCATGACGGCATATAACGCCAAATTGTTGTTGCGAGCGCTGAGTGAGCACATGACTCGTTTTGAGGCTCAACATGGTGAGATCCATCTCCCGGAGGGGACCTCGTTGGCCGACCAACTATTCCGACCGGCCCCTCCCGATCCAGAATCTGACAAGTGAGACTCATGGATAAACTAGACAAGATTGGCGAGCAAATCCGTCTGCATCTCGAAGAGAAGAACGCAGCGCGCGATAGAGCCCTTCAGCACTCCCGTACCATGATCCGCCATTGCTCGGTAGCCATCCGAGCTGTTCATCGAGGTGAACGGCCTTTAGCTGAGGAACATCTAAAGAAAGCCGGAGAGTTGCGGATCATCCTGCGGGATGAGCTGGCTCCGTATCCCGATCTCTACCACGCCGGGTACACCATGAGCGCGCTTAAGGAGTATGCCGAGGCGAACATCGTCTACGCTCTCTTAGGGGGCGAACCGTTACCCGATCCGAACACATTAGGCGTGGAGTATACTGCCTATCTTGGTGGCTTGGGTGAGGCGGTTGGGGAAATGCGCCGGCGTGTCCTGGACATCTTGCGACATGATGACGTCGTAGAAGCGGAGAGGTTGCTTTCTGCGATGGAGGACATTTACGGACTGCTGGTGACGATTGACTTCCCCGATGCCCTCACCGGGAATTTGCGACGGATCACCGATATGGTGCGAGGTGTCGTCGAGCGTACACGTGGTGACTTAACGACAAGCCTTCAGCAACACGCGTTGAAGGAAGCGCTCGAGTCGGTCGAGAAAAAGCTGGATCGCACATAAGGCGTGGCCGAGAAGACTCTCCGCGCCTCCGAGATTCCTCAATTCACCTTCTGCCACCGCGCATGGTGGTACGCACGACAAGGCCACCCTTCCGAAGATGTAGAGGAGCGACTGGCGGGGGTTCGTTGGCACCGTCAACATGGACGCGCCGTTCTAACCGCGGGTTGTATCCGACTAGTGGGTTACGCTTTTCTTCTAGCTTCGGCCGTGGCTGGGGTAGCCCATCTGACTGCGCTCGCCTTGAGGTGAGCCGTGGTTTATCTGACTCTCCTGCTGCTTCTGATAGGATTAGGGTTGCTCTGGTTGGCCAGGCGTCGACAGGCAGCAACGGGCTTACCGCCCGGTCGCGTAATATCCGTTGACACTGAGAATCTGGGTCGCTTCGAGCGATCCCTCTATGATCCGACCCTCAATCTCGCAGGTCGTCCTGACTATCTTGTGAAAAGATCAGGCAAGTTGGTGCCAGTGGAGGTAAAGTCAGCGCGCGCACCACTTGGCCCATATCCGTCCCATGTTCTGCAACTGGCTGCTTATTGCACGCTGGTGCATGCTGCTTATGGGCAGCGTCCCTCGTATGGGATCGTTAAGTACGCTGATCGTGCCTTTTCAATAGACTACAACACGTCGCTTGAGAATGAGCTCTTAGATGTGCTGGCAGAGATGCGTCGGGCTGAGCGTCAAGAGCCCGCCCGCTCTCACGAATCAGCGAACCGTTGTCGGGCTTGCGGGTTTCGCCGTGTTTGCGACCAGAGACTGGAATGAAGGTGCGCGGCTCGTTCTCTCCGCTATAATTACAATAATGAACACCAAACTACCTCCCCCGCACAGGATCGCTGTTGCCTCCTATCCCGGTCGCGAAGCAACGATTGAAATGGCAGAGGATATCGCTGGTTTTCTTGTCGAGCGCGGCCTGTCAGCCCACCATGCATCGCTCTATGATGACACATTACGCCGCCAGGTTATGGAGAGGGCGTTCGACCTTTTGATCGCGCTGGGTGGTGACGGGACGATGTTGCGCGCCGGGCATCTCTGCGCACCACCCCAAGTGCCAATATTGGGAATTAACATTGGAGGTCTCGGCTTCCTGATTGAGATAGGTCAGGACGAGTGGCGATCAAAAGTGGAGCGTGTATTGAACGGTGATTACTGGTTGCAAAACAGGATGATGCTGCGTGCGGAACACCACCGCGGAGAAGAGATGCTTGGGTCGTGGGATGTCCTCAACGAGTGCACCATTGGCAGAGGGGAGCAGGTGCGTCCGGTACGCCTGTTCACCGAGATCGATGGCTTCTACCTGACCACCTACGTCGCCGATTCCTTGATCGTGGCCACCCCCACGGGTTCTACTGCGTACGCCCTCGCGGCCGGTGGGCCAATCCTTCCGCCTGAACTACGCAACATCCTGCTTGTGCCAGTTGCGCCTCATTTATCGATTGATCGAGCCATCGTCCTGCACGAGGGATCATGGGTGAAGGTTACCGTCGGTACTACCCACCAGGCGACCGTGTGTGTAGACGGCCAACTACCGGAGCCGCTTCAAGACCAAGATCATGTTGAGGTACGCGCCAGCGAGCATACCGTCCAATTTGTACGGTTACAAGAACCTGGTTACTTCTACCGGAATTTAACTTCACGCATGCAGCGGAATCCTATTGTCGGAGACGAAGGATGACAGATCCAGCCATGGTCTGTGCCAATCATCCTCATCGAGAGACGACCTTGCGCTGCAATCGGTGCGAGAAACCGATCTGTCCCCAATGCGCTGTTCATACACCGGTAGGTTATCGCTGCAAGGAATGTGTACGTGGTCAACAGAAAGAATTTGAAACCGCCCGTCAAATCGACTACCTGATCGTGGGGTTGATCTCAGCAGTGGCTTTGGGTGTGGCGATGTACTTGCTTAGTTTCCTCGGTTGGTGGGGGATCTTTATCGCTCCTGTTGTGGGGGGCGGAGTGGCGGACATTGTCCACAGAGCGGTGGGACGTCGCAGAAGCCGTTACCTACCATTGGCGGCCATTATCGGGGGCACGATGGGCATCCTGCCCTCCTTGTGGGGCCCGCTTAACCTTTTCTTCATCATCTTCGCAGTGGGTGAACTAGGTGCAATAGGAACGGTATTGTTACAGATTATCGTGCCGATCGTGATGGGGGGTTTGATGCTGAGCACCCTCTATTACCGTTTGCGAGGAATCCGCCTGTAGAGTGTTTCCATGCTTATTGAACTTCGCATCCAGGATTTCGCCATCATTGACGATTTACGATTGAACCTTGATTCGGGGTTTACCGTCTTTACCGGCGAAACAGGTGCAGGAAAATCGATCATCATTGACGCTGTGGAAATGCTGCTGGGAGGTCGAGCTGACAGCACGATGGTCCGCTCGGGCGCTGAAGCGGCCATTCTCGAAGGCACTTTTCAGCTGGATTCGTCTATTCAGGAGGACGTTAACCAGATCCTCGAGAGGGAAAGCCTGTTGGATGATCCTGAATTCATCACATTAGGGCGAGAGATTCGACGCCAGGGGCGCAATATCTGCCGGGTGAATGGACGAACAGTCAACCTCAATCTGCTTCGGGAACTGGGCGAGTGGCTGGTTGATGTTCATGGTCAATCTGAGCATCTAAGCTTGTTGCGAGTTCAGGAACATCTCCAGTTGCTCGACCGCTACGCTCAGGTCGAAGACTTGCGCAATGCCTTCACGAGTGTTTACCAAGAACTTGGACGAGTGCGTAGTGAATTATCTGGGTTACGCCAACGGAAGCAGGAGGCCGCAAGCAGGGCGGATCTGTTGACTTATCAAATCAATGAGATTGAAACCGCTGCTCTTCGGGCGGGTGAGCAGGCTGAATTAATCGCCGAGCGCACTCGGCTTGCCAACGCTGAACAGTTAGCGACCCTAGCGGAACAAGCGATCGCGGCGTTCGATGAGGGTCCTAGGGATCGCGAAGCCATCACGGATCTGCTCGGCCAGGCAGCGCAGGCTTTAGCGGGGCTGGCGAAAGTCGACGACAGCATGGAAGGGACACAAGCGGAGGCCCAAGCGCTCGTCGAACAAATTAGCGAGCTAGCTCGACGTTTACGGATCTATCGAGAAGGAATTGAGTATAACCCTCAGAGGTTAGACCAGGTTGAGGAACGTTTAAACTTGATTCATTCCTTGCAGCGAAAGTATGGAGATGGGATCGAGGAGGTACTGGGATACGCTGAAACCGCGCGTGCAGAACTTGAATCGATCACCCATTCGGAAGAGCGCCTTCAAGAATTGGAAATCGAGGAGGCAAGTTTACTTTCCCATCTCGGTGAGCTCGGCAGGGAATTGTCCCATGCGCGACGCGAGGCGGGTGAGCAATTGGAGTACGCGATTGAAGAGGAACTCGCCGACTTACGCATGGAGGGGGCGAATTTTGGTGTGCAATTGAGTTGGGAGGACGATACGCAGGGTGCACCAGCCGGGGATCGCCGGGTGGCCTTTAGCCCACTGGGCTTCGACCAAATTGAGTTCCTCGTGGCACCAAACCCAGGCGAAGGGCTCAAGCCCTTGGTGAAGATCGCCTCAGGTGGCGAAACCTCACGGTTGATGTTGGGGTTAAAGAGCGTGTTGGTGCGGGCCGATCGAACACCCACCTTGATCTTCGACGAGATTGATCAAGGCATCGGCGGCAGGGTGGGTGCGATCGTTGGCAGAAAGTTGTGGGGGGTGGCTCAGAATCATCAGGTGTTGTGCGTCACCCATTTGCCCCAGCTTGGTGCCTTCGGTGATCAGCATTTCAAGATCGAGAAAGAGGTCCAGGGTGGGCGCACGGTGACTTTAGCTCGGCGCCTGACGGACAGCGAACGCCTTCCAGAGCTTGCGTTGATGTTAGGAGGGGTTAGCGAACCTAACCTGGAAAGCGCAGCAGACCTCCTTCGTCAGGCGATCGAGGCCAAGAGCGTGGCGAGGGTTGAACAGTCTTAATCTCCCATTTGCTTCACTGATATGTTGCCTGATCGAGGTTAATACATTACATCATGTGTGGAATTAATGGATTTGTCTTATTAAATCTGAACTCATACCATTGAAACCGAAGGATTCGTCGATCGAAATAAGTAGTCATCCACTAAAGAAACTAGGACACAAAAATGGATAAGCTATTTACACGCAGATCCGAGAAGACCGGTCTTGCCCCTGGCACGCTAATTCACATCGGTGATCGAAAATTAGAGCGGATGAAGTTAACCCTTTTTGAGTATGGTGGAGAAGCTGATGTTTCCGAGCGAGAAATTTCGATCCCAGGGGAATGCTTCCCGTTTAAAGATCAACCTACGATCTCCTGGTTGAACGTAGATGGTGTTCATCAAGCGCAGATCATTGAGGAAATTGGAACCAATCTAGATATTCATCCTTTAGTTATGGAGGATATCCTCAACACGAGTCAGCGTCCAAAGATTGAAGACTTCGATGAGTATATCTACATCGTACTGAAAATGCTTTACTGGAACGAGGAACACTCTGAGGTCGAATCCGAACAGGTAAGTCTGATCTTGGGCGACACGTATGTAATAACCTTTCAGGAAGGGGACGAAGCCGGGAAAGATGTGTTCGATAGTGTAAGGGTGCGTATCCATGGAGGGAAGAGCCGCATCGTCAAGAGAGGAACTGACTATCTGATCTATTCCCTCATTGATGCCATAGTAGATCACTATTTCGTCATTCTGGAGCACTTCGGTGAGCAGATCGCAGACTTGGAGGAAGAACTTGTCACAGATCCATCAACAGATACCTTGCAGTTCATTCACAATCTGAAGCGTGAGTTGCTCTTCTTGCGGAAGTATGTGTGGCCTCTACGCGAGGTCGTCAGCAGACTTGAAAAAGACGAAACAGATTTGATTGAGGAATCGACAAGTATCTACCTCCGGGATGTGTACGATCACACAATTCAGGTAATCGACACCATCGAAACCTTCAGAGAGATGATTTCAGGAATGCTGGATATCTATCTGTCAAGCATAAGTAACAGGATGAACGAGGTGATGAAAGTCCTGACCATCATCGCAACCGTGTTCATCCCCCTGACCTTCATCGCAGGCATATATGGCATGAACTTTGCTTACATGCCTGAACTTCAATGGCGGTTTGGATACTTTATTGTCCTATTCATCATGGCTCTTATTTTCATCGGAATGATCATCTATTTTCGAAGGAGGCGTTGGCTTTAAAGGCAACTCTCAGATATTGTGGTAAACGAGAGCGTATTTGTATCAAGATTGGGTTGATTCAGTAGCGCACTTGTCCTTATAGGATTCGAATTTTTTCCTCGCATGTCTTCTAATTCTGCTTCATATTAACATCGCACGTTATCCAATGGTAAACAAAGGAGGATCACATGGCAGGGGAAAATTCCATCGAAAGCGAATGGCTACCCTCACCCTGGAAACGAAGATTGGGTTTCGCCATACGAGTGGCCGGTGCGGTTGGAATAATTTTTGGCCTTTTGGGGATCATCCTTGTTCCTTTTATCTCCGATCGAGCAAACACATTTGCAAAGAGTATGCTGACGACTACGACCAGGGGAGTTCGGTCAATTGCCGAGACGATCCGTGAGGTAGATAGTACTCTGGGTGATGCTGTGGTGGTCTTGGACAGCGCAAGTGTGACGCTTACCAGTGTCGCGGGCTCGATCGAAGATTCTAAGCCGTTGATCCGTTCTACGGGTGAACTGTTAGGAGATCGAATACCGCGGATAATCATTAAAACGCACCGAGCTCTTATCTCAGCTGAAGAGGGCGCAAGAGCGATCGATCAAGTTCTCCGAAGCCTGGCCACTCTTGGACCCATTACAGGCATAACCTATACCCCAGAGAAACCTCTCGATAAAGCCATCTCCGATGTGGCGATCAGTCTGGAACCATTACCTGGTGAGCTCATCATTGTAAGAGAGGACTTAGCAGCTGCGACAAGTGATTTAGATGAGACTACAAAAGCTTTGGAGAAGGCATCTGAAAGCCTCGATATATTTGCTGATGGATTGGATGGAATGGAAGTTAAGCTTACGAGTCTAGGGGATGATCTAGATGCAGTCGCTGATAAATTGACACAAACAGAAGCGCAAATCCCATCCCTAATATTAGGAGCGTTGGTCACGGTTGAAATGATCCTGCTATGGTTTGCGCTTTGTCAATGTGCAATTTTCATTGTAGGAAGCCATTTATTGCGATCAGGAAATCTAACGCAGCTTCCACTCGTAACTTGACAGCTTATTGGGCTTTGACTTAAGGATTTCGTGCAAAGCCGCTCAAGACAAGCAAGGGTTCAGAACCCATCTGCTTTGCATAAAGGTATCCACTGATAAAAAGTCAACCGCGAGAGGAGGACTGGTTATAAATGGGGGTCTGGGCTCGCCTACACCCCCACATATACCACTCTCTGCTTCTAGCGGGATCTTTTAGTATACTCAAAAAAAACTCCGCCCCGGTTTCTCGGTGGGGCGGAGTTGAATCTCCCAGCGTTGACATCACAGGAGGATACGTAACGGTTTATTTTTCGCAAGCGTATACTTACGCCGAGACCTCTTCTTCGATGCGAACCTCGGCACCTTCATCCGGGCGACGGAAGATCACGCCTTCGCTCTCATCGAAGTCCACGATCACCGTATCACCCTCTTCGAACTCACCTTGAAGGATCTTCACCGAGAGCGCGCTCTCGACATGTCTCTGCAGGGCTCGGCGTAGAGGACGAGCACCGAAAGCTGGGTCGTAACCTTCGCGCGCCAGCCATTCTCGTGCTGCGTCGGTTAATTCAACGGTCAAGCCGTGTTCAGCTAAGCGCTCGCGGATCTGTTGCATCTGCAAATCGACAATACGTACCATCTGTTCAGGTGAAAGTGGCGAGAAGATGATGATTTCATCGATGCGGTTGAGGAACTCGGGTCTGAAGGTATCCTTGAGCTCCTTTTCGATCTTCTCTTCCGCTGCTCCTTCTTGGCCTTCTTCACCTTGGCGTAGGAAGCCTAGTGTGCCAGCTCTGGTCACGAACTCGGTCCCCAGATTGGATGTCATGATCAACACCGTGTTGCGGAAGTCAACCACTCGACCTTGTCCGTCCGTCAAACGACCATCATCCAGGATCTGGAGCAGGGCGTTCCACACCTCAGGATGAGCTTTCTCAATCTCATCGAAGAGGATCACACGGTAGGGACGGCGCCGTACCGCCTCCGTCAGTTGGCCGCCCTCCTCATATCCGACATAACCCGGCGGTGCACCGAAAAGGCGCGACACTGTGTGTTGTTCGCGATACTCGCTCATATCGATGCGCACAAGCGCGTCTTCGTCGTCAAACATGAACTCCGCCAACGCCTTGGCCATCTCCGTCTTTCCGACACCCGAGGAACCCAAGAAGATGAAAGATCCGATGGGGCGCCGGGGATCCTTGAGCCCCGCGCGCGCACGACGGATCGCATCTGCCAGGGCATGGATGGCTTCGTCCTGACCTACGATACGTTCGTGAAGCCGTTCCTCCATTCTAAGCAGCTTCTCGGCTTCGGTCTCCATCATTTGGCTGACGGGTATCCCGGTCCACATGGCGACGACTTCGGCGATGTCGTCTTCATCGACGATCTCATCCAGTTGGTGATCGGCCTCCCATTTGTCGCGCATTTCCCGGAACTCACCTTCTAGACGTAAGCGTTCGGATTTCTTCTCGGCAGCACGCTCATAATCCCGCTCCAGCCCGGCTTTTTCTTCCGCCGCCAATAGACGATCAATTTCGGCCTTCAGATCTTTGAGGTCCGGAGGCAGAGAGTAGAGCGCCACGCGCAACTTGGCAGCGGCTTCATCCATCAAATCGATGGCCTTGTCGGGTAAATGACGATCGGTGACATAACGCTGTGATAAACGAGCTGCGGCCACGAGAGCCTCGTCCGAGAAGCTCACCTTGTGATGCGCTTCATACCGATCGCGCAATCCATGCAGCATTTCGATGGTCTCTTCAATCGAAGGTTCATCGACGTATACAGGAGCGAAGCGCCGTTCAAGGGCGGCGTCTTTCTCGATGTGCTTGTGATACTCGTCGAGGGTGGTGGCGCCGATGCATTGTAATTCGCCGCGCGCAAGCGCTGGCTTGAGCATATTCGAAGCGTCCATCGCTCCCTGCGCGGCACCAGCGCCGACCACGGTGTGTAACTCATCGATCATGAGGATGATATCGCCCTCCGAGCGCTGGATTTCTTCAATGGCGGCCTTCAAGCGCTCCTCGAACTCGCCCCTGAAGCGCGAACCAGCGATCATCGCTCCCAAATCAAGCGAGACCACCTTCCGACCACTTAGGATCTCAGGCACGTCGTTATCGGCGATCTTTTGAGCAAGACCTTCGACGATGGCCGTCTTCCCGACGCCGGCTTCGCCGATTAGCACTGGGTTGTTCTTGGTACGCCTGGAGAGGATCTGGATCACTCGCATGATCTCCTGATCTCGCCCGATCACAGGATCGAGCTTGCCTTCCTTGGCTAATTGGGAAAGATCGCGCGAATACTTCTCCAATGTGCGATAGCGCGACTCGGCCTTGCGATCCGTAACCCGCTGACCGCCTCGGATCTCTTTCACGGCGTCATAGACCCGATCCTTGGTTATGCCTACTTCGGTCAACAACCGAGCGATCGCCGTGTTGCGCTCCGAGAGGATGGCCAGGAAGAGGTGCTCGGTGGAAATGTATTCGTCGTTGAGACGATTGGCTTCCTGATTGGCCATGTCGACCACACGCTTGACTCGCGGGGTGATGAAGATCTGACCCGCGCCTCCACCGTAGATGTTGGCCTTAGGGGTCGTCCGGAGCTGATGGTCAATGCGGTCGGTGAGGTCCTCGATATCAACGTTCAGCCTCTCTAAGATTTGTGGGATCACACCTTGCGGCTGCTCGATAAGTGCCAGGAAGATGTGCTCGGTATCGATTTGATTGTGTCCGTAGCGTTGGATAATCTCAGCCGCACGTTGGGCCGCATCCTGAGCACGCTCGGTGAAACGGTCAAATCGCATCATAGGAACCTTCCTTATCGTACGCCTACTACGGCGTACATTCCGATTTGATTATATCAGCGGGGCTGAAAGCGAACATAAGAATCATATATGAATTCTTCTCTCCGGGCTAAGGGTGCAAGACCGAGGCCAGCGAAACCTCCATCCCGGCTGTAAGAGGGGATCTGGCTTGAATCTGATCGCCTAAAAAGACCTTCGGTGACCCCTTATGGTTTCAACCTTGCAACCCAAAATATGACCATTCTGTCTAAAAAAGGAGGGTAATCTGTGCTTGGGTGGGGGTATCGGATGGTGGGCGTGGGCAAAAGGTCCGTCGGTGAAAACTCACCGCTCACCGTGGGACGTGGAACGAATAGGACCTAAGCGATCTACTGTGGGTTAGAAATACGCTCTATGATGACCTATGGAAACAACTTCATAAACAACAGTCGAGAACTGTGGACGCTCAATGAGTTCAAGCATCGACTCAACACACCCCCCATCCAGATAAAGCGATGTAGACATGGGAAACGAGCATAGGCTTATTCTGAGATGTCGCATGGCATCGTCGGGCGGGGAGAGCGGCTTAAAGCCACATTAATGGTCCCGAGGGAGAACCCATGGTACTGCTGTTCATCTTAGCTTCTTCGGTGGTGCTTCAGTTTGCTGCGTCGTATGCGGCCTTTAGGCTGATCAAGCTTACAAGCGCGCGCATAGCCTTGATAGCCATCGGCGCCTCCATGGTCCTCTTGGCTATTCCACGCCTGGTAATCCTCTACCGCATCTTCTCTCAAGCGCCAGGCGCCCTGCCAGATCTGACGGTTGAGGTCGTAGTTTTCGCCATCTCGGTGCTCATGGTGGTGGCGTTGATCTCGATCGGCCCTCATATTCAACCCTCCGATCTTGCCACGCAAGCCCTTCGTGAGAGCGAAGAGAAATTCCGCCGCTTATCGGAGATCGCATTCGACGGCATTGCAGTCACCGAAAATGGCCACTTTGTTGAGGTCAGTCCTCAGTTTGCGAAATTGTTTGGATATCGACAGAAAGAACTCGTGGGGATGAGCGTGGTCGAGTTCCTCGTCCCAGAGGTGCGCGACGAAGTAACGAAGAAGGCCGATTCAGGATATGACCAACCTTATGAAACTATCTGCATGCGTAAAGATGGCTCGACCTTCCCGGTTGAAGTTTGTGGCAAGGACTTTAACTTTCAAGGAATGAAACGGCGCGTCACCGCGATCCGAGACGTCACCGAGCGGGTGCGAATGAATGAGGAATTGAGCGCCTCGGAGGAGTTGTATCGGACTCTGATGGGAACCTCCCCCGATGCGGTGACCATGACGGATTTATATGGGAACATCACGCAGGTTTCCCAGCGAACGCTCGAACTGCATGGGTTTGAAAGCGAGGAGAAAATCATTGGGTTGAACGCGGTTGAGCTTATCGCCGAAGAGGATCATGATCGAGCGATGGCTAATATGCAAAAGACCCTGGAGGAGGGTTCGGTTAGTCATGTCGAATATACCCTGATAAGGCGTGACGGCAGCAACTTTTTTGGAGAGCTAAATGCCGCGCTGGTTAAAGACGGGAATGGTGAACCAAAGGCGTTTATCGCTACCACGAGAGACGTCACCGAACGTAAGCGGATGGAGGAGGCGCTAAGAGAAAACGAGAGCCGCTACCGGAGTCTATTCGAAGACTCCGCTATCTCTCTCTGGGAGGAAGATTGGTCTCGTGTTAAGCAATACTTCGACGAAGTACGCGCAACCGGTGTTACCGACTTCCGTGCTCATTTCGATGGGAGCCCCGAAGCGCTCACCGAGTGCATGGGTCGAATCAGGATATTGGACATCAACAAAGCGACCCTGGAATTACATGCTGCTGAGGATAAGCAGGAATTACTTGCCGGCCTAGATCATGTTCTTCCGGAGGAAGCGCTGGAAGCCTTTCGCGAGGAACTCATCGCGGTCACAGAGGGCCAACCAGATTTTGAGTGCGAGACGGTGCACTTGACCGTGACGGGCGAGAAGAAAAATGTATTTCTACGTCTTCATATACCCCCAGGCTATGAGGACTCTCTGGCGAAAGTGTTCGTATCCATGATTGATATCACAAATCGCGTACAAGCAGAACACGCTCTTCGCGAAAGCGAGACAAGGTACAGCACGCTCTTCCACCAGTCAAATGACCCGATCTTTATCCATGATCCAGAAGGCAATATCGTTGACGTAAACCAAAAGGCGTTGGACCTTCTTGGATATGCGAGATCTGAGGTCAGGTCCCTCACGATCGCCGATCTTCATCCTCAAGAAGCGCGTGAGAAATCCAAATGGGCGTTTGAGACCATTATGCACGATGGCTTTGTCGATTTTGAGATCGACTTTATAAAAAAGGACGGCCAGGTTTTCCAAGCAGAGGTTTCTTCGAACCTGATTGATCTCGGTGACACTTCAGTCATCCAGGGTGTGGTTCGGGACATCACCGAGCGCAAGAAGACGATGAACGAAATCCAGCGCTTGAAGGAGTTTACCGAGAGCATCCTCGAGAGCATGTCTGAGGGCGTTGTGGTTGATGACGCAGAAGGGAATTTTAGGTTCGTTAACCAAGCTGCGGCCGGATTGCTAGGATACGAACCCGAGGAGATCTTGGGGCAACACTGGACGAACTTCTTTCCGCCTGACCAGCACGCCATCGTCCATGCGGCGAACGAGCGGCGTCGCCGCGGGGAGTCAGATCGTTATGAGGTCGAGTTGATGCGCAAGGACGGCACGCGCTTTCCCGTACTTATCAGCGGTACTCCCCGAAATTTGGGGGCAGACTTGAAAGGTACCATGGCCGTATTCATGGACATCACTTCGCGTCAGCAGCGCGAGCGGGAGCAAGGTGCCATCGTCACTGTCTCTACTGCTTTACGCTCGGCTGCTGATCGAGAAGAAATGCTGCCCATCATCCTCGATCAGCTCCTCGATTTGTTGGAGGCTAAAGGGGCGGCGATTGTGCTGTGTGATCAGAAAACGAATGAGTCGGTAGCCGAACTCGCGCGTGGTGTATGGGAGGGGTGGTCGGGCGAACGCTTACCCCCCGGAGAAGGGATCAGCGGCCATGTCATTGATTCAGGCGATCTCTACCAGACAAACGATGTGCAACATGACCCCCTCTTCGCTCGGCCCGACCTGCTCGGTGATGTGCAAGCCTTGATCTGTGCCCCGCTCATCGCACGCGAGGAGACGATCGGCGCACTGATGGTGGGGCGGAATACAACCTTCGAGGGAGGAGAGATTCGCATTTTGACCGCGATCGCCGATATGGCGGCCAACGCACTACACCGCACAGCCCTGATGGAGACACTGGAGCAGCGGGTCCTTGAGCGAACACGGGAATTGGAAGAGGCCAACGAGATGCTCATGGAGCTTGACAAGTTGAAAAGTGATTTTGTCTCCAATGTGTCTCACGAATTACGGACTCCGATCACGAACATCATGCTCTACCTTAACTTGATGGATCGGAAAGAGAAGAAGGAAGAACGCTCTCGTTACATGCAGATTTTGAGGGCAGAATCAGCCCGTCTTGCCCATTTGATTGAGGATCTGCTCACTCTCTCTAAGCTGGAGCGGGACAAGACCCCCCATGGTTTGGAGCCGCACGTGCTGGATGCGTTAATCGCTGAAATTTTGACAGCTCATCAGGCCCGCGCCAAGGACAAGTCGATCGCCATGCGCCATGAACTCAATCCAGAGATACCACCCGTGTCCATCAGTTGGGATCAAATGGTACAGGTGTTCACCAACTTGGTGAGCAATGCCTTAGCTTACACCTACAGCGGCGGTCATGTGACGATTTCCAGCAATTTGAGCGAGGGCGCCAATAAACGACATGTCGCGATACATGTTCAAAATAGTGCACCGCCCATTCCGCCCGAGGATCTTCCGCACATCTTTGAACGTTTTTATCGCGGCAAGGTTGGTCGTGAATCCAACGAGCCCGGGACCGGTTTGGGACTTTCCATCTGCAAGGAAATCGTTCAGCTACACCAGGGACGCATTGAAGTTAAGAGCGATGAGGACCAGGGCACAATTTTTACGGTATATTTGCCGATCACTTCGATGGAGGCCTGATCCTGTTCGACTGGACCATCTTCGGAAAGGAGAATAAACACCTTGCATGTCGCAGAGATCGATAAACTGTATGGAGGTCGTAAGGTTGTGGAGCGGAGTTTTGATCTATGATGAAAATTGATCCCGAGGGTGGTCCACCGTTGGTAAAGCTATCGCGAACAATGCCGGCGAAGTTTCAAGCACGGTTGAGAACAAAGTGAGCCAAGCTTAGTAGCAGGGATGACCACCGGACAACATAACCATGGATGGGTGGGTGTGACGGATAAACGTGTGATACCACAGCTACGGAGTAGGGGGCGATGGCTTGGCAAGTGACACCTTATGTCGCCATCTCCTTGGCTGCGGTTATCTTGCTGATCACGTTGGCGATCTACATCTTTCGGCAAGAGGATAATGGGAGAGCGGGTAAGACCGGCGCCCTACTTCTCCTCGCCAGTGCGGCTTGGATTCTTGGTGGCGCGTATGAAGCCGGTAGCCTCAGCCTTGCAAGCAAGATCTTATGGGATAAGATCCAATTTGTAGGCCTTCTCATCATCCCTACCGGGTGGGTCATCTACATCCATCAATATACAGCGGGAGAACACTGGCTTAACCGTCGTAGATTGGCCCTGCTCAGTATACTCCCCCTTGTCTTTATGCTCCTGGTCCTGACCAACGAACATCACCGATTGATTTGGTCAAGCGTTGATCTTCCGGAATTTGCCTCAAACTCTCATTTAGTAAAAGATCGAGCCCCTGGGTTCTGGTTCATGATCCTGCATTCATATCTGATGTTGAGTGTAGGTGCGTTCGTCCTCGTCCGAATGTTGATCCGATCCCGACGTATCCATAGTTGGCAGGCGAGTGTGCTGTTGATTGCGATTTTTTCTTTGGGGTTGATCAGCTTATTGGACATTGTGGGCCTACAACTAGACCCACAAGTTGATTCCACAGCCCTTGCCCTAGCGATCACGGTGCCCTTGATCACTTGGGGAATGTGGCGCATTAAAACGGATGATCTTGTTTCGGTGGCACGCGGGGCCGTGATCGAAGGCATGAACGACGCGGTGATTGTGCTCGATGCTGAGAATCGCATTGTTGATGTAAACCCTGCCGCTGTATTGATCATCGGACGCCCATTATCGGAATTGGTTGGGCGATCTGTAGAGCAGGGATGGCCAGCGTGGCCGACAGTTATCGGCGTCTCAGGATGTGAGGATGTATTTGGGGTAGAAGCAGATCTAGTAGTTGATGGGGAGGTTCGGACCTACGATATTCGCATCTCACCGGTGGATGACAAGATTGGGCGTTTGGCGTGTCGCGCACTGGTTTTTCGTGATATTAGTCGACGGAAACGGATAGAAAAAGCTCTGCGCGAGAGCGTGGAGAAATATCCCTTACTGGCTGAACAGTCCACGGATATGATCGCCCGACACGATCCGGACGGGATTTGCCTTTTCGTCTCGCCGACATGTCGCACACTACTTGGATACGAACCGGAGGAGATGATCGGGCGCAGGATATTCGGTCTCATACATCCCGACGATCTCGATGAATTTGTTGAAGGGATGACCAAACTTCTGGTCGAACCTACTGCAAAATCGTACACCTACCGCCTCCACCGCAAGGATGGCGATTACATCTGGGTAGAGACAACCGGTCGGCGGATTATCACCTCCAGCGAAGACAGCGTCGGACCAATAGAGATCATTACCGTTACACGTGACATCACCGAGCGAAAGCGAGCGCAGGATGCGTTGGCGGCCGAGCGAGAGAGGCTCGCGGTCACCTTACGCAGCATTGGAGACGGGGTTGTGGCGCTCGATGCCGAGAGCAGAATTGTGGTCGCCAACCCCGTCGCTGAGGACCAACTTAAAACCCTGGCCGAGGTAAGCGCGGGTGGTGTCCTAACCCACCTTGGGGATCAACGGATTGAGGCTCTCTTGCGACCTCCTTCGCGAGGGAAGAATTTCCACGAGGTGATGATTGAAGGACCGCGCCGTTGCTTCGAGGTCGTCACGCAACAGATGGAGACCGGCCCCCAGATCGGTGGTTGGGTGCTGGTCATACGCGATGTCACCGCGGAGCGGGAAACCCAGAAGCGTATCCAACTGCAGGACCGTCTGGCTGCTGTGGGGCAATTAGCGGCTGGGATCGCTCACGATTTCAACAACATCCTGGGGGCGATCATTCTCTACAGCGAAATGTTGCTCAAGAGGGCCGAACTCTCGACCAAAGATCGTGAACGCATGATGACGATCTACGAGCAAGCCGAACGGGCGGCAACCCTGACGAGACAAATCCTGGACTACAGCCGTCGCACGGTGATGGATCAGACACCGATGGATCTAGCGCTTTTCCTTGATGATACCCAGAAGCTGTTATCGAGAACGCTTCCCGAAGGCATCCAGGTTAAGTTCGATTATGGTAGCGAGAATTATGTCGTCAACGCGGATCCGGCCCGGATCCAACAGATCTTGATGAACTTGGCCTTCAACGCACGGGACGCCATGCCTGAGGGTGGGGAACTGTGCTTCGAACTTTCCCGCTTATTGGTGGAAACCGATGAGCCACCGCCCTTCCGGGATATGGCTCCAGGTGCTTGGCTGCAATTACGTGTATCCGATACGGGTGTAGGTATTGAACCCCACGATCTGCCTCATATCTTTGAACCCTTCTTTACCACGAAAAGCCCAGGAGAGGGGAGCGGGTTAGGACTGGCACAAGTGTACGGTATTGTAAAGCAACACGACGGTTATATTGATGTCAGGAGCGAGGTGGGCGAGGGAACGACATTCATCATCTATCTTCCCGCGATCGAGGTGCCGGAATGGGCGTCTGTCGAGGCTCTTTCATCTAACTTAGTCGATGGGAAAGGCGAGACCATTATGGTCGTCGAGGACAATGTGGCGACACAGACAGCCATGCGAGAGATCCTCGAGACGTTGAATTATCGTGTGGTGTCGGCCTCGGATGGCAAGGAAGCGCTGGAGATCGTTGATAACTTCGAGGGTGCGATTGATTTGGTTTTGAGCGATTTGGTGATGCCCGTCATGGGTGGTGTTGAGCTGTACCAAGAATTAATCGAAAGAGGGTTAGCTACCAAGGTGGTGCTCATGAGCGGTTACCCGCTGGGAGCTGGGACGCGAGAACTCTTGGACCAGAAGGGGGTCACGTGGCTCCAGAAACCCATGCGTTCGGACGCTCTGGCACATTTGATCCGTGAGGTTCTGGAGAATAGGATCGCGTAGGGTCAATGAATGCGAAATTCTCAGTTTGTAGGGGCGCACGGTCGGTTGCCCCTACTGCATTGTGATGGCACTTTGAGATATTAGATTTCGATGACGTTGGGGCGGTTCGCGAACCGCCCCAACTGCATTAAGGGATTGGGGATCTGGGATTAGGTTTACGCCCTGATCCCTGACCCCTGATCCCAAATCCCTAGTGTAATAACCTGCGATTCATTCCTGAGACAAAATATGAGGATCTAACTTCACAGTTGGATCCTAGCTCCCGACCCTTAACACCTTGAATAATGCCCTGTGGGACCGGTACAATCCCCCCATGACTTCTACAATAGCGCAGGTGCTCCTCGCTTGGTACGCAGAACACGCCCGTGATTTGCCCTGGCGTCGTCAACGAGATCCCTATGCGGTATGGGTTTCAGAGGTGATGCTGCAGCAGACTCGCGCCGAAACTGTCGTTCCCTATTATCTACGCTGGATGGACCACTTTCCGACCGTGGAGGCTTTGGCGGCGGCTTCTCGTGACGATGTGCTGGGGATGTGGGAGGGGCTGGGTTATTACCGACGTGCGCACAACCTTCACCAAGCGGCGCAGATCCTTGTCGCCGAGTACGATGGCAAGTTGCCAGGCGAGGTGGATAAACTCAGCCACCTGCCCGGGATCGGACCCTACACTGCAGCGGCCATAGCAGCGATTGCGTTCAACCAGGACGTCATTGCCATAGATGGCAATTTGCGACGAGTGATCTCACGTCTCATCGATCTGGCGATCAACCCCCGTTCGTCGGAAGGGGAGCGCCGTTTGCGATCTTGGGCGTTGAAAGAATGTCCATCAGGTCAATTATCGTTCTTCAATCAGGCCCTGATGGATTTAGGGGCGATGGTGTGCGTCCCACGCACACCCAACTGCGGTGTGTGTCCTCTCGCCCGGTCCTGTCTGGCCTTCCAGCGGGGTGTTCAGGATGCGCGACCGGTGAGGTCACCACGAAGGCAGATCCCCCACATCACCGCCGCCGCCGCCGTTCTGCGACGTGGTGAGCGGGTATTAATCGGACGCAGGCCAGAAGGAGTGCTCCTAGGTGGATTGTGGGAATTCCCCGGAGGGCGACTTGAGGCGGAGGAGTCGCTGGAATCGTGTCTACGTCGCGAGATAGGTGAAGAGCTAGGCGTTGAGGTCGAGGTAGGCGCCAAGCGAGGCGCCTACGATCATGCTTACACTCATTTTCGAGTCACCGTGCATGCCTTCGAATGCACGCTGATACGGGGAGAACCTCAAGCGATTGAGCATACGGAGATCCGCTGGGTATCTCCGGAGCGATTGAAAGATTATCCTATGGGGAAGATCGATCGGTCGATCGCGCACACGATCTTGGAGGACACCGATCAATTATCTGTTGATGGCTGAGGAATATCGCGTGGTGACTGGTCATTTATCCACGGGTTGTATAGTTGTACCCCGCAAAGTAGAGGATCAAACTCAATTGTGAACCGTTTCCCCTTTCCTGCCGGGACGGGTGGTCAGGCATCACAGTGACAGCTTCTCGTATTCCGACCGTGTGCTGGTGAAATAATTTCTGCCCACGTGGAACAGCGGTTGTACTTGTTTCAGGCGGTATAAACCGTTCTCTTCAAGAATCCCTCGATTTGCGTACGCTGCCAACACCTCACCGACAACGAGGTGATGGTCACCGGCTTCGATATCCTGCACTACACGACATTCAAGGTGTGCAACACATTCCTCGATGATTGGTGGTCGAACGCTCTGTGCCTCTTGTTGAGTAAGCCCGGTTTCGGCGAATTTATCTACATCTCGCCCGGAGCGGCGACCACAGAAGAGCACTTGACTGCCGATCTCGTATGGAGCGACATTGATCACGAACTCGCCCGTTTCACGAATCAGTCCGTAGGAAAATCGCGTGGGACCGATGCTCATTCCCACGAGAGGAGGGTTGACGCTCACAGGGATGAGCCATGCGATGGTGATGATATTGGGATTGCCCTCGGCGTCGCAGCAGGTCACTAATGAGGTGTTGTATGGATGTAATAGGTAGTGGAAAACTTTCACGGGTTGCTTGTTGTTCATGTTTCTTTCTCCTAAGAGCCTAACGCATACTATATCAAGGCTTTGGGTTAATCCCAATTATTTCCCCCTCTCGCTCGTATCTTTCAAGCCAGCGGTAAGCAATGAGCGTGGTGGCCAAAAGGATCACGATATGGATGATGGTGGAAATTTCATCGCGTCCAACCAGGATCATTCCAACGGCATCTCGAAGCCCGATGAAGTAGCCGTGAAAGAACGATAGCACAAGTATGCTGTTTGTCCTCAACCACAAGGCGCCAAAAACAAAGGAAAGCGCCACGCAAGTACCAACCATCTGTACACAGTTCAGCAATGTCGCTCCAACCATCGATCCCCAATTGGAGGGATTTTCCAGCAGGCCCTTGAGCAAAGGGCCGAGTGCGACAGGAAAGTGCCAGATACCCCAGATGAAACCGATGATCACGAGGATTTCTCTCGCTCGACTCCTCTTCGTCAGCAAACGCGGTAGAAGATAGCCCCTCCAACCAAATTCTTCTCCAAAACCGGCGATGACGCTCGGACCTGCCAGGGAAAGGATTATCACGATCCAGGCCTCCCTGCTGATCGTCTGTGTCCATTCAAGATGTCCGAACAAGCGAGTGATGAGTGCTGGGATCACCCATAGGGAGATGCAGAAAAGCAAAGTGCCGAAGTACCACCAGGGATGACCTGGGTTCCAATTGATATCCTTAAAGTTCTTGTTCTCGACGAAAAATCTAACGATGAAGGCCGCAACCGCGACCATCAACATGCCAAGGTAAGATAATAAGAGGCGTTTGAGGATCTCGTCTGGACCGTAACCGAACCATCCAAATCCATACAGATGAATGGGCCAGGACAGTCCAAAAGCAAGCAGGACAAAGAGGAAGGGCGGTGATCGAAAGACGTGCTTTGTTCGCGTTATCAATGGGTTCTTCCTCTTACCCTTTCTGTTTTCCAGGCTTCAGGGGATGGAATTTTCCATCCGGCCATGCTGAAAGTAAGTCATTCTCTCTGTGGCAATGATCATGACGGCAAGAGCCCTCTATTTGATTTGTCACCACAAGTTCCGAGGCACGATGTGCGCCTCACCTTTTCGCCAGTCTATGGCTGTAAGATCATGTCCAAGGTGAACGGTCTCAAGTTTTAATATCTTCGATCATCTTCCAGAAGCGACCACCGGTCGTGTAGAGGCTAAATATGCGAATGGGTTTTAATACCGCCAAGAAATAAATCGATCAATTCATCTGCCGTCTCGGTCACATCTTCATGTCCTTGTTGCCGCAGCCAGTCATAGAAGGGCATGGTCATCATACTGTGCAGAGCGGAGGCGGCCAAGGTCGGATTCACCAACCGAAAATCCCCCTCTTGAATACCCTGTCGGATGACACCTTCCAAGAGTTTGCGATATTTTTCACGTTGAAAAGCCATGCGTTGGGTGGCCCTCTCCCCAAGCTTGGCCGACTCGCGGGCGGTCAACACGGCCATTTCTCTGTTCGTATCCAGGTACGTCCACAGCGAACGAAGGATGCGTCGCAGCTTTTCCTCTGCAGGCAGATTCAGGGTTGCGATCTGTATTGCTTCTTGATGGGAGATGTCCATCTCTTGTTCCACAAAGTAGAGCAGGATCTCCTCCTTATTGTGGAAGTAATCATAGAGGGTGGATTTTCCCATCCTAGCTGCCTCTGCCACTTGCCGCATAGAAGTTCTGTGGTAGCCCTGCTTGAGGAAGAGTCGCGCGGCGACGCCGAAGATGCGATGACGCATCCGTTGGCGCATTCTTTCGGAGATGGGGATCCCTCTTGGCATGCTGCACCTCAATCTGACTAGTTCCGACCGCTGGTCGCTTCTAGTATACAATTCCTTGGTGCCCATGTCCTGGATTCAACCTGACGCCCACCTGACCCAGCTACATGGGTGCCTCCCTGTGATATTGTGTTGGTTCGATAACATTCGAAAGAGAACCTTTTGCGGTGGAGCTGGCTCCACCGCAAAAGAATCTTCTCGCATGGCTTTGCGGTATGCCATTTCAAGGTGTTCTCCCTCAACATATTATGGTTTGCTATAATGCGACGATAATTAGGCCATGATCATGACACCAGAAAAGGTCCACGGAGGAAGTGATGTCAGAGAATGTGTACGGACGTCTTGCGAGACACTTGGATAACCTGCCTGGAGGGTACCCTGCCACAGAAAGCGGCGTCGAACTTCGCATTCTGCGCCGATTGTTTACTGAAGAGGAGGCGGCATTGGCCGTCAATCTGACTTTCATCTCCGAGCCTGCGGAAGTGATCGCTGAGAGGGTTGACGGGGAGGCGGAGCAAGTGGCCGCCCAATTGGAAGCGATGTCTAAAAAGGGTCTCATCTTCCGCCGCTACAAGGGGGGCGTCCCTCACTATTCGGCTTCTCAATATGTCGTTGGCATTTGGGAGTACCATGTCAACGATTTGGACTTGGAATTAATTCGGGATATGAACGAATACCTACCTCATCTATTTCAGCCCGAGTTATGGCGCGAGGTCCCGCAATTGCGCACCATTCCCGTGGATGAAAGCATCACCGTAGAACATGAAATCATGGCCTATGAGCAAGCGGAGACTCTGGTGCGGGAACGAGAGAGGATCGCTGTTGCGCCTTGTATTTGCCGGCGCGAGCATCAAATGATTGGTGAGGGCTGCGATAAACCGATGGAGACCTGCCTGGTCTTCGGCACGGGGGCCGATTACTACGTCGAGAATGGTCTTGGACGGTACATCGATACGGATGAGGCGCTGGAGATCCTGCAGCTGGCGGAAGAGTCCGGACTGGTGCTTCAGCCCAGCAATTCCAAACGAGCCGTCAACATCTGCTGTTGCTGTGGTTGCTGTTGTCAGGTGTTGAAGACTTTCAAGCGGCATCCTAAACCGGCCAGCTTGGTCTCATCACCTTTCGTGATCGCTTCTGATCCGGATATCTGTGTTGGGTGTGGCGATTGTGTCTCTCGCTGCCAGATGGACGCCATCAGCCTCGTGGGTGATGTGGCCGTGCCGGATCTTGATCGGTGTATCGGCTGCGGATTGTGTGTGACGACCTGCACTTCTGGGAGCTTACATCTGGTACGCAAGCCTGCGGAGGAGCAACCCAAGGTCCCAACCAGCCTCGCCCGGACGTACATTATGCTGGCCCGCGCGCGAGGTGTGCTGTAATCACACATCCCACCTGTATTCATGAATATGCGCGAAGTAAATTAAGGAGCTGGGAAAGAATCCCTCCTCTCCCTTTTAGGGAGAGGGAAGATGCCTTTCGCAACACACATGCAAGCCTTTGGTTGATAAATGTCGGATGCGCGTCACACTACATCGAATCTGTCATAGCGGCGCCTCTCTTCCTTTGGTCCGAAAGCCAACATCCTGGGAGGGATATCCATGAAACGCATCCCGCCGGCATGGGTCCTGTACTTCCTGGCGCCAATCATCGGCGAGTTGCTCTCCGGATCAGCACCGCCAATTGAGTTTTTCAATCCTTTTGGACTGTTGATCCTTCCAGCCCTCTACGGTAGCGGCGCGATCCTGGCGCGCGAGCTGGCACTACGCCGGGAGAAGCGCTGGCCGACGATCCTGGTTCTGGGGCTGGCCTATGGGATCCTTGAGGAAGGCTTGATGGTCAAGTCGTTCTTTGACCCGGCTTGGCAGGATCTTGGCCTGCTGGGTGTTTATGGGCGGTGGGCCGGGGTCAATTGGGTCTGGAGTCTGTTCCTGACGATCTACCACGCCGTTTACAGCATCGCCACACCGATCTTCCTTGTCGAGTTGATCTTCCCCGAGCGTAGGGATGAACGCTGGGTCGGGCGTAGAGGGATGATCGCCCTCTCGCTTCTTCTGTTGGCCGTAGTGCTCTTCGGCTTTTTCTTTATTACCGAGTACCGCCCTCCCGCGCTGCCCTACCTGATGGCCCTCACCGTGACCCTAGGCCTGTATGCTGCCGCATACCGGATGCCCTCCCATTGGTGGACGCGTCGGATCGAACCGAAGACTGGCCCTCTGTGGTTCGGCCTCGTTGGTTTCGCCAGCACATTGGTTTTTTTCTTCATGCATTGGATTTTCCCCGAGATCGGTGTTCCAGTGCCGCTCACGATGCTGGCTGCACTGCTTTTGGTCAGGACGGTCATCATAGCGCTGAGGCACATGTCAGGTGAGGGGGGATGGTCCGATGATGATAAACTGGCGCTGGTAAGTGGTGCGTTGACCTTCTTCATCTTACTCGCACCCCTTTCCGAGTTTGATGTCTCGCGATCGGATAACCCCACCGGGATGACTTTGGTGGGATTGGTGGCGCTCTTCTTCTTGATCTGGTTGCGACGCAAAACCCGGCGTCGGATGAAAAACGAAGCGCTTCCGTAAGCTCCTTACCCTCGTGTAAACTATTGTGGAAAGCCAAGGAGTTGATGCAGGATATTGTCACTCAGAACAAAACCCTGAATGTTTAATTGGAGGAGAAAGAGTCTTCATTCAGACAAGCTACCGCTAATGGAATAACGATCATAAGGATCGAGGAGGTGTCGGATGGATTTTTCTCAGTTGGTCAGGAACAGATACAGCGTACGAGCGTACAAACCGGATCCGGTTGGAGAGGATCAACTACGCCAGGTGTTGGAGGCGGCGCGCTTGGCGCCAACGGCTAACAATCAACAGCCCTTCCAGTTGATCGTGATCCAGACACAGGGGCGCGAGGAGGAGCTACAGCGTATCTACAACCGCGATTGGTTTGTGGGGGCTCCGGTGGTTATCTGTGCCTGTGGGATCCCCGGTGGGGCTTGGATCCGAGAGGACAAGAAAAACTATGCGGTGGTGGATGTGGCCATCGTCATGGATCACTTGATCCTAGCTGCCACCGATCTTGGGTTGGGCACATGCTGGGTTGGCGCATTCAACGAGCAGGCAACGCGCGAGATACTTGGTTTGCCCGATGGGGTTGAGCCGATCGCTTTTACCCCGTTGGGTTACCCGGCCGACCAACCCAAACCAAAAGCACGTAAACCCCTGGAGGAGCTGGTTCGGTACGAGCGTTGGTGAAAAGGTTTCTTTGGAGTCCGAAAGCTCTGCTTTCGGGCGCAAGCAGAGCTTGCGCACTCCAAAGGCTTTCTTCAAGAGAAGGTTCAACTCAAAAGCAGGGCTGTTACAGTAAAGATGGCAGGTATATCGAAAGCTCTTTACCCCCGGGATATCGGTATCATCCTCACCTATCGTTGCCACAGCGCCTGCAAGCACTGTCTCTACAATTGTGGACCGCGTTGGGAGCGGGAACCGATGTCCTCTGCAGCGCTGCAGGAGGCGCTGGACGCCGTCACGCTCTGGCTGAGACCGCCGCAGGTGCACTTCACTGGGGGCGAGCCGTTTCTTCACTTCGACCTGTTGTTGGATGGCGTGCGCTGGGCCGTGGAGCGAGGGATCGTCAACTATGTGGAGACCAGCGCCAGTTGGTGTATTGATGATGAGGAGGTCCACCAGCGCTTGGTCACCTTGCGAGAGGCGGGGCTGGAAGCGGTTCTGATCAGCTGTTCCCCCTTCCACGCCGAGAAGATCCCGCCAGCACGCACACTGCGAGCCGTGCAGGCCTCGCTCGAGGTTTTCGGAGCGCGCGGGACGATCGTCTATCAACCTGAATACCTCCAGATCCTACAACTCTTCGACATCGATCGACCCACACCACTCTCGCGTTATGAGCAGGAGTTTGGCGCTGAAGAGGCGGGTCGTATCTTGTGGCAGGGTTACGGGATCATCTCAGGCGGAAGGGCAGGTTACATGTTGGGGCATCTTGTGCCGAGATACGCTGTGGAGTCATTCGCCGAAACGAACTGTATGCGAGACCTTCTCTACGCGCATCACTCTCACTTTGACCTCTATGGCAACTACATCTCGGGCTTTTGTGGGGGGTTGCCGATTGGAAGCTGGCGTGAGTTGCATCAAATTTTAGATGACTTCCGAGCGGGTCGCTACCCTCCGCTGATCGAGGTGCTGATCGAGCGTGGGCCGTATGGGCTTGCGAAGATGGCTCAAGAGAATTACGGTTATCAGCCGGACCCCGCAGGGTACACGGGTAAATGTCATCTGTGCGTGGATGTGCGAAGGCACTTGGTAAGGACCGGAGATTTCTCCGAACTCAGCCCTCTTCCTTTCTATGATTATCTCTAGCTTGTGCCACATTCTCCCGCATAACGTATGACCATGCGATATGCACAGTAACGTCGCGAAATAGCTTGAGTCGCCACACTTTAACTGTATAATTGTATCAATTAATCTATACAGTTTAATGGAGTATTCTTCATGTCCAAAAAAGCGTTAATTGTGTTCATGGCAATCTTGTTCGCTGGCATGTACCTCTCTGCCTGCAGTGCGCAGGAAAAGACCGAGGCGGATGCGTCATTGAATCCATCGCCCACAGTCCTCCCTGGAGCGGATGAGGGAAGCCAAGAGTCGCAGGCTGAGGAGGGCATAATACGAGTCACCGATGCGTTAGGCCGGACGATCGAGTTGCCCCATCTGCCGCAGCGTATCGTCGTCCCAGGCAAAGCGAACTGGATGCCTGGTCATGTTTTGTATATGTTTCCGGAAGCATCCGAGCGCGTGATGGCGATGGAAGCACGGAAAGGTAATCCGAGCGATTTCCTTCCCTTACTCGACCCCTCTTTCAACGAGAAACCACACCTTGAGAAAGACGCCGCGGCCGAACAGATCGTCCCTCTCAATCCCGATGCGATCGTCATGAAAAGCTATTTGGCCGAAACGCTGGGCGAACCTCTGGAGCTGCTTCAGTTTCCTGTGGTTTATGTTGACCTCGAGACACCGGAGCAATTCTTCCGCGATCTTGCCACGCTCGGCCAGTTGCTCGGCAACGAGGCAAGGGCACGAGAGATCGAGGCTTATTATCAAGTCCGGATCGACCGCGTCGAGCAGGGGATTAGCGGAGCCGATCGCCCTCGCGTTTTGGTGCTCCAGCACAGCAGCACGGGGGAGGAGATAGCCTTTGAGGTCCCCCCCGCCGCGTGGATGCAGACGATCCAAGTTGAAATGGCAGGTGGGACGCCGGTTTGGACGGAGGCTTCACAAAGCGGTGGCTGGACGGTGGTCAATCTTGAGCAAATCGCCGCTTGGGACCCGGACATCATCTTCGTTATCGCCTTCAGGGGGGACCCAAGTGCGGTGGTTGAGGAGCTAAAAGCCGATCCTACATGGCAAGCGCTTCAAGCTGTTCAAAACGAGAGACTTTACGCGTTTCCACTCGATCTCTACGGATGGGACCTGCCGGACCCGCGCTGGATCTTGGGCTTGACCTGGGCCGCCACGAAAATCCACCCTGATCGCTTCGCTGATGTGGACATGATGCAGGAAATGTACGATTTCTTCAACCAGATGTATGGGATGGATCAGGCCGCGGTTGAGGAGCACATCCTTCCGGTGCTTAAAGGAGATCTCTAGCCGTAAGAATTGGTGAAAATGGGACGAGGACGTGAGGGCTTCTCATCTGAGCGATTCATGAGTAAGCTATCAGGGATAATGGCGATCGGATTCAAGAGAAGACGATTTACCTGCCTAAGAGGATGGAACCTCACATCTCCCCGTAGGTTCAAGGTGACCATGACCGAAGCCGTTAAGATAAATGAGAAGACGATCGTCCGACGCTTTCTCCTGCTGGGGTTTATGGTGCTAGCCGTATTAACCCTCTCCCTCTTCGTGGGACGATACCCTGAGCCCTATTGGATGCCTCCATCATACCTTTGGCGCGACGAGCTCGCCCAAAGGTTGGTTCTCTATCTGCGTTTACCGCGCATTCTTACCGCGTTCATCATGGGAATGTCCCTCGGGGCCGCAGGAACTGTGCTTCAGATGATCTTCCGCAATCCTCTGGTCAGCCCCGGTTTTCTGGGCGTCTCACAGGGGGCCGCCTTTGGCGCGGCGTTGAGCATCATCTACCTCGGACGTTCTCCGCTCATCGTCGAGGCCTCCGCCACCTTCTTCGCTTTCTCCGGTCTGATCATCTCTTATCTCTTGGCGCGCAACATTCGCTATGGGAAATGGATTTTGCGTCTCATCTTGGCTGGTATCGCAACTTCGGCGCTTTTCTCCTCTGGTGTCGGCGTGCTCAAATACCTTGCTGATCCATTGAGCGAGCTCCCCGAGATCGTTTTCTGGCTTTTAGGAGGATTATGGTCGGTAACCTGGCGAGATCTGCTTTACATCCTGCCTGTCGTGTTGGTGGCTTTGGGCGTCCTCTTCTTGATGCGTTGGCGGATTAATCTGCTTTCCCTGCGAGACGAGACCGCCTTTTCTTTGGGGGTCGCTCCTTCGCGCGAGCGTGCACTTGTGTTGGTAGCAGCCGTCGCCGCCACGGCGGTCGTGGTTGCCGTTGCCGGTGTTGTGGGTTGGATTGGGCTCATCGTCCCGCATATCGCCCGTTGGGTTGTAGGACCCGACGCTCGCAGAGCGCTCCCGGCCTCCATGCTCATCGGGGGGACCTTCGCCCTTCTGTGTGACAACCTGGCGCGAACCCTGCTCGCAGGCGAGATCCCCCTCGGAATCCTGACCTCGCTCGCAGGGGCCCTGATCTTCGTATGGGTTTTCTTGAGCGATCATCGGTGGGTGCGCCGATGAACCACCAGGTGATCATCTCGTTGGAGGGTTTACACTTCAGCTATTCTACATTAAGCCCCCCTGTGTTGAAGGACCTGTCGTTGGAGATTCCAGCGGGCGCGGTGACTGCCATCTTAGGGCCGAACGGTTCAGGAAAGACCACGCTTCTATTCATTCTTCTGGGGATGCTCTCTCCTCAGAAGGGAGAGATCCTTATCGATGGGGTGGATCAGAAAGGGTTGCCCCGCAGCGAGCGCAGCCGTTTGATGGGATTGGTGCCAGAGGATGAACATGTCCCTTTCGATTTCTCAATCTTGGAGTATGTTCTCTTAGGTCGAGCACCCCACCTCGGGCTTTTAGAACTACCCAAGGAGAGGGACTACCAGGTGGCAATGGAAGCGTTAGACAGAGCTGGGTTAACCGCGCTCGCCGATCGTTCCATTCCTTCGTTAAGCGGTGGGGAGCGGCAATTGGCGAAGGTGGCCCGAGCCCTGGCGCAGAGTCCACGAGTTTTGCTCTTCGATGAGCCCACCGCTCATCTGGATCTGAACAACAAGGGTCGTGTCTTGGATATGATCCGCTCAATGGCCGATGACGGTGTGGCCGTGGTCATGACCACGCATGATCCCAACGCCGCGACGGTCGTGGCTGACCACGTTGTGCTTCTCAGAGCAGGGCAAACAGTGGCCACGGGTCCCGTGGATGCGGTGCTTAATTCGGAGAATCTTTCGCAGACCTACGGATTATCGGTGGAGGTGACATCGGTGCGTGGAAGACCCGTGGTCCTGCCATGGTAGAGAAGGGTGGCGATGTATAAGAAACGCGTGCCCATTTATCAGAGGATCGCAGAGTCGGTTCGCCAAGACATTTTGACTCGGGATCTCCATGCGGGGGACATGCTGCCGTCGGTACGGGATATGGCTGATCGGTGGGGGTGTACACCGGGAACAGTGCAGCGAGCCTATGGTGAGTTGACGCAGCAAGGATTGGTCGTTAGTCGCCCTGGTCAAGGGACCCGAGTGATGACCGAGGTTCAGAAGGAGGAGGATATATCCCTCCGCCGTGTCGCCTTGATCCATCAGGCAGAGGCCTTTTTATTAGAGGTTCTCACGGCTGGTCACTCGCCCACAGAAGTAGAGCAAGCCGTGCGATTGGCCCTGGATCGTTGGCGTGCGGCGGTCCCACATGAGCCGCCGAGCCCACCGGAGCATAGTTTGCGGTTTGTCGGTAGCCATGATCCGTCATTAGCGTTAATCGCCACCAATTTCACGGAGGTTTTCCCCGACTACACCTTCCAACTGACCTTTACTGGCAGTTTGGGCGGGTTGATCGCCTTAGCAGAGGGCGAGGCCGACGTGGCCGGGAGCCACTTGTGGGACATAGAAAGCGGCACCTATAACAGACCTTTTGTTCAACGATTGTTACCCGGGCAGCGCGTTGCGCTTCTCGTGTTGGCGCGGCGCCATCTTGGTCTCATCACCCCGCCAGGCAACCCAGCTGGCATCACCAGTTTGGATGACTTGATCAGACCGGAGCTTAGCTTTGTGAATCGTCAGCGAGTAGCCGGTACGCGCATCTGGTTGGATTGTCAACTTCGTCAACGAGAGCTCGAGCCGGGTCAGATATCAGGCTATGAGCGCGAGGTTGCGACCCATTCGGAAGTAGCCCAGGCCATCGCTGAAGGCCAGGCTGATGTTGGTTTGGGTATCGAGACGGCTGCCATTGCGTATCACCTGGGGTTTGTCCCGCTCACGACGGAGCGGTATGATCTGGTGATGCCGGATGCTGTGTGCCGCACCGCGCCCGCGCAGGCATTAGCGGGATGGCTAAACACAGGTGAGATCAAATCGGTGATCGCCGGCCTGGGTGGTTATGACACGGGAGAGACCGGTAGCGTGGAATGGGTGGAGTGAGTCGGCCAGCGTGAATAAGAGCTCCCCGCGAGCTTTAAGCTCGCGAGGAGCTTGAATACGATCAATTTTTCGCCCCCGTGTTCCGTGAATCTGGCCTTGTTGCGCTGATTTAGTCCCTAATCTTCCCAATTTCTTAGCAAACCAAGCTTTGATGCATAATGAAATAAAGCACCCTGAGCCTGTCGAAGGGTGCTTTCCACAGTTATGCGTCATCCTTCGACTGGCTCAGGATGACTTTCGTTTTAGGGATTCATCGTTCTCATAGTGATATAGGACTAGATTGTTTCGAACAAAGTAGCCTCTTCAACGGTTCTTTTGCTTCAATCCGGTCCTTTG
>DUEZ01000063.1 GCA_011174825.1 Anaerolineae bacterium | reverse complement strand
TTTAGGCTCGCGGGGAGGTGTCTATTGGGTACTGCCGATACAAAGGGAACGTGTAGCCGCAGGCTTTAGCCTGCGCTGAGACTCGGATCCCATTTACTACCATGTCATTCCGAGCGCAGCGAGGAATCCCTATGATGGATCGATATTAACGCGACCTCTCAGGGATTCCTCGACGCAATGCTCCTCAGAATAACACTTAGACTAAGGTCTTACAGCCTGAAATCACCTCATTTCGAGCGCTACGTCCTGAGCTTGTCGAAGGGTTAGTCCTGAGCCTTTCGAAGGGCCGCGCGCACTTTTTCCTTGTCCGCTGGAATGTCTCGGACTCGTACCCCAACGGCATCGTAGATTGCGTTCAGTATCGCCGGGGCGGTCGCTAGAGAGGGAGCTTCCGCAAATCCCTTCATCCCCTGAGGGCTGAAGGGGTGAGGAACCTCGACGATCACGGGAATGATCTCGGGTGTTGCATCAGCAGTGGGGACGCGAACTTTGTGCAGCGAATCGGTGAGGTTGATGCCCTTATCGATCAGAAAGTGCTCCGATAAGGCATAACCCAGCCCCATCATCACGCCCCCTGCGATTTGCCCCTTGATGATCTGGGGGTTAAGAGCCTTTCCAACATCATTGGCTGCGATGATCTTCAAGACCTTCACCTCGCCTGTCCTGGGATCTACCTCCACAATCGCTACCTGCGTGGTGTAGGAATACATCACGTGTGTTACCAGCGATCTGAAGTCCGCTTCCCCATAGTGGCTGGATTCGTCTTCTAACATCTGATCGGTGGGTGGTGAAGTGTAATGTTTTTCGACGACAAATTGCTCGCCCAGCTCCTTTAACTCGACCGCATCACCCGATTCTTTAGCGATGACTCGGCTTCCTTGAAGGCTCAGCCCTTCAGGCGCGACATCCAGAACTTCGGCTGCGCGACCGAACACCTCCTCTTTAAGCGCCCGACACGCCAGTACAACGGCATTCCCGGTGAGAAAAGTTTGTCGGGAAGCTGTGGTCGGTCCCGTGCGAGGCGTGACCGCAGTATCCGGATGGGTAATTTCAATCTGCTCAACAGGCAATCCCAATTCATCGCTGGCGATCTTGATCTGTCCTGCCCAACCTCCCTGTCCGTACTCGTGATGCGTGACGCAGAGCTGGATTTCACCACTCGAATTGAGCCTAACAATAGCGCCCGCGCTCTCCGAGATCCCGTGTCCAAAACCTACATTTTTCACCGCAGAGGCCACCCCCACGCCGATCTTTTTCCCATCTGCTTCTTCCGGCAGCTCGGCCTGACGGAAAGCTTGTTGCGCTGCCTGAATGGTCTCTTTGATGCCATCCACCCCCTCTGCCAACACATGATCCGCACCCGTGGGCAATCCGGCTACCACTGCGTTGATCGACCGGAACTCGAACGGGTCGATATCCAGTGCTCGGGCCATGGCGTCGATCTGCTGCTCCAGCCCAACTGCGATCTGGTTCACCCCAAACCCACGCATGGCCCCACACGGTACGTTGTTGGTGTACCAAACATTCCCCTCAATTCTCAAGTTGGGGACGTAATAAGGCCCGGCCGCAAAGACCACCGTGTTTTCAAGGACATCGATGCTTAACGACGTGTATGCGCCAGCATCCAGGGTGATGTCCGCCTCGATGGCCAGGATGTGGCCGTCCTTATCCGCACCGGTCTTGTAGCATATCCAGGCAGGGTGCCGCTTGGGGTGCACACGAAGCGATTCCTCGCGGGTCAATGTGATTTTCACCGGTCGACCTGTACGCAACGCAGCCATGGTCAGATGTTGCTGAAGGATCAGATCCTCCTTGCCCCCGAAGGAACCACCTTGCGCGGCCTGGATCACGCGAATCTTACCCTCGGGTAGACCCAGGATTTCAGAAAGTTGAGTGCGGTCGTCAAAGATGGTTTGCGAGCCTATCTGAAGAACGACGCCGCCCTCATCATCTGGGAGTGCGATCGCCGACTCGGGTTCCAGAAAGGCATGCTCGACAAAAGGTGTGCTGTAGGACCCCTCGATAACAACCTCGCACTCAGCAAAAGCTTGATCCACATCACCACGGACAATGGCAGCATGTTTTACCAAATTACCGTCATTGTGAACCCTAGGGGCATCTGGCTTGGCTGCTTCTTGGGGGGAGAAAACGCCCGGCAGAACCTCATACTCGACCTGTATCTTATCGCGCGCGATCTCAGCGATCTCCAAGGTCTCCGCAAAAACAGACGCTAAGGAGTCCCCAATGTAGCGCGTCTTCTCATCGGCGATCGCCGGTTGATCCCGAATGATGAGCCCGGCCTGGTTCTTCCCAGGGATGTCCTTGGCCGTCAATACCAACAGAACGCCATCCACGGCTTCCGCTGCGGAGGTGTCGATATTGATGATCCTTGCATGAGGATGAGCAGCCCACAAGATCACCCCATAGAGCATCCCCTCCAACTCGATGTCATCGGCGTAGGTGCAGGTCCCGGTGACCTTCTTGATGGCCTCCCCTCGCAGTTGTGGGTTGCTCAGTAGTTCCTTGGCTTCAGGGTGGATCTCTAAGGAACCTCTCCCCGCCATCCTCTCCGCCGCCAGTTGGATGGCCTCCAGGATCGGCACATAACCCGTGCAGCGGCACAGGTTCCGATTGTTCTTCAAGGCAGCCTTGATCTCGTCAAGCGAAGGATTGGAGTTAGAGTCTAACAACGCCTTTGCCGTCATAATCATGCCGGGAGTGCAATACCCACACTGAACCGCGCCCGTCTCGATGAAGGCTTGTTGAAGGGGGTGCAAATCGCCGTTCTTAGACAGCCCCTCTATTGTTTCGATTTTGGCGCCATTGACCTTTTTCATCTTTACCAGGCATGCACGCCTGGCCTCCCCATCAATGATGACTGTGCATGTACCGCAATGCCCCGACTCACATCCGTTCTTTGTGCCCACCAAACCCAATTCCCTGCGCAAGAACTGCATCAGGTTCATGTCGGGAGGGACATCCGCTTTCACCTCGTTATCATTAACCACAATTTGAACAGGAATTAGATCTTTCATTTTCATAATCAGGTCTCATAGTGCATCGTTGTGCTGGATCAGGATGAGGCCAATTCTTTCATCATCTCCTGGTCTACGAGCTTGCCATGGCTGATCACATACGCGGGGGCATCGTGGTTCCGCAGTGCTTCCAATATATTCGGCTCATGTAAGATAACCAGGTTCGCTGGAGCTCCCACTTTTATTGTATGGTCTTCAAGCCCGATCGCCTTCGCGGGTTCGGTGGTAACCATATCGTAAAGAACTTCCATGTCCTCACGGGTGGTCATCCAAAGCAGGTGCGATGCCAGAAAAGCCACCTCAAGTAGGTTTTTGCGGCCATACGGGTAGTAAGCATCAGAAATATCGTCCATACCTAGACAAACGAGCACACCTTCTTCGCGCAGTTCACGGACACGAGCATGCAAAGGACCGGTGTGCGGATCGCTCACCACACCCATTTGGGCGCTCCTCAACAAAGCTGCCAACTTCTGAAAATACGGCTTGGGGTAAAGCGCCATTGCACGCGCATGGTGGGCCAGTGAGCGCCCCTGCCACCCGCGTTTGATGGTCTCTATGGCCATTGTTTCCAAAGAGCGAAGCCCCGGGTCACCCGCGTCATCGACCAACATGGAGACCGGTTTGTCGTACGCTTCCGCGATGTCAAAGACAATCTTGATGTGTTCTTCAATATCGGCCGTGGTGAACTCAATCCAAGGGATTCCGCCGACTACATCTGCACCGAGATCCATGGCTTGACGGAGTAAATCCGCCGCACCTGGCTCGCGGACGATCCCGTCTTGCGCAAAGGCAACGACCTGAAGTTCAGTTATGCCTCGAAACTCCTCACGCGCGCGGATCAGGGCTTTAACGCCTTCGAGCTTTGCCTTCGTGTCCACGTCGGCGAAGGCTCGAGTGTGTGTGCAGCCATACTTTGCGGACAGGACCATGGCCTTACGCACATTATCGATGATCCATGATTCGTCATATTTCTCTTTTACCCTCGCAGCCAATTCGATGGCCGTCATGGCTTTGCCCATCTCGGCAGTCTGATAATCCTTCATCGCTTCATCGTCCATCATCTCCAGCGTATAAACCTTACATAGATGGAGATGGGCATCGACAAAGGACTCCGTGACCAAGTTCCCCTGCGCATCGAACTCGGTATCGGCCTTTCCTTTAATTTGCGCACCGATCTCTTGGATATGACCATCCGTGATGCCGATCTGGAAACGCTTATCAGGCTGACCTCGTAATTGACAGTTCTTTAGCAGGAGTTCAAATGAAGGTGACATAGTATTCCCCTAGATACGATCATCATTGAATAGCTGGATTCCCACAACCATTGTACAAAGCGTGGAGGAGGAAAACAACATCGGACCAGAGGAGGAATTACACAGGCTTCAAGCCTCAAGTCTCAAGTCACAAGATGCAAGCCGCAAGCTACAAGCTGCAAGACACAAGTCACATACCTGTGGAGATACACATCAGGATGCAACCCTTTGTCTGTTTTTACGTAGATGAGATTGGAAGTCAAAAACGGAAGAATTATAGGGGCGATAGCATGTGTCTCGTTAGGTTAATCCTTGGGTTGATTCTGGGGATATTTGGCTTGGTCTTTGGCCTGGTGGTAGGCGTCATAGGTCTTGTCGTGGGATTGGCAGGTGGCGCGCTGGGCTTGGCTATTGCAGGAGTTATCCTCGGGCTGGTGTTGGCTCCACTTGCTTTGCTCCTGAGCGTCATCTTCTAGGTTCCACCATCATCAACGCAAGGTACCCGCATAGATCAACAAAGAAGGCCTTAATCCATAGGCCGCGTTTGCTTTTCCGCATGTGCCCGTAATTCCTTGGCCCATCAGTTACGAATGGGCACACAGCCACGGCATTAATCACTACAATAGTTGAATCAGAATAAGATCAGTAGGGCCGTCACAAGAGGATTCCGCAACTGTGATGGCCCCATTTTCGAGTACAATCGATACCGATCATGAAACTGTGAGAGCGACAATGAACATCGAAGTCACATTCAGGATCCTCTTCCTCCTTTCAGGCATCGCGATGTTTGCAATAAGGATCTATTATCAAAAAAAGGTTTGGCAGGACAGAAAACAAGTTGAGGTGAAGGAAGGGGGCATAAGCCTCATCGCAGGTTCCGTTGCAGCACTTACCACCTTTGTGTTTGGCTTTGAATATATTCTATCTCCGAGAACCTTTGCTTTCGCTTACTCAATTCCCTTTCCATTATGGCTTCGCTGGTTAGGTGTTCTGACCTTGGCGGGGGGGATCACCCTGCTCGGCTTATCCCATCATCATTTAGGAAGGAGTTTCCACTCGCTGATTGTCTCAAAAACCGAGCGCGCGCTCGTCGACACCGGTCCATACCGATGGATACGCCATCCGATATACACGGCTTATCTGATCAATTATCTAAGCGGAGGACTGGTGGCTGGCAATTGGGTGTTGACCTTTGTGCCCGTGATCTTCTTTAGTGTGCTTGTCATAATGCGAATGGGCAAAGAGGAAGCTCTCCTCATCGACGAATATAGGCAGGCTTACCGTGACTATATGAAGCGAACGGGGAGACTTTTGCCAAGAATTCGGTTACCAAACACAAAGTAGAGCAAGTGCGCTAATCGTTCACTTCCACATCATGATCACCTAGACCGGAGGTCTTAACCGGGAAGCCTAAGCGACCTTCTCGTCTTCCTATCAAATCGAAAATCATTCCTCTCGCAAGAGATCTATCTCCCTCGGATCCTGAAGTACATCTCGCCTTACAAAGTCACCCGAGAATAAAATCATATCGTGATGGTTCTTAACATATTGATCCTCATATTCATTGATCGGGAGGTAATCCCCCCGGAATCTAGGATCAGCTTCTAGGTTGGCCAAATAGGTCCATTTCCCATGGACGTGGATAAATGTCGGACGGACCATGCCAAACACATAATCATAAAATGCGTTTTGATTTTTGTTTATCGTCCGGGCAATGGTGGAATCCGTAAGCCCAGCCAAGTCATACACTCTCAAATGAGAATCATACAGAGGCCCACCAACATCAGGCAACAGCACGGAAGCTTGAGTAAGATCTAGTGACTCGGCATAATCCTCGAAGCGTTTAAAATCTGCGCTGACTCCCCAAAATGAAACCGTTGGTTCCTGTGAAAATTGACGCGAGCGGGGAAGATAGTAGGCCACTGCACCGACCAACAACCACACCCCCAGTATGCCTCCCAGGATCAGCTTGGCATTTCTGTGACTGATTTTACGGATCAGAAACACATCGAGAAGGATCATTGCAAGGAGGAGGTAAACAAAAGGAAAAATGGGCGAAGCGAGACGATATTCACCCATCCAATCCGCGGGAAGAAGATAGAATGATGTGAGTGGAATCAGTACAAACAGGAAGACAGTCCAATGGTTTCGATGGATAGCATGCATTCTCACAAGATATACAACTGAGATAGCCAAAACAATAAACACAATAATCCGGGCGTCCCCCCAGAATGCACCAGCAAGATCATAGGATTTGTAGATCTGTTCCAACAACCATTCCCAAGATAGAAACCCTCCTTGCATCTTCATGTAGTAGGTGTTGGGGAGGAGATCACCAAAGTAGATGAGGCGAAAAGCAAGAAACCCGCTCAAGAGTAAAAGTAGAGGTGCTAGATATGATTTAACCATCCTGCGATGTAAGGCAGGATAAACAATAGCATATAGAATCCCTTCGGGCCTCGTGATCGCAATGGCGGCGGCCAGGCAGCCCGCAAGCATTGCGTTTCGTTTCGATGGTGCCTGGAGGGAAACGATGAACAACAACAAGATCAGGAGAACGTAAACAGGATTCTCAAGGCCAGAAACAGACCAAATAACAAAAGCCGGCTGGACGACTAACATGCCAGTTACTAGCGACGCTAAGATCGAGGAACGCAGGACATGACGGCCAATGAAGAACAGCAAGGCAATTGAGACAAGCGTTAGCGAGATCGACAGAAGCTTTACGACCGAGGGAAGGTTGAAACCCAATGCTCCGATGAAAGAGAGCATGAAGACCCATAGAGGGTTGGAAAAACCTTCTACCGGCTTCACTCCGGGCTGTGAGACAAGACCGTCGCCATTGGCCAAATTACGCGCATAGGCTAGGGAAATACCAGCATCGTCGATCAACCAATCCTCGAAAAGGGACGCGTGCATGACATATGCTCCCATCAACAAGATGAGAGGGATGAGCACACGCATCCAGTTCAGATTTCTTCGGTAATAAGACATCCTTGCACTTCCAGAGAATGCCACAGCAACCCTATTCGTAGCTCCGAATTTCGTATTAATATAGACCAATTTTCGGTATGATGATAAACGGTTCTTAATTACCTGTAGGTTTGGCGACTTTGATTCTGTTCCCTGAAAGTAACCAGTCCACGAAATGAAAGCATAATACCATGAGCTCTACAGATCATCCCTGGGATGAAATTTTCAAAAGAGAAGGCCGATTCTTCCCAGAACCGTTCCCCAGGTTCAACGAGGTCGTGCAAATCTTTAAAGACCATAGCTGCTTGGAGATTTTGGACCTCGGATGCGGGAGCGGAAGGCACCTTGTTCAGTTCGCCAAGGAGGGCTTCAAGGCCATCGGACTCGACATATCTCCGACAGGCCTGAATTTGACCCAAGAATGGGTGGATGAAGAGGGCTTGGAAGTTAACCTAGTGCTTGCCGATATGAGGAAACCTCTCCCATTCCGCGCCGGCAGCTTTACAGGGGTGCTGTCGACGCAGGTGATCCATCATGCCCGGATTGTTGGAGTGCGTAGTGCGATCCAGGAAATTTGGAGGGTTCTGGTATCTGGAGGCGTGGCGTTTGTCACGGTGTCTGGGCGCAAGGATGAGGGAGAGTTCGAGGAGATCGAGCCGGGCACCATTGTGCCACTGTCGGGCCCAGAAAAAGGTCTGCCCCATCACATCTTCTCCGAGGAAGCGTTGAAAGAGGAATTCCAAAATTTCCATCTTTTGGATTTCTCCGTAAGAGCTGAGGGGAAGGTATTAGCCGTATTGCTCAGGAAGCCGTGAGAAAGTCGTTTCACCTTATGTAGTAAAGGAACCACAGCCACAAATGTGATGTGCGAAGGCCAGCCATAAAACACGGTTGTGGACTGATTCAAGTTGTGCCTTGCCTGGAGTTCTGCATCGATGCCATTACACACATGTAAGCCACTCTAAACGGACTGCTGGATAGCCCCCAAGACCCGTTTCTTATTTGCAGCTTCCCTATTGATAATACCTATGGTTATTCTATATTATAGCATTACATATATATTATTCTTGACATTACTGTATCTCACATAGTATAATACATAACACAGGAGCAGCAGTATGACACAAAAACAACTCGAAAATATGGCCTTGGAGCTACGTCGTGGTGTGATCGCGCTGGCGGTCCTCAGCCAACTACGTCAGGAGCAATACGGATACTCGCTGATTAAGCTGCTCAACGAACAAGGTTTGGAAATCGATCAGGGAACCCTTTACCCGCTGCTACGCAGGCTTGAGTCAAGTGGTCTCTTGAAGAGCGAATGGCGCGTAGAGGGACCACGCCCACGACGTTACTACCAGACCAGCGGGGATGGCAAAGAAGCATTGGCGACGCTGGGTCAAGAGTGGAACAAACTGGTCGAGGTGATGGAAGGATTGCTGTCATGAAAAATCAAGAGAACACGGATCTCATCGAACGTTATGTGGTGGCCGTTGGGCGCCAACTACCCCGCCGGATGCGATCGGATGTGGAAGATGAGCTGCGCTCATCATTACAGGACATGCTCGAGGACAGGGGACGTGCGTTGGACAGGACGACAAATGAGGAGCTCATGATTGAGATCTTGAGGGAGATAGACCCCCCTAGCAAGATGGCAGCCCGGTACACCGGGACATCGCACCTGATCGGACCTCGTCTTTACCCATCCTTTCTCCAAGCATCCTGGATCCTTCTGGTCATCTTGTCGGTGATGTACATCATTGGCCTTCTCATGAGTTTGTCCGAAATCGGCAGTGGCCATGTATTTACTGTGATCGGTGAAATGTTGCGCTCCTTGATCCCGTCGACCCTTGGGACCATCGGCCTCTTGGTCGTGATTTTTGCCTTGCTGGACCGTGTGATTATGAAGGTCGACAAGTCTGAAGAAAAGGGTTGGGATCCTCGCAAGCTGCCAGTTGTCCGTGCGCCTAATATTGTGCGAACAACTGGCGCTGTGGTCCAGATCGTTTTCGCTGTGGCATTCATGGTGGTAATCAACTTTTTCCCACAGTTGATAGGTATTTCATACTATACCGAGGGCGGCTGGCAACACATCTCGGCATTGACCCCAGCCTTTTCATCCTACTTGTTGCCGCTCAATCTGCTGTTGGGCCTCGATATCTTGCTCAACCTTGTTTTATTGCGGCAGGGTGAGTGGTCCCCGATGACCCGTTGGGCTAAAGTCGGCCTTTCTCTTTTTGGGATTGCGATCCTGATCGCCATGATCTCAGGCTCGCCCGTTGCCTACCTCTCGCCCGAGGAAATGGAGCCATATGCTGGTCAAGATTTCGATCTAGGTCCGCTGTTGATTCTCATCCTTATCTACCAGATATATAGGCTGGTGCGATTTCTCTTGCGACATGGGCTATACATCCGGATCCCATTCAAGGAGTGATGCGACATCGCTAGTCGGCAGGAAGCCAAACGATGACAAACCACAAAGAAAAGATACGATTGACATCGGAACAAGAGACGCTGCTGATCACCCTTTATTCAAAAGCCATGGGTTGTCCGGACTCTCTTTTTGCCGATGAAAAATCTCTGGAGATCCTCGAACAGATTGACTACGATTTTTCCCAACTCAAAGTCCCTGTAGGGACACGTTTGACGGTGTGCATTCGTGCAAAGAAGATCGACGATAACGTGACGGATTTTCTGGAGGACCATCCGAAAGGGGTCGTGCTTCATATGGGTTGTGGTCTTGATACCCGCTATACGCGCGTTGATAACGGGAATGTCGAGTGGTACGACCTGGATATGCCGGAAGTCATTGATCTGAGAAAGAATTTTTTTGAGGAAACCGACCGGTATCACATGATACCGTCCTCGGTCACCAATTTGCATTGGGTAGAGACGATTCCGTCCCAAAGCCGCCCAGTAATGGTCATCGCCGAAGGTTTAATGATGTATTTGACCGAGGAAGAGGTTCGATCTTTGATCCTCAAGCTGAAGGAGAGCTATCCCGGATGTGAGCTCGTGTTCGACGCATACAGCAAGCTGGCTGCCAGAAGCGTCAAAGGTCATCCGTCTATAAGGAGAACCGGGGCGGTGATCCATTGGGGAATAGACGATGCCAAAGCGGTTGAAAAATGGGGGGACGGGATTCGGCTGAAAGAGGAGTGGTACTTCACCCAATCTGAGGCGATTGAGACACTCGCGTTTGGATATCGGTTGATATTCAAACTTTCTGGGCTTTTCCTGGTTGCCCGAAAAGCTCATAGGATTCTCTATTACGCGCTTTAGCTACCTCAATCCTCTGAGAAGGTAAAATATACGGTAGAACCTGCTTTGAAGATAACCCGCATCGATACCCAAGATTTCAACCGAGCAGGGTTCTTCAAATCTGCAATCGTTTCTTAACGGGAGGGGAAGATGAGCGAAGAAAAAGTTCGGACCGAGGAATTCCAAGTCAGCGGCGACATGTTGGTCGCTAAAATCAAAGAACTGGTGCACGAGGGGAACATCCGCCGGATCGTCATTAAGAACGAGGAAGGCAGAACCCTGATCGATATACCCCTGACGCTCGGCGTCGTGGGTGCCTTCTTCGCACCACAGTTGGCGGCGATCGGTGCGGTCGCGGCTCTGGTGACTCAGAGCACCATCGTTGTTGAGAAGGTGGAAGAATAGGCGAGGTCCTACCCTCCGTTGTAGGGCGTCTGGTTCCTGACCTCGATGGATTTCGTCTCCTACCAAATCATGGGGCTCAGGATGACACAACGGTGGGATGTCACAGCATCCCGCGAGCTTTAAGCTCGCGGGATGCTGTAGAGCTTTTCATTCCGAGTGAGCGAAGCGAGCGAAGAATCCCTATGATCGATCGAATCCAAATGTTTCATCATAGGGATTCCTCGTCGCTAGGCTCCTCGGAATCACGGAGTTTGTCCCCTCGCCAACCCTTCAGCAAGCCATGCGGTGGGCTCGCCGAACCATCAGGAGACCCAAGCCAGATCCTTTAATATGCTCTCCTCAACACGTCCTGGCTGTTCACAATGCGGCTGTTGGTCATACCTATCGCTGTCCTGATATACTTTGGGCTCAATCCTTGATCCGAGCCTGATATGGACGCCACCTCACAAACCCTGTTGGTTATCGCCATCATCTTCCTGTCCACGTTCACGCGCTCCGCGCTGGGTTTTGGTGATGCTCTCATTGCGATGCCCCTGCTCGCGATGGTGGTGGGTATCACAACCGCAACGCCATTGGTTGCCATGGCGGCCTCAACCATCGCGATCATGATCCTTTCTCGGGCCTGGCGGGACGTAAATCTCAGGGCAGCTTGGCGGCTGGTCCTCTCATCGCTGGCTGGTATACCCATCGGGCTGTATTTTCTAAAAACCGCGCCGGAATCCATTGTCAAGGCGGTGTTGGGGATTGTGCTCATCGGGTTCGGCTTATACAACCTGGTCGCACCCAAGCTGCCTCACCTCCGTAATGAAAAGCTGTCGTTTCCCTTTGGCTTCGGGGCCGGGATCCTGGGTGGTGCGTACAACGCCAATGGACCGCTGGTGGTCGTGTACAGCGCACTAAGAAGATGGTCTCCGGGGAACTTTCGGGCCACATTGCAGGGCTATTTCTTCCCCACGGGTTTTACCGTTCTTATCAGCCACGGATTGGCAGGTTTATGGACACCGACAGTGCTGCGGCTGTACCTTTATGCCCTGCCGATCATCCTGATAGGGGTAATCGTCGGTGAGATCGTGAATCGGAAATTCTCGGTGGAGCGATTCTATAACATCGTCTACGTCGCCTTGATCCTGATGGGGATCCTTCTTTTCTTGTGAGTGTTCTCACAGGGAGCACCTCGAGCAGGATTTCGATGTCACGCAGCGTGACCACAAAGGTGTCTACGGGTGGTCGGATATCTCTTCCCCTGGAGCGAGTGGAAGACCCTCAACGCCACAACCCAGACAAAGAGCGGTATAATCTCACCCTATCCTTTCGATAGTTGAGTATTTGGGTAGATTTGGCAAGATTATGGGTGACACGATCGTATGGTCGTTAAAATAACTTCATTGGTTTGGTTTGAGACACATTTGTGGTTGATAAACAGAAGTGGTCATTTCCGAGGAAGAGTACATTCCGCTTCGCAAGACTTTGGTGTTTAGCAATTCTACTTCCTATCCTGACGACTGCATGTGGTAACCAGCCACATCACCCTCTTCAAAATACAACGCTTCCGCCTCCTACTGCTTCTGCCAGCGTGACACCGCTGCCAACCAGCACACCTACCCCGCCCACCCTGACCCCCTCGCTTACTGCCTCTCCCACCCCAACCCCACACCCGCTCTCCATTGAATCGATGCGGGCTCGCACCTACCCCGGTAGCGAGGTCAGGGTCGAATCCACGTTAGACCCTGGGCGTAATTACTACCGCTACTTGGCCTCCTACCAATCCGAGGGGCTGAAGATCTTCGCCCTCTTGACCGTTCCCTTCAGTGAACGCCCCTTGACCGGTTGGCCGGTCATCATCTTCAATCATGGGTATATCCCGCCGGATCAATATCGGACCGCCGCTCGCTATGTGGCCTATGTTGATCAGCTGGCGCGCAATGGCTACATCGTGTTTATGCCCGATTATCGCGGTCATGGTGAGTCGGAGGGCGAGGCGCGAGGCGCCTATGGTGAACCCGATTATGTCATCGATGTGCTCAATGCCGTTGCTTCGATGCAGCATTATCCGGACGCCGATCCAAACCGAATCGGGATGTGGGGGCATTCGATGGGTGGATACATCACGCTGCGATCGATGGTCATTGAAGAGGACATCAAAGTCGGCGTGATTTGGGCCGGCGTCGTTGCGTCGTATCCGGACCTGATCTCACGCTGGAGACGGAATACGGCTACGGCCGAGGTCGTGACACGCACACCTTTCCCTGGTCGACGCTGGCGCACGGAGCTTTCCGAGATGTACGGATCACCGGAGGACAACCCAGCGTTTTGGGAATCCATCTCGGCCAACAGCTACCTTGCCGATCTATCCGGTCCACTTCAATTGCATCACGGAACGGGGGACACGAGCGTGCCTGTGGAGTTTTCCGAGACACTTTATCAACAAACGTTGGCCGCCGAGCAAGTCGTGGAACTCTACATCTATCAAGACGCTGGCCACAATTTGTCCAACCCCTTCAGCCTGGCCATGCAGCGGAGTATCCAGTTTTTCGATCAATATCTCAAAGATTTGGAATGACCTTGTACACATGAACAGTGTGATCGATGCTCCAATTATCACTTTGCATATCGTGAAGAAAACAGGAAACGAGGGGCTTCTATTTCCGAACGGGAACAGCAAGGCAATGATCCGCGCCAGACCGATAATTAAGGGTAAGAGGGCAGATACCGTGAGGGTTTGCGATATCTCGGTGTTGTAGGACAAGGCCAGGGATTAGACATTCTTGAAACCATAAACCGCAAATTCAGGCTGCTATTGAAGATGCGTCCATATTCATGTAAGATTGCAGATACATCTTTCCACACATTTCCTGGGAAATGAGGTCGAACGCGGCCCTATCGGGTTCACGACAGTTTCACTCGTGCGCTTTAGCCCGGTTCGATTGATGGGCGGCTTTTTTATAACCTTTCAATAGATTTTTCCAAACATTGTGCAAGTAAGCCAGTTTAGCCTTGTAGGAAAAGTATTGGGCTAGCAATTTCCTGTGTTGCAGCCTGAAACTAACTTCAGTCATCCAAATCGGAACGAACTTGATGCAGTAGAGGATCCCGTTCTGGAGCAGGCAAAAAGCCCAGTGCTGGATCATGAGCCGGAGAACTGAATGATTGCCTCGAATCATAAATTTCAGGCCTGTAATAATTAGGTTTTGAATGCATCAACTGAGGGAGGAAAAAAATGACCGAGGGTGAAGTTCGAACGGAGGAATATCAAGTCAGTGGCGAAGGCCTCGTCGCCAAGGTCAAAGAATTGGTGCATGAGGGCAACATTCGCCGCATCATCATCAAGAATGAGGGGGGCGAGACCCTGATTGAGATCCCTCTCACGCTGGGCGTGGTTGGTGCTGTGCTTTTACCCGTCTGGGCTGCCATTGGATCGATCGCGGCCTTGGTTGCGAACTGCACCATCATCGTCGAGAAGATAGAGAAGTAGCGGTGAAATAAGGAGAAAAAGGAATGAAACGGATGAAATGGGCAGCCCTAGCAGCACTGTCGGTTTTCACGCTTGCCCTCAGCGCTTGCACGATCGAACGTTTCCGAGTTGGATCCACACGAACCGAGTCCGAGACCGTCGAGGTAGGTAACGCCGAAACCGTTCGTGCCGACATCCGCATGGGCGTAGGTGAGATCGAGATCTCGGGTGGTGCGAGAGAGTTAATGGAAGCGGAGTTCGCCTTCAACGTCGATGAACTGGAGCCGCAAGTTTCCTATGATGTCAGTGGGACCACGGGTCGGCTCACCGTCGAGCATCGCCGCGTGGAAGGATTCCCCCTCGGCGAATACGAAAACGTCCGCTCCGAATGGGATTTGATCTTCAATGACGACATCCCCATAGACATGACGCTCTCGTTGGGCGCTGCCCTGGGAGACATCCACTTGAGAGGGATGGCGTTGAATAGTCTCAACCTCGAGGTCGGTGCAGGAGATGCTGAACTGTGGCTGGGAGATGGCCCACTGAGGAACCTAGACATCGAAGTGGGCGCCGGGAAGCTCACCCTGGATATGGTCGCCAATTGGGAGCGAGACTTAGACGCTGAAATTACAGGTGGTGTGGGCAAATTGACCATTTATCTACCGAGCGATGTCGGCGTCATCGTAGACGTGCAGTTGGGTATTGTAGCCATCGATGCACGAGGATTGCAGAAAGACGGCAACACGTACACCAACGACGCTTACGGCGAGTCGGAGGTGACGTTGCGCCTCGAAATCGAGGGGGGCATTGGCGATATACGCTTAGAAGTTCGCGAGTAACGATCGATTTTTATTGCTCAACACTAAACCCATTCAGTTGAATTATTCAAAGGGATAAGAGGAACAAAACGATGGAATTGCAAACCAGAAAGCTAAGGATCGTTTATGGGGCATTGCTGATCCTGTTCGGCGGATTGTTGCTCGTCGAAACATTCATCGATCTCAGCGCATGGGTGTGGATCGGGGCTCTGACGATCGCCGGGCTTGGCGTATACGCCGTCTACGCCACCGACCGTTCTGAGCGTTGGCTACTCGTCCTTTCCTACACGATGTTGGCGATCGCCTTGATGGTTGCGCTGATAACTTTGGATGTATTGCAAGATTCGTTCGTCGCCACATATGTACTGACAGCTATTGCGCTACCGTTCCTGTATGTCTACCTGAGCGATCGCACTCATTGGTGGGCCATCATCCCGGCGTACATCCTCCTAGCTATCGGCGTGATGGTCGGCCTTATCGAAGGTGGGATTCTTGATGACAATTTGGTCGCGACTTATGTTTTGCTCTCTGTCGCCATCCCCTTCTTCGTAATTTATGCCCGGGATCGGAAGCAATGGTGGGCACTCATCCCAGGTGGGATCACAGGGTTGATCGGACTAGCTTTATTCGTCGCCGAAGCCGCAGCCGAGTATATCGTTCCAGCCGTGCTGATCATTGTAGGCGCCTGGGTTCTGATCCGCCAATTTACCCGCCGTGAACCAACTGCCATGGATGCGCCGGAACCCGTAGAGCCTGAGACCGATCAGCTTCCTGCTGAGTGAGATGGTCAGCAGGAGCAGAACGGGTCGGGGAAATAAACCATCACGCACACATCAAGAATGGGTGCTTCCTGTAGACAAGTCAGAAAGAGCTGGAGGAATAAAATCTTTAAGGTAGTGTCTGTGCTGAGCGATGTAAACTAATGGACACCAGGCTTACCCAGGGAAGGCCGAACACAGAAATCGCGCCTTCATCTAGGACGTTACGTTATCAAGTTAAATACCAAATACCTTGAGGAGGAGAGAGAGATGGACGACGATCGACAGGGACGAATATTCTTTGGGGCCATCCTCATCATATTAGGGATTGGGTTGATCGCCCTTCAATATGTGGAGGGATTCAGTGATGCCGTGATTTTGTTCTTGATCGGCGGATTGTTCGTAGCCGGATATTTTAACCGCCGCTCTTACGGCTTGCTTATCCCGGGCTGCATCCTGCTGGGCATCGGTTTGGGCAAGGTCGGGGAAAGCACCCTTCTAGCTTTTGGCGGTTTCGAACAACTCGGTCTTGGGGTGGGCTTTGTCGCCATCTACGTCATCGATCTGGTGTACTCCGGCAGCTCAAGCTGGTGGCCGCTGATCCCGGGGCTGATCCTCATCGTGGTCGGGCTCTCAGAGGGAAGCGAAGACTTTGGGCATCTGGTCTCGGTTGGATGGCCGATCATTTTCGTGTTCTTCGGCCTTCTGCTCCTAGCAGGCGCGTTTGGGTTAACGGGTCAAAAAAAGGGGAAGGGAGTAGTAGAGGTCGAGGAACCAAGTGAAGGAATGGAGTAGAGCGTAACCCGTTCGACAGGATGCGCAATCCTAAGACCCTAGAAAGTTCGGTCGGAAAGTCAGACCAGGCTCTCCACTCGAGGAATGAGTGAAACATATATCGAATAGAATTCGTATATAGATTTAATCGAGGAGGGAAAGATGGAAGAGAATAAGGGATTTCGTTACCGCTCGTTATTCTGGCCGATCGTGCTCATCGGCGTAGGTGTATTTTGGCTGCTGGGGAACCTTGGCATCCTCCCCGAGAACTACCTGTGGACGCTTTTCCGCTTATGGCCGTTAGCCTTGATCGTCATCGGCTTGGACATCATGGTTGGGCGCCGCTCTCCTGCCATCGGGGCTTTGATCGGCTTCGGCGCCGTGGCCCTTGTCTTGGTGCTTGTCTTCGCCGGGTCGTCGCTTGGGATAACCCCGCCAGAAACGGAGTTCATCACAGAAAGGTTCACCGAGAGCATCGGCAACGCCACATCGGCGCGGGTCAATCTGAATCTTGCCGTAGGTAAAACCACACTCGACGCACTCTCAGATCCAAACACCCTGATCGATGCGGAATTAACCTATGTCGGTGAGATTAACTTCGACGTTCAGGGGGACGTGCAGAAGACGATCAGCATCAGCCATCGCGCCCCCAGTTTTAGTTTTAATTGGTCTTGGATCACGGATACCGACCTGAAAAGAGCTTGGTGGGACATTGGCTTGAGTCCTGAGATCCCTCTCACCCTGAACATTGATGGCTCCGTCGGGCAATCCACCATCGATCTAAGCGGTCTTCAAATAGAAGATCTTGATATCGATGGAGATATTGGGGATTTCCAGATCACCTTGCCGGCTACGGAGAAGGCTTACGATGTTTATATCAACGGAGGTGTTGGCGCCTTCGAGGTTATCCTCGAGCGAGGCGCGGCGGTTAATTTAACGATTGATGGCGATGTAGGGGAATTCGTCATCGATGTCCCCGCCGACGCTGCCGTGCGCATTGACGCAGATGTTGATATCGGAGATGTAAGGGTCCCTTCAAACTTCGTCCGGTTGTCCGACGGTGGTGACTTCGTTGGAGAAAGTGGGGTGTGGGAGACTCCTGACTTCGATAAATCTGATGTCAGGATTGTAATTGTCTTCAATGGTGGGGTGGGCGATCTGACCGTGAGATAAAGCGGTTTGTCTTATCCGTTACAAAGCAAATATCATCACGGTTCATCACACGGATTATTACATCCGCCACCTATCATCCGAACACCACTCCACTTGAGATGTACAGAACAGCAAATGAAAAAAATACGATTATAATGCTCGAATAAGGAGGAATTTATGGAAGAGAGGCAAGGGTTTCAATACCGTTCGTTGTTTTGGCCGATCCTGCTCATCGGCGTAGGGGTCGTGTGGCTGCTGGGCAACCTGGGCTACATTCCGACACCAAGTTTGCGGATGCTTTCACGCTTGTGGCCCTTGATCTTGATCGTCATAGGCCTTGATATCATCTTCGGTCGACGCTCGCCGGTCATCGGAGGGCTGATCGGCCTCGGCACTGTGGCTCTGGTGATCGCCCTGCTCCTCTTTGCGCCCTCACTAGGCTTGGAGGCACCGCAAACGGATGGCGAACTCAAGACGCTAACCTTCAGCGAGCCTATCGGAAGTGCGACTTCAGCCCGCATCACGCTTGACCTCGAGAGGTATCCGACAACCATTGAAGCTCTCCCCGCTTCGGACTTGCTCATTGACGCTGAATTGGATACTTTTACGGATGTTAATTTCTCTGCCAGAGGTACGCGAGAAAAATCGGTTAGCCTAGATCCCGTAACCGACTTCAGTTTCGATTTCGATTGGACAGACTGGGACACAGCTGGCACCCGATGGGAGATCGGTCTCAGCCCCGATGTGCCCATCGACCTTACGGTTGACGTCGGCTCGGGATCGGCCACGATCGACCTTATGTATCTTGAAATATCAGAACTGGAGATCGACGGTGGATCCGGGAGCGTCAATTTGACCCTGCCCGAAAGTTCATCCCTATACGACGCTAACATCGACGGCGGCTCGGGAAGCTTCGACATCGAATTCGAATCGGGAGCCGAAGTCAGAGCCGAGATGAGCGTCGGTTCGGGCTCCTTCGACGTCGTGATCGGATCCAGCGCGGATGTTGAGGCACGGATCGATGGCGGATCGGGGAGCATCGACATCGACGTGCCCGGGGACGTAGGGGTGCGGGTAGTTGTCAGAGATCGAGGTTCGGGTAGCGTGCACGTACCGGGCAACTATCTTTTGGTGGACGATATGGGTGATAACGACGGTGATACCGGGATATGGGAAACCGACGGGTACAACAGCGCGGTTCACCGTGTCGAGATCACCTTCGATCCCGGATCAGGCAGCTTCAATCTGAGATAAGCTGGACGATCATGAACAACAGGCAGATAAGGACGAAATAAAGGTAATCAAAACAGCTATCGACCTCCGAGGTCTTGGAGACCTCGGAGGTCATTTTTTTTGTTAATCAATCCACATCGCCATCAAACGACCACAGGAATTTTCTGCTCAATACATTCGCCCCTTCCATTGACGGCGACCGGTTAGATAACGCCAAATACTCTCCACGCTGGCAACGGCCAGTGCTGTGTAGCTGAGAGGGAGCAGGAGCAAGTAGCGTAGGGGGATTCGGTGTGCTCGCAGCATCACCGTATGGGCGCCAAACCAAATCAGCGATCCCAGGGACGTTGCCCCGATCGCAACTCCCCTCGAGCTCAAGGCGTTCATTTCCATATTCATTTGTAACACCCAGCATGGAAGCAGAACGGGCAGCCATCCAATGAGCAGGGAGGAGAACACGGATAAGCTAGTAACGACCACCCCTCCTGCGAGCTCAGTCGCCCCTCTTGTCAGCCCCTGCCAGAGAGCCTTCAGATCGGAATACATTCGCGTTCGCACCAGTTTCTTGCCGCTCCCCAGGTGGATGCGAAGGCCCTGCTCCTTAAAACAACGCGCCAAAGCGACATCATCCAGCATTTCGAATCGAATCGTCTGATGGCCTCCAGTGGCATCGTACGCGGCTCGTTTGACGAGTATGAAATGACCGATAGCCAGTGCGTCCTTCGCCTGAGGATCGTTGATCCGGTTTGGATCCATGAGGAACAGGAGACTGAGGAACGCGATCGGCATAATGAATCGCTCCCAAAAGCCCAACATTTCCTGAAACGGGAACAAAGATAGTAAATCAAGATTCTCGGCTTCCGCAAATCTCACGGCTGACAGAAGGAGATCCGGCGTGGCCGTCACATCGGCGTCCATAAAACAGAGCCACTCGCCCTGTGCTTGTCCCGCGCCTCGCCAACAGGCATGCGATTTGCCCTTCCAACCTTCAGGCAAAGGTCCGGCTTCGACGAGCCGGATTGGGGAGTGGGTATCCATAAATTTCCGAACGATGGCGGCCGTGTCATCCGTCGAATGATCATCGACGACCATGATCTCCAATGTCTGCATCGGATACGTCTGTCCCAGCAGACCCTGAAGACATGTTTCGATGTTCGATTGTTCATCTCGAACGGGGACGATAACGCTCATGCGCGGCGCTATTTCCTGTTGAGCTACATTGGTAAGTTCAAGCTCCTCCAAAACGCGCAAACGCATTCGGATGAGAACAAGCAAGGCGACCGCAAAACACAGCCATGCGGTGCCCAACAGTAAGCCGATCATTCAGCGGAAAGTCCGCCTCGCAGCGCGTGCCCCATGGCGCGGATATGCTCCGGCGTGCTGCCGCAACAAGCGCCGATGATGCGCGCGCCTAAATCCCTCACGCGAAGCGCGTGCTCAGCCATGACTTCCGGGGAGGCGTCGTAGACCTGGCGATCACCCTCCATGCGCGGGGCGCCGGCGTTGGACTTCGCGACCAGCACGGCGTCAGGCTCTGCTTTGTGCATGATCTCGATCACGGCTTCGATCTCGGCTGGGCCGTTACCGCAGTTCCCGCCGATCGCCACGAGATTCAACCCTCCTAAGGCCTCCACAGCAGCCTGGGGCGAGACCCCCATCGAGGTGTGCCCATGGGTGTCAAAAGTCATCGTGGCCACGATCGGGAAATCCGGTGCCACCCCTCGACACCCTTCAATCGCCGCTTGCACTTCCTGTAGATCGGACATCGTCTCGACCCACAGTACATCTACACCGCCCTCGATCAGCGCCCCAGCTTGCTCCTCGAAGGTGGATTTTGCACCCTCGAAGGTGAGGTCACCAAGCGGTGTCATCAAGGCTCCAGTGGGGCCCATCGATCCCCCGACGAGGACTGAGACCTCGGCGGCTTCCGCCTCGAGACGAGCAACCTGCGCCGCGGCTTGGTTCAACTCGTGCGTGCGTTCTGACAGGTCATGAAATGCCAAACGTCGACGGTTGCCGCCAAATGAGTTGGTGAGGATGATCTGCGCTCCAGCGGTAATATAGTCACGATGGATCTTCCGCACCTGCTCGGGCTGCTCGATGTTCCACATCTCAGGGGCGACACCGCGGCCTAAACCGAGCGCAAGCAGCAGCGTGCCCATTCCACCGTCAGCGAGGACCACCTCGCCTGTCTCGATCAATTCCTGAAAGGTCGTGTTCACAGCCCCATCCCATCAAACTTTTGTGATCTAGTCCACAATTTTACATGGACCGGGAGGTTTCCACAGCTAGGCCCAGGGTTATCGCCCGAGATCGACGACCGTGATCATACCGATGGCCTGGCTGATGTCCATGTCTACCCTGTCCTCGGCGCTTTCATACCCGGGGGAGCGATAGGTATCACCCTGACGAGTATATCCAGCCGGCATACTGCTGGTCCCCAACCCCGTGCTCACGTGAATGCGCGCCGCCATGCCCTGGGGGATGACTACGTAGGTCTCGCCGATGGCTCCGCTGATCTTGGACGTGAAATTCCCTTCATCCGGCAGGGTTACGATGGTCTTACCAAGCCCTAGACTGACCTCAACCGCGGTCACATCCAACCCCGTTAGATCAACCTCGATTTTCCCCACCCCGAGGCTGAGGTCCATACTAAGCGCCACTTCGGGGTTAATACCCAGATCCCATGTGGCCTCGTCCCCCCACCCACCGATCACAGGGAACCACGTTTGACCCGCACTTCTCAGCGTGAAACTGGCTGGGTCACGGTCGGGATTGAAATCTCGCCTTAAATCCTCCCCGCTCATCAGCCGGATCTTCCCTTGGACCAAATAGCTGGATCCTGGATCAAGCGATCCCACCTGGATCAGCCCGATAGCTGGGCCCATGGAGATCTCTGCCTCGGTAACCCCGCCTAACGGTTGGGCAATTTCATCTCCAATTAGCGCTGTACCATCCTGAGCACCGATCAACAGGATCCCGCCGACGAACACGGTCAGAATTAACGCCAAAACCAGCAGTGACCCAAAAACGGAGCGTCGGCCGATGAGTAAATCCAGCCCGATGGCGATCAAGATCACCGGCCACAGGTGGAAGAGCACATCCCAGACGCTCACGGCGAGAATGCCCATATTGTTGAACAAAAAGATTACGCCTAAACCAATAAGCAGAAGTGGACCGACAAGCCCACCCCGCCGAGCTCTCTCACTCATCTCACTCCCCACGAAATTGCCGCACCAAGAAAAGAACACCGGCTGCAATCAAGATAACCGGCCAAACCACATCCCACCGCAACCATGAGAGCCAGTAGATATTCAGGTTGTCCAATAGGTAGAAAATACCGACCAGGATCAACGCCCCGCCAATAAACAGGCTGGCTTGATCTCCGGAAACCCTCACGCCCTTCTGAAGCTCTTCACCCATCTCTCGCGCGCGCCCAGCGATCTCTTCCGCACCGGTCTGGATGTTTTCCTCGAGAGAGGCACCCTCTTCCGCGCCTTCGCGAGGCACGACAATCCACAAGATGAGATAAAGGGCGAAGCCGATGCCCTTGCCGAAGGCAAGTAAGACGAAGAACAACCTGACGATGGTGGGATCGATGCCCAGGTATACCCCAAGACCACCGCACACACCGCCGACCATCGAATCGGTCCTACTCCGAGTCAGCCGCTTGGTCTCCATTTACACTCTCCTCAAACGCTTTATTAAATACAAACACTCATCTTTCTTACTTGTGGGGAAATCCAGCTACACCTGATGATCTATTCAGATTCTTCAATTTGAGCCTGGATCTCCGCCTTCGGTCGGACGGTTCGATAGATCAGATAGAGGCCGCCCAGGACCAAGATCGCTGGCCCGAGGATCTCCAGCGCCGAAAACGCGGACCCTAGGAAGATGACCCCCATCAAAAGCAATACGCCTGCGGGTATGAGCGCCCATCTCATCCAACTCTCCTGGGAGGGAAGATACGCCAACACTACAAAGGTCAAACCCATTCCCAAGAACATGACACCGACCATTTCAACGCCCTCAAAGATGGCTTCAAGGCCGATAAAGACCCCGATGGAAAGCAATATCCCACCCGGGATGATCGCCCACCAGTTCTCTCGATTGGTCAAGTAAATGATCCAGAAACTTATGCTAATAAAAACCATGAAAACCGGGGCTCCTAGAATATCCTCATATTGAGGTAAAAAGTGGCTAACGGCGATAATTTCACCGATACCGAGCAGGGTCAAGCCCGGGATGACGGCCCACCAATGGGTACGATCGATCAGGTAAACATAGAGGAAGACCCCACCGCCAACGGCGAAAGCAAGCGCCCAAAAAATCGAGCCTGCGTCTTCGAGAAATCCGAGATTTTGAAGCAGGAACAGAATCCCAGCACCGATCATCAATACACTAAACACAACACGTGGTTCTATCTTTCTCATGATGGCCTCCTTTATTTGACATTACAGACAGGAACGAGCGAAGATCGACTCGGTTTTATTCTACCTGAAGAACGCAACTTGCTCTATGGCAGCTTAACGTACGGAGATCGATCCGGCTCCAATTTCGATGTCGAGTTCTGCTTTGTTTTCGGCGGTACTGTAATCGGAGGACTGATAAACACCCCCCTCGCGTGGGAAGCGGTTTTTATCAACATCGACGCCCACCAAGCCGCCCTTGGTCATGATCCTCGCCGCTACCCCTGTCGGAACCTTGATCCTCACCGATGCTGCCCCAGCATCGATCTCAACCTTGGTGAAACCCGCCTTGGCTGGAAGGGTGATCTCAGTCGAACTGGCGCCTGTATCCAAGCGTAGGTCGATCACTTTCAAATCTTCGAGATCCAACTTCGCTTCGCTGGCTCCGGTATCAACGTCCAGCTCAAGTGGGATCTCACCGTTCAGGCCGAATGTCCACTCGAACCCAGCCCACCGACCCCAATTCCACGGTAGGATCATGTCCGGAAATCCCTGCGATGGGAGGCGCAGGTCAAGGACCAACCTATCCCCCTCCTGCTTGACGTGGTGATCCAAACCGCCTCCAAAGGAGCCATCGATCAGTTCAGTCGGACCAACTCCAGCACCGACCCGTAGACGCCCGGCCCCAAACTTGAGACGGACCTTCGCTCGTTCCGCACCCTCTAAAGGCAACGTCACCTGCTCGACCTCGATCGGCTTTCCGCCACGCCTCGCTCCTAGGAGGACCCACAAACCGAGGATGATCAGGAAAGAGGGCCAGATCAGGTTCCATACATTGATCCCCGCCAACCACCCCAACTGATCGAGCAGCCATATACCTCCAACAACGATGAAGATAACGCCCCAGAACAACGAACCTCTTCTCATCTCCTCTTCCTTTCACATCTTTCTTGTAACCAAAGGATTCATGCTATTAATGTCGGTGGGATACGGATATCAAACGACCATCGAAAAGGCTTATCCACCCTGGTCATTAGCAATAAGATCAAACGAATCTCCCCTCGTTGATCTCGTGAGGACCGAATCGTAATCTGGTCGTATAGATCCCGAAAACAAGCTGATCGCACCCATATCGTATGGGGGAAGATTTAACTTTACCCTTAAGGTCTCTCTATAGTTTCTTTATTACGACGTGCCGTCAGCCCAAGCGGAAGACCGTTCGAATGAGGACCACCACGCCTAAGGCAATGAGTAGAATCGGCCACAGAACCCCTTGAAAGGCGTCCCGACCAAAGAAAAAACCAAAGATCGTGAACAACACCAAGCTGATGAAGATAGATCCTCCGCCTTCACGAAGGGCTTGACGTGGCTGCCCGCTGAACAAGCCTGAAAGGATAACACCGATGCCGACGAAGCCTGGGATTAATGTCCACACATATGCCCAGCTTTCCCAATTGCCGGTGGCATTTTGCCAATACAACAGGCCACCTATACCGCCCACGATGCAGGCCGGGACGGCCATAGCGGGAACGCCTGTTAGCAAGCCGATCAGCAAGAGAAGCACCCCGAGGCCGATTACAAATATTGGCCAATTGTTCGCCGGGTCCAACCAGTCAAAGGCATCGGGGACCAGCTGAGCCACGAGAAACACACCCCCGATCAGTATGAGCACCAAACCGGCGGCTAGATTAGTCCTTCGTTTAAGATCCATGACACCCTCCATAATGTATCTACGTTGTAAACACAGGAACGTCGCGACTCCGGCTTCTGTCTCGTCCAATAGCCGAACACCACTTGTCAACTCACTCCTTGATCGGGGAGGTCAGGAATCTTGCCCCCAAGGATCAGATCGGGTGAACCGATCGAAGCGAATAAGCAAACTGCACAAATTATAACCTGAGACCGACTTGACAGATCACACAATCCTGGTATAATTATTTCGATAGATATCTAATTAATTAGACGGGTGCCAAAATGGACGATCAACCATTGCTCGGTTTCTTCAAAGCCCTGGCTGATGCCAATCGGTTGAAGATCGTCGGTTTGCTCGCAAAGGAAGACTTCACCGTGGAACAATTGGCGGCGATGTTGGGTCTCCGCCCCTCGACGATCTCCCACCATCTTTCCCGCCTCGCCAAGGCCGGATTGGTCAGCGCGCGAGCAGAAGGATACTATAACCTTTATCGATTGGAGACATCCAAGCTCGAGACCATGGCGCGCCAACTGCTCTCCCGCGAGACGCTACCTGCTGTCGCAGCTGATGTTGACCTGAAGGCTTATGACCGTAAGGTTTTATCCGATTTCTCCAACCCGGATGGCAGTCTGAAGATCATCCCCGCTCAGCGCAAGAAACTCACAATCATCCTGCGCCATATCGCCAAGTCCTTTGAACCGGAGGTACGCTATCTTGAGAAAGAGGTCAACCAGATCTTAGCCAGGTTCCATGAGGACACGGCCACGCTTCGCCGCGAGCTTGTGGGGGCGGGCTTGTTGGAGCGCCACCGGGGGGAGTATTGGAGGCCTTAAGAACAGGCACCTGGGCGCTTGGGCACCATGGCACTAAGGTTTTCAAATGTTGCGTGAATTTGCATCCATGGTGCCGAGCTGCCCAAGTGCCTAAGTGCCCTGGTGCTTAAACTCCTAATCCCCTAAGGGTTCCTTGAAGTCGTATATCCCCTCGCGCACAGGCCACACGCGATCACACCCCGCACATCGCATACCAACGTCGGTCTTCTCGACCTCAAACGAACCGCAAACCGGGCAGCGCCAAAATGCCCCCTCCGCTGCGGGCTCCGCCTCACCTACCGCCTCGGCACCTAGAAACACGCTCGGTGTCATCTGGAACCAATTCCCGGTCCACTGGACGATGGAGTCCATCGCCACCAGCACCCCCAACGGGATCGCTTTTTTTAACAGGTTCAGCCTGAAATGTGACACGGTAAGTTGTCGAAAGATATCGAAACCCGCCTCCGACATCCAATCACGCACGGCGACAGGATGGAAGTTATAGTTCAGCTCGACGAACTCCACCGGTTCATAGCCGAAGGGATTCCAATCCTGGCGACGCAGGACCCAACGCGCGATGGCCTTCATGTTGCGCTTGTTGGCATACTCAAGCACGAAGACTCCTCCGGTCCCCATGGTGTATCGCACCTGACGCAACACTGCCAGCGGATCGGTCATGTGGTGCAATGTACGGATCATGGTCGCGGCATCGAACACCCCCGGTGCGAAAGGTAACCGATAGGCATCTCCGGTGACGTAGAGGTAGCGTTCGCTCTCCCCCAATCGAGCTTTGGCTTGTTCTAGTTGGGTGCGTGAGTAATCGAGTAAAACGATCTGCCGAAACCCACCGTAGCGATGTGTATGACGACCCGCACCCGCTCCCACCTCAAGCAAGCTAGCTCCACTGCCCGGTAGGAGCCGACGCAAGGCCACCGCCTCGACACGGTCCTCGTACGCCCGACCACCCAGCTCCCAAAAACGCTCTTGATAGTCGGAGCCTTCGTAATCACAGACCGGGGGTCGGGTTTCGTCCATGTCCACTCACTAGCTAAACGCCGGGGCTTGTGGCCGCCGGCGAACGATCTCTACCCTTGATTGTACATGGAACGTGGCCATCATGTGAAGCTTTCAAAACGGGACACTCACCTTTGTACTTTAGATAGATGACGATGAGACGGACTCGCCTTATCCAGTGATTTCTTCGGTCGTGAAGCTATCCACCACCACAGGGTCTCGTTGCCGCGATCACGATTCGAATCGCGAGTCATCGATCATCCGACGCAGCTTATCCTCTTCGCTCTCGAGATCCAGCCCGCCGCGCGCTTCGTCGTCGACCCATCGCGCCTCCGCCTCTTCAAGAGCTTCTCGAGTCGCTCGACGCACGATCGCCCACTTTCCGCAATGCGGACAGCGCTCCAGTTTCCCGATCAACAGGTTGGGGGATAAGACATGTCTATTGAAGGGTAACCCGCAGCGCTGACAAAGCGCACCCCCGGCCGGGCCATATTCCCCGATGCGTGGCCTACCCCTTTTTCGACCCACGAGCGATGTACTGAGTGTGGCTATCACGATAAGCGCGACAGTTCCGACCAGGATTGGGACCACAATCCCCGCCGCTCCACGAAGCCCTTCTTCCACACCCACAAATTCATACGTACGGACCGGGCTTCGCAACACATCTCCTAACGAGGTGTAGCCCACCCCCGAGATACGGTGCACGCCAAATTCATACTCACCCGTGTTGAAGGAGTAGCGAAACGGGGCCTCTCTATCCGTGCTCACCACCACGTCATCGATCAAAAACTCCACTTGGGTAAGGTCCTGTGGTCCGGTCACCTTGAGGGTGAACTTGCCCTGAATTCGCCCTCCCAAGCTGAATCCGAAGTCTTTTTCAACTGTCAGTTGGAGCGATGCGTTGCTTACCTGTGGCTGAACCGGAACGATGTTCAGGGCAAGCATGAACCCCAGAAGAACGAGCCGCAGGCGATTCACTAAGGCAGCACCGTCACTTCCAGCGCGTGAGGATGGTCTCGCGCTGGAAGAGTTGCGTCGCGAAGGCAAGCAGTCCAACATCGATCACGGCAAGGACCACCGCCATCCACAGAATAAGCCTCTCATTGATAAAGAAAAATCCAGCGATCTGACCAAAGAAGACAGCGAGCAACGGCAAGATGACCAACATCGAGAGTTGTTCAGCGACCCTTGGGTCGTTGGCCCTCGATGAGACCATCACCGCCACGCTAACCGAAGCGACCGCCAGCAGCGGTCCGACGACGAAGATCGCCATCAGCCAGAGAGGATTGGTCAACCGAGCGACCACAACAGGGCTCGTAGCGATAAGCCGTGCGCCAAACGCGAAGACGATGAAACCAATCCAGGTCACCCCCACGCCAGGTATCGCTGCCGCCAACGCCTTCCCGGCCAACAACTCCAGGGTGGTCACCGGCGTGGCCAGCACCGGCTCGAGCGTTCTTGTGGTTTTCTCCCCGACGATGCTGTAGGAGGCGATCGTGACCGGTATCATAAGCGGCATCAACATAAAGAACAGCATGAACTGGCTAACCAAGAAGTATTGAGCGCATTCACCCTCGCTCATCTCCCCGCAGAGCACGGTGAACCTGCCCGGTATGTCCGTGGCGGATAAGCCGCTCAGATCCCCCGAGGAACCGGTGGCATAGAGCATGATTAAAGGCAGGGCGGTGAGAACCAGAGGCAGGAAGGCCACGGTAAAAAACACGAATCGGTTTTTAAAGACCTCCGACCACTCCTTGCGCATGATGACCCAAATCTTGTCCATAGCAAGCCTTTGCTGCACATAGGGATCAGGGATTAGGAATTAGGTTGGTGCGAAGCCTGATCCTTGGTCCCCACTCCCTGATCCCGTCCCCTCCTCCTTGATCAACTTCAGATAGATGTCCTCCAACGATCGTCTCAACTCCCCCACAAATTGAATATCCGCCCCCGCTTCGACCAAGGTTCGAACGATCGTGGGGTTGTTACCCTCCGGGTCATCGAGTGCGACCAACAGCTTACCCTCCGTCTCCCTTACGGTGCGGATGAAGGGCAGGCCTCTCACACGCTCTACAAACCGGGGGTCAACCCGGTTTAAATGGAAAACCACCGTCCGTTGATAAAGCTGGCGTCGTAAATCGGTCGGCGTATCAAGCGCAAGTAAGCGCGTGTTGAAGACCGCGATGCGATCACAGAGACGGTCTGCTTCGTCCAGGTTATGCGTGCAGAGAAAGATGGTTCTCCCCTCATGCTTCAAGCCAGCGATGAATTCGCGCACCATGTGCGCCGCTTCCGGGTCCAAAGCGCTGGTCGGTTCGTCGAGGAACAGCACCTGAGGTTCATGGAGCAGCGCCCGGGCGATGGCTAATTTCTGGCGCATGCCTTTCGAGAAGGTACCCGCCGCCTCCGAACGCCGATCCCATAAGCCAAGCATGCGTAAATAACGCTCCACTTGCCCAGCGATGTCCTCGATCTCATAGAGGCGTGCGAAAAATGCGAGGTTTCGTTCGGCGCTCAGACCGTCATACAGCCCCGGTGATTCGGTCAGGATTCCCACTCGACGGCGAATCTGACCGTCCTCCCGACCGATCTCCCAATCCAACACCGTGGCCCCTCCGGATGTGGGTGAGATCAAAGCGGTGAGCATGCGGATGGTCGTGGTTTTCCCGGCCCCATTGGGTCCCAGGAAACCGAACACCTCTCCGGCCTCCACCTTCAAGGTCAATCGATCGACGGCCAGGATGTCGCCAAAACGTTTGGTCAGATTTTCCGTCTCTATCATCCCTTCAATCCTGGATGGTCCTACTCCGTAAACGTGTGGGCGGACACTTCAAAAGAAGGCCTCGGGAGCCTCATGAATCGTAACGGCTATCCTCTAGACGCCCGTCGGGCAACTCCTCAAGCTCGAGATCCGGCTCACGCGCCCTGATTTTCCGATCGACGGAGGGCAAAGATGGCACCTCCTGCTCTTCCCCATCCCGTCTCCACAAGACGTAGACGATCCCAAGACTTAGAAGTGCGATCAACCCAACGAATCCTTCCGACACATAGGCACCCCATGTCACCAGGGCGAACACCGCCAGCGTGTCGAGGATCGCATGCCAACCAATGGCTACCGCCAGCCAGACCGGATTTCGGCGAACGAAGGCTTGCAGAACCAATAAGGCGGCGCTGAGGTGGAAACAGATGGTGAAGAACCTTTCCGCAGCGCTCAGCAACACCGCATACCACGGCGCGGTCCAATAGGCCTCAAGCTGGGCTCGGGCGAGCTCGAGCTGCTCCGGTGGCACTACGGCGCTCAGATCTGCGTTGCGATAGGTGATCGCCTGGAACAAGGCAAGGCCTGCGAGACCGCCCAACAAGATGGATTCGAGCCCACCATGCCCGGTCCCGAACATCAGACCGTCCCACTTCGTCCGCGACTCGCGCATCCAGATCCGATAGACAAGGTAGCGCGCCACCTCCTCGAAAACCCCCGCCGAGAGACCAAAAAGGATTGCGTACAGCAACAAGGGCACTCCGCCGTCTAAGCCCGGCAATCCAAGTCGCTCCGTAAGAGGCGAGAGCACGTAGCCGTTGAACGGCAGGTGGAAGATCTGCGATCCAATAAAAGCCCCGGCGCCGAGGAGGAAGATTCGCCACTCGACTCGAGAGCGCCGTACCAAGATCACGCCTAACGCCAGCGGCATCGCGACCATCAATAAAACATTAAGAAGCCGGACAAAAACATCCATGGGGTTCAATTCTACCACCCGGTGGCGTATATTTCCCCTAGATCCGCGCGGATTCCGATCATGGAAGGCGAGCGATGTTTCACGTGAAACATCGCTCAACCGGGATACTTTTCAGGCTCAAGCGCCTCGCCCTACACGGATCGAACTCTGGGCTACGATAAATCCCTACCGCTCACCCGTGCGATCCGGCGTCGGATCACCCATTACGCATCACGTTTCACGCATCACGTTTCACGTTTCACGCATCACGTTTCACGAATTAGGGCCACGTCCACGATCGATCACGGGCACGCAGGCGCAATGGGCGCCTGAGAACGACCAGCAACCGGCTGCTGTTCCCGCGCATGGTCATCGTCACCGGTTCCCAGCCCTCCCCTGAGGCCTCGTTTAACAGCGCCTCAAGTTCACCCACTTGGACGCCCTTCCACGTGGTGCCGAGCTCCTCGACCCGATATTCCCATTCCGGAGTCACTCAGGAACCCTCCTGGGATCGGCCACCCTCCTCCGAGCCTCTTGCGGCCATGCTCGCCAAGGAGGTGGTGCCCATCAACCCACCCAGGTTCATGGTGTCCACCGCGCTGGAGGGCACGATCACCAGGGCGCCTCTTTCCTTCAAGCCCTCGAAGAGCATGTTCATCGCCCGCAGGTGCAGGGCCGTCGGGTTGTCTATGTAAGCCAGGGACGCGTCGGCGAAGGAGTGTGCGATCTGTTTCTCCGACTCCCCTAAGATGACCCGAGCTTGACGTTCGCGCTCGGCCTGTGCCTGACGGCTCATAGCATCCTCCAGTTCCTGTGGGATGACAATGTCCCGGATTTCTACCGATTGGACGGTGATCCCCCAGGGTGTGGTTCGCTCATCGATGGTCTTCTGTAGGTCGCGATCCATGCGTGCGCGCCCCACCAGGATGTCCGCCAGATCCATCTGTCCGATCACCTCCCGCAACGCGGTCTGAGCCGCCCAGGAGATCGCCACCTGGTAATCCTCGACCTCGAGGGCCGCTTTCTCAGCGTCCCACACCAGCCAAAAGAGGACCGCGTCCACATCGACCGGTACCGTGTCTTTGGTGAGGGTTTTCTCGGCACTGAATGGCGTCACCATCACGCGGTGATCGATCCACGCCGGTATGCGGTCGACCACGGGCACGATCCAGAAAAGACCGGGACCGCGTAGGCCGATGAAACGACCGAAACGCAAGATGATCGCCTTTTCCCATTGATCGGCGATCTTTAGGGCAAAGAGCACATACAAGCCAACGAGATTGATGCCCACGATCAGCAGACCGATCCATGTGCTTTTCACACCGCTTGTTTGCAGCCACACCGCGAGCACAGCCGAGACCGTCATCAGGATCAGCCATACAGCGAATGCGACACCAGGGACTCGAACCTGGACGACCTGAGACTCCCTAGTTTTTTTATCTCGTTCAGAGGTCCAAAGTCTTTTTCTCATCTCTCACCTTCCTCAACTCTTGGGATGATGTTACCCACCCGCTCACTCCCCATCTTCTGGCGGAGCCCCCTCCTGCCGCCAGCGATCGATCAACGGTTCGACATCCGAGGTGACCTCATCCGGCTCGAAACCCAGCCGATCGGCCTCCACCAGGAAGGATCGGATCAAAGCGTCGAGGGCCGCCCGGCGAAGACGCGTGGCCCTTTCAGGGGGCAGCGGCTCCAAGACATAGGTGCCGCGCCCCTGCTGGGTCGAGATCACACCCGCCTCATCCAGGATGCGGTAGGCCCGCGCGATGGTGTTAAAGTTCACCCGAAGATCGGCCGCCAGTTGCCGCACGGTAGGCAATTGATCTCCCGGCTTGAGCGCCTCCGTCGCCACCAAATGCTTGATCCGCTCTACGATCTGCACATAGATCGGTATATGGCTGCGGAAATCGAGTTCAACAAACATCGCTTAATTGACCTAATTGTCTCATTGTATTATTGTATCATTGTAATAATTGTACTAAATGCTGATCGGCTTGTCAAGTACCATGTTCAGCTCATGAGGCCTCTAGTTTCCATACCGCTGCGCCACCAAGACGCCTAAGTCGGGGCGCGTTTCGCCTTTTCTTGCGTCGTCTCAGCGTAGTTGGAAAGATGAGGCTTTAGGCGACTTTCACCACCCTGCAACCCCACTTTCTTCCCTATAGCTCTATACTACGATACATCGCAAAATACGCTCGAAATCGCTCCTCGTTGTCGCGCGCTTGGCGAGCGTGGTAGAATCGAGACGAACACACACATTTTCTCTGGGAGGTTACTGTGGAAAAGAAAGTAGGTACCTTCGCAGTCAAGAAGGGCCTAGCCCAGATGCTCAAGGGTGGCGTGATCATGGATGTGGTTACGGCTGAGCACGCCCGCATCGCTGAGGAGGCCGGTGCGGTGGCCGTGATGGCTCTCGAGCGAGTCCCAGCGGACATCCGTGCCCAAGGCGGCGTGGCCCGCATGAGCGATCCCGAATTGATCCTCCAGATCATGGATGCTGTCTCGATCCCCGTCATGGCCAAGTGCCGCATCGGTCACTTCGTCGAGGCTCAGATTTTGCAGGCTTTAGGTGTCGACTATCTCGACGAGTCTGAGGTGCTCACCCCGGCTGACGAAGCGCACCACATTAACAAACACGAGTTCAAGATCCCCTTCGTCTGTGGTTGCCGAAACCTCGGTGAAGCTTTGAGGCGCATCGGAGAGGGGGCCGCGATGATCCGTACCAAAGGCGAGGCCGGTACGGGCGACGTGATCGAGGCCGTACGCCACGCCCGGGCTGTACTCGGAGAGATCCGCCGCATTGAGAGCATGCCCGACGAAGAGTTGATGACATACGCCAAGGAGATCGGAGCTCCCCACGAAATCGTGAAGGAGATCAAGGAACTGGGTCATTTGCCGGTGGTGAACTTCGCGGCCGGTGGCATCGCTACACCCGCCGACGCGGCGATGATGATGCAGTTGGGGTTGGACGGCGTCTTCGTCGGTTCGGGCATCTTCAAATCGGGCGACCCACCGAGACGGGCTAAGGCGATCGTCGAGGCGACCACACATTACAACGATCCCAAGATCTTGGCCGAAATCAGCAGGGGGCTGGGCGAACCCATGGTTGGGATCGGTGTCAGCGAGTTGCCAGAAGCGGAACGATTGGCGGTACGCGGTTGGTAAATCACTTCGAGAGGAAGACCCCGCGTCGATGAACGACGAGCGCACTCGTCTCCGACGGCTTGATCGGGCTATGCCCAGCGATCGCGAGATAGAAGCCATGCTGCACAAAGCGCAGATCGGCTTCATCGCCACCTCGGTCAGCGATCAACCCTTTATCAACCCGAACCTGTTCTGGTTTGATGCGGCGAATCGCCGCCTCTACTTTCACACCGCTACCGAAGGTCGCGCTCTCTCCAATGTTGAACGAAATTCTCAGGTCTGCTTCAGCACAGCAGAGATGGGCAAGCTGCTGCCTGCCGACACAGCGATCAAGTTCAGCACGGAGTACGCCAGCGTGATCGTCTTCGGAGAGGCAAGGGTGGTGGGTAGCGACCAGGAAAAACGGTTCGGACTACAAGGGCTTCTGGACAAATACTTCCCTGACCTACAGGCAGGCGAGGATTATCGCCCAATCATCTCCGATGAACTTGACCAAACCGCCGTGTACGCTATCGAGATCGATGCTTGGAGCGGTAAACAGAAGGTGGAATCAGGATGAAAGTGGGCATACTGGCGCTCCAAGGCGATTTTGCCGAACACATCGCCTCCCTTCGCCCATTAGGGGTGGAGACGGTCGAGGTGCGATTACCGGAGCAGCTGAAGGATCTTGAAGGTCTCATCATCCCGGGAGGCGAATCGACCACCATCGGAAAACTGGCCACTTCGTATCATCTCATCGAGCCCCTGCGTCGTTTTAGCCAGGACCGTCCCATCTGGGGAACCTGTGCCGGAGCGATCTTTCTCTCAAATGATACTCGACGCCAACAACCTCTGTTGAACGTGATGGACATCACCGTGGAGCGCAATGCCTTCGGTCGTCAGGTTGACAGCTTCGAGACCGAGTTGAGCATCCCGGCGCTCGAAGATCCCGACAAACCCTATCGGGCGATCTTTATCCGAGCCCCAATCATCGAGAACGTCGGTGAGGGCGTTGAGGTATTGGCCCGTCTCCCCAAAGAGCGAGGGGACGGGGATCGCATCGTGGCCGCTCGACAGGGGCACCTGCTGGCAACGAGTTTCCACCCCGAGCTCGCGGGGGATGATCGCTTCCACCGCTACTTCCTGGGCTTAGCGAAAGGATGAGGTAATATGATCCGTCCCATCGATTGGCGCGATCTCACCTTACTTTATCGCTTACGCAACGAAGGGTTATGCTTAGATTCCCATCTGGCTTACACCAGCAGTCGCCATCCGCTACAAAACGCACTCCTCGATGTCCTCACACTTGGCAGGAGGACATCTACCCTGATCGCCCGTCCTGAGGAGGCGGGGAAGTGCCTCGCCGTGGGTCAAATCCGCCGCCGCGCCAATCAACCTTACGCTCGCTTGACTTTCATCGGCCCAACAGAGGTGCTAACAGAGCCCCATTGTATCAAGTTGCTTGACGCCCTCAACCAATCGGCTGGTGAGGGCGGCGCCCATCATCTCATCGCCGAAGTGGACGAGACCAAGACGGCTTTTGAAAGTTTAAGGCGGGCCGGATACGCTACCTACGCCCGGCAACAGATTTGGAGACTGATCGGTTCACCGTTAGGGGATGCGACGCCGCTTGACGAGGCCTGGCGTATGGAAGTGGGGACAGATGGACCGCCGATCCAGAGTCTCTATCACAACCTGGTCCCCGCCTTGGTACAACAAGTTGAGCCACCGCCAGCGACCAACAACCGCGGTTTTGTGCACTGGGACGAAGGCGAATTGTTGGGTTATCTTGATGTCGACCGTGGCTCGCGGGGCGTGTGGGTGCAACCTTATTTCCACCCTGCAGCGGAGCGGATCGATGATCTTTTGGCCGGTTTCCTGGTACAGTATTCATACCCTCCAGGTAAACCGATCTATGTATGTGTCCGTTCCTATCAAGGTGGATTGAGCCAATCCTTGGAGCATCTCGGTTTTGAACCTTTCACAGATCAGGCGGTGATGGTCAAGCGCTTGACGGCCGCAGTTCGCCATCCAGCGCGCGCACCTTTACCCGCTTTGGAAGGCACACAACCAGAACCTACGGCGCCTTTCTCGTCTATCGAAAATCACAAACCGGCATCGTGAGCAAAATGACCCGACAACGCATCACTGATAACCTAAATGATCTTCTGGGGGTCCTGCCTGCTGAGATCACTCAGAAATTAAACGAGATCAACCGCCAAGATGACCTTCTCGAGGTGATCCTCGACCTCGGACGTGTTCCTACCGCGCGCTACCTACCTGACGAGATCATATTGAGCAATCGGGAAGTCGATCGAAAGGACATCGACTATGTGGTCTCTCGCATCGGCGAATTCGACGCCGATAATCGCGCCGGTATCGAACGCACGCTACACCGCATCTCCGCCATCCGCAATCGACACGATCACATCGTCGGCTTGACCTGTCGGGTCGGTCGTGCCGTCTACGGAACGATCGACATCATCCAGGATTACATCACCAATGGTAAAAGCATCTTGTTGGTTGGCCGACCTGGCGTAGGAAAGACCACCATGTTACGTGAAGCCGCGCGTATCCTGGCCGATGAAAAGAGGGTGGTCATCGTTGACACATCCAACGAGATCGCCGGCGACGGCGATGTACCACACCCGGCCATCGGGAAAGCACGTCGCATGCAAGTGCGGGAACCGACGCTTCAACATGAGGTGATGATCGAAGCTGTCGAGAACCACAATCCAGAGGTGATCGTCATCGATGAGATCGGCCGGGAATTAGAGGCCGTGGCTGCCCGCACCATCGCTGAACGCGGCGTTCAATTGATCGGCACTGCCCACGGCAACAACCTCGAGAACTTATTGCTCAACCCTACCCTTTCGGATTTGATCGGCGGCATCGAATCGGTCACCCTCTCCGACGAGGAAGCCCGTCGGCGTGGCACCCAGAAGACCGTGCTCGAGCGGCGAGCGGCGCCGACTTTCGATGTGCTGATCGAGATCCAGGATCGAGAACGGTTGGCGGTTCATCACGATGTCGCTGCTGCGGTGGACGCCATGCTGCGAGGTCGGCCTCTATTGCCTGAACTACGCTCACGGGACGAAAAGGGAGAAATTAAAATCGAAACCCCACCAACGCCTGCGCAGGTTGGTCGGGTCGGATACCGGCGTCAAACCGCCCTTCCCACCGCGTTGCCGTCCGATGAGGAGGAGTTGCCCTATTCCCCTACCCCCCCGCGTATGCCCGGATCACCTCTTGAGCCGATTCGTATTTTCCCTTACGGCGCAGCCCGTAACCGCCTGCGACAAGCCGCCAAACGGCTGCACGTTCCTGCGCTCTTGGTCGATAGTTTGGGGGAGGCAGACGTACTGGTCACGCTTCGCTCATACTATCGCAAACGTCAGAAGGTTGTTGCCCAAGCGGAAAATCGCCGCATGCCCATCTACGTGCTGAGGTCGAATACCGTCAGCCAGATGGAGCATTTCCTGACCGATCTCTTCAACTTGCAGGGGACCGGTCTTGAGGACCCGTCTCTCGAGGATGCTATGCAAGAGGCACAACAAGCCGTCCAGGCCATACTCGACGGGGCGCGTTCCGTCGATCTATCACCGGCCTCATCCTATGTCCGCCGTCTGCAGCATCAGATGGCGCGCCAAGCAAATCTGGTGTCCCACTCGTATGGGAAAGAGCCCAGAAGGCGCGTGAGGATCCTCCGCCAGTGAGCCTGTTCATTACCCTCGAAGGCCCTGAGGGGGGCGGTAAGACATCCCAGGCCATGCAGTTGGTCGAGCATTTACAAGCGCAGGGCCATGATGTGCTGCACTCTCGTGAACCCGGCGGTACATATATCGGCGAGCAAATACGCCGCATTTTGTTCTCTCTCGACAACACCCTTATGCACCCGCGGACCGAGTTCCTGCTCTTCTCCGCCGCGCGAGCACAGCACGTTAATGAAGTGATCCTGCCCCAACTCGAGAAGGGTCTGGTGGTGGTATGCGATCGATTTTATGACGCTTCGCTGGCCTATCAAGGCCATGGCCACGAATTGGATCTGGATAGCTTAAGATCGATCACTACCTTCGCGACCGGTGGTCTCATACCCGATTTGACCTTGTTGCTGGATCTACCCATCGAGGAGGGTTTGAAGAGGCGCGAGCAGGACGGAAACTGGAACCGCCTCGACGCCTATGATTTGGCGTTCCATCACCGGGTGCGAGAAGGCTATCTCGCCATGGCTGCTGCAGAGCCTGAGCGCTGGGTGGTCATCGACGCCCTGCTACCCATCAATGAAGTCCAAAAAGAGATACGGCGTGTGGTTGATGCGCGCTTGTCGGGAGGTGAGGAAAGTCGTCCCTCCTAGCACACACCGACCGAGTCATTTTCAATCCCCATAAGCTTCTTTTTAGGATCGAAGAACCCTGATCTGATCCACAGACAACTGCAATTTGCCCACATTGGTGATGGCAAACAATGCAGAACGGGATTGAGCAGAGCGCCCCCGCAAGATTTTTTCACTTGATTTTCGCCCACCCCGCAGCGTCCACTCCAGCAAGTGGTTGGGCAGCCATTCGAAAACATGGATCTTTGGTCATCTACCCCTCAAGCTTTGGACTGATCTTCTCGAATTCCTCAAGTTTTCCTTCTCTCTCTGACCAATTCCTGATTTCATCAATGTCGATACGATTCTCGTTTGATACCAGTATCGCTTGCGACAAACACTGCCTATCGCCATAGTAGTAATACCACGCGAGCCTGTCCTTCACGCAGTCAGTAGGCGAGATTATGCGCAGTATTCCAGTTTCCTTTTCGATTTCTTCGATTTGGTTAATGTATTCCTCCCCGAGCGAAAGCGGTCCGGGAGGGAACTCCACGAAAAATTCCGAATCAGGATGTTCGAAGTGCCTTCCCACTTCCTGAAATCCTAGCTCTTCCATCGCGCTCTTTATCGCCGAACGTTTGGCAGAATACCGATTAACAAGATCGAGATCGGGCGAGACGTACTTTCCGGAAGTATAGATTGCCACGACTGCTCCACCTGATAAGACAACATCAATCCCTTTAGCGCCTAAGTGTGATTGGACATAAGCGCCCAATTCCGCCTGCGTCATATCGCGAACTGGTTTCACGATGGCTTGCCTCTGCGCCTGGGCCGTCGTCTTGTCATCATCAGTCGCTCACGCTCTTCTACCGGATAGAACGTCAAGGCTTTCTCAAGCAAGCTCCTTAGCTCAGGTAGAAATGCATATCGGGGATTGAACCGATACAGAACTGTTCGACCCGCCTCTCTGCTGATTAACACGGCACCTGATTCAAGCTTTGTTAGTTGTTTTTGGATAGAATCAGGATCTGCACCGAAGAATCTAGCAATCTCACGCGCATATCCTTCTTCCCTCGTAAGAATATATACGAGCACTCTCTCGGAGTTGACCGAGCCCAGAATAGGTTCCAACATAGCTATTTCCATGACAGTATTATTGTCAGAACAAGTCTGTCATATGCAAGACTAATACTGACATATGTCAGATAATATCTGACATTTAGATTTTTGTCAACCCTGCTGAGAATTTGGAGGATACCTAACTAATCCCAAGCCCGTTTGATGTTGAGGGGGAAAATGTCATATCTTCATAGGCCTTATGAACTCAAGCACCTGGGATCTTGGTGCCTTAGCGCCAAGGTGACCCGGTGCCTAAGCACCCCATATTAACCCCCAAAATCGAAATCCTCGCCCCCTCCGCCCAGATCGGGCATGCTCCTTTCGATCTCTTCAGGGCTTTCCCCAGCCTCCAGGCGATCCACGACCTCATCAAATTCGGGGGGCGTCTCTTCGCCCATCTCCTGACTCATCTTGCGCATCATACGCGCCATCGAGCGAGGATCCTCCTCATCGAAATCCCCCCAACCGCTTGGATCGGCCAGCGATTCCAGCCGAGATTCCTCCGAGCGGGCGAATCGAATTCGTCCGATGAGACGTTTCAGATTCGAGCTGCCACAATGCGTACAAGTTACTGGGACGTTCCCATACTCTTCATAGGCTTGATAAACCGACACTCGTTTACGGCAATCAAGACACCTATAATCATATGTTGGCATAGGAACCTCCACCGTCATTTGGCACCTTGCTAATCACACTTCTCACTGAGCACTCCCACGATTTTCCACCCTTGTGTGCACCACAAAGGTCTATCCTGATTCGTTCACTCCTTCGAGCCCACCTACTTCGCAGCGCTCTCTAAATAGATTATACTGAGCCCTGCAGGAGGCTTCAACCCATGCTCGAAACCCTACTCGAACAACAGCTTCAGCCGCTGCTGATCGTGATTTCCGGTCCTTCTGGTGTCGGTAAGGACAGCGTGGTGCAAAGGATGAAGGAACGCGATCTCCCCTTTCACTTCGTCGTCACGGCCACCACGCGCCCCAAGCGCCCTGATGAGGTGCATGGTGTTGACTATTTCTTTTTGAGCCAGGAGGAGTTTGACGAGATGATCGAGCAGGACGAACTGCTCGAACATGCCCTTGTTTATAGTGATTATAAGGGGATACCCAAACAGCAAGTGCGGCAAGCGCTGACAAGTGGTCAAGACGTCGTAATGCGTATCGATGTCCAGGGCGCTGAGACCATTCGTTTCCTTTGCCCCGAAGCGCTTCTGATCTTTCTCTCAACCCGTAGCGAAGAGGAATTGGTCGAGCGTCTCAAAACCCGTAAGACTGAAAACCCTGAGGAACTGAAACTGCGCCTCGAAACCGTACATCAGGAACTCGAACAGGTCCACCTGTTTGACTATTACGTCCTCAACGCGGAGAACGAACTGGACGCAACGGTGGACACCATTCTGGCCATCATCCATGCGGAGCATCAACGCACCCACCCTCGGCAGGTAATCATTTGAATCAATCAGGTCCTCCCCTATCCACCGGCGGATCTGCCGATATTCCAACTCGAGAAAAGAGCTCGACCGTAGCTTCGCAAGTCCGGCGTACACCTGTGATCTATGGGCTGCTTGCCGCGACCGCACTGGTTTTCGTTGGTCAACTGATCGGTCAATCCACGCTCGGCTTTGATTTGGTTGGCGAACTAGGCGCGAAGGATAACATGGCCATCGCTGCTGGTGAGCTTTGGCGTCTCATTACGCCGGTATTCATCCATGGCGGCATGGCTCACTTTTTTGTCAACATGTACTCCCTCTACGCCATCGGTCCCATCGTTGAGCGATTCTTTGGCGCGGGTCGTACCCTGACGCTTTACCTCTTATCGGGAATCGCTGGCGTTGTGCTCAGCCTGAGCTTCAGTCCTTATCGATCCGTAGGGGCTTCAGGAGCGATCTTCGGTTTACTTGGCTCATTAGGGGCCTTCTTATATGTCAACCGCACGACCTTTGGCCAGGCAGGTAGGATGCAATTACGTCACATCATCCTGGTTGCGTTATTAAACTTGGGACTAGGTCTTTCCCCGGGGATCGATAATTGGGGCCACCTAGGAGGGCTACTTTTCGGTGCGGTCCTATCATGGTTTATCAGCCCCAGTCTCGAAGTTGTGAGGGATGAATCCACGGAGCGAGTCTACCTGAGAGACATTCGACCTTGGCGGGTGACGTGGCCAGCCATTCTGATCGGATCGGTTGTACTCGCTATGTTCGCGATCACGGCGATATTAAGTATGTAGCAGGGTTGATTCGTTGTTCTCCCCACGCCGAGGACCGCACTAGATTAAAAGAAATGAGTTAATACAGACGCATGACCAAAAAACCACAAGTCTTCGATATCACTTTCATCGGGGCTGGACCGACGGGCCTTTTCGGCGCGTTCTATGCCGGCTTGCGTGAGATGTCGGTAAAAGTGATCGATGCCCTACCTCAACCTGGCGGGCAGTTGACGGTTCTCTATCCCGACAAGATGATCTACGACGTTCCCGGTTTCCCTGCCATCCGCGCCAAAGACCTGATCGCCCATCTGGTTGAACAAGCTTCACAGTGGAACCCATCCATGGCCCTTGGGGAGCATGCACTCAATCTGTTTCGTGAGCCCCTCCCGGGAGGTGAAAACGGTGATGAATGCTGGGTGATCCAAACGGACAAGGCGCGCCATTTCACCCACACGGTAATCGTCTCCGCCGGCATTGGCGCTTTCCAGCCGATCATACTTAAGAACGAGAGTGTGGAACGCTGGCTGGGTAATGGGGTCGAATATATCGTCAAAGACCCCGATGACTATCGTGATAAGCGGGTGCTTGTCATTGGAGGAGGGGACAGCGCGGTCGACTGGGCCCTGGCGCTTGAGCCGCTCGCCGAGCATGTCACGCTGATCCATCGTCGCACTGGCTTCCGGGCTCACGATTCCTCGGTCAACGCCCTGCTCGAATCAGACATCAATGTCCTCGTATTCTACGAGTTACGGGAATTTCAAGGTGACACCCACCTCGATCGAGCAGTAATTTTCGACAATCGAACCCAAGAAGAGACGACGCTCGAGATCGATGCGGCCATCCTGGCATTGGGTTTCAAGGCCGATCTGGGGCCAATACGTGAGTGGGGATTGAAGACCATCGGGCGTCGATATCTCAAGGTCAACAGCAAAATGGAAACCAACCTACCGGGCGTCTTCGCAGCTGGTGATCTTGCCCTCCAAGAGGAACTTGACCCACTCAATCTTATCGTTGTCGGTTTCGGCCACGTGACGGTGGCCGTGAATTACGCCTATACCGTGATCAAGCCTGGCGGGAAGGTGTTTCCAGGCCACTCGAGTGAAAGGATGGCCAAGGAAGGCTAACAGGAAGGCTCAAATCGTAAACCTTTAATGTTGTTCAGCATGGGGAGCGATCGTACTTCAACCAAGAGCCCCCACAGCCACGAAAGAAACAGCTTCCCACGAGCTTTTAGTTCTCCAGAAGCAAAGGAGGACGGTGAATACAGTTGGGTTACTGCCCCTCACCCTAGCCCTCTCCCCACAGGGGAGAGGGAATCTACAACCCTCTCCCTTTGATGGAGAGGGTAGGGTGAGGGTGTAAGCCCATTGTCGTGCTGCCTCGCACACAAAGGGATTGGGCTTTGATGGCAGTCCCACAATACCAACCACTTAATAATCTGAAACTGAAGAATCCACCCTCAGCCAACAATCTTATGAACAATGTCGCGTAATGACGAGTCTATCGAAGGGGAGCGAATTGCATCTCGCTTGACCCTCAAGCGTCTAAATTTGGCTTCTCGTTGGGCGTCTCACCCCTTTCTGTCCGCCGTCGAAAACTTGGTAGTTTGATGCGGGGAAATCGGTGGCTCCCCTTCTCGCGTGGTCGTTCTCTGCGTGGCCAATAAAGCACCACGCCCAGCAGGCTGAGTATCACCCCTACCACCAACCCGATAACTTGGATCGGCCCAAAGGAGATCTCTGGCATGCTTTGCGCGCCAAGACCGATGAAATCCGCCAGGGAAGCTGCGGCTGCTACAACGTAGCCGGTGGCAATAAAGCGCAAACCGATATCGGCCCTCAACGAGTTAGGCTGCCCATTGCGAACCACATACACGGTGGCATAACAACCCACGAGCAGAAGCGCAAGCCCGATCAGCCAAACCCCCACTTGGACAAACCCCACAACGGGACTTTTGTCCATGCCGATCAAGTCTGGTTCAACACCGATGATAAAAACGAAGAGACCAATGAGGACCAAGGTCATCCAACGACGGGCCCAACTTACCTGACGAGGCGTGAGCTGGGGAGATGGCATGGATCAACCCTCCGGAAGCGCCCGACGTAGCACGCTGAGCCAATTGCCTGCGAGGACAGATTCGACCTCCCATGGTCGATACCCTCGGGCGCTTAATTTATCGCCAATTAACCGCAGGTCGGCCACGCTGTCAAGACCTAGCGGGATCTTATCCAGCCCAAAGCCACCATCAAAATCGCTCCCAAGCCCCACGTGCTCGACGTCCCCCACGACCTGGCAGATATGGTCAATGTGAGCGGCGACCTCATCAAGGGTGACCGCCTGGCGTCCTTCCGACGTAGTCCAGCCATCTTTAAGGAAATAATTGGCCAACACCACCCCTATCACGCCGCCCCGTTCGGCGATCATAGCGATGGACCGGTCGCTCAGGTGCCGCTCTGGTTTTGCACTGTGAGGCAAACGCGCCAAGGGATTACTGTGTGATGCGATCAGGGCACCGTCATAGCGATCGACCGCTTCGAGGACCCCTTCCTCCGCCATGTGGCTTACATCGAGGATCATCCCGAGTTCGGCCATCACCTCAAGCAAGGCACGCCCATCGTCGGTTAGCGGCCCAGGCTCACCTGTCCCACCAGCGTAGCGAGTTCCGGACCATGCCGGTCCGAGGATGCGGACCCCCGCATCGAACCACTCAGGCAACTCCATTGGATTGCGAACGCCATCGGCGCCCTCCATCAGTATCACCAAACCAACCTTCGGTTCATCCAGCTGCTCCCCCTCCCATTCACCCAAGTGCTGCTTCAGATCGGTTTGGGTGCAGATCCGACGGAACTTATCCGGATGCTCTCCTTCCAATCTAAGGTAATAGTCAAGGCTGGCTTGATAGAGTCGGTGGGCGCCCTCGACATCCTCATAGCATTGGGTGTCCCAGGCTCCTTCTTTCTTTCGTGAAGGAGCTACAAACAGGGTGGCGAAAACCAACGCCACCCGCCCGCGCACCCATTCGGGCCATCCTAGAAGGGTATGCCCGTTGTGTTTCGGGGCTTCTTTACCTGATTCACGAGATCGTGTCTCAACAACGGACAGCGTGTAATCACGCCCAAAGGTGAGCGCGTTCCAGGCGAGATCTTCATGCGCGTCGACGATGATCACGGTCCTTCTCGCATATCGGTCACCATCCGACGCCAGAATCCACCCATAACCCCTGGTTGGAAGGGCAGGTACAGGTTTACGCGATCGACCAGATCGGTGTAGCGCGCCTTGATCGCTGAAGCGAGCTCATGTTCAGGAGCGATCACGGCAAAAGTGTCCAGCATCTCGTCGCGGATCAAGCCCGGCATTTCCCCCCACTGTTGAAGTCGAGCCAGCTCCCTCAATTGATCTGCCACCTCGCCCCATCCATGGTGCGCCATCACCGGACGGTAGGAGGGCGTGGAAGCGTAGAAAGCGATCTGCGAGCGAACAAAGTCGGCCATATCGTAACTCTCGACATTCATGACCGGAGCCGCTAATTTTATGTCGTTCTCGTTGCGACCTGTGCGCGCGGCGCCCTCGGCGATCGCCGGTCGGACCACCTCCCTCAGGTAGCCTTCGGAGTGGAACGGGTGAACATGGAACCCGTCGGCCATTTCACCTGCCAGGCGACACAATCCGGTGTTCACTCCTGCAATGTAGATCGGGATCTCCGGATGTTCGATTGGACCCGGGTTAAAAAAAGGGCTCATCAGGCTAAGGTTGAAATACTCACCGCGAAAGCGTAGCCTTTCCCCCGTTTGCCATGTCGACCACAGCGCCCGTATTGCGCCGATCAACTCACGCAACTTGCCGATCGGCGATTGGGGCCAAGACATTCCGAACCGACGTTCAATGTGCGCTTGTACCTGCGTACCAAGGCCTAGGATAAACCGTCCACCCGAAGCTTGGGACAGGTCCCATGCGGTATAGGCCAATGTCCCCGGGCTCCGGGCGAACCCGATAGCGACCGCGGTGCCAAAGGTAAACCGTTGGCTATGCTCTGCAACCAGCGCCATTGGCAGAAAGGGATCGTGCTGCGTCTCGGGCGACCACAGAGCGTCGAAACCGATCTCTTCAGCCTCACGAGCTAGTTGCGGGATCTCCCGCAGCGAAGTGGGAGGGATTGCCGCATCAAATTTCATCTTTCATCCTTTCGGGAAATTCATGGATAAGCCTAAATTAATATACAGCAACACAAATCATCTTAATTTTCTGCGTCCCCCCTGGTATCACGCCATACCTTCGTAAGCCTTAATCGCCTCCCTCCAACGCTCAGGGATGGGTTGACTTTTGTCCACTAAATAGTCGTATGCGACCAACACCGACCGTCCTGCGGCCATCTCTTGGTCAGTATCTCGATCCCGAATCGAGACCGCCAACTCCAGACTCTTGTTCCCCAATCGGATGACCCGCACGCCCACGCGGATGGGTTGACCATATGCGATGGGGGTCTTATAGGTACAGCTCTGCTCCACCAAGATCACACCGATGTTATCAAAATCAGCACCGTCCCAAAGATCCAGAGACTGAAAATACTTCAACCGAGCCTGCTCCATATAGGTTAAGTAGCATGCATTGTTTACATGGCGCTGCGCATCCAAGTCTGCATAGCGGATCTCTATGGGTTGGTAGAAGCGAAACTCGGACATGATAATGCTCCTAAAGCGAGGTCTGGTGTCATATTAATGGAGCAGGTGGATGAGACTCCCCTGTCGACCTCGTGATCGCGCTGAATAAGTGGTCGTCTTGGTGCAAATTGTACACCGATGTCCATTACTTTCTGATGACCGAACAATTGGAATCACGGTGACGAAGCGTAATTAAACGGATCCTACCCTCAACACCACGCCACATCGCCACAAAGGTCAGGCGGTATCGAGCCAGCGCGGAAAGCTTCGAATGCGGCTCGCTCCTCGCCGACGGTCGTTGGATCTCCATGCCCAGGGTAGAGGATGACTTCATCTCCCCAGGTAAACACGGTCCTCGCCAAGGAATCGAGAGAGGTCACCAGCGCCTGCGGTGTTTCTGTGTGGCCGGGCCCCCCGGGGAAAATAGCATCACCCACGATGGCCCGTCGGATATCCCCTCGCTCGATCAAACCAAAGATCACACTTCCCGGTGTATGACCAGGGACATGGCTGACTCGAAGTTCCTCATCCACGAAATCGACGGTATCCCCGTCCTGGAGGAGAAAATCCGCTCGCAACCCGAAGACATCAACATCCGCCGGATGGATCCCCACGGGTGCCCCAAACGCCTCGCGCACGATCTCAAGCGCACTGACATGATCAACATGGCCATGTGTGATCAGGATTTGAACGATCTCCAACGATCCGACGAACCGAAGGATCTCCTCCGCACCATCCCCTGCATCGATGAGGATCCCCTGGTGGGTCTTTGGCGCCACCAATAGATAGCAATTGGATTGATATTCTCCAACCGGGTGGACTTTCAGCTCCAGCACGACGCCTCCAAGTATTAACTCATATGGTTCATGACCAACAATGAGCACTTTCTACGACAATGATAACACCTTGGAGGATGATCGAATGGATAAGCATGACACAGAAATATTGTCATTCCGAGCGCCGTCAGGCGAGAGGAATCCCTGTGATGTAACGATTTCAGAAGCCTCATCATGGGGATTCCTCGTCGCTTCGCTCCTCGGAATGACATTCTAAAGTGTATAGGTAATTCAAGAGGCCAATTAAATTCCTATCCAGTTTCATACCACCCGTCACTCAAATCCGTCCACTTTGGATTGTTTGATGTGATCAGATCTACTTTCTTGCTCCTACGCTAACTCTTGATCTGTTTCTCCCTATTAATGGCTTCTTTGACATCTCCGGTTTCCTCGTAATAAACCAAGCGGGTGGTGTTGTACTTGGAGGAGAATCCTGGAATCAGCTTACTTTGATGTTCGAAGACTCGCCTCTCTAGATCATCTGTCACTCCTGTATAAAGAGTACCCGACAGACTTGCCATGATGTAGACATAATACTTATTCATGGGGCACCATGATCATTCAAGAGACTACATCTACCTATGTATTATTGTGTATCCGTTGATGGTTTGGTAAACAACTATCCATCATTCACATTTTGTTGCACTGAAATGTTCCAATCGTGGAATTCCAATTCATTAATGTCATTCCGAGCGCCGATAGGCGGGAGGAATCCCCATGATTCGTCGAATTCAAAAGTGTCATCATAGGAATTTCTCGTCCCGTAGTTTATCCTGAGCCCCTCCGCTTCGCTCGGGACCTGCGGCTCCGCCGAAGGGTTCCTCGGAGTGACAAATTTCTATTTGTCATTACGAGCGCCGCAGGCGCGAAGCAATCTCCTCAACGGTAAGATTGAGGGAGAGCCCCTCTGAATGACATGTGAGGATTTTGTATTTCTAAGCTCTGATAAGCGTGAAGAATTCTTAAAAAAGGGGATCCAAGTGATGGAGACTCCACACCAGGGCGCGATTCTCGCTCTGGACATGCGCTCTCATGTTGCCAGAGGCTGGTGTGAGCATGATTCTCGTGCCTCTTTTATCAAGAAATCGGCCTAATAAAAAGTGACTGTACAACTGGCCGAACTAATGATAAGATCAGTCGAAGCAGGATGTACGTGAGTTCTGTCTGGATGTCGTACCACCCGCTGCCTGAGATCCAGTGACTCAGGCAGTTCACGGTTAGCTAGCTCTGCTGGTGAACCCGACCCCCAACAAAAGAACCACGCACCTTGCACTAATGTTCTATTACCGAAAGGAGACAAATTCTATGTCCGAGCGCGTCATTGGGACGGTCAAATGGTTCAGCAGCGAGAAGGGATACGGTTTCATCGAGCGCGAAGACGAACCCGATGTCTTCGTTCATTACACCGCGATCCAGACGGAAGGCTTCCGCACCCTCCACGAAGGTCAACAAGTTGAGTTCGCCATCGAGGAGGGTCCCAAGGGGCCACAAGCTGCCGATGTGACCGTGCTCTAAACGATCAGCCATTTGAACGCCCCGTCGCACTGGGACGGGGCGTTTTCAATTAATACGTCCTCTCGGGGAGATGATATCCAATGTGGCCACACCCTTTAGGGTGCGATTAGATACGCAGGCCAAAGACTGCGGCTTCATAAAAACAATCCGGGATTAGTAGATATTCCATATCCACACGATATGAATTAACGCTATAGGGGCGCACGGTCAAAGATGCAGGGCGATCTTCCCTGCCCGTGCGCCCCTACGATGTTTATGGGAAAACAGTGTACTTAAAAAGGAACAAAAAGGAAATTTTGGGGTGATAGGGAATGTACTCGGTTGAAATGCTTTACGACACGCTCCGACCTGCTGATCCTCCATACAAATGGTGGTGGACGACACTCAACGCCCGAACCTGCTGCTCAGCATGGTAGGAGGAACGCACCAACGGACCGCTCTCGACCCATTTAAACCCGATCTCTAAACCGTAGCGCTTGAATTCGTGAAATTCCTCAGGCAAGTAGTAGCGCTCTATGGGCAGATGTTTTTTCGAGGGCTGCAGATACTGGCCTATGGTTAGGATGTCGACTTCCAAATTTCGCAGCTCGTCCATCACCGATTTGACTTCCTCAACAGTTTCACCCAAACCAACCATGATCCCTGACTTGGTCAACACATCGGGATCGAGCTCTTTAGCGTTGGATAATGTCGCTTGTGCCCACTCGTAGCGATCCTGGGGCTGAGCTTTCTTGAACAATCGGGGCACAGTCTCGACATTGTGATTGAGAATCTCGGGCCGGGCATTCATCACGATCGTCAATGCTTCGATTGAGCCTTTAAAATCGGGGATCAGGACTTCGATCGAACAACCTGGCTGGAGCTCACGAATTCGTCGGATAACCATGGCGAAGATCGGCGCACCTCCATCCGCGCGCTCATCACGGTTGACGCTGGTGATCACTGCGTGGCGCAGGTTCATCGCTTGAACTGCTCGAGCGACACGTTCCGGCTCGAGCCAATCCAACGGCGCAGGGCGACCGGTCTTGATGTCACAGAAACCGCATGAACGGGTGCAGAGATCCCCCATCATGAGGAAGGTGGCGGTGCCCGAGCCCCAGCACTCACCAATATTGGGGCACATCGCCTGCTCGCACACGGTGTTAAGCGCCTTACCCCGCATCATCCCATGCAGCCACTCATAGGTCTCACCTGCAGGTGCGCGAACTTTAATCCACGGAGGACGCCTTAACGGCTTCCGGTCGTGCACTTCGATCTGTTCTTCCTTGACGATTCGGTCGCTATCCACTATCGACTCCAAGCTCGATCAACATTCTACCGCGGATTTTTCACATCCAAAACCAAGGCCTGTATTCCCAAAGTGAGACACACTAAGTATACTTACCCGCATCACCCATCGAGCGCCGAACTTGATCAAGACCATCGCTCAGTCATAAAAACGATTCGCCTTACGCCACAACTTGGCTTAAGCTGAGCAATTCCATGCAAAACACCAACCGAAGCTCTATGCAATCTACCACGCCACATCCTGCTCGTGCTAAAGAGCCCCGCTGGATTGGTGCTGGATTATGTGTACTATCGGCTGCCAGTTACGGCTCCATTTCGATCTTAGGAAAATATGGTTATGCAAACGGTTTGACACTAACCAATATGCTCAGTCTTCGCTTTGGTGGGGCTGCGATAGCCTTGTTCGCAACTATGGCCCTCTTCCATCGTCGAGTGATCTATCCAGGCAGGCGCCTTTCTATGCTCCTATTTCTCATTGGTGCAGTTGGCTATGCAGGAGGCACAGCGCTATTCTTCGGAGCTCTCCAGCGTATTCCAGCTTCCTTGGCGTCACCTATTCTCTTCATCTACCCCGTCTTCGTGTCTCTATCGCAGTGGAGGATCTCCCGCATCCCTCCTGTGCGGCGAGAGTGGGTGGCCATATTGATGGCCGTGGTCGGGGTTTTCTTGACGGCAGGTTTAGACTCTTCGACCGCCATCAGCCTGTTGGGTGACAACACCATTCTTGGCATGACGATGGTGCTTGGCTCGGCCATACTCTATGCGGCGTTTGTGCTCAGCAGCGATCGCCTCATCCGAGAGGTTGGAGCGTGGGTCAGTACAGCATGGATTTTCGCGGGCGCAGCTGTGAGCTTTGGCCTCGTTGGATGGCTCACCGGCACGCTGGATTTCAACCTGTCCTCCACAGGGGTGGGGATCCTACTGATGATGATCATCTTCAGCACGATCCTCCCCCTTAGTACATTTTTGGCTGGTATGGCGCGCATTGGTCCGACAGCGGCATCTTTACTTAGTACCCTTGAACCAGCCTTTACCGTCCTGTTGGCAATGGTGCTACTCGGCGAACGCCTCATCCTGCTGCAAGGTGTGGGTATAGGGCTTGTCTTGGCATCAGCCATCCTGCTCACGTTATCCCACAGCCGCTGAGAACCTGAGTCCATCGAATAGACTGCGCTTAACAGCCTTCAACCATAAAAATGAGTTGTCTTCCACCCTCGCTCATGAGGTGTAGGATACATATGAACCAACATATCTCATATTTTAAAGGGGTGATATATCATGACAGATGAACTTAGAATCGATGCTTTATTGCCGCCGGAAATGGCGCGCCGAGCGGAGTACATTGGCGTTCGTAAGGCGGAGGCACCCGTATTAACCACCTTCATCTTAGCGGTACTTGCGGGAGCATTCATCGCCCTCGGCGCCGTATTCGCCACCACCATTGCCGCCGGATCCACCACTTTGCCCTACGGTGTTGCCAAATTGTTGATTGGCCTGGGATTCTGTTTGGGTCTGGTCTTGGTCATTGTTGGTGGGGCGGAGTTGTTCACCGGTAACAACTTGATCGTAATGGCCTGGGCCAGTGGCAAAGTCTCTACGCGTGCGCTCTTATGGATTTGGGCCATCGTGTACGCCGGGAACTTCGTCGGCTCAGTCGGAACCGCGATCATGATCTTCTTCAGCAGGCAATATCTGTTCAGCGGAGGCGCGGTCGGTGCAACCGCTCTGGGAATTGCCACTGGAAAAGTCGGTCTCGGATGGATACAGGCGGTTTTCCTCGGTACACTGTGTAACATCCTTGTTTGCTTGGCCGTGTGGCTGACCTTCAGCGCTCGCAGCACCATCGACAAAATTGCAGCCATCATCTTCCCCATAACGGCTTTCGTTGCCGCTGGTTTCGAGCACAGTATTGCCAACATGTATTTCATCCCCATCGGGTTGCTCATCAAGAACTTCGATCCAACTTTTGTCGCCACATTAGGGCTCGATGTATCCGGTCTGACGTGGAGCACATTCCTGCTAAAGAATCTACTTCCAGTCACTCTCGGCAACATCATTGGCGGCTCGCTCTTCGTTGCCGCGGTCTACTGGGCCGTCTTCTTGCGTCAAACCCAAACTGAGTCATGAGGTTAAACCCATGAAAGCCTATATTTTGATCCACATCCGCACAGGGGACATCCGTGAAGTTATACGTCAGCTTCGCCGCGTCGAGGGAGTTCGCGAAGCGAATATGACCTTTGGACCGTACGACGCGATCGCGGTCGTCGAAGCACAGGATGTAAAAACCATCGGTAATATTATCGCTACGGCAATCCAGCCCATTCCAGGCGTGTTGGATACGATAACCTGTCTGGCAGTTGAGGAATAAATTTATTCATAAACGGGAAGGGGTTCGGTTGCGGGCAAGCCCAGGGAACAAGCCCATTCCGATGCATATCCCTTGCTGCTAATGCCGTGGGGGGGCTCGCGGGATATGCGAACGTCTCCAAACCGATGCGGTTTAACACGAGGATTGTTGACAGAAGGAGACAAGAAGAGGATCTCGGTTAAGGGTTCGTACCGAATCCACTGCTGCGGTACAACCTACGACTCCACGGCTTGAACCTCTTCTCCTGCTTTGAGTGTGGATTCAAGATCTAGCAATCGCCCTTCAACCGCGTCCAATCCTTGAGCGATGTGTTTCAAGCTCGTCTCCTCGCTGAGAACGAAGCGCCGGTACGGGGCGATCGCCTCTCGGATCCGGCTTGCGGATTGCTCAAGTTCACGCATGAAACTTTCCCGAAGAACGTGGGTCAGGCGATCCCGGAGATCCGCCATCTTTTTGCGCAACTCTCGCTTGGCTACACCACGGCGGTAGGGGAGGATGGCGAGCCCCAAAATACCTAAAACTCCCGCTGCTAACAAACCTGTGGCGTCGGCCGAAGCTCCCACGAGCAGCGCCTTGAGCAGCAGACCCAACCCGATCGCACTCACTTCAACCAAGCCCACCATTGCCACCGATTCCTGAATGGTCATTGCCAAACGAGCCGCCTCGCCTTTGCGGTCATAGCCCCCGATCACCTGCTCCGCGCGCACACCGAGATTGTCTAAAAGTTGACGACGGTTATAAACGAAACCATCGGAAGCCTCACGAGCCGCATCTTGCAGCGTTTCGGTCTCGCGTCGCCGATTCAGTTCATTGGCCGTCAGGCGCCATTGGCGTAAATCCCGCTCCACAAGCCAATCAATGATTTCCTGGATATGGCTTTCGATTCGTTCCGGGGCGTCTGCAACAACCTCGCGCTCAAAGGACTGCCGCATATGATCTCCGCGAAGCATGGTGCGGATCTTCAACAAACGCATACGATCGTCGAGGAACTCTTCACCCCGCAGACGCATCTCCAACAATTCCGTCTCAATGCGAGCAAGATGGCGCTCGAACTCCGATTGTGTGTCCTGCTCATAAAGTTCGATCTGGCGATCAACTTTCCGCAGCGCCTGAGTGTCTTCGGTCAAAACATGAAGGCGCTGTTCGGCCAAAGCTTGATACTGGCGGGAGATCTTGAGGGCTACGCCAAGAGGGTTGAGAAGTTTGAGCCGAATGCGATTCTCCTGACCGAGGCTGTCCATCAAGTATCCACGGAACGCATGGAAACCGTCAGTTTGTCCGTCAACCGGTTCCAAATTATTTTCCACCACTTGGCGCAACGCCTGGCGTGCGGAGAGCATAAAGACAGTCGGATCAAAATCCAACAAGCGATGGGCCTGATCCTTTACAAAGCTCAGGATCTCATCGGCGTCTTCGGTGGACGCAAGAATATCGGCCTTGTTGATCACAAAGATGATCTTCTTGCCCCACTGACGGATATGTTCCAAGAAATTTCTCTCACTCTCGGTAAAGGATCGATCGGCCGAGGTGACGAATATCACCATATCGCTCCGTGGCACGAAATCGCGGGCGATCGCTTCATGGCGCCGCAGCACAGCGTTGGTGCCAGGGGTGTCGACGATGTGTATCTCTCGTAAAAAATCAACCGGAAAACGGAAGACGCGGGTATCGTCACCAGCGAACTCGGGTGGCCCTGGTTCTCCATAATGGAGAATGTGAATCCGGTCTGTCGTAGGAGTCACCCCTTCTTTCAGGTAGGGGTGGCCAAGCAATGCGTTGATCAGTGCAGATTTGCCACTATTGAACTCGCCAACAACGACCAACAGAAAGAGCTCACTAAGTTGGTTCTGCGCCTGCCGTAGACGCTCAAGATCGATCGTTTCAACATCCCAGCCCTCGAGAAGCTTGATGAGATGCTGAATTTGTTGTCGCTCCTCCTCCCAGATTTGAGTCTGCTGATCGTCTAGCAGAGGTGGAAAAGTCATCGAATATTCCTCCAGCGGTCGAAAACATGTCCATCAAAAACAACCGTGAAGCTTTATTGTAACCGACATACACCCCAACACCCAGCTATCTTTGAAAGCGCTCCAATGAGGCCACCGTCCGACATATCAAGCATGCAAGTTTGCCCCTGAGAGGGAGGCGACATCCACGAGGTGATCGATGGTAACTAAATTTTCTTCACCATGGTGAAGCAGGAGTTCATTCGCTTTCTCCCCGCACTCCCGCTCACTATAGAACATAGAAACAAACGGATAACCATGACGTCAAATGTAACAATGGATGAGGATATCTAATCAGATGAAAGGGGATTACCCGAGAGAAGATCGCTCTGCATTGCTACCGCTACCGCTGAGGCGCGCGAGTCTACGCCCAACTTGTTGTAAATACTGGTCAGATGGGCCTTAACAGTACGCTCGGTGATCCCCAGTCTTGCGGCGATTTCCTTGTTGCGCTCTCCCTGCGCTGCACCTTCAAGCACTTCCAGTTCACGCTCGGTCAGGCTGATCTCATGCGGTTCCCGATGCCTCCTCCCGGCCGGACTCTCTGGCGCTGATGACAGTACACGAGCGATCATCTCTGGTTTGAGCAACGCATCGCCGCGGGCGGCCGCTCTAAGGCAATTAAAAAGTTCCTGGCGGCTGGTGTCCTTGAGCAGGTAACCAAGCGCCCCCGCTCGCAAACCGCGCACCATCAAGTCATCCTCGTCGTAAGTTGTCAAAATGACGATCGCCACTTGCGGCCATTGAGCACGAATGCGTTCAATCGCTTCCAACCCATCCATCCGAGGCATACGCAGGTCCATTAAGATCACTTGGGGTTGCGACTGCCCGGCCAGCTCTACAGCTTCGACCCCATCGGCGGCCTCACCCACCACCTGAAAGCCCTCTTCTGCCTCCAGTATCATGCGCAGCCCTTCGCGCACGACTTGATGATCGTCGGCGATCAGGACCCGGATCGGATCGATCATGACTCGGCTCCTTGATCCTCAAGCGGTAAGACCAGGGTCAACGTCGTGCCTGCGCCATGTTCGCTGATCAACTCCAGCGATCCTCCGGCCAAGCGCGCCCGTTCGCGCAACCCCACTAAACCATAATGTCCACCCAACTTAACGGTTGGATCGAAACCTATCCCGTCATCGCGCAATGCGATTTCAAGCATCCCCTCGCTTTCCCCAAGTTTCAACCAGACGTTGTTCGCTTGGGCATGGCGGGCGATGTTGGTCAACCCCTCTGCCACCGCCCGCCTCGCGTGCTCATGAACAGATATGGGGATTTCCTTCGGGGGCGATAGCTCGAGCTCACAGGGGATGCCGGTGGCGGTCGTAAAACGCTCCACTTCCTGGCGAACGGCATCACTCAGGTTATCAACGGAGGGTGTACCATCGCGAAGATCTTGGATGGCGCTTCGAGCATCGGCTAGGGTCACACGCGCCCGTCCCATCGCCTGGTGGACAATGTCTTGCGCCTGATCGGGATGATCTTGCCCCAGGTGAGAATCGACCGCCTCAAGCTGTAGGATGAGACCCGCCAAGCCCTGAGCCAAGGTATCGTGGAGTTCGCGCGCCATCCGCTGTCTCTCTGCAGAAAGGGTTAAGTCCTCCACTTTGGTGGCGTATTCGGCAAGCTGTTGATGGGCAGCCTCAAGCTCCTTCAGGAGCAGCTGAGTGCGCCTACGGGATTGCGTTTCGCGAGTGAACATGACCACGTAAACCACGACAAAGAACATCATCGGACCGAATAAAATCCACCATCCAAAAAGCGACCCCCATCCCCAAGCCAGCACCTGGTTTACGCTGGCCAGGATCGCATAGGCCGCCACAGGAATGATTCCCTTGCGAATATCTTCGATGATCCCAACCGCTGCACCACTCAGGGCAAGATAGAGCCCCAATAATATCCCTTGGTTTTGTGCAATCAGGTTGATGGTAAAGAGAATGATGCCCTGCACCAAGAAATAGGGCACCATCCAACGACGGTCGAAGGTCAGATGAGGGCTGAACCAGTAGAGCGCCCCATGGAAGATCCCCAAGAGAATGAGGGGGATCAGCTTTGTCGGTCTGAGCAGCGTACGGTCGGAATAGAACGCGAACATATACATCGCGATCAGCACAAAGCTGAAGATTAGGAAGAAAGGGCGGGTCCCGCGCAGTTCCTCTTGAAATACTTGAAGGTCCTTGTCAGAAGTCGACTTCCGAAAAAAGAATGTTCTCATTGCTGGCTCTTCTCAGTTCTCACTATAGAAACCACTGAAAGGTGTGAGCTGCGCCCACGCCCCCACATCCCCACCCTTCTCCTCGCTGTTTTCTTTGTGCACTCATTATATTGCTTTTACAAGCTGAACGTACCGTACGCACGGACAATGTACGAACGTACAAGGTGGATATAGCTCAGTTGCCCGATGTCGGCTCTACTCCTAAACGCTAAACTGATAGCGTAGATAACTTGGGGGTAAAGAGGGCTTCGATGAGATACCCTCCTCGCCCACAGGATAGGGAGAGAATACAGTGAACGAAGGCAAAGCGATTGAGGTGTTTGATCTCCGGAAGCAATATGGCGAAACCGTCGCTGTCGATGGGGTTAGCTTCACCGTAAACCAAGGTGAGGTCTTTGGCCTGCTCGGCCCAAACGGGGCCGGAAAAACCACAACCGTGGAATGCCTGCTCGGTTTGCGCGAAGCTGATGGTGGTCAAATATCTCTCCTAGGAGTGAGTCACGGTGCGAACAACGATCAGGTTCGAGCCCGTCTCGGTGTACAGCTACAGACCACGGGTCTATTGAAGCAGCTAAAAGTTCGGGAGCAGGTGGAGCTGTTCGCAGGTCTGTTCCCGCGATCACTACCAGCAGATGAGATTCTGAATCATGTGAGCCTTCTCGAAGAGGCGAAGACAGCCACCAAAGCCCTATCCGGTGGCCAAAAACAGAGATTAGCAGTGGCGTTGGCGTTGATCAACGATCCTGATCTGATCTTCCTCGATGAACCAACGACTGGTCTTGATCCACAAGCACGCCGCAGACTTTGGGACGTGATCCGCGGTCTCAAAGAGAGGGGAAAAACGATCATGCTCACCACCCACTACATGGAGGAAGCCGAACAGCTCTGCGACCGAGTGGCGATCATGGATCATGGCCGCATCATCGAGCTCGACCACCCCTCACGTTTGATCAATAAGTACTTCAAGGAAACGGCGATCGATTTTGTCGCCCTGGGCAGGGTGCCACGTGAGCAACTAAAGGCACTCCCTGGGGTGAAGCATACTTTGCACGAAAATGGACGGGTGACGCTTTACTCCAGCGATGTCCCACACACAATGTCTGGTCTCTTAGAGATGGCGAAACAGGATACCCTGACCTTCAAGGACATGACCGTACGGCAAGCGACGCTGGAAGACGTATTCCTGAAGTTGACCGGTAGGAGGATACGAGGATGAAAGCGATTACGGCGTTATATCTGGCACAAGCGCGCGAGTTCCTACGCGATCGGTCAGCGGTACTTTTCGTATTGTTGTTACCGGTGGTATTCGGGGTTTTCTTCGGATTGGTGTTCTCAGAGGGAGGTAGTTTCACGCTTCAATTAGGTCTCGCGAATGAAGATCTTGGTCCAATGGGAGCTCAAATTGTGATGAATCTGGATGCACCGGAAGCAAAAGGTGGCTACAACGTATTCACAGGCGAGCGTGAGGAGTTGATGACGATCCTCAAGCGCGGTGATCTGCACGCGCTTCTCGTCTTGCCTGAGAATCTGAGCCAGTCCGTGATGAATGGTCAGAGCGCGCTGATTGAAGTTTTTTATGACACCGCCAATCCCACCTCCGCAGATTTCGCGGTCAGTATCGTACGCACCCTCTTGAATGAGATCAATCTGGCGCTGAGCGGTTCACCGCCCATTCTTGAGATGGCCCCACAGCCTGTTCAGACGAAACCCACTCGCTCGATCGATTTCTTCATGCCCGGGATGCTGGGCGTGGCGCTACTCTGGTTGGGGATCTTTGGTACCGCTCAGCCCATCGTTTCCCAGCGTGAGACGCAAATCCTGCGGCGCATCGGTGTGACCCCGGTCTCCCGACTTACGATCCTGACAGCGGAGGTGAGCTGGCGAGTTACGGTTGGGTTATTGCAAGCCCCAGTTTTTCTCCTCGTTGGGTACTTCGGCTTCGGTGTGGGTGTGATCTCCTGGCCGCCCTTCATTGGCGCGATTGTGCTGGGCACACTGGTGTTTGTCAGCCTCGGATATGTGCTCGCCGGGTTGGGGCGCTCTACCGAAAGCGTGATGGCGATCTCTCAGTTGATTAATTTTCCTATGATGATGCTTTCTGGGAGCATCTTCATGGTTGAGATGCTACCGGATTTGTTCAAACCAATCATGAGCGCGTTACCGCTCACCTACTTAAGCGACCTGCTGCGACAGAGTATGGTGGGCGCAACGGCAATGCACCCTATAGGTTTGGACTTTGCAGTGCTTGGAGGTTGGTTGGTGGTGTTGTTCATCCTGGCGGTTAAACTATGGCGTTGGGAGTGAGATCACACTCGATCATCATAAGAAAACACCTGGAGCGGACCCATAGACCCGCTCCAATTCGTTTAAACATTAAATCAGAGAACATAACCATGGCAATGCATGCACAAGCCATCGCATCCTCAGAATAATCGTAGGGACGCCCCGCTGGGGCGTCCAACTCATCTGCGATCAGCGGAAATCACACAAAGGTCTAAAGCTTTCGCATCTCAACGACGCCCTACCAGGGCGTCGCTACGAGTCATCGTTCCATAACGGTTCCACTTCAGGCAAGACGATGAAGAGCAGCCTCAATGGCATGCATGACCTGGATGAATACACCTTGAAGAACAGGTGGATTGCATTTCGGGCTTATTGCCCCTGATCATAACATCCTTATTATCATCCACACTTTTGGGTGAAGATCCATTTTTTTTATATCCCCCTTTGCGATTTACTCCGAGAGCGCCTCCAATAACCTCCCTGTGAGCTCTTTGACTTCCCTGCCGCCGGGCCCAACTGGCCCGACACACGCCGGACAGCCGTCCTCACAACGACAGACGCGCACCATGTCCAGTGCACCAGAGAGCATTTCCCCGTGGAGCTCGTAGAGCCGTTCTGACAATCCCAATCCCTCGGGAACCCTGTCAAAAATGGTGATCGTCGGCCCCCCGGTGCTCTTCGACCGGACTTCAGCGAGCGAGCCTAGATCACGTGGATCGCACATCAGGTAGAGGGGCGCGATGTTTCTCAGTGTATAAGCTAGGCCGCTCAAAGCGGTCCGTTTGCCCCTAGCAGATTCAACTCGATGGTGACAGGTTGGGCAAAGGGTGATCAGATTGTCGAGGTCGTTGGCCAAGCGATCGTACCGGTTCTCCCCAGGGATATAGCCAAATTCACGGAAAGGCCGAATGTGGTGAACCTCATGCGCTCGAGCGTCACGTTCCGGGGCACCGCATTGTCGGCAGCGGTAGCCATCGCGCGTGCGCGCCGCATCCCGGGCGCTGGACCAACTCGGTCCATAGTCGGTGGGCGGTAGGAGCACACCTTCCGCTTCAAGCCGATCAACCGTCTCTGGCGCGATCCAAAACCAATAGGCGCTGGTTTCAAAAGACCGCGGTGGTAGATCGATCGAACCATAGCCCAACGTTTCATGCGTGTAGCGTTTGACCTTGCGATAGGAGGTCGTGGTGGCGGTGACCTCCACCCACCCATGCGCCCGGCGAGCAGGCGCGTGCTCATCTGCGTCGTATACCTCAAGCACCTCAAGCCCCACGGACTCCGAAGCGTCGGTATAGTAGTCGACATCGACCCGTTCCACCTCGGCTAATGCGTTCTCCCAGTCCAAACGCTGGACGAGGTGCGTTCGTCCCTCGTGGATGTAAACCGCACCCTCGTGCAACAAGATGGGGCCCGCTGCGCGGTCAATTTCACCGATGACGATTGGGCGACCCTGGCTCACATCCTGAATCACAATGGGGTCATCCCCACTGGCTCGCAGCGAGACCGACTCGGCAGGGTAGGCATCCGCCACCCAGGTGTAGGTCCCATGGGATCGATGTAGATCCCCCTCCTCCGTCAGATAGGCAAGTAGCTCCTCGACCTTGGCGAAATCCCCGAAGTTCTCACCCTCCTCGAAGGGCAGCTCAAAAGCTGCGCAGCGTAGGTGACGCAATAGGATGGCCAAATTATTGGGGTTGATCAACCCCATCTCGGGCGGGTTTTCAAATAGGTAGCGCGGATGTGTGGCGACGAACTGGTCGAGGGGGGCAGCGGAGGCAACCAAAACCGCCGCCGAAACCTCACTGCGACGACCAGCTCGACCCGCCTGTTGCCACAGGCTTGCGATCGTACCCGGATAACCAGCAACCACCGCGGCTCCCAGTTGCCCGATATCAACCCCTAGCTCCAAAGCGTTGGTGGCCACGACGCCTTTCACGACCCCCTCACGTAATCCACGCTCGATCTCACGTCGTTCTAGAGGGAGGTAGCCGCCCCGATAACCACGAATCGCTTTTGGATCACCTCCGAGGCTTTCGTAAGCATCCCGAACGTAACCGAGCAAGACTTCTGTCGTTAACCGAGCTCGGGCGAAGACCACCGTCTGTACCTCGGTTCCCAAGAATCGCTCGGCGATGCGCGTTGATTCCAATGTATAGGCTCGGCGAATCCCAAGACTGGGGTCAATCACCGGGGGGTTGTAGATGATCACATGTTTCTCGGCCCGTGGAGATCCATCCAAATCAGGGGGGACCAGATGAACAGGCGCTTCGATCAGTTTCTCGGCCAGCTCCTTGGGATTGGCGATCGTGGCCGAGGTGAGCGCGAATTGCGGTTCCGAGCCGTAGAAACGGCACAGGCGCCGCAAACGCCGCAGCAGATTGGTAACATTTGAGCCAAAAACGCCCCGGTAGACATGAAGCTCGTCGAGCACGATCCAGCGCAGATTCTCGAGCAGCATCGCCCAGCTAGGGTGGTGGGGGAGGATTCCCATATGAAGCATGTCAGGGTTGGTGATTAGAATCCGACCCTCGTCCCTGATCTGGCGGCGCCTGGCTGTTGGGGTATCCCCATCATAGGTGCGGACAGGGACTCCCTCGACGGTACCTAACGCCTCCAGAAACTGTCCCAGCGCGGCAGCCTGATCCTGGGATAACGCCTTGGTCGGGAAGAGATACAGGGCTCGCGCTTCGGGGTCCGCGAGGAGTGTCTGAAGCACCGGGAGGTTATAACAGTGCGTTTTGCCTGAAGCCGTCCCAGTGACCACGACCACATTCTCTCCAGCCAAAGCGGCCTCCACGGCCACTGCCTGGTGTGTGTAGAGAGGGGCGTTGTCCAAAGAGCGTAGGGCTGAAATCAATCGTGGATCAAGGTCGGCGGGGAAGTCAGCATAGCGGGCCGGCCTGGGCGGCATCCGCTCCCAGACGGAGACGTTCTTCATGAAATCCATGTCGAGCCGCAAACGCTCGAGGGCCTCCTCGATGGACATAGCAAGGAGATTATACTTCTTGCGCGGACAGTTAGGGGTTCGCCGCATGCCTTGTTGTTCTCCTCGCAGGAGATGACTCCCTCTCCCTTTTAGGGAGAGGGTGGGGGTGAGGGTGATTGCGATGAGTCAACTGCCCCTCACCCTGTCCCTCTCCCCACAGGGGAGAGGAGATTTTCGCCCTCTCCCTTTTCTGCATGCTTCTCATAAGAATGATACTTTCAAGGCGAATTGAGGTCTTGCACAATGCAACCTGCCATCTCCCCGCGAGCTTAAAGTTCGCGGGGAGGTTAAGGGGGAATAGTAATGCCTTGCAGAAGAATTGCCTTTCGAGCTGGTAGCTTCTGTGGGATACGCCCCACATGGCAATCCAAGAGCAATAGCTTCAGGGAATTGATATACTTGACCAGCGCGTCGGTTATCGCTTCAGCGAAATGAACAATCTCAAATCCGAATTTCTGCTTGATCCAGAGGTGATTTTCCTCAATCACGGTTCTTTCGGCGCCTGTCCTCGCCCAGTGTTTGAGACCTATCAGAAGTGGCAACACGAGTTGGAGCGACAGCCTGTAAAGTTTCTGTCGAGACGCGCTCGCGACCTGATGGCAGAAGCACGGGCAGCATTGGCGGATTTTCTGCATTGCGGCGAAGATGAGGTGGTCTACTTCACCAATCCCACCACAGCGATTAACATGGTGGTCCGCAGTTTAGAGCTCAAACCCGGTGATGAGATCTTGACCACCGATCATGAATACGGCGCCATGGACCGCACCTGGCGTTTCATTTGCCAACAGGCCGGCGCGCGTTACGTCCGTCAACCCATTCCGCTACCATTAACCAGCCGGGCGGATTTTGTGGAGGCCTTCTGTTCGGGTATCACGCCGCGAACGCGCCTCGTCTTCATCAGCCATATCACCAGCCCCACCGCGCTCTGCTTCCCTGTTGAGGCAATTTGCCACCGCGCTCGTCAGATGGGCTTGCTATCCATTGTTGACGGAGCCCACGCTCCAGGCCAGCTTCCGTTAGATCTAACGCAACTGGGAGCCGATCTGTACACCGGAGCGTGCCACAAATGGCTTTGTGCGCCCAAGGGAGCTGCCTTCCTGTACGCTCGGCGCGAAGTACAGGATCGACTCCGACCTCTCGTGACAAGTTGGGGATGGGAGGCAGAAAAACCCAGCGATTCGCGCTTCATTGATCACCACGAATGGCAAGGAACACGTGACATCGCCGCTTTCCTCTCCGTGCCGACCGCCATCCGTTTTCAGCAAGACCACCGTTGGAACACCATACGTCGCCGTTGTCATCAATTGGCAAGCAAGACCAGGGGGCGCATCAATACCCTGACAGGCTTCGAGGCGTTGTGTCCTGACTCACAAGAATGGTTCATCCAGATGTTCACCGCCCGCTTGCCAGATCTCGATTGTGAGGCTTTTCAAACGCAACTCTACGACGAGTACAGGATTGAGGTTGTGACACATCGCTGGAACGATCAACCCCTGATTCGAGTGTCCTTTCAGGGCTACAACGATGAAGAAGATGCGGACGCGTTGTTGCACGCCTTGGGTAAACTACTGCCCAAGAACCAATAATCCACCTCCCCGCGAGCTTGAAGCTCGCGGGGAGGTTAAGCGTATTAATTTGTATCTCAGTTTGGTTGCGTTATACTTCCCAAATCAACTTCTTGGGTCCAGTAGTCCTACAGAAAAACTCGCCACAAGCGTCCGACATGCGTAAATGGATACCTGACCGCACGACATTATTTCTAATCGGGGTAGCGCTTGCGCTGGCCGTCGTAGCCTGGAGTCAGGGTGGCGCGGAAAAAACCCTGGAGGGGTTGGCCAACGGCGGACGGACCCTGCTCAGCGTCACCCCGCTACTCTTAGCTGCCTTTCTCCTGGCGGGATTGGTGCAGGCCTTGGTCTCCCGCGAGGTGATCGAGCGATGGTTGGGTTCACAGTCTGGTTGGCGGGGGGTCCTGTTGGCCTGTCTGGCTGGTGCCCTGATCCCGGGCGGTCCTTATGTGTATTATCCGCTCGCCGGCGCGCTGCTCCACTCCGGCGCCGGGATAGGGGCACTGGTAGCCTTCGTCACCGCGAAAAACCTTTGGTCCGTCACTCGATTGCCCTTCGAGTTCGCCCTGCTCGGGACGCAATTGACCCTCATACGTTATGGCCTCACCTTGGTTATACCCCCCTTGCTTGGGATGTTAGCAGAGGCGTTGTTCGGAAGATCCATCGATCGCATCCGAGAGGCCGTCGGATGAACCAAGCGACGCTGATCTTAATCGTGCTGGCTCTGGGGCTGCTGATCTACGCCTGGTCGCGCGGTGACGGGAGTCACCGAGTGGGGATCGTTCTGGGTTGGTCCACGCTTAGACGAACGTTGCCGTTGCTCGTGGTCGCCTTCGTCATCGTGGGGTACGTGAACGTCCTCGGACCGCAGAACCTGGTCCAAAATTGGATCGGTCCAGGCTCCGGTTGGCGGGGTCTACTGATCGGTACAGGCGCTGGAATGTTGTTGCCGGGCGGCCCCTATGTGGTCTTCCCCCTCATCGCCACCCTCTATCAAGCCGGCGCCGGTCTCGGACCGACACTGGCCATCATCACCTCTTGGGCCGCTCTCGCTCTGCTGTCGGTTTCCTTCGAGTTGCCCTTCCTGGGTTGGCGCTTCACCCTCATACGCCTCAGCTTGGGGATCGTGGTTCCATCGCTTGTGGGGCTGGTCGGTCAGCTTCTCTTCGGTGGGTGAAGAGAAGTTTCTGAAGTGAAAAACCTGTCCCAGGGAAAAACCACCGGCGCATCGTGGCACACGATGTCGATCACCGTTCGCAGCAGGGGAAGTGACGCGCCTTCGAGGTCACCACGTTCGATCATCGCTTCGATCGTGTCGCCGATGGCCAAAGCCAATTCGGCCCCTTCGATGGTATCGTCGGCCATGTGTCTCGCTTTGGCTTCCTCATAACGCATCCCTGATCCCAACAAACGTCCCATGCGCATGTTCCGCCCGCCCATACATGTGACGTACAGATCGCCGGCGCCGGGCAACCCGTATACGTTCTCAACCTCTCCCCCCATATAGTCCACGAGATAGGCGATCTCACATAGGGCTTGAGCGAAGATCGCGGCCGCCATGTTGTGCATCACATCGCCCTCTTCGTCAATCCCATCCCTCTCCATCCATCCCTGAACCATGCCAACCGCGAGCGCGTAAACGTTCTTCAGTGCGACGGAAACCTCAACCCCGATCACATCCGTGCTGGTCCAGATATGATAATAGGATGTTCGCATGACGCTGGCGACCTCGTCTAGAAGCGTTTGATCCGAACCCGTGATCACGATACCCGTGGGACGCCGAGCGGCCAACTCACCGGCGATAGAGGGCCCGCCAACAGCGGCCAGTCTAACTTCCTCTCGATAGCTCGATGGCAAGGCATTGCGTAGAACATGCGGTAATAGGGTAAGCTTCTGTCCATCGCCAACCAACCCCTTTGTAAGGGCGACGATCGGTACATCACCCGTGAGCAAGGGTCCCAGCGCTTCTGCTACCCATTCGACACCCAAAGAATTAACCCCCAAGAAGATCAGGTCAACACCCCGCAGGGCTTCTTCCAAGCCAGCGATGGGATAGGGTTTCACGCTCACAGGCACGGCGCTCCGCAACTTCGGGTGGGTACGGGACTCGTGGATCTCCTCAATGATATGACCGTCTAAATGGGTCCCCACGAGATGGACATCGTGCTCGTTATCTGTCAGGGGAACGGTCATCGCCGTTCCCATCATACCCGCGCCCAGAACTAAGACCTTTGCCATAGGTGTCCCTCCAAGGCATAAGTTTATCCCGAAACGAGAAATTCATCAGTTTTGAAAGTACGGATAATGAGGCAAGATTCGAGGGGGATGTTTCTTGGGAAATAAAATCTAATCATCCATCACCCGGGTTTAACACACAATCGTGCTTGAAGCACTGTAATCCTGCGTTATCCTACCTGTCCAGAGCTCATCGAAGGGGTGCTAAGAATGACACTCTCTATATGTCATCCTGAGCGAAGCGAAGGATCCCTATGATGATACTTTTCGATTCGACACTTCATAGGGATTCTTCACGCTTATCAGCGCTCAGAATGACATACTTATGTGTCATCCAGTTCCGCTTGACCGGCTCAGAACAATGGAGGCTCAGGGTGCTTTCTGCTCTATACACAGGAAAGTCATCCTTCGACAAGCTCAGGATGACTTTATTATGTGTGAAGCAAAAAACTCTCTTAGCCCACCTAAGGGAAGCGGAGTGGAATGCTTTGAATGAGTAATCTCCGCCGAAGGAATGGTCAGATTATCATTCCCATTAATGTCATCCTGAGCGGAACGAAGTGAAGCGAAGGATCCCGTTTTCCGTTATGAAAGGACTACTTATCCCAGCAACGAGATTATTCGTCGCGGAGTTTATCCTGAGCGTAGTCGAAGGGCTCCTCAGAATGACAGTAAATAGAGTCAGTCCTGAGTCCTGACCTGCAATGCCCACCAAGGAAACCATCACCTTCATGACATAGGGCTCATTAATCACGAGACACGGTGAGGTCTTACGGAAGGATTAGAAAAAGCGGGGCTGTTTCAACCGCGATCTGAGCCGGTCAAATTACCCAAGAGGCTTTGATTGTAGGTATTGAGCGGGATCTTCTAAGGCATCCTTGAGCGCGGTAAGGAATTTGGCCGCCACCGCGCCGTCGACGATGCGATGATCTGCAGCGAGAGTCATCCATACCAGTGGTCGTACAACGATCTCCCCTAATTCATCCACTACGACTTCGGAACGTATGGCTCCGACGGCTAATATGGCGGCGTTCGGCGGGTTGATGATGGCCGTGAATTGTTCGACACCGAAGGAGCCCAGATTGGAGATGGTAAACGTCCCCCGTGCAACATGAGATGGCGTTAATTGATTGGTGCGAGCGCGGGTTGCCAGGTCCTGCACTTCCGCGGCGATCTCAGCTACGCTTTTCCCGTCAGCATGGTGCACCACCGGCGCGATGAGACCCCCATCAAGCGCTACCGCAACACCAATATTCAAATCCGATAATAGAATGATCTCCTCTCCCTGCAAGGTGCTGTTCAACCATGGATGGTCCTTAAGCACCTCGGCCGTCACTTTTACCAAGATCGCAGTCACTGAGATGCGAGGGAACTGGTTGGCTTCTGCCGCTTCATTGAGGCGCGCCCGTTCTGCTTCCAGTTTGTTCATGTCGACCCGCAGGCTGACAAAGATATGTGGTGTGGTTTGAAAGCTGTGCGTCATCCTCTCAGCGATGGTACGCCTAATGCCTCGAAGTGGAACGGTCTCCAAGGGTGTTAGCCCCACAATTCCTGGAGCAGGTGAATAGGCCGCCACGTCCTCGGCCGTCACCTGGCCGCGCGGCCCAGTCCCTTTCACCCCCGAGAGATCCACACCCTTCTCCCGAGCCAGACGCCGGGCAGATGGCGTGGCGCGGATCTTTCCTGGCGGGGTCACCACAGCAGGAGCGGTCAACGCTGCCTCAACGTCTTCCTTGGTGATTTGGCCCTTCGGTCCCGTGCCTACGACCGTGCCAAGATCAACGCCGTGAGTCGTGGCCAATCGCTTCGCAACAGGCGTCACATCCACCTGTGGGATGGGTGGGGGTGGTATCTCCAATGCCCTCTCAATCTCCTCCTCGATAATTTCCTGAGGTGGTTCCTCTCCCGGTTCCAGAAGGTAAGCGATCACTTGCGTGACAGGGATCTCCTCTCCGGGATCTCCACGAACACTGGATAGAACACCCGAACCTGGTGACTCGAGTTCCACAGTGACCTTATCGGTCTCGATCACCAAAAGGGGCTCACCCTTCTCAATTTGATCGCCCTCATGCTTGAGCCACTCGATGATGGTAGCTGATTCCTGAGCCATCTCAAGTTTAGGCATGATGACCTTGGTTGCCATTTCAAGCTCCCCTGCGGATCAACTCGCGGGATGCGGCGACGATGTTCTCGACCTGCGGCACCGTATGATATTCCAGATAACGATTATAGGGAATAGGTATGTCTCGTCCCGCCAGCCGTCTGATGGGCGCTTCCAGGTAATCGAACGCCTCGCTACCGGCGATAACAGCCGCCAATTCAGCCCCATAGCCACCTGTCTGACACGCTTCGTGCACAATTAACGCCCGTCCGGTCTTCATCACCGACCGGACGATCGTCTCCTCATCAAGTGGTTTGAGGGTGCGAGGGTCAACCACCTCAACCTCAATCCCTTCCTGAGCCAATTGCTCGGCCGCCTCGAGCGCACGCGTAACCATCACCGATGTAGCGACGATCGTTAGATCCTGACCCTCACGCTTCACCTCGGCAACACTTAAGGGGATCGTATAGGGCTCTTCGGGGACCGGTCCTTTGGTTCGATAAAGCAACTTGTGTTCAATGAAGATAACCGGGTTGTCATCATGGATGGAGGCGATCAGTAGTCCTTTCACATCGTAAGGCGTGCTTGGCATGACCACTTTCAAACCTGGGATATGAACGAACCAATTTTCCAAGCTCTGCGAGTGCTGCGCCGCAGCACCGGTGCCAGACCCGGCGGGTGTGCGGAGCACAAAGGGCACAGCGGCTTTTCCGCCGAACATAAAGCGGATCTTGGCCGCCTGATTCACCACTTGCTCCGAGGCCAATGTAATGAAATCCATGAACATGATCTCGCCAACCGGCCGCATCCCCGTCAACGCGGCGCCGGTGATCGCGCCGGCAATGCCGAGTTCGCTGATGGGTGTGTCAATCACACGCTCCTCACCGAACTCTTCTACCAATCCAAGCGTCACACCAAAGGCACCACCGTATACGCCCACGTCCTCGCCGATGATGAAGACCCTGTCGTCGCGCAGCATCTCTTGACGGAGCGCCTCTCGAATCGCCTCTGAGTACGTGAGTTCTCGCATCAGGCGTACACTCCTTCCTCGATGGTCTTCAGATCTGGATCCGGGCTGGCTTCGGAAAATTCAACCGCGGCATCGATGGCTGTGTAGGCCTCTTCTTTAATCCGGTCGATTTCCTCGCCCGTAAGCACCCCCTCGTCAAGCAAGTGTTTCCTGAAGCGTTTGATCGGACATTTCTCCTGCCAAGACTCGATCTCCTCTTTGGTGCGGTAGCGATTGATATCGCTCCTCGAGTGTCCTCGCCAGCGATAGGTTACGTTCTCGATCAGTGAAGGACCTTGGCCCGCGCGCGCCCGTTCTATACCCTTGCTCACGGCCTCGTACACCGCCAGCACGTCATTACCGTCCACTGTTTCCCCAGGCATCCCATACGCTGTCGCCCGGTCAGAGATTCGCTCAATGGCAAACGCCTTGCGAACATGGAAAGACATCGCGTACTGGTTGTTCTCACACACATACACCACCGGCAGGGACCAGATGGCGGCCATGTTCAACGCTTCGTGAAACGGTCCAAGGTTAGCCGCGCCATCACCGAAGAAGCAGAGGATGATTTGATCTCGCTTTTGCATCTTGAGGCTGAGCCCGACCCCCACCGCAATGGGGACGCCCCCCGCGACCACGCCGTTCGCACCTAAGTTACCCCCCTCAATATCGGCGATGTGCATCGAGCCGCCTCGGCCTCTACAGTAACCGGTCTCCTTGCCGATGAACTCGGCCATCATGCGATTGAGATCAGCCCCCTTGGCGATGCAATGGCCATGGCCACGGTGGGTGCTCAGGATAAGATCATCGGGACGCAATGCCGCGATCGCCCCGACCGCAGAGGCCTCCATTCCAATGGAGAGATGCATCGTTCCATGGATCTTCCCCATGGCGTAGAGTTGTTCCGCCATTTCCTCGAAAGCCCGGATGCTGTACATCTGCCGGAGCATTTCGCGCTTCTTCGCCTCATCCAAAGTCATTTCTTCAACCTTTCTGCTCTGGTAAGTTGTCTTTCTGTAGGAACTCTATAACTCAATCCAGTGTTTCCGCCTCATATCCGCTACGCGAATTCCTGGGCTTAAGACGAACGATCAATCGCCTTGTGGACGAAATTCCACGAGCACGATTGTGCGCGGCGAAAGATGGACCGCCAACCGCAGGTCCTCCCCCTGCGCCCATGTCCCTATCCTCTCACTGCCCTCACTTGTGACCTGCCATATCTGATAACTTTGTCCATTCAACGAATACTTTCTCGGATCGAGGGTGAGTTCTACCTCTAGCACATCATCACCGTCCAGATTGACCATCAATACGCCTAACTTCTCATTCTTATAACTCCAAACCTGTTGAACGACCGAAGGCGCGGTGAAAACCCCGCTCTCCCTACGACCCCCGATGCTGTTGTAGTGATTCCAGGTCAGCTCGATCTCTGGGATCGGGGTCAGGAACGTAACTGGCTTCATGGCTTTGCCATACGCAAGATACTCCGTGGCGAACTCCGTGCGAGCTAATGCCACCTCCTTTAGGAAGGCCACCTTTTGAGGATCCACATCATATGGCTGCTCATCTTGATAGACGGCGGTGTGATACATGAGTTGATATGTCGGGCCCTCCATCCCCGGAAAGCGCTCCAGAGGAGAGTATTCGTAATTCAATTCGACGAGCCCGCCTTGCTGCAAAGCGATCTCGGCTGCGATGAGGTAGAAGATGTCACCAAACTCCTGCGCTAGCTTTGCCCACCCGTCCAGCATCACCGGTCCGTATTCATGATAGAGGTAGGAGAAGAGCGGTAACTTTGCTACCTTCCCTTGCTTGACCAGATCTATATACGGTGTCAACTCGATGTCCCCCTGGACCAATCCACCAGCCCGCCATTGATTAAAATCAATATACGGGATGAGAGTCTCAAGACCCATCTCGACACCTTGGGTGACATAAGCTCCTTTGACTGCTTTGGCTGCTTGTTTGGATTTTGTATAAAGCTCCCCATATCCCTCCCACAACCATCGCCCATAGCCCGGTGGATGCCCCAGATCTCCCCGATCACTCCAGCGCGGTCCAGCGCCAGCGGAGATATCGTAATACAGTCCATCTGCCCCACTTTCGACCACGATTTGCCGATCGCGATCGGCATGAAACTCCTGCCAGTAAGAAGTCGTCGGATCCATCCAGATCTTTGTAAAGGCTGCTTGGATCAACTCATGAGGATGCTGCCAGCCGGTTGAGCTTCCGATGTTCATCCCATAAGCCTCGTGATCGTGACCGTAGCTGAAGAAATCGAAGAAGAACGGTGCGAAGAAGTCGCCGTTGTTCTTGATCGCCTCGAGGTTGGCAGGATGAAACCGTGTTGGAAACCAGGGAAGAGGGGATAGTCCAAGGGGCAGCCACGGTCCACAGCAATTGTATGCCTCAAAGATCTCCCGCCACCGTTCCTCCGGAAGTGTTGACCAACGCGCGCCTAGCATCTCGAAAAATTGCCGATGACCTTGTGGGTCATCCAATAGATCTGACGGCACTGAGACCTGCGGGAACCAGAGTTCGTTCAGCGAATGTTCGTGAAAGGGCTTGATGCCGGCTTCCGCAAACATCGAATCCAACAGTTCCATGCGTTCCACTGAAGCCCCGCCCCATTGAGGCCAGTCGTGGCCCAGGACGTGGAAAACCGGTTTGTCGGCGATTCGATGAAATGCCTCCAGCCAGGGACTTACCTCAAATGAACTTGGCACCCCAAACGTGCTGAAGCCCACCTCCTCCGCCAACCACGCCGCAGCTGTGCCCTCTCGGACTCGGTCCTCGAGCCGACCTTTCTCGCACCAAGCTGGATGACCCTCGCCCGTCGCAGTAGCCCAATCGCGATATCGCTCAGCCGCCGCATACCAACTCCCCTCCTCTAGAGCCCCCAAAACGATCGGGTAATCAAGGATCAAATCGTTGCCGGCCGTCATGTCCCACGACTTGTGTGCGAAAAGTGTCTCGAGACCCCCTTGCGAAGGTGAATAGAAGTCCACTTCCTTCGTCGTGTTCAGTTGATCGTGACAAGCGAAGTAAAAGCCTCCACGCTCTTTTGCGTAGTAGGCCATGAATTGTGTAAACGCCCCAACACCCTCAGGGTAGGGAACGTGTCGCAATCCAGGTGCACTTGAGGAGGGTCTTCGAAACAGACCAACAGGGTCCACAAAGAGCAAACCGCCAGCTACGGGATGCAGCAAGAGGTTGTCCTCGCTGGGTATATCGACCAACCTCCCAATGCCTCTCAGGATGGGGAACTCAAGCTGCTGGATTGTGCGCTGCGAGCCATTGAGCACCTTCACATGGAAATCAGCCACGTAGCTTTCAGGCGGCAACTCAATGACGGCCTCAATCTCCACGCTTTCAGCGAGCTGCCAATGGAGCTTCGCTCGATCGCCACCCTCCGGTGTCCCCTCAGTTTCAAGCGTGAAACGCTCCCAGGTCTCCCATTCTTGAACGTTGTTGGTGGAGAGATCAAAGAAGTAGAGTCGCCAAGGCGGCAAGTCACCTACCGGATCTTCGATCAACTTTAACCCGTTCAGCTTGTCTTCCACTTGCAGAATGCTCCCGTTCTCTCGACTTATGGCGAGAGCAAAATACTCATTCTGCAAGGTCAGGATCGGCGAGGGTGTCTGGGTTACCGCATCCTCTGTGGGGGTTAGCTCCTCAAGCGGTTCTGGCGTTTGCACTTTTGATGCACAGCCTGTCACGAGCAAACCCAACAAAATGAAGCTGAGCAGCGTAAGGATATTCACACAAAGACTCATCAAGAGGTTTCCCTCCTCATAGATAAACGGACCATGGGCAGCGCTTACCCACTCATCTGCTTGCCGCAGCGATCGCAAGGCTGCCCTGTGGTGATATACGGCCATGTGGCCAATGCTTACAAAACGAAATCACACCTCTCCCAAAATCACCAAGGATTACTCCCGCCCTTTTCCAAGATCCACCAATTCTTTGAATTGATCCTTAAGCTGAAGGTAGATTTTGCGATAGAGCGTGTAATACCTGGCATACAAAGCATGTGCCTGCGCATCGGGCTCTTGTGTCTCGGCGATCTCCAGCCATTCCCTGACCACCTCGAAGCCAGAGAACTGCCCAGTGCCCACCCCGGCGAGGATGACATCACCTAAGAGTGTAGCGACACCGCCAAGATAATAATGAATACGTGCGTTCAGCACATCAGCAAAGATTTGACGCCATAGTGGGCTCTTTGCGCCTCCGTTCACGGCGATGATCTCTTCGATCTTTACACCCTGCTGCTCGATGATCTCCGCCATATGTCGGAAACCGAAAGCCACGCCCTCCAATGCAGCGCGATACATGTGTAACCGGGTGTGGTAGGGCGTTAAGCCGATATACACCCCACGAGCATAGGCGTCCCAGATGGGTGTCCGCTCGCCCATGAGATAGGGCAGAAGAATGAGGCCCTCTGATCCCGGGGGGATTTCAGCGGCTTTCTCGTCCAACAAGCGGTAGGCGCTCTTATCTATGCGTTTTGCCTCTTCGATCTCAGGTTCGCCCAACTGATCGCGGAACCACTGCAAAACACCTCCCGCGTAGATGCTCCCCAAGGTAAGATAATCTCCCGTTACATGAACCGTATTCAGAAGTTTGGGATCGGGATCGACGATCTCTCCCATCGGCACCAAGAGGTTCCCCGCTGTACCTAACATCTGCGCCGCTTGACCTACCTCAATCACGCCGGATCCTAATGTCGCACAAGCGAAATCACCACCGCCACAGACGATCGGTGTCCCTTCGGCCAATCCAGAGAGCTTGGCGCCTTCAGCGTGAACCTTTCCCACCACTTGATGGGATGGTGCGACTTCGGGCAGCATTGAGAGAGGAATCCCCAGGGCCTCACACATTTCCTGAGACCATTCCTTCTTCTGCAGATCGAAGCATGGGCTGCATAAGCCGGCGTGGGAATAATCTGTGACCAGCGCGCCGGTTAGTTTGAAGATGACATAGCTGTGTGCTTGCAGGATCTTCCAGGTCTTATCAAAAAGGTCGGGCTCTTTTTTTCTGAACCAGAGCCATTTAGGGCCGCCGAAATAACCATCGATGTAATTGCCCGCAACCCGGCGGACCTCATCGGCGCCGATGTTTTCGGCGATCCATTCGACCTCTTCGGTCGCTCTGCGGTCGATCCAGATGATGGCCGGGCGAAGCGGTTCTCCATCATGATCGATCGCCAAGCAGGAAGGCGCCTGACCGCTGATGCTCACTGCCTTCACGGCATCCGGTTTAACTTGGGCGCTTTCCAAGGAGTCTCTAATGGTGCTGATCGCGGCTTCCCACCAATGATTCGCATCTTGCTCGGCCCAAGTAGGGTGGGGGTAGGTGGCAGGATACTCCGCCGTCGCCGAGGTCAATTCTCTGCCATCAAGCGTGAACACCCCGGCTTTGGTGGCCGATGTCCCAAGATCAGCGACTAGGATGTAGGGTCCAGAGTCATTCATCTCCCTCTCCAGGCCAGCTTAATTTCCGTCCCACGGAGCCGTGACAACTTTGATCGCCGCCTTTCCGTCGATGATTTTGTCCCCCGCAAGCGCCCTGAAACCTTCCGTCAGCCTCTCAAGCGGAAGCAAATGGGTGACAACCTCTTCATAGGGGAAGTCACGACGCTCCATCAAATTGAGGGATTGAATAAAGGTCGGCGGTGTGCTCGACCATGCTCCCACCAGGGTGATGAGCTTGGCGCAAAGGTGCAAACTGGGATTGATCTCCACCGTGCCTGAGTCAGAGAAGTGCCCTTGCTCGCAGAAACGTCCACCGTAGCGCAGGTAATCGATGCCCTCAGGAACCGCGGCCGGCACACCGACACATTGCAGTACAACATCGACGCCCCTTCCGCCAGTGCTCTCTTCGTGTACAAGTTTCACTCGATCTTCCGCCCTCGGAACCTCATCTAGATTGATCGTCACATCCGCACCCAGCTTCTTGGCCATCTCCAAGCGCGCTGGGATCCGATCGACGGCGATCACTTTGGATGCGCCGGACAGCTTGGCACATGCGACGTTCATGAGCCCAATCGGGCCTGCGCCCTGCACCGCAACCACCTCGCCAGGCCTTATCCCGATCTTGTTGATCCCGTTCACTGCGATGCTCATTGGCTCAAGCATCACCGCGATCGCAGGTGGAAGGTCGGTCTTATAGACCAGGGTGTTGGGCAAAAAGAGGTAAAGGTATTCGGCGTAGCCCCCGTGATGATAGGGCGGTCCGTCACCAAGATGGCCATAAGCGGCTGCATGTTCGTCCTTCACCGGTTCGCCAACGAACGTCTGATAAAAATCAAAACCGCTGTTGACCAGAGGGGCCGGAACAACACGATCGCCGACTTTCAGTGGCTTTCCCAGAACATCTTGTTCGTAATACCCTTCTCCTATCTCCAACAGGGTGCCCACGATCTCATGACCCATCACACCGGGCCATTGCAGCGGGATGGTCGGTTTGTGTCCCTGCCAGTAATGCACATCGGTGCCACATAAGCCACACATCTCGATCTTCATCAGTGCGGTGTTGGATTCAACCTTCGGTAACTCATGTTCGCGGATCACAAATTCGGCTCCGGGTTCTGCACAAACCGTGATCCTTCCTGTCTTGGCCATGGTGTTCCTCCTTCGATTAATTCTCAATACTTCCTGACTCACTCACGCGTAAGGCACGCCACACACCAGGATGATGTTGGCATAGGCTGTGAACTCTCCCGTGCGCACCGCCGCCCGCGCTTCACGCGCCACTTCCTTGAATTTGATATGCGGCATGGTTTCCATGGGCAGCCCGGGGAAGAGCGTCTCAATCTGCTTGAAGAGATCCGGGCTGACCTCCCTGGTCTCATCGGCGACGACGATCTTCTCCACCTCCAGCTCGGTGAGGATCGTCTCTAATGTCTTCAAGAATGGAGGAATGTTGGCTGTCACCGCCAGGTCGATGCGCCTCACGCTCGGTGGGACCGGAAATCCAGCGTCACAAACCACCAACATGTCCGTATGCCCGAGGCTGGCAATGACCGCCGAGACATCCCGATTGAGCAAAGCCGTTTTCTTCATTTCCCCTCCTTCTTTGTAAAGATGATCATTTGATCTACATACACTCTTAAAGCTTAAACTCCTCAACTGCTTCTGTGATGGCTCTCAAGGTTTCAAGCGGCGTTCCCGCGGGGACCGCGTCGCCACTACCGAGGATGACCCCGCGATGGGACGAAATCCGCTGCAGGATGTGCCGGACATGCTTCTTCATCTCCTCGGGTGAGAGAGTGACGAACGCGGTTGCGTCGATCCCGCCCATGGCCACCTTTCGATTCCCCCACGCTTCTTTGGCTTCAGCCAGATCTAAATCCCCTGTAGGCGGAGGGGCAATGTCACATATCCCGTCATAATGGCCAAGCCCAAGCTCGTCCAAGATGTCCTTAAGCTTTCCACAAGCATGGATCAATACGATCTTGCCGGCCTTATGGTACAGATCAGCATATTCGTTTAGATGCTCGAGAATGTATTGGGCGAACATGGGTGGCGACATGTAACTTGTGGAGGTGTTCTCATAGAGGATCACGACTTCTGCAGGTGACGCGGCGATGATTTCGCATGCCTCCAGATTTTTAGCGTGCATAACCCTCATCAACGCTTCCAGTTCGTCTGGATAATCGATCAAGAAATAATGGAACTGCTCTACACCCAGCTCAACTTCCAGCAGCATTTGGAAGGGACTGATTGGAGAAGGCGCCGTCGCAATGCCATCATCACCGATTTCCCCACTGATTCTGATAAACTCGTCATAAGCGGGTTGGTACTCCTGAGCCTCAACAATGTACCGGTAGACATTGAGATCCTCATGCGTCTTTATCTTGTATTCGACTGGAAACGCCATCCATGGCGAGCTCTCTCTCGTCTCATAAGTTTCACGGACCACACCAGCAGGCGTCTCATACATACGGAGCAACAGATTCCCCTCACGAATTTCTCTGATGGCTACATTATTGGAGCTCGTCACGGTCTCAATCGGTTTTCTAAGAGAAATCTCAAATGCAGCAGGGATGCCTGATGGAAGCGATTGACTGTAAACTGTAGTCGAGATCCTTTCCATGACATCTGCGCCGATGGCCCTCTGCACTGCAAGATCGTTCCCTCGAAGTGGTTCTGGAAGACCAAGTGAGTAATAACCGCATATCAGCGGCGACCATGGGACACGATCTGTCTCCTTGTGGCGCAGCGCGGCCATCAGCCGCTCCCT